>NZ_CP126271.1:3056264-3712529 GCF_003234655.2 Curtobacterium sp. MCLR17_007 | reverse complement strand
GTCGCGCTCGTCTCCAGGTGTCGTGTCGTCGGGTACTCGTCGTGCTGCATCGAGCGCGCGGATCCGTGTGCGGACCGAGGCGACTTCGTCGACGCCGTCGTTCCGTCGGGCGGGATCACGGGCGTGACTTGCCCACAGGGTTGTCCACAGTCGCGGCCACGGCCGCCCGGGTCGATCCGGGAGTGGTGCTTCCCCGTCGTACCGGGCCGCAGGGCGGTTCGATCACACCACTGTAAAGGACCGGAGCGGGTCGCACCGAACGGAAGTTGTCCCCAGTGTGGAGAACGCTCGCTCCCCGCTGTTCCCGGCGGATGCACGGCCTCGGACGTGCTCCGGGGTTTGACCTCGGCGCACTCGGTCACGTACCGTTGTCCAGTTGACTGCGGCCCCTTGGTCGCGCCCACCTGCGTCAACCCACCTCATTCGTGACGGCCCGCCTCGAGCGGCCGTATGGAGAAGATCATGAGCAAGCGCACCTTCCAGCCGAACAACCGCCGTCGCGCCAAGAAGCACGGCTTCCGTCTCCGCATGCGCACCCGCGCGGGCCGCAGCATCCTGGCCGCACGCCGCGCCAAGGGTCGCACCGAGCTCTCTGCGTGATCTGATCCTGCTGGGTCCGTTCACTGCTGTTCCCGGCGCCGCGTCGGCTGGACCACTCGTCCTGCCGCGCGGCGCTTCGGTGTGCCGTGTGCCGGAACCGATCGTGGTGACCGCGTGATCGCGCGTGCGAACCGCATCGTCCGGGGCGACGACTACCGGATGACGGTCCGGCGTGGGCGTCGCAGCGCGACCGGCAACGTCGTGGTGTCCGTGGTCCGACGGTCCACGGATGCGTCAGGTCCGACGCGGTTCGGGTTCATCGTGGCGAAGACGGTCGGCAACGCGGTCACCCGCAACCTGGTCCGGCGGCGTCTCAAGGCCATCGCGCACGAGCTCCTGCAGACGCACCCCGCGGGCTTCGACGTGGTGGTCCGCGCACTGCCAGCCGCTCCGCAGGCCACATGGCCTACCCTGCTCGAAGACGTCTCGCGATCGTTCGCGCGCGGTGTGGAGAAGGCAGCATGAACCGGACGCTCCTGAAGCGTGTCCTGTGGACCGTGGCGTTGCTCCCGCGCAACGCCTGCGTCGTCGTGCTCCGGGCCTACCGTGCCGTCATCTCACCCCTGTACGGCAACGTCTGTCGGTACCATCCCTCGTGCTCGCGCTACGCGCTCGAAGCGATCCAGCAGTACGGCGTCGTACGCGGGACCGCCATGGGCGCATGGCGCATCGGCCGCTGCAACCCCTGGGCTGCCGGCGGCATCGACGACGTCCCTGATCGTCGTCGGCCCTACCTCGTCAACCGGTTCGGGTTCGTCCTGGCTCCGGTGCCGCAGCAATCGCAGTCCCCGGTCAGCTCGGTCCGACCGATGCTGCTCCCCCAGCGCACTCGAAAGGCGTGACCGTCCTCATGGACCTCATCGGAACGATCCTCTGGCCCCTCAAGTGGGTGGTCTCGGCCATCCTCGTCGGCTTCCACTGGGTCTTCGAGAACCTCGGCATGGACCCGAGTGCCGGCATCACCTGGGTGCTGTCCATCATCTTCCTGACCTTCGTGGTCCGCGCCGCGCTGATCCCGATCTTCGTGCGCCAGATCAAGTCGCAGCGCCGCATGCTCGAGGTGGCGCCGCAGCTGAAGAAGATCCAGGACAAGTACAAGGGCAAGAAGGACCAGTTCTCGCGTGAGGCCATGAGCCGCGAGACCATGGCGCTGTACAAGGAGACCGGGACCAACCCGCTCAGCTCCTGCCTGCCGCTGCTGCTGCAGATGCCGATCTTCTTCTCGCTGTACTCGGTGCTGCACGAGGCGCAGATCAACAAGACCGGCATCGGCCTGCTCACGAACGACCTCGCCGCGTCGTTCGGCAACGCCTCGCTCTTCGGTGCGCCCCTGCACGAGACGTTCACGAACGCCTCCGGATGGGAAGTCCGGGTCATCGCGGGCTTCATGATCGTCGTGATGACGGCGTCGCAGTTCGTCACGCAGCTGCAGCTCGTCGCCAAGAACATGTCGCCGGAGACCAAGGAGTCTCCGATGTACCGCCAGCAGAAGATGATGCTGTACGTGCTCCCCCTGATCTTCGTGATCTCGGGTCTGTCGTTCCCCCTCGGCGTCATGTTCTACTGGCTCGCCTCGAACCTCTGGACGATGGCGCAGCAGTACTTCGTCATCCGCAGCATGCCCACGCCCGGCTCCGAGGCAGCCCTTGCCCGTGAGGCCCGTCTCGCGAAGAAGGCACAGCGTCGCGGCGTCCCGGCCGGTGTCCTCGCCGAGGCCGGCGCCGGTGCCGGAGCGGCCGAGATGGAAGCCGTGCGCATCACGACACAGCGTCAGCAGCCCGTCGGCAAGCAGCGCTCGAAGAAGAACGGGAAGAGCAAGTGACCGAGCAGGACACCGCGGCCACGGTCGACACGGAGCAGGAACCGAACGAGGACGCTCGCGACGAAGCGGACATCGCGGCGGACTACATCGAAGAACTGCTCGACATCTGCGACCTCGACGGCGACATCGAGATCGAGGAGCGCGCGGGTCGTGTGTACCTGTCCGTGACGGACGAGGGCAACAGCCTGCGCGTCCTGGCGAAGCCCGACACCGTCTCCGCGCTGCAGGAACTCACTCGCATCGCCGTCCAGGCCGAGACCGGCGAGTTCAGCCGGCTCATCCTGGACGTGGGTGGCTCACGTGACGCTCGTGCGTCGGAGCTGCAGCGGCTGGTGGACACCGCCGTCGAGCGCATCGAGGCTGGTTCTCCCACCGCGGCGCTGCCGCCGATGTCGTCGTACGAGCGCAAGCTCGTGCACGACCTGGTCGCCGAGAAGGGCTTCCGATCGGAGTCCGAGGGCGAGGGTCGCGACCGTCACACGGTCATCACCCGATGACCGACGGGGTCACCCCACTGTCCGAGGATGCTGCGCGGTCGTCTGACGGCACTGCCCCACAGCCCGTGCTCGAAGACGAGCCGAGCGCTGCGGCGACGCTGTTCGGGGATCGTCTCGAGGTGGCACGGTCGTTCACGAACGAGCTCGCACGACGGGGCGAGGAACTCGGGCTGATCGGACCCCTCGAGCTGCCGCGCCTCTGGACACGACACATCCTCAACTCCGCGCTGTTGGCACCCCTCCTGGAGGCCGACGGGCACGTCGGCGACGTCGGGTCCGGTGCCGGGTTGCCTGGCCTGGTGCTGGCGATCGCCCGTCCGGACGTCACGTTCACGCTCATCGAACCGATGGAGCGTCGCGTGGAATGGCTCACCGCCGAGGCGACTCGGCTGGGTCTCGACAACGTGTTGGTCCTCCGCGCGCGTGCTGAAGACGTGTCCGATGACCTCGTCCTCGACCAGGTGACGGCTCGCGCCGTGAGCGCACTCTCGAAGCTGATCCCGATCACGGTGCCGCTCGTGCGGTCCGGTGGGCAACTCATCCTGATGAAGGGAGCCCGGGTCGATGCGGAGGTCGCAGCGGCCCGCAAGGTGATCCTGCGGAAGCGCCTGTCCGACGTCGAGGTGCTCGAGCTCGGAGCCGGTGTGGTCGAGGAGACCACCCGGGTGTTTCGGGCTACAGTTGACTGACGCCGCGCGGCGCTGAGATCGGTCGTTCGATCGGGCGGAGCGCCCCGCGTTCCACGTGAAACATCGAACCGGGGAAGAGGCACTCGTTGAGTTCATCGACCGACTACGACGCGTCGACACCGCTCGCTCGCGAGATCGCTGACCTCACTCGGCGACGGCGGGCGATCGCCACGCAGCAGTTCCCGTTGCCGGATGCGACCCGTGTCATCACGGTGTCGAACCAGAAGGGCGGCGTGGGCAAGACCACCACGACGGTCAACCTCGCCGCGGCTCTCGCCCACGGCGGCGCTCGGGTGCTGGTGATCGACCTAGATCCGCAGGGTAACGCCTCGACCGCGCTCGGGGTCAACCACCAGGCGGACGTCGCGAGCATCTACGACGTGATCGTCGACGAGGCGCCGATCGCGGACACGGTGCAGCGCTCCCCCGAGTCAGACACGCTCTGGTGCGTACCGGCGACGATCCACCTCGCCGGTGCTGAGATCGAGCTCGTTTCGCTCGTTGCCCGCGAACAGCGGCTCCGCACAGCGCTGGATCAGTACCTGTCGTCGTTGGACGAGCCGTACCACTACGTGTTCATCGACTGCCCGCCGTCGCTCGGCCTGCTGACGATCAACGCCTTCGTGGCGGCGCAGGAAGTCCTGATCCCGATCCAGTGCGAGTACTACGCGCTCGAGGGGCTCAGTCAGCTGCTGCGCAACATCGAGCTCATCGAGCGGCACCTGAACCCGCACCTGCGGGTGTCGACGATCCTGCTGACGATGTACGACGGTCGGACCAACCTGGCCAACCAGGTGGCGAACGACGTCCGCGAACACTTCGGTGACCAGGTCCTCAAGGCCATGATCCCGCGGTCCGTGCGCGTCAGCGAAGCACCGAGCTACGGTCAGAGTGTCGTGGCGTACGACGTCAATTCCAGCGGTTCGCTCTCCTACCTGGAGGCCGCCGCCGAGATCGCAGCACGAGGAGCGAAGCACTGATGGCACCCAAGCGGACCGGACTCGGCCGAGGGATCGGCGCCCTGATCCCGACGACGCCGGCGCAGCAGGATCGTCCCGTCGACGTGTTCTTCCCCACGGGTGGATCGCCCGCGTCGGCGCCGGCGACCGAGGGAAACACCGCCGAGGACCTGCTGGCCGTCCCCGGTGCGCGTCTGGCGAACCTCAATCCGCTCGACATCGTCCCGAACGCACAGCAGCCCCGCAAGGAGTTCCGCGAAGAGGAACTGCAGGAACTCGTGCACTCCATCCGTGAGATCGGGCTGCTGCAGCCCATCGTGGTCCGGCCGATCGAGGGTGCCACGGGGACGCAGCCGCAGTACGAGCTGATCATGGGGGAACGACGCCTCCGCGCGACGAAGGAGCTGGGACTCGCGACGATTCCCGCCATCGTCAAGGAAACCCCTGATGATGCCATGCTCCGAGATGCGCTGCTCGAGAATCTGCATCGTGCTCAGCTCAACCCGCTGGAAGAAGCGTCCGCATACCAGCAGCTGCTCGCGGACTTCGGGATCACGCAGGAGCAGCTCGGGCAGCGGCTGGGCCGGTCCCGCCCGCAGATCACCAACACGATCCGTCTGCTGCGGCTTCCCTCCCCCGTGCAGCGTCGTGTCGCAGCAGGAGTGCTGTCGGCTGGTCATGCTCGCGCGATCCTCGCAGCACCGGACGCACAGGCGATGGAGTACCTCGCCGAGAAGATCGTGAACGAAGACCTCTCCGTGCGCCAGGCGGAGGCCGCCGCGCAGCAGATGACGCAGGGCACGCCGAAGAAGGCGGCGCCGCAGCCGACCAAGCGGGACGCCCACTTCGTCGACGTCGCTGAACGACTCGGTGACCGGCTGAACACCCGCGTGCAGATCGCCATGGGTGCGCGCAAGGGCCGTGTCACGATCGACTTCGCGAACGCTGCTGATCTCAACCGGATCCTCAGTGAGCTCGGCGCCGAGGACTTCGCGGGCTGAGCGACGATTCGCGTTGTTCCACGTGGAACATCGGGGAGTGCCAGGACACCGAGGTCTCGGCAGCTTCATCGCCGTGATGCTGGGTGCTGCGGCGTTGACCGGATCTGTCGTGGCCGTGGTGGTGGGCTTCGTTGTCGTCATCACGGCGCCCGAGGGTGGCGGGGTGGACTTCAGATTGCGCTACTGCGTGGTGGCCGTGGCTGCGTTGGTCCCGCTCGGTGTCACTGCACTGCAAGTAGCGCGACGCCAAGAACGGTGAGGCCTTGCGGTCTTCGGCGTCGCTTGACCACGGTCGCGGTGCGGCGGACCTCTGCATGTTCCACGTGGAACCAGTGGGCTGGCTCGCGCCTTGCATCGACGCAGCGTGGAACATCGCGGGCGGATGTTCCACGTGGAACCTACGCGTTGTGGTCCCGGATGGCCTGCTCCGCGAGCTCGGCGTAGGTCCAGCCCAGGTCGAACCCGGACGCTGAGAGTGCCTGCGGCACCAGGGAGGTCTCCGTCAGGCCCGGCAGGACGTTGGCCTCGAGGAACCATGGCGTACCCGCGCCGTCGATGATCATGTCAACGCGCGACACGTGGCGGAGCCCCAGGGCACGGTGCGCCGCGATGGCAGCGGCAGCGGTGGCGGCCGTGTGCTCGTCGGAGAGACGCGCCGGCGTGTAGAACGTGGTCTCCCCCGCGTTGTAGCGGGCCTCGAACCCGTAGAAGCCGTTCCGCGGGACGATCTCGACCGGGGCGAGGGCAACCGGCCGGTCCCCCGTGTCGATGATCCCGACGGCGACCTCGGTTCCTCGGATGAGCTGCTCGACGACGACGTCATCGCAGTACGTGTACGCGGTCACCATGGCTCGTGGGAGGTCGTTCGTGTCCTCGACCAGGGTGACGCCCTGTGCGCTGCCGCCGCGCGCTGGCTTCACCGCGAGTGGGACGGGGTGGTCAGCGGCGATCGCCTCGAGGACACCGACAGCACCGAGTTCCCGGAACACTTCGTGCGAGAGCGTCACTGAGCGCGGGGTCCGAACGCCGGCCCTGGCGACCAGTGCGGACGCCGTGGGCTTGTCCCATGCCAACCGGGCCGAGGTGGACCGTGAGCCGACGAACGGGATGTCCACGGCCTCCAGGATGCCGCGCAGCGCGCCGTCCTCTCCGGAGGCCCCGTGCAGGGCGGGCCAGACCACGTCAGGACGGGACTCGCGCAGCGCGGGCAGGAGCGATGCGTCCGCGTCACGGAGGTCGACCTGCCAGCCGTAGCCGGTCAGGGAGTCGGCAACGCGTCGGCCGGACCGGAGCGAGACGTCGCGCTCGTGGGAGATGCCTCCCGCGACGACGACGACGTGACGACGGGTGAGCTCGGCCATGCGAGAGACCTCCGGTACTGCGCGGTGAGACGGAAAGTGCTGGTCAGGAGATGTTCGGCGGCGGCGCACTGACCGATGAGGTCTGTTGGACGACGGCGTTCGGCCGGGTTGCTGACCCGAACGTCTCGATGAGCTCGAGTTCGTCGTTGACGACGTTCGCGAGCCGCTTGACGCCGACGCGGATCTGCTCGGCGGTCGGGTAGCAGAACGACAGACGGATGTGCTGCGCGCCCCGGCCGTCGGCGTAGAACGCGGTACCCGGTGTGTACGCCACCAGTTCCTTGACCGCGCGGGGGAGCATGCCCTTCGAGTTGAGCGACTCCGGCAGGGTCAGCCAGACGAAGAACCCACCGTTCGGTCGGGTCCAGGTCAGGTCGGGCAGGAACTCCCCGAGTGCCTGGAACATCGCGTCGCGGCGCTCGGCGTAGATGCCGCGGAAGGTGTCGATCTGGCCCTTCCAGTCCGCGGCGTCGAGGTACGCGTTGACGACGTACTGCCCGAAGGAGTTGGGGGCGAGGACCGCGGACTCGTTCGCCAGGACGAGCTTCTCGCGGATGGCATGCGGAGCGAGGGCCCAGCCGACGCGGAACCCCGGCGCGAGGGTCTTCGAGAAGGAGCCGAGGTAGACCACGCCCTCGTCGTCGATCGAGCGGATCGCCTGCGGTGCGGGCTCGTCGAACCACAGGAGCCCGTACGGGTTGTCCTCGAGCACGAGGATGTTGTTCGACCGGCAGATGTCGAGGACCTCGATGCGCCGCTCGCGGCTCATCGTGACGCCGGCCGGGTTGTGGAAGTTCGGGATCGTGTACAGGAACTTCATGCGCTTGTCAGCGGCCCGCAGACGGCCGATCGTCTCGCGCAGGGCCTCGGGGACCAGACCGTGCTCGTCGGTCGCCACGTGGACGGTCTCGGCCTGGTAGGACCGGAACACGCCGATGGCACCGACGTAGGACGGCGACTCGGCCAGCACGACGTCACCCGGGTCGATGAACAGCCGCGTCACGAGGTCGAGCGCATGCTGCGACCCCGTCGTGACGACGACGTCCTCGGCGCTGGCGCGGATGCCCTCGAGCGACATCACGTCGACGATGTGCTCACGGAGCTGCCGGAGGCCCTGGCCACCGCCGTACTGCAGCGCCATCGCCGCGTCTTCGGTCATCACACGGTCGATCGACCCCGTCACGAGTTCACGGGGCAGCGCGGAGACGAACGGCATGCCGCCGGCGAGTGAGACGACCTCGGGGCGGGAGGCGACGGCGAACAGGGCCCGGACCTCGGAGGCGCTCAGCCCGGCGGTGCGCTGGGCGTAGGAGTCGTACCAGGGGTCGAGGCTGTTGCCGTTCGTCATCGAGTTCTCCGTTCAGAGGCGTCCCGCCACAGTACGACATGGAGTCCGCGAACCCGGGGTGTGTGTCGCGGGCCGATCCTGAACGAGTGGACCTGTCGGACACAGGCGAACGCCCCGCCCTCCGGTGCGTGGAGGACGGGGCGTCCGGGACGTGCTGGGGGTTGCTACGCCAGGAACTCGGCGAGGTCGGCCTCGAGAGCGGGCTTCGGCTTGGCGCCGATGACGGTCTTGACGACCTCGCCGCCCTTGAAGACCTTCATCGCCGGGATCGACGTGATCTGGTAGTTCATCGCCGACTGCGGGTTGTCGTCGACGTTGAGCTTGACGATCTCGATCTTGCCGGCGTGCTCTTCGGCGATCTGGTCGAGGATCGGCGAGACGGCGCGGCACGGGCCACACCACTCTGCCCAGAAGTCGACGAGGATCGTCTTGTCGGACTTCAGGACCTCGTCCGAGAAGGTGGCGTCGGTGACTGCCTTGGCGTTGGACATGTGTGCTCCTTCGAGAAGTCGTGCGTTGGGTGGAACGGCGCTGGGCGCCGGACCATTCCCTAGGCCGAGATGGTGACGGGCTCGACCGGGGCGTCGCCCTCGGCCTTGCTGGTCAGGTCGTCGTCGAGGTCGGCGAGGAACTTCTCCGCGTCGAGCGCCGCGACGGCACCGGAACCAGCGGCCGTGATGGCCTGACGGTAGGTGTGGTCGAGGACGTCGCCCGCCACGAAGACCCCGGCGACGCCGACGGCGCGCGAGGTACGGCCCTCGACGGCGATGGTGCCCTCGGGCGCGAGCTGCAGCTGCTGGTGAACGAGGTGCACACGCGGGTCGTTGCCGATCGCGATGAACAGGCCGTCGAGTGCGAGCTCCGAAGTCTCACCGGTGACGGTGTCCTTGAGCGTGACGCCCTCGACCGCGGACTCGCCGGAGATGCCGACGACTTCCTTGTTCCAGGCGAACTCGATCTTCGGGTCGTTCGCCGCGCGGTCCTGCATGATCTTCGACGCGCGCAGCGTGTCCTTGCGGTGGATGACCGTGACCTTGTCGGCGAACCGCGTGAGGAACGTGGCTTCTTCCATGGCGGAGTCGCCACCGCCGACGACCGCGATGTTCTTCTGGCGGAAGAAGAAGCCGTCGCAGGTCGCGCACCACGAGACGCCGTGGCCGGACAGGCGCTCTTCGTCGGGGAGGCCGAGCTGGCGGTAGGCCGAGCCGGTGGCGTAGATGACCGCGAGGGCCTCGTACGTCTCGCCGGAGCCGACCGTGACCTTCTTGACGTCGCCGGTGAGCTCGACCGAGACGGCGTCGTCGTACAGGACCTCGGCGCCGAAGCGCTCGGCCTGTTCCTGCATCTTGATCATGAGGTCCGGGCCCTGGATCCCCTCGGGGAAACCCGGGAAGTTCTCGACCTCGGTGGTCTTGGTGAGCTCGCCGCCCGTCTCGACGCTGGACGCGACGATGAGTGGCTTGAGCTGGGCCCGTGCGGCGTAGATGCCGGCGGTGAACCCGGCCGGGCCGGAACCGATGATGATGAGCTGGCGCATGCCTTCAGTGCCCTTCCGTTGCTTCTGACCGGGTCAACGCATCCTACCGGCGACGCATTCCGAGGCACCCGGGAGCGCGCTCCCCGTGCGTCTGGCGCCGGGGTCAGCGCCCGAGTCGGGACCGCACCAGCGTCACGGCGTTCGCGATCTCGCCGTTCTTTGCGACGACCAACGCCCCGAAGTAGACGACGACCATGACGGCGCCGGTCAGCACGAGCGTGATGAGTGCGCTGGTCACGTCGGACATCGCGAAGCCGTCGGCCGAGAAGGCACCGAAGAAGTTGGCGACGAGGACCCCGACCACGCCGGCGATGAGCGCGGCGATGACGAACTGCACGTGCGAGCGGGTGACGTTCGGGCCGTCGATGCCCGCCAGGCGCTTCCGCACGACGACGAGCGCGACGATGGTCTGGGCCGTGCCCGCCAAGGTGGTGCACACCGCGATGCCGACACCGATGTGCTGTGCCGGGAACGCCGCGACCGCGAGGGCTCCGATGACGAACAGCCCGGACTGCACGATCTGCATGAGGAACGGGGTGCGGTGGTCGTGCAGCGCCCAGAACACGCGCTGGATGATGAAGAGCATGCTGAACAGCACCAGACCGGGCATGTAGGCGACGAGCACCCAGGCCATCGACTGGGTCAGCCAGAACGTGTTCTCCCAGACGCGGGCGAACGACGTCGACATCACGACCAGGGCCACGGACGCGAAGACGGTGAACAGCCCGACGATCCGCAGCGACAGCGACAGGTTGCGTCGGACCGCCGCCAGGTCGCCCCGCTCGGCGTCGTGGCTCATCCGCGTGAAGTACGCGGTGGCGATCGACACCGTGATGATCGAGTGCGGGAGCATGAAGAGCAGCCAGCTGGTCGCGAGGGTCGCGTTGCCGGCGCCCTGGGCGAGGGACGCGACGCGGGCCTGCACCACCCCGGCGAGCTGCGTCACGAGGATCATGCCGAACAGCCACCCGGCTGCGGTGCCGGTCGCCTTGAGGCCGACACCCCGCCAGCGGAAGTCCGGCGTGAACGACAGACCCGCTCGACGCCAGAACAGCGGCAGGAACGCCGCCTGTGCCAGGACGCCGAACGACGCACTGCCGGCGAGCACGGCGATCTTCAGCGGCGTCCACGCTGCGGCTGCGGAGTTGACGTCGCGACCGCCGAACATGGCGATGAAGACGATGAGCCCGGCGATCGCGATCACGTTGTTGATCAGGGGCGCCCAGGTGAACGGCCCAAACACCTGCTTGGCGTTGAGCACCTCTCCCAGCAGCGAGTACATCGCGTAGAACAGGATCTGGGGCAGGCACCAGAAGGCGAACGCGATCGCCAGGTCGGTCTGCGCGGGCGTGAAGCCCTTGCCGCCGTCGCCGGCGCTCTGGCTGTAGATGCGCACGAGGACCGGCGCGAGCACCGTCGCGACGATGGCGATGAGCACGAAGACCGATCCGGCCAGCGTCACGATCTTGTTGACGTAAGCGGTCCCGCCGTCGCTGTTCTGCTTCATGGAGCGGACGATCTGCGGGATGAGCACCGCGGACAGCAGGCCGCCCGCGATGAGCGCGTAGATGTTGTTCGGCAGCTGGTTCGAGATCGCGAACGCGTCGGCGGCCCGGGACCCCGAGTTGCCGATCGCGTAGGCCAGCACGAAGGTCTTGGCGAACCCGAGCACGCGGGAGATCATCGTGCCCGCGGCGAGCATGGCACTGGCCCGCCCGAGGCTGCGCTGCGCGGGCTCCGCGGGGACGGTCGGGTCGGGCTGGGTGGTGCTGATGGTGGGCTCCTGGGGGGCGCTCACGTCGTGCGCGCGGTCGGACGGGAGGACCGGCCCGGCTCCGGCACGGGCGATCGCGTCGTCGAGACGGTCGGCCCCCTCGGCGGCGGCGAGCGGGGTGCTGGAACCGGCGGTCGCCATCGCGGTGGCCGACCCGGCAGGGTGGTCCTCTCCCTCGGCGCGGTCGTCGTCCGACGGCTCCTGGTACAGGCGGTTGGGGTCCTCGTCGACCTCGGCCGGCTCGCCGTTCCGGCGACGACGCAGGCGCCGACGGACGTTGCGGTAGATCCCGAGCCCGAAGATCAACACCACGGCGATCGCCGCCGCCGCCGTGATGAACGTCTCCCACTGCGCCTGCACGTTGATCTCGACCGTGGCCGGGTCGGCGATGCGGACGCCCGTCGCGCTGGTGAGCGACATGGTGAGCTCGACCTTGCCGTTCGCGACGGACTGCACCGGGAAGGTGACCCGGCTGGACGAGTCGGGCTGGACCGTCACCTCGACCGCGTTCTTCTCGATGCGCAGGAACGAGTTCGACGGCTGGACCGTCAGGAAGACCGTGACCGGGTACGCCGAGCGGTTGCGCACCGAGATCGGCAGCGAGGACCGGTCACCGAGCAGGGTGATGCTGCTGCCGTCGAGGATCCCCACGCTCGAGACGTCCTTCGCGACCCTCGTCACCCGGGTGTCGACGGCCTGCACGAACCCCTCGTCGTCGCTGCGCCAGGAGTTCGAGGCCGCGGCCAGGTCGGCGACACGTGCCGGGGCGGTGAGGTCGGTCGGGGTCGTGATGGCCGAGGCGAAGTCGGTGAGGTCCTTCGAGGCCTCGACCAGGCGACGCAGCTGGTCGAGACGACCGTCGCTGTCCGACGAGCTGCTGAGCGAGACGGACCCTGGCGTCACGGCGGCCGTCGTGGAGAGGTCGGCCGGGGACACCCACGGGGTGTTCTCGAGTGCGTCGAGGGCTTGCTGCAGGCGGGTCGAGTCGGTCGGCCAGGCGCGGCCGAGGGTGAGCAGCACCGGACCGGTGGTGCCGCCCTGGCGCGACGCGGTGGCGAGCGTCGCGGTCAGTTCGCTCATCGCGCTCGACCAGGCACGCTGCGTCGTCGCGGTCGCGGCGTCGTGGAGCAGGTCGGACATGCCCTGGTCCGACACGAGCACCCGGTGGTCGTCGATCTTCTCCGAGGCGGTGATCGTCGTGTCCGCACCGGCGGAGGTGTTCCCGCTGGCGACGATCGTCGCCGTGGTGCCGGCATCGGTCAGCGCGCTGAGGTCGTCCGTCGCCACGGTGCCCTCGGCGGGCCACGCGATCGACGACATCGTGTACGGGAAGTCGAGGAGCTGTGCCGTCGTGGGGATGGTGGTCGGTTGGTCGTCCGGCGCGGTGCCGGTCGTGCCGTTCGGGTCGGCGGTCGCGGTGGCGCTGGCACTCGCGGACGGGTCCGCGGTCGCGGTCGCACTGCCGGTCGGGGTGGGGGCCGGGGTGGACGCACCGGGGAAGTCGTCGGGCTTCACGAGCTGGTCGAGGGAGATCGGACCGAGGATGCCCGATGCCCCCGCCTGGCGCAGCCCCGTGACGTCGGCGTCGGCGTACGGCAGCGCGAAGGTCTCGTTGCGCATGCCCTCGAGCCGCTGCAGCCAGGCCGTCGCCGACGAGGGGGCGTTCTCGCCGAGGATGCGGATCGACGCGATGATCCGGGGGTCGATGCCGAGCGCGACGTTGTGGTCCTGGGCGGCGTCGAGCTGTGCCGTCAGGGTGCCGTCGAGCGCCGTCGCCGCGGCCAGGTCCTTCGCGCTGACGAGCCCGCCGGAACCGGCCGGCATCGTGATCGGCATCGCCACGGAGACCCCGACGGGCGTCTGCTCGTAGTTCGGGTACCAGGTGACCGCCGAGCGTGCCACGGCCGTCGTCGACCCGGCGCGGTAGTCGGCCGCGATGCGCCGCGCACCGAACGAGGAGTACCCGGACAGCCCGAGGTTGCCGGGGACGACCCGGACGTCGTCGAGGGTGACCGATCTATGCGCCGGCACGGCCGGGACGTCCACCGAGCCCATCGGGGCGCCGAAGTAACCCGTTGTGCTGGTGTCGGCGAGCCAGTCGCTGATGACGTCCCGAGTCCCCGCGTACTGCCGGAAGATGTCGAGCTCGGCGGTGCCGGCCGGCAGCTCGGTGTCGGTGTCGTTCGTGACCGTCACCGAGAGCGTGAGGTCCTGGTCCGGCTGCAGCACACCTCGGTCTGCCGGCACGATCTCGATGGAGGCCTTGCCCGCCTGCGCCGCGACCGGTCGTGCGACGTGCGTGGACGTCGTCGGGGCGGTCGTCGCCTGCGCTGCCGTGACCGACGCGGGCGTGACGACGAGGCCGAGGGCGACCAGGGCGGACGCGGCGGCGGCGAGCGTGGATCGGAGGATGCGCATACGAGGACGGCCCGGGATCGGTTCGGACCTCGGACGAGTGTATGAGGCCGGACCATGAGAGCCCGGCGTGCGCGCGGAGGTGGTGGACAACCGGCGGCGTCGATCTGGGATGATCGACGACGTCATGCAGTCCGTTGCCCAGGCCGTCGAACGACTCGACGCACTCGCCGCCACCGCGCCCGTCGCGGCGCTCGCCCGCGCGTTCGCCGAGGCCGGGCACGAGCTCGCGCTCGTCGGCGGTCCGGTGCGCGACGCGTTCCTCGGACGCCCGGTGACCGACCTCGACTTCACGACGGACGCCCGTCCCGACGACGTCCTCGCGATCGTCGAGCCGATCGCGAGTGCCACCTGGGACGTCGGCCGGCAGTTCGGCACCATCGCCGCCCGGGTGCAGGGTGAACAGGTCGAGATCACGACGTACCGCAGCGACGTCTACGACGGTGCGACCCGCAAGCCCGAGGTGGCGTTCGGCGACACCATCGAGGACGACCTGCTGCGTCGTGACTTCACCGTCAACGCGATGGCCCTCCGGCTGCCCGACCGTGAGCTCGTGGACGTGCACGGTGGCGTCGAGGACCTGCTCGCGGGTCGACTCCGCACGCCGCAGACCGCGACCGTGTCCTTCCGCGACGACCCGCTGCGGATGATGCGTGCGGCGCGCTTCACCGCGCAGCTCGGGTTCACCGTGTCCGACGAGGTGCGCCTCGCGATGCAGGAGCTCGTCGACTCGATCGACATCGTCTCCGCCGAACGCGTGCGCGACGAGCTCGTCAAGCTGCTCAACACGGACGATCCCGTCCCCGGACTCCGGCTGCTCGTCGACACCGGCCTGGCCGAGCGGTTCCTGCCGGAGCTTCCCGCGATGTGCCTGGAGATCGACGAGCACCACCACCACAAGGACGTGTACGAGCACTCGCTCACCGTCCTGACCCAGGCGATCGGGTACGAGCACGAGCGGCACGCGGGCGACGCCCCCGACACCGTGCTGCGGCTCGCTGCGCTCCTGCACGACATCGGCAAGCCGGCGACCCGCAAGCTCGAGCCCGGCGGCGCCGTGAGCTTCCACCACCACGACCTGGTCGGGTCGAAGCTCGCGAAGAAGCGGCTGCGGGCCCTGCGCTTCGACAACGACACGATCGCGGCCGTCGCCCGGCTGATCGAGCTGCACCTGCGCTTCTTCGGGTACACCGACGGCGCCTGGACCGACTCCGCCGTGCGCCGGTACGTCCGCGACGCCGGACCCCAGCTCGAGCGGCTGCACGAACTGACCCGGTCGGACGTCACGACGCGCAACCGGCGCAAGGCCGACCGCCTGGCGTTCGCGTACGACGACCTCGAGGAACGCATCCGCGTGCTGGCGGACCAAGAGGAACTCGACTCCCTGCGCCCCGACCTGACCGGCGACGACATCATGCGGGTCCTCGACATCCCGCCGGGGCGCGCCGTGGGCGAGGCCTACCGGTTCCTGCTCGAGGCGCGGATGGACGAGGGCCCCCTCGGGCCCGACCGGGCAGAGCAGCGTCTGCGCGAGTGGTGGGCCGCGCGCGACGCGACCGCCTGACCGCAGGGCCGACCGCCTGACCGCCGCACACCGATCTGCCGGACCGGTAGCGGGCCTCCAGGCTGTCCGCTAGGCTTGCGGGGTTGTGCCGACCGCACCTGCGTGTCGGCGCACATGCATCAACCCTCCTGCTCCGGGAACCGCCCGGAGCCGCCAAGACCAAAGGAGGTGGGTTCCGCATGCACAAGTACGAACTGATGGCGATCCTCGACCCCGAGCTCGACGAGCGCACCGTCGCTCCCAGCCTGGACAAGTTCCTCGCCGTGATCCGCAACGACGGTGGCACCGTCGACAACGTGGACGTCTGGGGCCGTCGTCGTCTCGCTTACGAGATCGCCAAGAAGAACGAAGGCCTCTACGCCGTCGTGAACTTCACGTCCTCCGCCGACGCCGCCAAGGAGCTCGACCGTCAGCTCGGTCTCTCCGAGGCCGTGCTCCGCACGAAGGTCCTGCGCGCTGAAGAGGGCATGGCGCAGGTCGCCGCCCAGAAGCAGCGCGACGAGGCCCGTGCCGCTCGCAAGGCAGCCAACGCTGCCGCTGCCCCGGCCGCCGCGACCGCGAGCGCCGAGTAACCGATGGCCGGCGAAACCGTCATCACGGTGGTGGGCAACCTCACTGCTGACCCCGAGCTGCGCTACACGCAGAACGGGCTCGCTGTGGCGAACTTCACCATCGCGTCCACCCCTCGCACGTTCGACCGTCAGGCGAACGAGTGGAAGGACGGCGACGCGCTGTTCCTCCGTGCGAGCGTGTGGCGCGAGTTCGCCGAGCACGTCGCGGGGTCGCTGACGAAGGGCTCGCGCGTCATCGCGCAGGGCCGTCTGCGTCAGCGCTCGTACCAGGACCGTGAGGGCCAGCAGCGTACGAGCATCGAACTCGAGGTCGACGAGATCGGCCCGTCGCTCCGGTACGCGACCGCCCAGATCACCCGTGCAGCGGGTGGCAGTGGCGGCGGTCGTGGCCAGGTCGGCGGTGGTTCGGGCGGCGGCAACTTCGGTGGCAACGGCGGTGGCGGCAACGCTTCCGGCGGCGGCCGCTCGGACGAGCCGTGGTCCCCGCAGGGTGGCCAGCAGCAGGGCGGTGGAGCACAGTCGAACGACGTGTGGTCGACCCCCGGTGGCACCTACGACGACGAGACCCCGTTCTGATCCGTCCGCGGACACAACACTTCTTCTTCTCCTAAGGAAAAATCATGGCTGGAAAGAGCACCGGCGACCGCCGGAAGCCTCGCGGCAAGGGCGGCAAGAACGCCGCCCCCGCGAAGGCGATCAAGGTCGGCGTCATCGACTACAAGGACGTCGCGACCCTTCGCAAGTTCATCTCGGAGCGTGGGAAGATCCGCGCCCGTCGCATCACCGGCGTCTCCGTCCAGGAGCAGCGCCTCATTGCCCGTGCCGTGAAGAACGCCCGTGAGATGGCGCTCCTCCCCTACGCCGGCTCCGGCCGCTGATCAGGAGGATCACCATGTCCAAGCTCATCCTCACCCACGAGGTCTCCGGCCTCGGCTCCGCCGGTGACGTCGTCGACGTCAAGAACGGCTACGCCCGCAACTACCTCGTTCCCCAGGGCTTCGCTGTCGCGTGGTCCAAGGGCGGCGAGAAGCAGGTCGAGTCGATCCGCGCCGGCCGTGCCGCGCGCGAGCTCGCCACCATCGAAGAGGCACAGGACCTCAAGATGAAGCTCGAGAACGCCACCATCCAGCTGACCGTCAAGGCCGGCAAGGACGGTCGCCTGTTCGGCTCCGTCCGTCCCGCCGACGTCGCAGACGCCGTGCAGGCTCAGGGTGTCGGCTCGCTCGACAAGCGCAAGGTCGAGGTCCCCGCGACCATCAAGACCGTCGGTGACCACGAGGCCACCGTCCGTCTGCGCGAGGACATCACTGCCGTGATCTCGCTCAAGGTCGTCGCCGCCAAGTAAGGCTGCTTCGGTCCGACAGCGTCGGTTCCGTCGGAAGGCGGGTCTCCACACAGGAGGCCCGCCTTCCGTCGTTCCCGCCGGGTCGCGGGTGCTGTGCCCGATTCGGGAGGCCTGCCTTCCGTCGTTCCCGCTGGATTACTGGATGCTGTCTGTCACCGTTCTGGCTTGTCTGGTTACCGTCCGGACTGCTCCGCGGTTGGCTGTGAGCCAGCCGGGAGACTTCGAACCCCGAGGTCGTTTGTCAAGTCGTTTCACACAGTGGAAACGTCAAATCGGGAACCTTCAAGCGCACATTGAAGCCCGGTTGTCCACACACAGTGTGGAAATGAAAAGCCCAGGTCAAGCGGTCGAAAGTATGTTCTCAGGCCCCTGTTTCCACAGGCCTGTCCACAGCTGTTCACACACGTTCCCGGCGTGTTCCGCAGTCTCTCCACAGAGTTGTCCACAGGGCCGTTTGCTGGGGATAACTTCGTACCCGTAGCTTGGCCCAGCGACTCGGGGATGTCGGTCGCACGGGGTAGAACTGCCTGGTCCGGTGTCGTCCGGACGGGTCGCTGAACTGAAGGAGCTCGCGTGTCGATCGCACACCTGGACACGGCGCCGCAGGACTACGCGGAGCGTGGCGGGAGCTACGGCGATCGCGGTGGGATGGAGCGCACTCCCCCGCACGACCTGCTGGCCGAGCAGTCGACCATCGGCGGCATGCTGCTGTCGAAGGACGCCGTCGCCGACGTGATCGAGACCGCTCGCGGGGTGGACTTCTACATCCCCAAGCACGAGGTGATCTTCGACGCCATCCTGTCGCTGTACTCCCACGGTGAGCCCACGGACGTCATCGCCGTCACGGACGAACTGACCAAGACCGGTCTGCTGTCCCGAGCCGGCGGCGCCGAGTACCTGCACAGCGTCACGAGCATGGTGCCGACCGCGGCCAACGCCGGGTACTACGCCGCCATCGTCGCCGAGAAGGCGGTGCTGCGGCGTCTCGTCGACGCCGGCACCCGCATCGTGCAGATGGGCTACGCGTCCGAGGGTGAAGTCACCGACCTGGTCAACAGCGCCCAGGCCGAGGTCTACAACGTCGCGGGCGGGGTGCAGACCGAGGACTACGTCCCCCTGACCGAGGCGATCTCGGCCGCCATCGACGAGATCGAAGCCGCCAAGGGCCGTGACGGGCAGATGACCGGCGTGCCGACCGGGTTCGCGCAGCTCGACGGCCTGACCAACGGCTTCCACCCCGGGCAGCTCATCATCATCGCCGCGCGACCCGCACTGGGAAAGTCGACGCTCGCGCTCGACCTGTGCCGTGCCGCTGCCGTCAAGCACGACCAGACCGCCGCGTTCTTCTCGCTCGAGATGGGCCGCGCCGAGATCGCGATGCGTCTGCTCTCCGCCGAGACCAGCGTGCCCCTGCAGAACATGCGCAAGGGCACCGTGGACTCGCGCGACTGGACCACCATCGCGCAGACCCGCGGACGCATCAACGACGCCCCGTTCTTCATCGACGACTCCCCCAACATGACGCTGGTCGAGATCCGCGCCAAGTGCCGTCGACTCAAGCAGCAGCACAACCTCAAGCTCGTGGTCATCGACTACCTGCAGCTGATGACCTCGGGCAAGAAGGTCGAGAGCCGCCAGCAAGAGGTCTCGGAGTTCTCGCGTGCGCTGAAGCTCATGGCGAAGGAGCTCCAGGTCCCCGTGATCGCGCTGTCCCAGCTGAACCGTGGGCCCGAGCAGCGTGCCGACAAGAAGCCGATGATCTCCGACCTGCGTGAGTCCGGGTCCATCGAGCAGGACGCCGACATGGTGATCCTGCTGCACCGTGAGTCGGCGTACGAGAAGGACAACCCGCGTCAGGGTGAGGCGGACCTGATCGTGGCGAAGCACCGCAACGGGCCGACGGACACGATCACGGTGGCGTTCCACGGGATGTTCTCGCGGTTCGTGGACATGCCGCAGTAGAACGACAAGTGTCGTCCGCCAGCTAACTTGTCCGACTGCCACTCAACGTGTCTGAAATACGGAGATGGACACGTTGTTTGGCAGCGCGAACGGGTTGAGCCGACCGCAGCGCGACTGAGCCTTCGTTGGTCCCGAGGCGCCCGTAAGGCGGGGGTGATTTGCGAAAGTTCGCGGACCACCCATGTGAGACAGAGTTGGTCTCGACGCAGGGCGGTAGGAGTCGGCGTCGTCTTCGGGCACTCGTCAGTCGACTGGAGCACCGGCTTATGGGACGCGTTCAGCCTCGGTCACCGCTGATCGATCGGCAGCCGAGCCAGGGCAGACAGTCGGCGAAGTCTTATCCTGCCTGTCGTGCTCATCGTGATCCGCGGCGCCTCTGGCTCTGGCAAGTCGACCCTGGCGGCGCAGCTGCAACAGGAGTTGGGCTGGCCCACCGCGGTGTTCGGACAAGATCACTTCCGGCGGACCATATACAAGGAGCGCCAGGACGCCGGTCACGCTGACGGCATGGAGCACGCGGCGCTTCTCGAAGTCGCAGCGAAGCACTGCCTCTCGGCCGGTCAGGACGTCGTCCTGGAAGGGATCTTCCAGTCCGATCGCTACGCAACGATGCTGGAACGCATTTCGAGCACATCGACCGACGCTCGCTTCTACGCCTTCAACCTCACGTTTGAGGAGACCCTGCGACGGCATGCGGGACGTACGCTGGCGTCTGAGGTCAGCCCGGATCGGATGCGTGAGTGGTACCTCGGATGGGACCCGCTCCCGTTCGTGACGGAGCAGCCGATTCTGCCGGGTGAAGAGCTAGCCGCAGTCGCCCAACGAATCCTCAACGGCCGTTAGAGGATCGACAACGGAACCTGTCGTTCAGGTGCGGACAGGTCTTTGCTGAAGCGGACTCCGGTAATGGACCAGCCGAGCTTCTCGTAGGCCGCGTGGGCTCCGTCGCGTTCCACCCCTGAGTTGAGCGATGCCCTGCGCGCCCCCTGCTCTCGGGCCCAGTCCTCGAACACGTTGACGAGCAGGCGCGCGACGCCTTGACCGCGCACGCTCTCGTCGACGACGAGAGCTGTCAGCCGGGCCGCCGGCCCGTCGAACTCGACGTGCCAGCTCAGGCACCCCGTGACCAGGCCGACTATTCGTTCGTCGCGATCAGCAACCCAGCATCCCGTCCGCGGATCCGTCAGGAGAAGATCGATGCGCGGGCTCAGGGCCGCCTCCGTCGTGGGATATCCGAGCTGGTCAAGAAGCGGCACAAGGTCAGCACAATCGTCCACTTCGAGCCGTCGCGTTCGCATGCCGGGAGACTAGTCCCGCATGCCCGATCAGCGTCCGGTAGCTGATCGGTTATTGCGACGGGCAGTGCTCGACAGCTTCGCAGTCACCTTCGACCCGATGGAAAACGCGCTGAGCCCGCGAGCACATGTGCTCGAACTGCGGCAAGGATCGATTCGCTGCATGCCAGGCGAGGTTGTTCAGGCATGCGCCGACGATCAAGGTGATGAATGCGGCTGAACCGGACGCCGAAACGCCGGCTACGGTCAGACGCCGGAAGACGGTCTCAGGCGCGTGACCACTGATCACGCACTGCCGGTACAGGTCAGCCAGATCGAGGGCTCGGTGGCCACGTCCGACCGTCTCTGCATCGACGAATCGAGATTCGCCGGTCGGCGTGACGATGATGTTCGACGCGCTCAGGTCGCCGTGGACGATGTCGTCACTGGGGAGCTCGACCGTCCCCGCGACCGCGACGAGCGAGCGCGCATCCGCCGCTACCCGTGCTCCTGCTTGCGATCGACGTGCAACGCCACCGAACCATGGATGTCGGTCCATCGTGACGGCGACGATCTGGGCAGAATGGTCGTACGCGCCCGCGACCGCCAAGCCCTTCTGTCGCCGGTTCGCGCCGATCACCGCGTCGACTTGGGCGTTCTTGGAGACGTCGAGGATGGCGCCTTGGACGAACTCTTGGACGTGGAATGCGCCGTCGCCGAGCGGCCCGACTGCCAGCCAGTCCGCGACGGACCACTTCGCCTGCGTCGCTTTCATGACACGAGCGGCTGCGAGCACCCGAGCGGCCTTCTCCGGGTCAGGCTGGAATTTCACCACCACGGGCCCGACCGGCGATTCCGCGAGCAGCGCGCCGCCCTGCTCGCCGCCGGTCAGGCGCCGCCCGTTGCTCAGGACGTAGCCGGAGAGGTCGGAGATCCGAGCGAGAAGGTCACGCATCTCCTGATGCTGACACAGCGAACGTCGCACACCAGTCACACGACGCGCGCTTGACCCGTCGGCGCGGATGGACGATCGTGATGTGCATGCACATGGCGCGGAAACGCAGAGATTCTGGCGCTGATCGTGTCCGCCTTCGTGCCCTGACCGACGACGACGTTGCGGCGCACAATGCTGGCGAGGACGACCAGAGGGACTGCTGCAGGTTTGGTTGACTCGTTCGATTAGGCCGCGAGTGCGACCTGTGGGTTGATGATCGTCTCGTACTCGATCGGGGTCAACTTCCCCAGACCACGTTGGCGCCGTTTCCGGTGGTAGGTCGCTTCGATCCAGGTGATGATCGCGAGCCGGAGCTCTTCCCGGGTCGCCCAGCGTCTCCGGTTGAGGACGTTCTTCTGCAGGAGCGCGAAGAACGATTCCATCGCCGCGTTGTCCGCGCACGCGCCGACCCGCCCCATCGATCCGAGCAGCCTGGCGTCCGATAGCGCCCGGACGAACTTCTTCGAACGAAACTGGCTGCCCCGATCCGAATGGATGACCGTCCCTGACGGGCTCCGGCGGGAGATCGCCATCTGCAGAGCCGCGACGGCAAGCGAGGACCGCATCCGGTCACTGCTCGAATAGCCCACGATCCGCCGCGAGCACGCGTCCTTGATCGCGCAGAGGTACAGCTTGCCCTCTGCCGTGTTGTGCTCGGTGATATCGGTCAGCCAGAGCTTGTCGAGGTCTGGCGCGGTGAACGCACGGCGGACACGAACATCGTGCACCGGCGGCCCAGCCTTGCGATTCAGGCCGCGCTTCTTCGCGTGCAGTGACCAGAGCCGCTGCTGCGAACACAACCGCCACACTCGCCGTTCCGACACCGTATGACCGGACGCAATCAGGTCGTCGGCGATGAACCGATACCCGAACGTCGGATCGTCCCGGTGCGCATCGATCGCTGCGTTGGTCAGGTGCGCGTCCTCCCAGTCCCGCTGAGAAACCGGGTCGGCGCGCCACCGATAGAAGGCCTGCTTCGAGAAACCCAGCACCCGGCAGGTCACCGCGACGGGGACACCATCGGCGGCGAGTTCTAGGACCAGCGGGTAGATCATTTTGGGAGTTGCGACTGGGCGAAGTACGCCGCTGCCCGGCGGAGGATCTCGTTTTCCTGCTCGAGCAGCCGGATCCGTTTCTGTGCGTCCCGCAGCTCGGCCTGCTCAATCGCCTTCACGGATGGCGACGCAGCAGCAGGGACGCCGTCATCACGGTCCGCGAGACGCAACCAGCGGGCCAGGCAGGACTCGGACACACCGAAGTCCTTCGCGACCTGCCGCACCGACGTCTCACCCTTCCGGGCGACCGCGATCACATCGCGGCGGAACTCTTCCGGATACGCCTTCACCATGGCGCACATCCTTCCAGCAGGAGCCCATGCCCCTACCTCTCAGGAGTCAACCAAACCTGCAGCAGTCCCGAGCGCTGTCGCTGAAGGCCCTCGCCGTTAAGCTTGGGCGGCCGGAGCGACAGGTGCGGTGGGCCATCACCGCTTTCCCACCACCGACAGGGCACCGCTGCGAGCCAATCGATTGGCTCGCACTCCTTCCATTGAAGCCACCCTGGGTCCGCTCGACGTAACGACGGACCGAAGACGCGGGGAGAGAGCAATCCCGACACCCGCGCGGGTTTCCCAAGGAACGCTCGCGTTCGACTAGCTTCAGATCGACCTCACGAATGGGCTTCGATCATGGCTGCGCCGCCGCTCCTTACCTTCCTACTCGACACCAACGCGGTGATCGCGCTGGAACCGTACGCAGGCTCCGACGACGAGCAGAGTCCCGCCCTGGCGGACCTGCTCCGCCTCGCCCGCGAGCACAACCACCACGTCGTCGTTCACCCGGCCAACTACGACGACCTCCGCGAAACCGCGGACGAAGGCCACCGTGCCGCGAACCTCCGGGCGCTTCGGAAGTACGAGTTGATCGGCGAGCCACCGATCGCTGACGATCTGCGTGATGCGTTTGGCACTGTCGTCGATGGGTTAAATGATCATCGAGATTTGCGACTGCTTGCCGCCGCTGCTGCTGGGGCGGCAACGCACCTGGTCACGAACGACCGCCGGCTCCTTCGCCGTGCTGCTCGGGCTGGTCTCGAGGAGCAGGTCCTTCGGCCTGCAGAAGCACTAACGCTTCTCCGCACGCTGTACCCGGATGATCCGGCAGCGCCGCCGCAAGTGCATCGTCGGATGGCCGCCGAACTCAGGCTCGACGAGCCGATCTTCGACTCCCTGCGACGCGACTACGCCGAGTTCGATCACTGGATCCGCACGACGGTCGCACCCGACCCGAATCGTCGTGTGTGGACCGTCGAGGATGCTGATGGCGGGTACCGTGCGATCGCGATCGTCAAGCTCTCCGATGACCACCCGCTCGTGCCCGGTCGGAAGCTGATGAAGATCTCGACTTTTAAGGTCGATGAACGAGCTGAGGGCGAGAAGCTCGGAGAGTTGCTCCTGAAGACGGTGCTCGGCTGGGCAGCGACAAAGCGTGTCGAGGCCATGTTCGTCACAGTGATCAAGGATGAGGCGAAGCAACTCCTCGTTCGCTTCCTTGAAACGTTCGGGTTCGAGGAAACCGGTCGGCTGCCCGATAGGGAGAACGAGTGGGTGTTCGAGAAGACGCTGCAGCCTAAGCCGGACGCGCCGACCGATCCGCTCGCATACCACATGAAGTACGGGCCACCAGCGATCGCTCCGCGAAGTGAGGTCTTCGTCGTGCCGATACAGCCGCGCTGGTACGGTGGGCTCTTCCCAGACAGCCCCGCCGAGGAGGCGGACGCAGCCGCTCTGTTCGACGTCACTGAGCTCCTCCCGTTCGGCAACGCACTGCGGAAGGCGTACCTCAGCAACTCGAAGCGTCGAGCACTCCCTCAGGGCGCGGTGCTCCTCTTCTACAAGTCCGCTGGCGACAAGCCGGGCAGCGGGGCAGTGCGCGCGATCGGCGTCGTCGAACGCACCTTGCGTAGCTCGGTTCCCTCCGAGGTCCTTTCGTTCGTTGGGCGACGTACCGTGTACAGCGCAGAAGAAGTCGCCGGCATGTGTCAAAGTGGCGTGATCGCGGTTCTGTTCCGCCAGGACCGCTTCCTTGAGGGGCCGTGGAGTCTCGATGAACTCATCGAGATGCGAGTGCTCAACGGGGCCCCTCAGGCGATCACGCGAGCAGCATCGGACGAAGGGCGCGCATGGGTACTGCAGCAACTGAGCGCGTAGCGGTCATGGCGATTCACCCCCGCTATGCGGATGCGATCCTCAGCGGCGAGAAGCTTGTCGAGTTCCGGAAGCGGAAGCTTGCCGATGACATCACGACGGTGCTCATCTATGCAACGGCTCCGGTTCAGAGGGTCGTTGGCGAGTTCAGCATCAAAGAGACGGTGATCGATAAGCCCGCGTCCATCTGGGCCACCTTCGGCGAGGTGGGAATCATCGACGAAACTAATTTCGATGACTACTACGCGTCGTCGACTCAGGCCGTCGCCTTGGTTGTTGATCAGGCCACCCGCTATGCCCGACCTCAAACGCTAGACGAGCTAGAGGCAAGCTCGATCCCGCAGAGCTTCTACTACGTTCACCGGAGTCGAAAAGTGGAGCGTCAGCGGCTGATGCCGGCGGTGGCGTAGGAGTGCGGGAAGTGCTTCGGGACGCTTGACGAGCCAGCGTCGAGTTGAATGATCGAAGCCTGGCGATGAAGTCTCAATGCTCGCCTTCGTCCTCCATTGATACGTCCGCGACCCATTCGAGCCAACGCCAGCGGCCGCCTTCGGCAACGACGGCCCTTCGCCTCGCGAGCGTGCACGCCACCCACACGCGGTCAACGCCCGGAGGTAGCTCTGGGGCCCGATCCGGCAGGAGGCGCGGGATCAGCGCGACGTCTGGATCAGTGAGAAGTCCCGTAACAGTTAGGTCGCTGGCGAGTGTCGCCCAAATGAACACATCTCCGTGTCCGCCGGCGAACGAGCGAATCTTCTTTGGGACGTCGTCCTCACGCTCGAGAACCTCGAGTACCCAGCTGTTGAGTCGATCCGGCTCGTCAGTCCCGCTCCATCCTTCGCCGCCGAGGACGATGAGATCTCGTCCTCGTTCGTCGAACAGCGGTGCCATGAACTGGACGCCCAGGCGTTGCAGCGGACGTGGAACCTCCTCCCCCCACAGCTCCTGCGACTTCGAGAGAACCCACCCTGGCCGGTCGTCGAGAATTTCGTCCAGACGACGCAGCAACCCCGGGAGGACCTCTCGCACGGTCTTGACCCGAGCAGAGTGCAGGATGCTCATGTACCAACCGTGCCCGATTCCGGGAACCTGTAAGTGTGCGCCGTGCGCCTGGAATGCCTCGGTCTGCCGCCGCTCTGGGACGTTTACGTCCTGCACGACCTCAAGCGGGATGAGGCCGAACGGGGCCCTGATGACGGCGTCGACCATGCCATTACTAGTGCCATTTTCGAAGCGGTCGACGGATAGTCCGAGCTCGCGGCTAGCGATCTGCCTCGACCAGCGCTCGACGGGGAGCTCCCGATAGCCCTTCTGCTGCTGGTTCACGTCGTTCGCCTCCTGGGCACGATGACAAGGAAGTGAGTCGCGGAACACTCCCAGTTAGCCTTGAGCGCCCTGCTGGCGGCTCAGCGACGAAGCCTTACTGAGACCGATCACGGTCTCCGATGGCCGGCAATACAAGTCATTCGGCCGTTGAATCAGGACGAGAGCAGCAGCCCAGCTGTCACCGATACGCCAAGCGCCCACGCGGTCTCAAAAGTGGTACTGAGAATCTTGTGCGAAAGGTGTTTGTTCATGGGTGTCTCCTTCAGGATTTCATTTCGACGGGTTTCTGACTTGTCTTTCAGTGAGGTAATCAGACTTACAAACCGCATTGCAATGAGAACCGCGAAAACACCGAGCGCGCCGGCGACGAGAGGAATCGAACCCCAAACCCCTGCCCCTGACCTGATCCAACGGACTGGTCAGAAAGTAGCACATGAGGTGGGGAGTCGCGATCCCCATCGAGTCACCGCGGACGCCAATCCGGAAATCGCGCCCCCTCCGCCGCCCGTCCAAGTCTTATGCTTGCGGGGTGGCATCACCGGAAGAAGCGCATCCCAAGCCGACCGCTGTCGACGACCCGAGAAAGGCGTCCGCGCAACTACTGCGAGAAGGGGCCAAGCGGTGGATGAGAGATGCGCTCGAAGCTTGGTCGAACGACGACCTCGAGCATGTGGCTATGATAGCGCCGCTGAGCCTTGAACTACTCGGCAAGGCAACGCTATGGGATATGAACCCTGTGCTGGTAATGCCGTCAGCGCCTTCGGAGGAACAATTACTTCGGTCCGTGTCCCGCCCAGATCTTCGAGATCCGAGCGCTCGCACGGTCGGCCTTGGGGGAGTTTTGAGCCGACTGGCGTCGCTCATACCCAACTGGCCCATACCGAAGTCGCGTCAATCTTTGATAGCTGACGTACGCAACGGCGCAGCGCACGTGGGGATCACCGACAGAGTGGAGAGTGTTCTGCAGGATTGTCTCCTAGCCACTGCGGTTCTACTGCCCCACGTAGGGCTGACGAAGGAACAGCACTTTGGACCGTACGCGGGTCTCGTAGATGCGCTTATGAATAAACGTCGTGAGACGGTTGAGGGACGCGTCAAACTCCGCCGAGAACAGGCGCTCGCTCAGCTCGCAGCGCTCGAGGCCCGGCTAGGGCGGACCGGTTACGAGGGTGCTTTGGTGAGCAAGGAGTCGGCCCGACGATTGCTAGACCCGTCGGATAGCGGACGCATCGGGGTGGATTCGGAGTGCCCAGCCTGCGATTATGTGGGACGCCTTCAGGGGGAGGCCGACATCGAGGTTGAAGTTGACGTCGATGTGGAGCGCGACGTAGACGGCTGGAAGCCTGTCTATCAGGCATTTCCTGTGGTTTGGTTCCATCCCGATGAGTTCGCCTGTGCCGTCTGTAACTTCCGGGTATCGGATCAAGAGGAACTCGCCGAGGCTGGCCTACCCGGTGAGCGATACGTGTTGGAATCTGGAGAGTACGACGAGGCATTACTTGAGAATTGGCAGGACCAAGATTACTGACGCAGCGCCTGTCCTCAGGTTGCAACACGGGCGGTTCCGCCCGCGCTCCTCCTGAGCGCTCCACCATTACGACGTCCACCGAGGCGGACCGCGCGAACCCAAGGATTTCTGATTGATGATGATTCTGCTGGCTATTGCAAGCCCCAGTCCGGTCCCCGAGTCAATAGCCTCTCCGGCCGCGCCTTGGTGGGGCGTGCCGGTCGTGGCTGGTTGCTTTCTGATCGTTGGTGCGCTGCTAGGGTTCTTTTTCAATCGTATCCAGGACGATCGGCACGCCAAGCGCGAGCGCCACGCGCGATGGGACGAAAATCTCTTGAGCTACACGTCGAATGTCGTCACGATGGTCCGCCAGTTCATTCAAGACGGTATGGAGTATGATATGGTCGTCGGCACACTCGCCGATGCTGCCGTCAGTCAGATGCAAGCAGGCGAGCCCGTTTCACCGCCCCCAATCGGGGATGCGTCGATTGCTGCGCTTGACGATTCTTTCGAGGCTTTGATGCGCCAGATCGCTACCCTCAAACTCGTTGCGCCGGCGGACGTCCGCGACGTCGCTTCGCGTTTGGAATCCGCAGCGCCGAAATTCCTGAAGACTCATACCGAGGTCGTCACGACGCAGAGAGGCGTGTCCCAGCTGCACCAGCTGCACCAGATGGCCACGGAGCTTGAGGAAGCAGTTCGCAAGCACTTCGAGATCGATTGACAAGGAGCACGCCGACGAGGGTCTAGAGTCGCGCCGTGAGCCCGACTCCTACGCCGAGCATGACCATAGGCCCGTCTCCGAGCCCTTCGCACCTCTTCGTCGAGCTGACGAACCAACCGTCTGCGGCTCCGTGGTGGGGCGTCCCGGTCCTGGCGGGATGCTTTCTCCTGTTGGGTGGGTTCCTCTCTTACCTGCTGACGAGGGCGAACGATAAGACGAAGTTCCATCGGGACCGGGCGGAACGGCAGCTGAAGGAGGTCGTCGAAGCTGGAGCGTCCCTGCTGTCGACCGGTGACGGATTGAAAGAGCTGGCCCTGCTCGCCCTCCCACGGAACACAGCGCAGTTCCTCGCGGCGGTGAGCGGCAAGATCAAGCCCGCTACTGAGGCATTCGCACTCGCGGCCAACGCTTTTAGTCTTGTTTACCCATCTACCATAAAATCCGAGTTCGACCGGTACGTGCTGACCACTTCGGTGCTGCTGATGCCACCTTACGAGAAGGACGGTCAGATCTGGGCGTTGGAGGAACAGGGGAAAGCTCACGTGCGTCTAGTGAACGCTCTACGCGCCCTTGAAGGCCGAGAACCTATTGACGTACCGCAGAGCAACGAGAACCTGCTGGAAGACGCTCAGAAAATCGTTGGCAGGCTCGCCGATGATTTGAAGCAAAACGCAAATCACGGAAGGCATTCGGCCAGCCCAGATCCTACTGGTCTTTCTCAGCCATGACACGATTAACAGGAAAGGTTCATTAGGGCTCCGCTCGGCGAAGCGAGAGCTATTTGCCTTCGCTTGACATCTAGGCTGCGATCCTGTCGGCCTGATCGCGCGGCTTCGAGGACCTCTTCATTCTCGACCTTCGCCTTTTCAGCCGCTTCTGCTGCCCTCTCGTTCACGTCCCTTAGCGTGTGAGCTTCGTGCTGCGCTTAACTGACATAAGAGCATCCGATGTTGCGCTGCCGTCAGCGAGTCCTGAGAGCTTGGGAAATGTGGTCGGTTCCGTTGTCTGACCTGTTCGCTCGGGCGCGGACTGCCTGAATGGCGGGCTTCGCGGACGAGCTGCTGGCGCGATGCCACTCAAGGTCCTCAGGGCGGACCGACTGGAGCCCACGTCGACAAGTGTCGTCGCGCACACAACTTCTCTCCTTCGCCCACAACGTGTCGCTGTTCAGCGCGGGGATGGGGATCTCAGCGATGCAGCGACTTCGGTCGCGGGAACTGACCACGCGTTCGCTGCGAGCAGCTGAGTCCACCGGCCAAACGGCTTCTGATCAGGTGCGCGTGACGTTGTGCGCGCGGAAGAAGTAGCCGTCCTGTCCGGCGAGGTAGGGCTCCACCTCGAAGCGCACGCCCTGACCGGGCCGCAGTGAGAGGAAGCCGGGACCACCCAGGACGGAGAAGTGCACGAAGACGTCGGACTCGAGCGCCTTCGAACGAAGGGCACCCCAGCCGTCGTCGTCGCTCCACCAAACACAAACGCCTTCGACGATCTGCACGACCGCAACGTACCGCGTCGCGGCATCCGGCAATGGATCGATTACCGTACGGGCGGGGCTGCCCAGACCGCTCGGTATCGCCAGAACAGCGGACGTCGCATCTTGATGCCCGGGAGTACTTGGCAAGCGACCGCGTGAATCTCTTCGAACGTGAGCAGCGGCATCGTCGTCGGCGCCGTCATGCTCTCCGGCGGTTCCACCGCGCGGCGAGGGTGGAGAATCACGCCGACGCCGACGTTCAGGAGCAGCGAGGCGATGGACCACGGAAGGTCTCTCGACGTCTCTCGGGCCAGGCCGACGATGACGAGTCGTCCGCCTGGCCACAGCATCGAGCGCGCCGCTTCCAGGGCGGGCACCAACGGAAGATGGTAAAGCGACGCCACGAAGGTCATGAGGTCATAACGCGGCTCATCTCGGATGGTGACGTCGAAGGGTTTCTCGCGTACCGTCACGTTGCGGAGGCCGTTGACGTTCATCCGTGCCTTTGCCGCCGCGCGGGCTTCTGGTTCGAGGCCCACGACCGTTCCTCCGGACCGAGCGAGCCGCCTCAGCAGTGTGCCGGCCCCGCACCCGACATCGAGCACCGCGGCCCCTCTGCCCACCCGCCGTGCGTGCAGAGCACGAACGGCGCGTACGCATCGTTGTGCGACCAAGGATGCTCGTCACTGAACCGCCCCAACTCCGAAAGCAACCGCACCCCCGTCTTGCTCATGGTCCGCAGCGTATCCGCGACCAAGAGCATCGAGCCGGATGCGACTGAGTGAGTGGCTCCAAGCCGTTCGGTAGCCGATCGGCTACCGGACGCGTCTGGCAGCGATACCGTGCACGGGTGTCGAGTTCTGGCGTCGTCAAGCCACGGTCGCGCGTGAGTGCTGCGCTTGTCATGGCTGCGCTGGTGGCCTGGCTTGCTCCAGCGTCAGTGATCGCTCTCCGCCTGGCATGGGCGGACCCTCCTTCTCGAGTGCCCGTGCATTGGACGGGATCAGGCCCTGACCAGTGGGCTTCGGCGGACGCTGCGTTCTGGTCGTGCATCGTGCCGGGCATCGTCGGAGCACTCGTCTGCAGTCTGCTGGTCGTCCCGTTGTCTTCGGACGCGTCGCGATGGGGCACTGCGATCACTTTCGGGGCGGTGAGTGCGGGAACGGGGATCGTCACGTTCTTCTGGGTCGCGATGATGCTCGCTGCCGAAGGAGCGGGGGCGCCGTTCCTGGTCATCCTTGCCCCGCTCGGACTGGGAGTGCTTGTGTTCGCCCTCTCCTTGTTCGTCCAGACGAGTACCGCCCGGTAGGCGATCGGCTCCACAGGCGGATCGTTCCTGCGTTGCGGCGCAGCGATACGAGAGCGGCCTTGCCGGTGGTGCAGAGGCGAGGCGAGGCGCGTCGCGGCGTCAGCCCTGGACGGTCCAGGCTGCGGACACGCTCCGGTCGACGACACGGCGCCATCCGTCCGGAGCGGCAGGGTCGTGGCTGGCCATCCCGGCCATCCACAGGACGGTCATCAGGTCCTCGGTGGTGAAGTCCTCGGCGAGCACGCCGGCGTTGTGTGCGTTGGCGACGAGTTCCGCTCCAAGCGCCATGGATCGTTCGCATGCGTTGATGAGGAGCACGGCGTCGGGGTAGCGCCGGAGCATCGCGTCGTTCATGGCCGGGTCGCTTCGCTGCAGGTCGATCATCTCGGCGATGAAGGTCTCGAGCTGGGCACGCGGGGTGTCCTGGGCCAGTGTCCGTTCCCGCAGGGTGCGGAGCTTCGCGCCCGCGATGTCGGGCACGACGGCGTCGATGAGGTCTTCGCGCGATCCGATGCGGTTGTAGAGCGTCCCGATGCTCACCCCGGCCTCGCGCGCGATGTCCTCCAGTGGCGCAGAGAGCCCTCGACTTGAGAACACCGCGATCGCGGCAGCGCGGAGCTTCTCGACGTTCGCCTGCGCGTCTCGGCGCAGGCGGGGTGCGGTGCTCACAGCGACTCCGGAGGAAATTGAGGTCAGCCTCAACATAGGCTGCAGAGGTTTGAGGACGACCTCAACTTACCGCACCAGCTCGCACGGCCCGGCAATGGGCCACGGAAGGACGCATCATGCCCCTCATCACCATCATCGGCGCAGGCCCTGGTCTGGGTCTCGAGATCGCGCGGGCCTTCGGGCAGAAGGGCTTCGACGTCGCGCTCGTGGCCCGCAGCCAGGCGAACGTGGACTCCCTGGCGGGTGAGCTCGTCGCGGAGGGCATCCAGGCTCGTGGTTTCACCGCCGACGTCAGCGAGCCCGACACTATCCGGAGTGCCCTCCGATCGATCCGGGAAGCGCTCGGGCCGATCGACGTCCTCGAGTTCTCCCCGGCTGACCGGACCCTGGAGTCGGTCGACGCGGTGGACGTGACGATGGAGAACCTGCAGCCACAGCTCGACTTCTACCTCGGCGGCGCGATCGCGGCCGTCGGAGAGGTCCTGCCGGCCATGATCGCGGCGGGCGCCGGCACGGTCCTCGTGACCACCGGTGGCGGTGCGCTCGCCCAGACGCCGGTCCGCGGGAACGTCAACATCGCAGCGGCGGGGCTCCGGAACTGGACGCTCAACCTCAATGCCGCTCTCGCTGACAAGGGTGTCTACGTCGGGTTCGTCGCCATCACCGCGCTGATCGGCGGTGGGCGACCGGACGCTGAACCGGCGGTCATCGCGCAGTCCTACGTGAAGCTCCACGACGAGCGGCGGGATGCCGAGCTGCACTACGTCGCGTACGACGGCTGACGCGCCTCCCGCCCGGGCTGCTGGCCTGGGCGGGATCCGCCGGGCTGCCGGGACCCGGGTCCGCGCGGTTCAGTCGGCGCCAGCCGCTGCCGCCGCCGCGGCGAAGGTCCGGAGTGTCGCCACCTGCTCGGCCGTGCTCGGGGGCGCGTCGGCCATCTGCCACGTCGACACGAGCGCGATCATGCCGCCGATCGTGAAGGTCCGGGCGTCCCCGGTCAGAGCGATCTCCGGTCGATGGTGATCGGGATCGTGATCCGACTCCGACAGCCAGGTCGTCATCGCGGCTGCGAGCACCTCGGCGACGCGCTCGCCACGTGGAACGGCGCGGAGCTTGTCGAAGAAGCCGCGATCCGCACGTCCCGCGGCGAGCAGCGGTTCGATCCCGCGCTCCCGAACGGCGTCGGTGAGGGCCTGTGGGAGGTTCGCAGCGGCCTCGTCGAGGGGGAGCCAGTCCTCGAGAAGCCGACTGATCCAGAGGTCCGTCGCCAGGTCGCCGACGTTGCTGTAGTGGTTGTGGAGCGCTTGTCTGCTCAACCCAGCGCGCTGTGCCACGGCGCTCATCGAGATCGTCTCGCCCTTTGGTGTCTCGGACACCAGGGCGGCCAACGCCCGGATCAGGGCAGCGCGGGTGCGGGTGACGCGCGGGTCCACCCGTTGGCTCGCGAGCGGCACCGTGCCTGTTCCGTCCCTCATGACTCCATCTTGTCAGAGCCCGGATGGTGATGTACGTTCGTCATCTACTGGACAACTGTAAAGGACATCATGACGCACGTGACCGAGCCTGCCACTGGCCGCGGAGACGGCCCGCAGCACCCCGAGTTCGAAGCGGCGGTCGCGGGAGGCGCGCTGGACTCCGAAGGGCCGGGATCAGCGCATCGCTACCGGAACCTGGTCCTCGGTGCGATCGCGATCCTGCTCCTGGCGATGGCGATGTTGACGAGCTACTCGAGCGCGTTCGGAAACCCGACGCCGAACAACGTCCATCTCGCGGTCACCGGCGACGCTGACGCGATCGTCGCGCTCGAGCAGCAGGGGTCGCTGGATCTCACCGTCGTGGCCTCTGAGCGGCAGGCACGATCCGCGGTGCTCGACCGCGACGTCGACGGCGCCGTCATCCTGCCGGCGCCGGGCAAGGGCGCCGGCGTCACCACCTACATCGCCAGCGGCGGTGGCCGCGGGCTGGGCCAGGCGGTCTCCGGCATCGGCGACTCGATCGCGGCGAAGCTGCAGACCACCAACACGGCCACCGACCTCGCACCCCTGCCGAAGCAGGACCCGGTCGGGTCGATCGAGTTCTACGCGATCCTCTTCGCCGGCCTTGGGGCTGCCCTCGGTGCGACGGTGTTCGGACGCATCCTCGGCACGGTCGACACGGCCGCGAAGTTCGTCGAGCGCAGCATCGTCCTCGTGCTCTACGCCGGTCTCCTCGCCGGACTGATCACCCTGTGGATCGACTCCGCACTCGGGGCGGTGACCGTCGGTCCCTGGGGCGTGTTCGGGATTCTCTGGCTGACCGGAGTCGCCATCGGGGGAGCGGTCACGGGCGTCGCCGCACTGGGCGGAACCATCGCGGCTCTGGTGGTGACGCTCGCCCTGGTGATCCTCGGGAACACGTCATCCGGTGGCCCGCTCGGGATCCACGTCCTCAACGACTTCTTCCAGACGCTCTACTACGTCTTCCCGCAGGGCGACGCGCTCGACCTGCTGCGGTCCGTCCAGTACTTCGACGGCGCTGCGGTCGCCGCCCCGATCATCCGGCTGAGCATCTGGGCAGTGGCGGGGATCCTGCTCACCCTGACGGCGATGCTCATCCGGAACCGACGCGAAGGCGCTGCTCGACCGAAGGGCGGACTCCGTCACGAGCAAGGTCCCCGCTCGGCAGCCGGCCCATCGGGCTCCCACCTCGAGTCCGCCGCAGGAACGCCGAACGCGGCCTTGCTCCCGTTGACCCCGACACCCTGAACACCACAGGCCTGCTCGACGCCCGCAAACGGTCGAACCACTCCCGGTCCGACCGGCGGGAACCATCACGACGACCACTTCTGCACACAACCAGCCCTCATTGCTGAGGACGATCGGAGGACCGCACCATGCCAGGCAAGATCGATGTCCACCAGCACCTGCTCCCGCCCCGCTACTTCGAGGCAATGGCAGCGGCAGGATCGAAAGCGATGGGGGCCGGCGCTCCGGGGGATGCGCAGGCTGCGACCGGAGGGTCCGCGCAGTGGGACCCGTGGGGTGAGAGCGGCGGGACCGCACCGCGACGAGGGCCCCGGGCCATCGGCGGCTGGTTGATGCCGGAGTGGAGCCCCGAAGCGGCGATCGCGATGATGGACGAAGTGGGGATCGAGACCGGGATGCTCTCGATCAGCGCACCGGGCGTGCACTTCGGTGACGACGCCGCGGCGTGCCAACTCGCCCGCGAACTGAACGACTACCAGGCCGAGCTGGTCCGAGAGCGGCCCGACCGGTTCGGGCACTTCGCGGTGCTGCCGCTGCCGGACTTCGACGGCGCGGTCGCCGAAGCCGTGCGAGCACTCGATGAGCTCCACGCCGACGGTGTGCTCCTGCTGTCGAACGCGCATGGACGGTACCTGGGCGACCCCGCGTACGAGCCGCTGTGGGCGGAACTCGCCGCCCGCTCAGCCGTGGTCTTCGTGCACCCCACCGCACCACCGATCACGCAGTTGCCGGGGATGCCCACCGCACTGCTGGACTTCCCGTTCGACACCACCCGCACCGCCGTGGACCTCGTCGCGCACGGCGTGTTCGACCGCTACCCGGAACTTCGCGTGATCTTGTCCCACGCCGGTGGTTTCCTGCCCTACGCCGCAAGCCGGTTCAGCGCTGCCGCGATGTTCAACCCGGACACCACGCCGGAGCGCATCCAAGCGGGCCTGCGCAAGTTCTACTTCGACACCGCCCTGTCCGCATCTCCCACGTCGCTGCCGTCACTGCTGGCGTTCGCGGAGCCCGGCCACGTTCTCTACGGCAGCGACTTCCCCTACGCGCACCCCGACTGGACCGCCCGCTTCGACCACGATCTCGGTGCCTACGACGGCCCCGGCGCAGAGCGACTGGGTGAGGTGCATCGAGCAGCCGCCGAACAGCTCTTCCCCCGCTTGGCGAGCGAGAGCGTTCCGAGGCGTCAATGACCGTGGGGACTGTCGGGAGGATGAGCGCGTCGTGGTCGGCACACGACCTCGCACGCACCGCCCTGCGCAGGCTCTGTGACGAGATGACCCCGGCAGGTACAATTCGCACCAAGCAGGGGTGGTGATCGTTGGTCGCTGACGCAGGGGTCTGCGGCGCACGAGGGAGGGGCGTGGTGATCGTCAAGGAGGGCAAGGAAGTGCCAGTCGCCGTCGTGGCGTCCGTGTTCGTGGTCCTTGCGCTCGTGTGCTTCCTGACGCCGCTGCGGGACCAGGTTTCTCGGCACGGGTTCCCGATGTGGCTCCTCGGGCTCGGCCTGGCTTTCTCGGGCCTTGTCCTCTGGGCTGGCGTCGTGCAGAACCTGCTGCATCGCCGGAGGTGAGGCGCGCCTGATGGTGGAAGCGGACGAGGATGTCCCCATGAAGCGCGTCGTCGTCGGGGCATCGATCGCGTACCACCTGGCGAAGGCGGGCGCCCAGGTCTCCGTGAACGAACGGGACATGCCCGCGTCGGGCGCGAGTGGAGCCTCCTTCGCTTGGATCGGCAAGGGGCCGACGCCGCCGAGCCCAGCGCACCGGTGGGGCCGGCGATCTTCGTCTTCGACGAGCACCCGACGGCGGAGGACGTCGCCGGTGTCGTGACCGTCGTGCGGCAGCACCGACTCGACACCCTCACGGCCGAGCAGGCGCATCAGCCGCCAGGAACCGACATGCAGCGCTTCGCACAGCAGCTCCGCGAGAACTACTACCCCGACATGCCCTCCGACGCGGTGGTCGAGGTGGCACAGCTGACGATCACGCCGTCCCTGCGCTGATCGGCTGACGCGACTCCGTCTCCGCGGTGACGGGGGTGCTGGCTAGGGTCCCGGAGCATGGAAGCGACAACGCTGCGACTGCGCACCTTGACCGCCGGCGACACGGTGGCGATCGTCTCACCGGCGTCGTGGCCAGAGGGGTCGGTGCCGACCTGGATCGCTCGACAGGTCGAGGCGTGGGGCCTGCGCGCGGTCATCGCGCCGCACGCCCTCGACCACCGCGGCTACCTCGCGGGCAGCGACGTCGACCGTGCGGCGGACCTCAACGACGCGATCCGCGACCCGACGGTCCGTGCCGTGATCGCCTCCACCGGCGGGTGCGGCAGCTTCCGCATCGTCCCGGACGTCGACGTCCGGGCGCTCCGCGCCGACCCGAAGATGCTCGTCGGGTACAGCGACGTCACCGCCCTGCACCAGGTCTGGAACGCTGCCGGCGTCCCGTCGCTGCACGGTGCGATCGCCGGCACCCACGGTGACCACGTCCGGCGACTCCTGATGGAGGACGCGGACACGGTCGTCGACGCGGATGCCGCCGCACTCTCGGCCGAGCTCACGACGACGGGCCGCGTGGAGGGGCCGCTGTCCGGTGGCAACCTCGAGATGCTCGCGCGGTCGGTCGGGGTGGTGGACTTCGACCTGGCCGGGGCGGTCCTGCTGCTCGAGATCAACCGCGCTGCTGGACTGGGGATGGTCGACCGCGCTCTGACGCAGCTCCGGTACTCCGGAGCGCTCGACGGTGTCGTCGGGGTCGCTCTCGGCAGCATCGACCAGTTCGCCGGGTACCAGGACCGCGGCTGGACCGTCGTCGACACCCTGCGCGACCACTTCGACGCGCTCGGCGTGCCGGTACTGGGTGGGCTTCCTCTTGGTCACGTCGAGGACCTCGTCACCGTGCCCCTCGGCACACGCGCGGTCCTCGACGTCGACCGCGGTCGACTGACCGTGGAGTCGCCATCCGGAGTCTGATCCCGTCCTGCGACGCTCCGAGCACTTCCGGCCTAGCCTGCGGTGATGACGCTGCATCTGCGACAGATCGTGCTCGACGCCGAGGACGCGCGAGCGCTCGCCGCGTTCTGGATCGCCCTGCTGGGTGGCGAGTACCGGGCTGGTGACGAGCCTCCCGTCGACGGTTCGGACGACCGGGCGGACTGGGTCGCGATCAGCACCTCCGAGGGGGTGGACGTCACGGTGCAACGGGTGGACGAGCTGCCTCGGGTGACCTGGCCGGACGGGCCGGTCCGCCAGCAGCTGCATCTCGACTTCAGCGTCGCGGACCTGGCTGAGCTCGAGCAGCAGCGGGCGCGGGCTGTCGCGCTGGGCGCCACGGTCCTCGAGGACCGGAGCGCTGACCCGGAGGAGGCGCTGTGGGTCCTCGCCGATCCGGCCGGCCACCCGTTCTGCATCTTCGTGGTGGCTGGCGGTACCAGCGGTTCGTGATCCGTCACTGCGACCGTTTCCCCTCCCCGGCATCCGCGATCGCGCGCGCGACCTCAGCTGGCCCCTGCAACCAGGACCGCGTCGACGGCGAGTCGGAGTGACCGCTCCTCGAACGGGATGCGTGCGCTCGCTCCGGGCAACGCGCGGTCCAGGGCGAGGCCGTTGACGACGGTGAGCAGGAACCGCGCTGCCTGTTCGAGGTCGACGGCGATCCCGACGCCCTCCTGCCGCAACACGTCCAGCCAGCGCTCGACGCGGCCGATGCCCAGGCGCTCCATCGCGAGGAACGTGTTCCCGGACTCGTCGGGGGTGGGAGACGCGATGTACGCGTCGTGCATCGCGATCCAGTTCTCTCGTGCGGCGGCGCCGGTGCCGACGCTCGTGAGGAGCACCCGGAGGCAGGCTTCGAGGCGATCGGCCGGGCTCTTGGACGTGTCGGCCATCGGGTCGTCCGCGATCTCGACGGTCTGGAGCCCCTCGACGACCGTGTCGAGCAACAGCTGCTGGGTCGGGAAGAAGTGGCGGAGTGACCCCGTGCTCACACCGGCGTGCGCCGCGACGGCGCGGACCGTGAGACGTGCTGTCGGGTCCTCTCCGAGCATCGTCGCCGCGGCGATCAGGATCTTCGATCGTGTGTCCGGGCTGTTCGGATGGGCCATCAGTCGTCACTTCACTTCTATCTGACTAGCACACTGTGTTAGTTTCTCGTTCGGGGCTATCACACTGTACTAGCACCCGAGTGTCCAGACACATCCGCGTGATCGCGGGATCACGCAGCGCTCGCCACCCGGGACGCCCAGGACGCTCCCCACCCATGACCGCCAGAACGAGGAGCATCACACATGAGCCAGCCACCGGACCACGACAGCGCGACAGCGAACCGTCTGGATCCGCGCTCCGAGCCACCGGGTCGTGCGGCGGTCTGGCGCCGGCCCCTGGAGGTCATCCGGGGGAACGCCCGGACCTACCTCGTCCTCAACGTCGCGACGTACGGACTCGTCGTGCTGGGGTTCGCCGCGGGGCTGCTGTTCCCGCAGCTCAGTCAGGACCGCGCCACGGCGCTGCAGGACGACGGAACCGCGGACCTCGTCGGGTCAGTGGTGAGCCGGCCGCCGCTGTTCGCCCTGCTGATCTTCGCCGTGAACCTCTTCCGCCTCAGCCTGCTCACCATCGTCGTGCCGTCGCTGATCGTCCCCTTCGCCGGACTGGCGTTCTTCGGGTACTGGCTCGTCCAGACCGGGGTGACCCTCGTGCCCGCCACTGGTGAGGGGTGGGTGGCGATGATCCCGCATTCGCTGACCATCGTGATCGAACTGCAGGCCTACATCGTCTTCGCGCTCGGTGCCTTCCTCATCGGCAGGTACTGGCTCCGACCGCGATCCGCCGGGGTCGAACGACGACGGGACGGGTACGTCGCCGGGCTGCGGACGACGGGCGTCCTCGCGGTGCCGGCGGTGGCCCTCCTGGTCGTCGGGGCCGTGTGGGAGGCGTACTCCCTGCGCTACTTCATCCACCCGCTCAGCCAGTGGCTCCTCTGAGCGCACCGACACCAACCCGATCCACTCCACGGCCATCGCGCCCCGAACAGAACCAGTGAGGAACCATGCCGACCACACACACGTCACCGCACACCGGCTCGAACGTCGCGCGCCCGTCGCGGGTGACCTGGGCGGACTTCGGGATCGCCGCCGCGGCGACCGTCGCACTGTACGCGATCGGGATCACGCTGTACCGCCTGGTCCCCGACGGCGACGCGCTGTCCCGCGGCCTGGCACTCTACGCGGTGTCCGGACTGGCACCCCTCGGCGGTACCGTCATCGCGATCGCACTCCGCCGTCGCGACCGACGACTGTTCGGGCTGCGCCGAGTCGCGCCGAAGTGGCTCCTCGTCGCGTTCGTCATCGGACTCGGCGTCGTCGCGTTGAACGTCGCCATCAGCAGCATCGTCGCGGCAGCCACTCCTGCCCAGGATGTGCAGACCGACTACCGCTCCGCCGCCACCAGCGGCGTGCTCGGTTTCCTGGCCGCGATCCTGCTCGGAGCCGTCCTCACGCCGATCGGCGAGGAGTTCTTCTTCCGGGGTGTCGTCCACAACCTGCTGACCCGCTACGGCGCCTGGGTCGCGACCCTGGTGAGCGCAGCGGTGTTCGGACTGACCCACGGCGTCAACCTCGCCACGCCCGTTGCGTTCATCGTCGGCGTCTCTGCCGCGCTCCTCATCCGGCGGACCGGATCGGTCTGGCCAGGTGTCGTCGTCCACGCGGTGAACAACGCGTCGTCGTCAGTGATCTCGGTGATCGCCTTCCAGTTCGCCAGCTGACGACGCATCGGGGAGCGGCCCGCATGGCGTCACGCCGCCCCCCGGCGGCGCGCAGCCCGCATGGCGTCACGCCGCCCCCCGGCGGCGCGCAGCCCGCATGGCGTCACGCCGCCCCCCGCGGCGGGCAGCCCGCATGGCGCCGCGCCGCCCCCCGGCGGCGGTCATGCGGGCACTTCCGCGAGCGGACCGCCGGGACCGAACGCGATGTCGGCGAAGCGCTCCCCCATCATCCGATGCGCCGACGCACTCGGGTGCAGCGCGTCCGGGAGGGGATCCGTCTCGGCGTCGCCAGGGCCGTAGAGCGTGCGGCCGTCCAGGACCTGCAGGGCCGCGTCCGAGCGAGCTGCGGCGATCTGCGCGAGCTGTTCCCGGATGACCCGCAGCGTGAGCCGGCCCTGATCGGCGTCCGACGGCTCACCGGTGGCGACGAACCGCACGACTCCGCTGGCGAGCGCTTCCGGGTCGAACGCTCCGGGGCCCGGCGTGTCCTCGTGGATGCCGCAGTGGATCGGCGAGACCAGGAGCAGCGGCGTCGTCGGGTGCCCCTCGCGGATCGTGTCGAGGAACCCGTGGACCGCCGGGACGAAGCTCCGCAGGCGCATCGCATCGAGGTTGACCACGTTGATGCCGAGCTTGAGGCTGATGACGTCCGCCGGGGTGTCGCGGATCAGGCGGGCCATGAAGGGGTCAACGAGGGCACTGCCGCCGAAGCCGAGGTTGATGAGGTCCACACCGGCCCGGCGAGCTGCGACGACCGGCCAGATCCCCGTCGGACGGGTCGCGTTCGAGCCGTGGCTGATCGAGCTGCCGTGGTGCACCCAGACACGTCCGCCTGCCAGACCCGGCCCGACGGGCTCGTCCGTGTGCAGCGCGATCAGCTCGACCTGCTCGTTGTGCGGCAGCCAGAACTCGATCTGCTTCTCCCCCGGCTGCAGGTCGGTCACGGTCACGACGTCGGCGTCCCCAGAGCGCGGGGTGCTCGCACCGGTGGACAGGTCGACCTCGATGCTGTCGCCGTGCTCGAGGGCAGTGCTGCGGACGGCTCCCCCGTCGACGACGACGTCCACGACTCCGCGTGGTCGCTGTACGCCGCGGTACACGACCCGGCTGGCTCGGAGTTCGAGCGCCACCTGACGCGCCGTCGTGCGGACCACGACGCGGACGCCGGACGGTTGTGCCTCGGCGCTCAGCAGTTGCGCGTCCGCGTCACGCGACCGGATGCCGGTCGGGAGTCGGTGTGGCCGCACGCCCGATCGCGTTCGTTCGACGTCGAGGGCTCCATGGACGTGCTCCGCCGTCACTGGTGTCCTCATCATCCGTGTCCTCCGTCTCGCTGTCGTCCGGTGCGGCACGAGCGTGCCCCGACAGCCGGACGAGCCTCTCGAAGTTCTATCACAATGTGCTAGCTTCACTTCGCATGGACTATCACGGTGTACTAGCAACCATGGTCAGGAGTGGGAGATGCGATTCGTAGGGTTGCGGGGTCGGCGCGTGCGATCCGGCTCCGGAGAGCCGCTCCGACGGTTCCGCTGGTGGCAGATGTTCAGCCGGTCACTCCGCTCGACCACGATCGCCGGCCCGGACGGAACGGCCTCGACCTACACGATCGACGTCCGGCACGGGGGTGACGCACGCGATGGTGCGGTGCGAGCCAGGCTCTTCGTCGACGGCGCGCTGCGGTCGTACTCCACGATGCCAGCCGTGTTCACCGTGCCGGATGGTCGCATCGAAGTCGCGATCAACGGCTTCGGGCTGAAGCGCTGCCACCACGTCAGCCAGGACGGTACCGAGCGACAGCTCGCACCCGACCCCGCGTCGGCGGAGGGCCGTCGTGCCCGTCTGCACCGGGACCACCCGACCGTGAGTCGCAGCATCGGGCTCGTCTCGATCGCGCTCGTGGCCGGCGGCCTCGGTGTCGCGGTACCCCAGCTCGTCGAGACGATCTCGCAGATCCCACCCGTCGCCGACGCGGTCGGGACCTTCACCTCGCCGGTGCGGTTGCCACTGCACCTGAACGTGCTCGTCGGGCTCGGCGCGGTCATGGGGAGCACCGAGCGCGCCCTGCGGATGCGATCCAGTTGGATCGACGAACTCGCCAGCTGACCTCGAGGGGCATGGTGCGTCGTCGACGCGACGACACAGAGGTGATCGTCAGCCCATACTTGGCCAACTGGCCAAGTGTGGCGCTAGGGTCCTCGCATGACCCTCCAGCAAGAGCACCGCAGCGTCGAGGAACGGCGCGACCAGCTCGTCGACGCCGCGATCGCCGTCCTGCGCGACGGCGGGATCGCTGCGGTGACCACCCGCGCGGTCACCGCCCGTGCCGGGCTGCCGCACGGCGCCTTCCACTACTGCTTCGCGGGCAAGGCGCCGCTCTTCCACGCCGTGCTCGAACGACAGCTGCGCACCGCGATGGCGGTCGCGTTCGCCCCCCCGGTCACCCCGCTCGGCCTGGAGGCCCGGATCGCCTCCGGCCTGTCGGCCCACCTCGCGCAGACGCGCAGCGACCCAGCGACTGCACTCGCCCTGGTCGAGCTCGTCACGTACTCGCGTCGTGACCCGGACCTGCAGGACCTCGCGGCCTGGGAGCAGGATGCGTACCTCGCTGCCGTCCGTGCGCAGGTCGAGGCGTGGACCGCCGAGGACGACATCCGGTGGACCATCCCCGTCGACCAGGTCGTCCGACTGCTCATCGCCACGGCCGACGGCATCGGATCGACGTGGCTCGCTGACCGCGACGACGCTGCGGCGGAGGCCACTGTCCTGGCCGCAGCACGGGCGATCGCGTCCCTGGCCGACGGGAGCGGCGCATGAAGTGGGTGTTCCTCGGCACGGCGATCGTCGCCGAGGTCACGGCAGCGCTCTCGATGCAGGCTGCCGTCGACCAGCCCGGCTGGTACGTGCTCGTCGCCGTCGGGTACGTCGCCGCGTTCGCGATGCTGATCCTGGTGCTCCGGGCGGGCATGGCGGTCGGGGTCGCCTACGGCATCTGGGGCGCGTCCGGTGTCGCCCTGACCGCGGTGCTCGCCGCCGTGCTGTTCGGGCAGGCGCTGACGGTCACGATGGTCATCGGGATCGCGTTGATCGCTGCCGGGGTGCTGCTGGTCGAGATCGGGTCGCAACGCGCTCTGGCCGCACGGAAGCGGCAGGTCCGCTGATGGCCTGGGTCCTGCTCGCGGTCGCGATCGTCACCGAGGTCGGCGCGACGATCAGCCTCAAACTCGCCACCGACGGCAAGAAGGTGTTCTTCGTCCCCGTCGTCGCGGGCTACCTCATCGCGTTCAGCTTGCTCGCGGTGGCCCTGACGCTCGGCCTGCCGATCGGCGTCGCCTACGGGATCTGGGCGGCGACCGGGGTCGCACTGACGGCGATCCTGGGTCGGGTGCTCTTCCGCGAACCGCTGACGGGGCTCATGCTCGGTGGGATCGCCCTGATCGTGGCCGGCGTGTTCCTGGTCGAGCTCGGGCACTGACGCGTCCGCTGCGGATGGAGACGCCGCTCATGCCTCCGTCGACCTGGCGTGACGGTCGGCGGAGAGGGTGGCCAGCAGCCGGAGCTTCTCGGCACTGTCGCTGTCGGCGTCCGGGTAGTAGACGACGAGCATCAGACCGTCCACGGGCAGCTTCTCGCGGTGCATCTGCATCGTCCCGACGGACGGGTGGTGCACGACGGTCGAGTTCCCCGCGAGTCGGCGGACGTCCTGGCGGGCCCAGATGGTGCGGAACCGGGCGCTCGCCATGGACAGTTCGCCGACGATCTCGATCGCCCGGGTGTCGGTGACGTCATCGCCGACGAGGTGCCGGAACGACGCGATCGCATCGACGGTCGCGCGCTCCCAGTCGTCCTGGAACGCACGCTCCTCCTCGTCGAGCAGGAGCGATCGGAGCCGATTGTGCCCCGGCGCAAGACGCGGCGAGAACACCGTTGCCATGTCGTTCGAGGCGAGGACGTCGAAGGAGCGTCCCTCGATGAACGCGGGGACCTCGAGCGCAGCGAGGAGGTGGTGCAGGCGTGCGGGGACGCGCTCCTCGGGACGATGACGTCGGCGAGACCGGGGCCGGTGCGCGCCCAGACCGATGAGGTACTCCGTCTCGACGTCATCGAGCTGCAGCACCCGTGCCAGTGATTCCAGGACCTGCGAGGAGGGGTTGTGGTCGCGCCCTCGCTCCAGGCGGAGGTAGTAGTCGAGGCTGATCCCGGCCAGCAGCGCCACTTCCTCGCGGCGGAGGCCCGTGACCCGCCGGTTCTTCGCCGTCGGGAGGCCGACCTGCTCCGGCGTGACGAGACCACGTCGTGCCTGCAGGTAGTCGCCGAGCCGGTTCGCCGCGGGTGATTCGTCCATGGCCTCACGCTAGTGAGCCGCAGCGCCGGGAGGGGGTGCCCCGTCAGTGCCCTGGACCACGGGGGTCCTTCCCGGGCGGAGGCGCTCGCCGCACCATCGTGATGTACCGACCACCAGACAGCACCAGGGAGCCTGACATGGACATCACCGACCGCACCGTCCTCATCGTCGGAGGGACCTCCGGCATCGGCCGCGGGCTCGCGCGCCGATTCGCGGACGCCGGCTCCACCGTCGTCGTCGGCGGGCGCGACACCAGCCGGGTCGACGACCTCGAGACCGTGTCCATCGACGTCACCGACGCCGAGTCGGTCCTCCGGGCCCGGGACGAGGTGCTCGCGGAGCACCCGGACCTCGACCTGGTCGTGACGATGTCCGGCGTGATGATCCTCGAGGACCTGCGCGACCCGGCGCACTTCGCGCAGGCGCAGTCCACGATCGACGTCAACCTGCTCGGCACCATCCGCGTGCTCGACGCGTTCACACCGCACCTCATCGGCCACGGCCGTGGCGACTTCCTCACGGTCACCTCCGGCATCGGGTTCATGCCGTTCCCGCTCATGCCGACCTACGGCGCGTCGAAGGCCGCCGTCCACGCCTACAGCGAGTCGCTCCGCGCCCACCTCGCCGGAACGGGCGTCGGTGTCACCGAACTCGTCCCGCCGGCGGTGGCGACGGCCGGGCAGGAGAAGGTGAACCCGAACGCACTGCCTCTGGACGCGTTCCTCGACGAGGTGCTCGGCCTGCTCTCGCAGGACCCGACACCGCACGAGATCGTCGTCGAGCGGGCGCAGCCGCTCCGCTGGGCCGAGCGGGACGGCACCTACGCCGAGCTGCTCGAGCAGCGCTCGCGGTCGCTGGACACGCTCCCCGGTCGCTGATCCGCCCGGCACGCACAACGGCGGGGGTCATCGGAGTCCGACGGTGTCCGTGGCCCAGAAGGCTTCCGGGTACACCAGTGTCACGGACGGCGACCGGAACCCGTGTGCGCGGGCTGGGGTGAAGCCCGACATGACGTAGTAGCCCGGGTCTCCTCGAGGAAGACGGCCGGGTTCAACGCCTCGTTGCTCTTCTCTGACGGGGCTCATGCTCGACGGGATCGCCCTGATCGCCGCCGGGGTGTTCCTGGTCGAGCTCGGGCACGGACGGACTCGCTCCCGAGCGACGGCGCGGTTGTCGGTGGAAGTACACCGTCATCGTCAGGTCGTCTTCCGTGTCAGCGACCCCGGAGGAGAAGGTGACGTCCTGCACGTCGACATCGCCCAGTGCTTCGATGCTGTCGGCGACGCGGCGGAGGAGAGCGGGGACGTCACCCTGGTCCTCGCCGGTCGGATTGCTCTGCGAGAAGTGGTTGATGGTCCATTCCTCTGCGGGCACGGCTCACACCGTACCGTCTCCGCCGAAGTCGACGATCGCTGTGACGTGGGCGGTCGCGGTGTCCATGCGCGCCCGCCATTCCCGTGGGTCCTCGTCACGACGGTCGACGTCATCGAAGTCATCGCGGGCCAAGAACCGGATCCCGTCGGCCTCGGCGTACCCGACGCTGGATCCGAGTGCGCTGACCAGCATCGGCCAGGTCACATCGTTCGTGATCGCCGCGTCGTGAGTGTGGTCGATGATCAGCCGTGCGGTGTCGCGGGTCATCAGTCGCATGGCGATCATCAGGTCCCACCGTTGCGTGAGGCCGTTCGCGAGCCCGTACACGTGGTTCACGACCTCCTCCGTCCGGCGGAGCCGATCCGGAGCGGCGTCCATCGCCACCGCGGAGCGTCCGACGACCAGGAAGTCGGCGTCGCGTCGTGCGAGCGTGCACTCCACCTCGTCTCGTGCGTCGGCCAGCCACCGGAGGACGTGGTCGAGGTCGGAGTGGAACAGCCACCCGCAGCCGCTGCGCAGCCCGAGGGCGAGCGCGTCTTTCCGCGCCGTCCCGATCCCGATCGTTCCGGCACCGTGCTCGTCGAGGGCCAGCGGTACGGGCAGATCCTGCAGCGCCGCAATGGTCGTGGGATGCGTTTCAGCGGTGACGTTCACTGCGACGGCACTGAACACCTGCGTGAGCGCAGGCCGGGCGTTCTCGATCTCTGCTGCGAACCGTCCGAGCGGGTCGTGACAGGTCGCGACCAGACAGAGCGACTCCGGAAGTGAACGACCGTCGTCGAAGTCAGACATCGCTCGACCATACGTCGTCAGGAGTCGTGGTCGCGGTCTTGTGCTCGTCGCAGGACGACGAAGCCGATCGTCGCCGCGATCGCTAGGAGCGCGACGGTCACGAACGCACCGGATGCGATCACGAGGGACCGCTGCGTATGTGCCGGGTCATCACCGGGGAGGCCGCCGATGAGCACGAGGACCAGGATCGGGAGCGCGACCGCGACGACCCAGAGAGCAGCCGCAACGACTCCGAGCAGGATCACCATGGGCCTCCGACGCCGCTGGCTCGAGTGTTCCGGGTTGGGCCGCATGCCCTCCAATCAAGCAGCAAGCGGCGGTCAACAACCAGCAGTTCGTCAGATGGAAGAGTGACGGTGTGGACGACGAACAGCAGAGCCCCGGAACGACCCGACCACTTGCGGACGGGCGAGTGTCACTGCGTGCGCTGACGGACGCCGACGTGGCGGCCCACAACGCGGGCGAGGACGATGCAACCGTCCGGTGGTTGAGCGGCCGGCGTGGCACGACCGAGTCCACCCGTCGCCACTTCGCGATGCTCAGCGCGAACGAGCGCTGCGAGGGCGGCAAGCGCGGGTTCGGCGTGCTGCTCGATGGCGAGCTCGCGGGCTACATCGACTTCGACCCGGATGCCGGCGACATGCCAGAACCCGGCGACGTCAATGTCGCGTACTCGGTCCACCCCTGGGCGCGGGGACGGGGAGTTGCGACCGCGGCCGTCCAGCTCGTCTGTGCCCACCTCGCGCGCATCGGGGCCGGACGTCGTGCCGTCATCCGCGCTGAGCTCGGCAATCCGGCCTCGATCGCCGTCGCGCGGAACAGCGGGTTCATCCACCTCGGGGACATCGCCGCGCTCGCCGAGACGGACGCTGCGGGCGACCCGACGGTGTACAGCACCTTCGCGCGAGAGCTGCGGGCGTAGACCCAGCGGCTCAGCGCCCGACGTCGTCCCCGACGTGCAGCAACCGCGGCACGAACAGCCCGAGCGCCAGTGCGAGGAGCCCGACCGCGCCAGCGACCGCCAGCCAGACGCCCCCGACCTGTCCGGCGTCGCCGAACAACCCGACCACCACGAACGCCACCGCCTGCACCCCGACCTGCACCACGACGAACCGCAGCGCCGACGGCACGAGCGCCCGGAGCTGCACCCGCGCGGTCCGGGGCGTCCACGCCCAGAGCAAGCTCGTGGCGAGGACCAGGTGCGTCGTGAGGACGAGCACGGCCAGGTTCGACCCGCCGATCCCGGCGATCGCGAGCTGCACCACGAGCAGGGCGGCGAACGGACCGCGGGGCAGGACGGCGGCGGCCACGGCGAGGACGGCGGCGACGACGAGCCACCCGCTCGCCCCGATCACGACGACCGACCCGACGAGCCCCGCGACCAGGCCGAGTGCCCCGATCGACCATGCGGGGACCGCCGGTCCGATCGCCGGCGACCCGGTCCGCTCCGCGCGCGAGCCGACGCTCATCCGGCCCGCCGAGGACGACTGAGCAGCCGGAGCTGCACGGCCGGGGAGTCACCGTCGCCCGTCTGCCAACGGATCTGCTCGACGCCGGTGGCCGCCATCTCGGCGAGCCGGTCCTGGCGCTCGAGCGCGATGAGCCGGAACGCGGTGCGCTCCTGCTTGCTGACCCCGGTCACGTCCGGGGTCGGGAGGACGTCCACCGCGACGACCCGGTGCCCGGTGGCCGCCCACGTCATCGCCATCGTCGCGGCCTGGTCGTCGAGGAACGTCGACAGGACGACCACGAGCGACGCGGCCGGCACGAGGGGCATTCGCGCTGCCGTCGTCGCGTCGCCGGTCGGGATGACCGAGGCGATCGTCGAGCGGAGCCGCTCCAGGTGCCGTGTGCCGCCGCCGGGTTCGACCGAGCGTGCGGTGCCGGCCAGGGAGCGCAGACCGACCCGGTCACCGGCGCCGATGTACGCGGTCGCGAGGGAGACGGCGGCCTCGCGTGCGACGTCGAGGGACGTCGCCTCGGACGTGTCGTGGCGGGAGCCGCCCCACGTCGTGACGTCGGAGGCGAGGTCGTCGCGGCCGTCGATGACCAGGACGACGAGGGCGTCCGCGGTGGCGAAGGTGCGCCGCACGTACAGGTCCCCGGGCCGCTCGGCACGCCGTGCGGTGCGCCGCCAGTCGATGCGTCGCAGACGGTCCCCGGGCGCGAACAGCGCGACGTCGCGGAACTCGCCGCCGTCGCCCGAGCGCGCGGAGTCGTGCGCGCCCGTGATGCCCGTCACGCGCCGCGGCATCGGCAGGTGCTGCATGCGCAGGTGCGGCGGGGGGACGACCGCCGACCGGATCGGGCCCGCCGCCGGCACCGACACCGCGGTGCCGCCGCGTTCGAGGAGCGAGAGGTGCGTCCGCAGGATCTCCTGCGGTCCGGAGTGCGACACCGGGACGGTGCCGGCGAGCTGCGCCGCGGTCCGGCGATCGACCACGACGACGTGCCGTCGGTCACCCGCCACGCGGAGTTCGAGGGCGACGGCCTCGGCGGACGGCGGCAGGGTCACCTGCGTCCGGTACCCGACGCCGCGACCCGAGTCGGACGGGGCGAGCGTCGCGACCACCCGGACCTGCTCGCCGCCGAGACGCCGACCCGCACCGAACCCGGCGGTGACGAGCACCGGGAGGGCCACCACGGCGAGCTCGGGGCGCCCCAGCACCAGCGCGAGGCCGGCGAGGAACACGCCGCCGGCGACCCCGAACACCAGCGCCGGACTGCGCACCCAGAACGGTGTGACGTCGGGCCCGGCCGCGGGGCGGGCGGGAGCCGGGTCGGGAACGCTCACCGAGCCTCCAGGCCGGAAGCACCGGAAGCACCGGAAGCACCAGACGTCCGGGACGCGCCGGACGCACCGGCGCCCACCACCGGAGGCCCGGCCACCTGCGCGACGATCCCCCGGACGATCCCGGCCGGGTCCACCCCGTTCGCCCACGCCTGCGGCGTCAGCGAGATGCGGTGCGCGAGCACGGCGACCGCGGCGGTCTTGACGTCCTCCGGGGTGACGAAGTCCCGCCCGTCCATGACCGCGCGTGCGCGACCCACGAGCATGAGCGCCTGCGCTCCGCGCGGCGACGCCCCGACCTGCACGTCACGGTGGGTCCGCGTCGCACCCGCGAGGTCGACGCAGTACAGGGCGATGTCCTCGTCGACGTGCACGCCCTCGACGCTCGCCTGCATGCGCAGCATCTCGGGGGCGCTGACGACGGCCGGGACCTCGGCGACCTCGTGCCGTCGGGCGATCCGGTTGAGCAGCACGCGGTGCTCGCCGTCGCGGGACGGGTACCCGACGGAGAGCCGCACCATGAAGCGGTCGAGCTGGGCCTCCGGCAGCGCGTACGTTCCCTCGTACTCGATCGGGTTCGACGTCGCGATGACGTGGAACGGCCGCGGGAGCGGGAAGCCCTCGCCCTCGACCGTGACCTGCCCCTCCGCCATCGCCTCGAGCAGCGCCGACTGCGTCTTCGGCGACGTCCGGTTGATCTCGTCAGCCAGGAACATCCCGGTGAAGACGGGTCCCGGCCGGAAGACGAACTCGGCCGTGGCCGGGGCGTAGACGAACGACCCGGTGATGTCGGCGGGCAGCAGGTCCGGGGTGCACTGGAGCCGGCGGAAGTCGAGTCCGCACGCCGCGGCCAGGCTGCGTGCGGCGAGGGTCTTGCCGAGGCCGGGGACGTCCTCGAAGAGCACGTGGCCGCCCGCCAGGATGCTCGCGAACGCCAGGGCGAGCGGCTCCCGCATCCCGACGACGACGGCGCCGACGGTGTCGAGGACGTCACGCGCCCGTGCGGCGACGTCGGCGATGGGCATCGGGGGCGCGGTCTCGGTCTGGGTCACGGCTGCCTCTCGGTCGCGGTGCGGTCGGTGTCGGGGGCGAGCGCCTCGACGGCGGTCAGGACGGAGCCGAAGGCGGCGAGGTCGAGCTCGGGCCGCCGTTCGCTCCGCAGCACGGCGACGACGGCCGGCGGCAGGAGCGCCTCGATCGCGGTGCGGTCGTCCAGGTCGTCCAGGTCGAGTCGGTGGAGCGTGCGCAGGCGGTGCCGTGCGACCGCGCGGACGCGGCCGAGCGCCCGCTCCGGCACGCCGCCGTGGGACCGGAGCGTCCAGGCGATCTCGGACAGGTCGCGTCGGGCGCCGGGTGCGGACCGGACGGGAGGCACGGGCCAGGCCAACGAGGGACCGTCACGGACCGCGGCCCACGTCAGCCCCACCGCGGCGAACGCGCCCCCGACGGCGAGGGACAGCAGGATGCCGACACCGAAGAACCAGACGATGCCGGCCGCCACCACGGCGACCACCACGACGCCGGTGACGCGGGCCTTCACGATCGGCCCGTCGGTGCCGCGGCCCACTGCTGCTCCAGCGTGCGCAGGGCGGCGCGGACCGCGTCGACGTCCGCCTCGGTGGCCGGTGCACCGCCGAACCGCACCGCCAGGTAGCACCGACGGAGGGTGCCGAGGGCGGTCTCGTCGACGTCGAGCTGCCGGAGGATGCGCGTGGTGAACTCGGTCGGCGTCTCCGCGGAGCCTCGCTGGAACCCGGCGTCCTCCGCGGACTCCTGTAGCCCGACCCACGCCGCAGTGACGGCGTCGGACGGGTCGCGCGGGTCGGACAGCACCGCGAGCGCACGGGCGAGGCCACGGCGGATGTGCTGAAGCCCGACCTCGGCCGTGGGATCGGCCGTCACGTCGACAGCGAGTCCGGCGACGTCGATCCGCTCCGGGCGAGCACGGCGACGCCGGTGGCGGAGGACGTACAGCACCGCCAGGACCACGAGCACGGCGACGACGACCGCGGCGACGACGAGGAGCCACGAGGTGTCCACGTGCTGCGCCGCCTGCGTCCCGGACCGCTGCGGCGCGACGGTGGCTTGGTCCGAGGTGACCCGGAGCGGCGGGGGTGCCGTGGCCTGGCCGATGGGCGGGGACCACCGGGCACCGGTCATGACGGGCCGAGCGCCGAGTGCCGCTGCGACGACGACGAGACCGCCGAGCGCGAAGGCGACGACCGGCACGAACGGGAAGCCCCCGTGATGCGGACCGTCGTCGTTCGCCATGGCGCCACGCTACCCCGAGGCCCCGTCGGGCCGTCCCGGGTGCTCGTCACGACCCGCCGCCTCGGCTCCGCTGATCACGGCGAGCAGGAGTGCGTTCAACTGCGCGCTCGCCGACGCGTCCAGGCCGAAGGCACTGAGGTCGTTCGTCGCCAGCGCCACGGCCTGTGCCGCGTCCAGGGCAGCCCTACCGGCCGGGGTGATCTCCGCCGGGTTCCTGCGCCCCCGTGCCCGGACACCCACGCGTCGGACCAGACCGCGTCGCTCCATGCCGTCGAGCACGTCGGACATGGTCTGCGGGCGGACGAAGACCGCACGCGCGATCTCCGCTGACGTCAGCTGGGCGCCGTCGGCCAGGCATGACAGCACGCCGAACTGCACCAGGCTCAGGTCGTGCTCGGCCATCCCCGCGGTGATCTGGGACCCGATGATGCGTGCCACCTTCACTGCGTTCCAGCCCAGCACGGAGTCGAGGCCGGAGCGTTCGTCGGTGTCCATGTGGGCCTCCTCGTCGTCCTTCCCACAAGCAGGGACCTGTTTGTAGGACTAGGGTGCAGGAACCTGCTACTGCAGGTCCTCCCTGGAGTGTGCACCACCCACCCGCCCGCCGTCGAACCGACAGGACACAGACCATGACCGCTTCCGAACTCCCCGACGACCGCGGCCGCTGGGGCGCCGACGATGAACTCGGCACCCTGAACCTGATCGACGACGCCGCGCGTGCGCGCGCAGCCCGGGAGGTCCGGGTCGGCACGAGCGTGTCCCTCGCCTACCCGGTCGAGCCGGCCTCGATGCTCGGAGGGCCGTTCGCGCCTCCGGCTCCGCCGTCGCCGCCGGTGCAGCAGGCACTGCTGTACACCGGCACACCGCCCATGGGCATGTCCGAGGTGCTGGTCGTCACGCCGCACCACCCGGCGCTGACGCACGTGGACGCGTTCGCCCACATGCCGATCGACGGCACCGTCTACCCCGGCCGACCGCTCGAGGACGCGGTCACGGCGGGCGGTGTCCGGCACGGCTCGACGACCGCCTTCGCCGCGGGGATCGTCACGCGGGGGGTCCTGCTCGACCTGGCGCCCGACGGTCGACTGCCGGCCGCGCACCCCGTCACCGCCGCGGACCTGGACGCGGCACAGGCACGCGCGGGCGTCGAGGTCCTGCCCGGTGACGCGGTCGTCGTGCGGAGCGGCTGGGGCTTCAGCTGGGACGCCGAGGTCCAGGCGCCGGGCATGACCGTCGACGCGGTCGCATGGATGCGCGACCACGGGGTCGCCCTGTACGCCGGCGACGTCAGCGACTCGTTCCCGCCGAGCGACCCGGCGATGCCCATGCCGATGCACATGGTGGGGTTGGCCCGGCTGGGCATGCCCCTGATCGACAGCGTCGCCACCGACGACCTCGCCGCGACCTGTGCCGAGCTCGGCCGGCACACCTTCCTGCTCAGCGTCGCCCCACCCCGCATCAACGGGCTCACCGGAGTGCCCGTGAACCCCCAGGCGATCTTCTGACCGACGCCCGAGCCGGACGGGTCGCAGCGGGTCAGCCGCGTCCGACGAACGGCATCGTGGTCGGCATGATCGTCAGGTTCGGCACGTTCACCCCGTCCGGCAGGCCGGCCATGTAGCGGATCGCGCGCCCGGTCTCGCCGACGTCGATCGTCGCTTCGGGTCGCACCGAGCCGTCGGCCTGCAGTGTCCCGCCCCCGCCGCCGGCGGTCATCGGGGTGACCGCGTTGCCGATGTCGATCTGGCCGCACGCGATGCCGAACGGTCGTCCGTCGAGCTGGAGCTGTTTCGTGAGACCGGCCACGGCGTGCTTCGCCACCGTGTACGGCGCCGAGAGCGGGCGCGGTGCGTGCGCGGAGATCGAACCGTTGTTGATGATCCGGCCGCCCTGCGGGTCCTGCGACCGCATCACCCGGAACGCCGCACGGGCGCACAGGAACGAGCCGGTCAGCGTCGTCGCCATCACGGTGTTCCACGTCTCCAGGGCCAGCTCGTCGAACTGCGTGGCGGGTGCGCCGACACCGGCGTTGTTGAAGAGCAGGTCGACGCGGCCGAAGCGCTCCACGGTCTGGTCGAACAGCTGCTGGACGTCGGGCTCGACGGAGACGTCCGCGACGATCGGGACGATCCGGGTCGAGTCCGCGGCGACCTCGGCGAGCGGTCCGGCTCGGCGTCCGGCGATGACGACCGTCCAGCCGTCGTCGGCCAGGGCGAGCGCTGCGGACCTGCCGATGCCGCTGCCACCACCCGTCACGACGGCGACCTTCGGGTGCGGTCCGTGTCCGTTGCTGTCAGTCACGACCGCACGTTACCGCGGCCGTCGAGCCCCTGCGACGGCACGCGCCTTCGTCGCCCGGAAGTTCTCGGCAGCGTCGGCGAGCGTGGCCTCGGCGTCCTCGTGGAGTTCGCGGGCGAGCGCCGGCAGGTCGGCGTCGGACAGCTCCACCGCGCCGATCCGGTCGGTGACGGTCTGGATCACCGTGACCAGGACGGTCGCGTGCGCCAAGGCGACGAGCTCGTTGATCTCCGGGTCGGTCTCGCGGATGGTCGCCGCGATCGCCGCCGCCTGGGCGTGCCGGAACTGCAGCGCGTAGCGGCGGAGTGCGTCGCTCACCACGGACTGCGTCGGGTACTCCCCGCGTGCCAGGAACGGGTCCCGAGCCAGGAACCGATCGATGTCGTCGTGCACCTGGTCCCGGAGCGCGTCGGCCGGCGTCAGAGACGGATCCCGCTCGGCAACCGCACGACACGACCGTTCGAGCATCTGGTCGGCCCGGTCGAGGACCAGGTCGGGCTTGGTCGGGAAGTAGTTGTAGACCGTCTGGTCGGCGACGCCCGCCGCCCGCGCAACGTCGGACATCGACACGGCGTCGTAGCCGTGCTCCGCGAACAGCCGGGCTGCGACCGTCGCCAGACGTCCTCGTGTCTCCTGCTTCTTCCGCTCGCGCAGGCTGGTTGCCGTCGTCATGGGACGATCCTCGCACGAACTTGTGGTCACTCCAACTTTCCGTGGTACCGTCCAGCAAGTTGGAGTCACTACAAGAATCACCCGATGACCGGGTGGGAAGCGAGCACGGCATGGACACCACCACGAACGACCAGCCTGGGACGGTGCTCGTCTCCGGAGCGAGCTTCGCCGGCCTCACGACGGCGATCTGGATGCAGCGCCTGGGCTACCGGGTCACCGTCGTCGAGAACGCCCCCGGACTGCGCAAGGGCGGCACGCCGGTTGACCTGCGGAACGACGCGATGACGATCTTCGACCGCATGGGGGTGCTCCCCGCCGTCCGGGCCAGGGCGCTCCCACCGCGTCGGACCGAGTTCGCGGACGTCGACGGCACACCGATCGCCGCAATGGAACCGGAGGACACGAGCGGGACGCTCGTCATCGACGACTACGAGGTACACCGGTACGACGACGTCGAGGTCCACCGCGACGACCTGCTCGCCGTGCTGTGGGCCGAGGCCGAGGGCACCGTCGAGGTGGTCTTCGACGACGCGATCACCGAACTCACCGACGTCCCCGGCGGCGTCCGCGCGGCCTTCCGTACCGGAGCGACGCGGGACTTCACGATGGTGCTCGGTTGCGACGGCAACCACTCCGGCGTGCGTCGACTCCGGTTCGGGCCCGAGGCGGACCACAGCCACTTCCTGCACCACTACACGTCCGTCACGATCGTTGACGGCACGGTGATCCCGCCGTGGACCTCACGGATCCAGAACACCCCGGGACGGACGCTGCTGCTCAACTCCTACGAGGACACCACCGCGTCGTCTTCGTGTTCCACGCCGACCACGAGATCCGGTACGACCACCACGACGTCGACCAGCAGAAGCAGATCATCCGCGAGCGGTTCGCCGACGCGGGCAAGCCCTTCACCGGGCTGGTCGAGCCGGCGCTCACCGCCGACAACTTCTACTTCGACAAGCTCAGCCAGAACCGGCTGCCGCGGTGGTCCTCCGGCCGGGTCGCGCTCGTCGGCGACGCGGCGTACTGCCCGTCTCCGGCGGCCGGGATGGGCGGGTCGGTCGCGATCCTGGGCGCGACGGCCCTGTACGACGCGTTCCTCGCCACCGACGGTGACATCGAACGCGCCTTCGCAGAGTACGAGCGCGCGTTCCGACCGACCGCCGAGAAGATCCAGAAGGAGACCGAGCAGTTCGGGCTGCCGATGATCTTCCCGGACACCGCCGAGGCGATCGCGGCGCGCAACGCGCAACTGCTCGGGGGGATGCCGGCGGTCTGACACGAGCCGCGACGCGGGTCCAGACCATGTGTCGGACGGGAGGTCCGGTGCCAGCTGGTACCGGGCCTCCCGTCCGACAGGTCGTCGCGACCGCGGCCCGGGATCACGTGTCCGCGTGCGCCCTGCTGTCGTCGGCTTCGGCCGCCAGCCGGTCGGTGGCGTCCAGGGACCCGAGCAGCCGGAGCGCGTCGGCGGTCGGCGAGCCGGGCTCCGCCGTGTACACGAGGAAGCTCAGGCTCGGGTCGCTCATCAGCCGCGAGCCCTCGAAGAACAGGTCGAGCGCACCGACGACCGGGTGCACGAAGTGCTTCTCCCCGGTGGCGTGCCGGCGGACGTCGTGCGCGCCCCACTTCGCCCGGAACTCCGGGCTCAGCGTCGAGAGCTCGCCGATCAGGTCCTGCAGGTCCCGGTCGTGGGGGTCGTGGCCGGCGGCGGCGCGGAGGATCGCGACGCTCTGGTCCGCAGCGAGGTCCCAGTTCGGGTAGAACGCGTCGGCCCAGTCGCGGTCGAGGAACGCGGCGCGGGCCAGGTTCGGGCGTGCCGCCCTGCGGAAGAGGTCGGCGTACAGGGCCCGCCCCAGCGCGTTCGCTCCCAGGATGTCGAGTCGGTCGTTCCGGATGAACGCCGGTCCGCCCGTGAAGGCATCGAGAGCGTACTGCAGGCCGATACGGAGTGTCTTCGGCGTGCTGGAGCGTCGGAGGCCGCGCACCGGGGAGGCGTTCGCGGCGCGGGCGAGGTCGAACAGGTGGTCGCGTTCGGCGTCGTCGAGCAGCAGCGCGTCCGCGACGGCGTGCAGCACGCTGTCGGAGACCCCGGAGAGGTTGCCGCGCTCGAGTCGGGAGTAGTACTCCACGCTGACGTCGGCGAGCACCGCGACCTCGCCGCGGCGCAGCCCGGCGACCCGACGGTTCGGCCCCGCCGGCAGGCCGACGTGTTCCGGACGCACCCGGGCACGGCGGCTGACGAGGAAGTCCTTGACGTCGTCGCGGTTCGTGGTCATGAGCCGACCCTACGAGTCGAGGTGGGAACGAGGGATGCTCTGCCAGGACACCCGTTGGTCGCAGCCGGACGGACTGGAGGCCCGGTGCCGGTGAGCCGGTCAGCTCACCCGCACCGGGCCTCCAGTCCGGTCCGCTGCGGACGCAGCGTCGTCCACGTCAGCCGCGGATGAACGCCAGGATGTCGGGGTTGATGACGTCGGCGTGCGTCGTCAGCATGCCGTGCGGGTAGCCCTCGTAGACCTTGAGCGTCGCGTCGCTGAGGAGTTCCGCCTGCTTCAGGGAGGCGTCCTTGTACGGCACCACCTGGTCGTCGTCGCCCTGCAGGACCAGGACGGGCACGGTGATGGCCTGCAGGTCCTCGGTCTGGTCCGTCTCCGAGAACGCCTTGATGCCCTCGTAGTGCGCGAGTGCGCTGCCCGTCATGCCCTGTCGCCACCAGTTGTCGACCACCGGCTGCGACGTCGTCGCGCCCGGACGGTTGAAGCCGTAGAACGGGCCGGAGGCCACCGCCTGGAAGAACTCGGCGCGGTTCGCAGCCAGCGCCTGTCGGAAGCCGTCGAACACCGAGATGTCGGTGCCCTCGGGGTTGGCCTCGGTCTTGACCATGAGCGGCGGGACGGCGGACACGAGGACGGCCTTGGCGACCCGGCCCTGCGGCTGGCCGTACCGGGCGACGTAGCGGGCGACCTGGCCACCGCCGGTCGAGTGGCCGACGTGGACGGCGTCGTGCAGGTCGAGGTGCTCGACGACGGCCGAGACGTCGCTGGCGTAGTGGTCCATGTCGTGCCCGGTGCCGATCTGCGACGAGCGCCCGTGGCCCCGTCGGTCCGAGGCGACCACGCGGAACCCCTCGGCCAGGAAGTACAGCATCTGCGCGTCCCAGTCGTCGGACGACAGCGGCCACCCGTGGTGGAACACGATCGGCTGGGCGTCGGGGCTGCCCCAGTCCTTGAAGTAGATCTCTGCACCGTCGTCGGTGGTCACGAATCCCATGTCGTTCTCCTCTGGATGGTCGTCGGGTCTGGATCGGTGTGGTGGGTCAGCCGAGTTCGGTGATCGCGTCGGTGATGACCGCTGCGACCTCGGCGGGGTGGGTCTGCATCACCAGGTGCGGCGCATCGAGCTCGACGACCCTGCGGACCCCGGCCCGCTGGTAGCCGAAGCGCTCGACGTCCGGGTTGATGGTGTGGTCGGCGCTCGAGACGATGCCCCAGGACGGCTTCGTCTTCCACGCTGCCGCGGAGGCCGGCTCGCCGAACGCGACCGCGGACAGCGGACGCTGCGAGACCGCGAGGACCTCCGCGCGCGCCGGGTCGAGGCCGCCCGCGAAGACCGCCGGGAAGCGGTCGACGGCAACGGAGACGTCCGTGCCGGGTTCGGCGCCGTCGACCGGGTACGGCGAGTACACGAGGGCCCCGGCGAGGTCGCTGTCGGGGAAGCCGCCCTGGAGCGCACCGAGGCTCTCACCCTCTTCGAGTGCGTACGCGGCGACGAACACCAGGCCGACGACGTTCTCCGCGACGCCGGCGACCGTGAGGATCGCACCTCCGTAGGAGTGCCCGGCGAGCAGGACCGGTCCGTCGATCTGCTCGACGAACGACCGGATGTACGCCGCGTCGCCGGACAGGCTGCGGTTGAACACCGGCGGGACGAGGACCTGGTGGCCCTGGTCGAGCAGGAGCCTCGTGACGGGAGCCCAGCTGGAGGCGTCGGCGAACGCCCCGTGGACGAGGACGATGGTGGGGGATCCGGGCATGGCGCGGTCCTTTCTGGTCCGGAGCCGGTGGCCCGAACCTGCGTCGGTGGGTGGGTGTCGGTCCGCTCGTGACGGTACGGACCGGCACCACCGGTGCACATCGGTCGTGGTGACCGAGATCTGCCGCCGGATGACCTAGTCGTCCGCCGCCTGCCCGCCGTCGGTCGCGAGGACTGCCGGCAGCTGCTGCCGGGTCGAGATCCCGAGCTTCTGGAACGCGGCGTAGAGGTGCGCACCCACCGTCCGGGGCGAGACGAAGAGGTGCTCGCCGATGGCCCGGTTGCTCATGCCCCGCGCCGCGAGCGTGCAGACGCGGAACTCCTGCGGGGTCAGCAGCTCGACGCTGCGGCGCCGGGCCGTCGGCAGGCGCTCCCCGGCGGCCCGGAGGGCGTCGCGCGTGTGCTCCTCCCATGCCGGCGCGGGCATCGCCCGGAACCGTTCCTGGGCGGCGTGGAGTGCGGCGCGGGCGACGTCGTTCCGGCCGGCCCGACGCAGGCGGCGCCCGAGTCGGAGGAGCGCGCGGGCCTGCAGGTAGGGCATCGGCCAGCGTTCGTGCTGCAGGGTCGCCCATGCCGACTCGAGTTCGTCGTCGGCGATGAGTGCGAGCCGGGCGTAGTCGACCGCCGTCCGCACCATGGGCGTGTGCCAGCGCGCGTGGAGCCCCTCGAGGTCGGCCAACCGCTGCTCGGCGTCCGCCCGGTTGCCCGACTCCAGTGCGGCGTCGACGAAGTCGTGGGAGGTCAGCACCGCGAACGACGGGTTGTGGGCGTCGTGGTCCGGGTCGAGCAGACACCGGAGGCGCTCCAGGGCCTCCGTCGCCCGACCGGAGACCAGGTGCGCCGCCCCCTCGGCGCCGAGGACCGTCGCGCGCATGGCGCTGGAGCGGAGCACCTGCGCGCCCGCCTCGGTCCCACCGGTGATCCGCTCGAGGTCGGGCAGTTCCCCGTCGAGTGCGTCGAACCAGGCGAGCGCGCACCGCGCCGCAGCGGAGAAGCCCGGATCGCCCAGGTCACCGCCGAGCGCCACGGCCTGTCCCGCGAGGGCGCGCGCCCGTGCGACGTCCCCGGCGAGCGAGGTGGTGAAGGAGGTCCCCATGAGCGCCTGGGGGAACGTCCGCAGTTCCCCGCGTGCCTGCATGCTCGCGAGGGCTCGGTCGAGCAGGACACGGGCGGTCTCGATCTCCCCGACCAGGTTGAGGGCGTAGCCGAGCAGCCAGGCGGACTCCTCGTCGTCGGCGTGCGGTGCCGCGGCGAGTGCACGTTCCATGACCTGGTCGCCCCGGGCCACCGGCTCGGTCCGGGCCGCCAGCAGGATCGACCGCGGGTCGTCGTCCGGGAGCCCGAGGGCCTCGACGACGACGAGCATGGGGTCGCCGGGGTCCGCCTCGGTGGTGTGGTCCCAGGCGATCGCGGCCAGGTGCAGCAACGCGGCGGTGGCGTGTTCGACCCCGCCAGCTGCCTGCATCGCGGACACGGCGTGGAGAGCCGGGCCGAGGTCGCCCAGGGCGAGCCCCGTCCGGCCGGTCGGCAGGGTCTCGGCGACCCAGGCCGCGCGCGCCGCGAGCAGCGGGTCCGGGGCCTCCTCGCGCGCTCGCTGCACGAGGAGCGCCGCTTCCGACACCCGGCCGGACAGCCCCGCGAGCTCGGCCGCGACGATGCGCCGCTCGACCCGCGCGGCGACGTCCGACGAGAGCTCGGCCGCTCGTTCGTACGCCCGGCTCGCGACGAGGGGGTCGGACATCGCCGTCCGTCCGACGCCGAGCGCGGTGATCTCCTCGGCCAGGGGATCGTCGTGACCGGTGGCGAGCTCGGCGCGCCACCAGACCGTGCGCGCCGGGTCGTCCTCGTGTTCGAGCACGAGGGACCGCAGGACCGCGGTCCGCTCCGTCGGTGACGACGCCGACAGGACTGCTGACTGCACGAGCGGGTGCCGGAAGCGGATCCCGCGTGGCGCGGCCCACTCGAGCAGCGACGATGCCGAGGCCTGCTCGGTCCACGTCGGCGTCGGGAACCGCCCGATGGCCCGTGCGGCGACCCGGGCCGCCTCCTCTGCGCTGGTCCCGCCAGACAGTGCCACGGCGAGGATCGCCAACCGGACGGTCTGGTCCAGCTCCGCGTACCGATCGGCGAACTCCTGCTCGACCCGACCGACGACCGGGCGCTCTCGGGGCCGTCCCCCGGATGCCGACCGGCCGAGTTCGTGCAGCGCCAGCGGGTTGCCCTCGGCTCGGAGTACGAGGTCGCGTCGCGCCGGCCCCCGCGGCGCTCCCGGCACGGTTTCGAGCAGTTCGTCGGCAGCCGAATCATCGAGCGGGGCGAGGTGCAGACGTCGGAGACCGGGGTCCTGCGCAGTTGCGGTGTCCCGCGTGGTCATGACCATGACGACCGGGTCCTCACCGACGCGACGGGCCAGCATCCGGAGTGCCCACTCGGAGGGCGCGTCGACCCAGTGCAGGTCCTCGGCGACGACCAGGAGCGGATGAGCGGCGGCAGCGTCGGAGAGCAACGTGAGGGCTGCGAGTCCCGCGAGCAGCGGCGAGGGCTGGTCGCCCGACGTGCGCCCGAACACCACCTCCAACGCCTGCCGCTGCGGTGCCGGGAGGTCCCCGATGCCGTCGCGGAGCGGGTACAGGAGCAGGTGGAGCGCGGTGTACGGCTCGGCGGACTCGGCCAGGGTGCCGGTGGTCGTGAGGACCCGGAGACCGTGGCTGCTCGCGTCCGCGACGACCGCGGCGACGAGCGATGACTTCCCGATGCCCGCTTCACCGTCCACCACGAACGCGGATCCGCCGCCGGCGACGTCGCGGACGGCATCCCGGAGGACGGCCGTCTCCCGCTCACGCCCGATGACGGGCTGCGCCATCGTCACGTCGTCAGTATGCCAGCGGCACTGCCTGCACGCCGGTGCGCGGTCGCGTCAGTCGTCCGGGTGCAGGCTCGCGTCTGCGGGGCCGGTCCGCCAGGCCGTGAAGTGCACGGTGAGGTCGGCCCGCGACGGCGCGCAGCACATCGGCCCCGCGGACACCGCGGCGTCGGGGTCGAGGGGGGCGACCCGCACCAGACGCGAGGGCTCGTCGTCGACCCGGGCACGGATGGTCAACGCGTCGCCGGAGCGGCTGGCGCGGACGGTGACGAGCCGCCCGTGCCACCCGGGAACGGGCGCGAGGGACCAGTCCGACACATCGCGGGTGACCACGGCGCCGAGGCTGTCCGCCCCGTCGCTGCGCTCGACGCCGGCCTTGGTCCACGTGGTCTCGTCGACCTTGACGAAGATGCCGGCCTGGTCGAACTGGGCGGAGAAGTCCAGGTGGAACGCGACCTCCATCGCCGTGTCCTGCTCGAACGGTGTGAGCAGCGCGTGCTCGGTGTCGTGCACGAAGCCGTAGGAGGTGATGCGCCAGGCATCGCTCTCCTCGACCGCGGTGACGTGCATCCCGTCGTCGGTGATCTCCACTCGGGTGGGAGCGTTCGTCCAGGTGCCGGTGGTCCAGTCGATGTCGGTCATGGGTCGACGGTATCCGGCGGCTCGCCGACCTGGACGGACCCGCAGCGCGTTCCTGACCGTGCTCGACCGGGGCGGGTCAGACTGGCCGCATGACCGACCCCGGCACCTCGACCCCGACCTCGGACTCGACCCCGACGGCCACGACGCGGTACGACCGGCGGATCGGACGGCGGGACGTCACGGAGTGGCGCTCCCGCGCCGGCAAGCGCCTGGCCGAGCGGCACCGGAGCCTGGCGCAACGCGTCGGCGCCCGACGGGCCCTCGTCACGACCCTGGCGGTCGGCGGCGGGATCGCGGTCGCCGCGACGGCCGCCGCGGCGTACATCTACGACGGTGTGACCGGCCGTGACGGGATCGAGAGCCTGGACGGACCGGCACTCGCGCGGGCGAAGCGCCTGCGGTCCCCCGCCGTCGACGGTGCCGCCGCCGGGATCGCGCACGCCTTCGGCCCGGTCGCGATGCCGGTCCTGACGATCGGGGCCGCCGTGGGCTTCGCCGTGCGTGACCGTCGGCTGAGCCCGGCGACCCTGCTCGTCGCCGCGGGCGCCGGCTCGCTCGCGATGACCCTGATCGGCAAGGACCTGATCAAGCGCAACCGTCCGCGGCGTCGCGATGCGATCCCGCCCTTCGAGAAGTCCCCGTCGTTCCCGTCCGGACACACCCTGAACGCGACGACGATCCTCGGCGTGATCGCCTACCTGATGGCTCTCCGACAGGAGCGGGACGGCCCGCAGGTCGCCGTGATCGGGACGGCGGCCGGCACCGCGCTGACGGTGGGCCTGTCGCGGGTCCTGCTCGGTGCGCACTGGTTCACCGACGTCGCGGTGGGGTGGGTCACGGGGGCGGGGTGGCTGTCGATGATCATCACCAGCCACCGCCTGTACCTCAGCACGCAGGACGACGACGGTGCCCGCCACCGCGCGGACCGCGTGACCACCGGCGCCTGAGGTCGGGGAAGCGTCCGCCGCGGGTCAGGACGGGTCTGCCCCGACCACCGGCTGCTCCTGCCGCAACCCCGTGACGAGCAGCGTCACCATGCGCCGCACGTCGTAGTCCGGGTCCTGCGGGCTCCATGCCACCAGGTCCCCCACGGCGCGGAGCACCTCGTACGCGGACGCCGCCGCGACCACCTCGTCCGACGCCCGCGCGGCGTCGAGCAGCCGTCCGAGCACGGGCACGAGTTCGTCGACGAACAGGGCGTGCAGCGCGGTGAACCCGTCGGCGTCGCCCTCCCACACCCGCGCGAGCCCGTGCTTGGTGCCGAGGAAGTCCACGAACCCGTGCACCCACCGCAGCACGGCGGCGAACGGGGTCGGTGCGGACTCCAGCAGCTCGGGGCCGGCTGCGGCCAGCGCCTGGATCTGGTGCCGGTAGACCGCGACGACCAGGTCGGACCGGGTCGGGAAGTGCCGGTACAGCGTGCCGACGCCGACGCCGGCCGCGGCGGCGACCTCGCGTACCGGAGCGCCCACACCCGACCTGGTGAACACGGTGGCGGCAGCGTCGAGGATCGTCTGTTCGTTGCGAGCGACGTCCCGTCGGCGGCGGGGTGCCGTGTCCTCGCTGGCCTGGGTGCTCATGCGTCGATCATCGCATGCTGTCCGCCTGGAGCGGAACATCGCTCCGTTTCGCTTGCGATCCGGATCAGCGTTCCGTATCGTTGCGGAACGTTGCTCCGTTTCGGTGAGCACCGCCTCCAGGAAGGACCCGCATGTCCACGCTCCCGACCCGACCCCAGATCCTCAGCGTCCGCCCGGTCGCCCTGTCCGCGCCCGGACGGGGCCATGACCTCGAGGTCCGCGTCACCGCCCCGGTGACCGGCACCGACCTGCCGGTCATCGTCTTCGCCCACGGGTTCGGCCAGTCGATGACCGGCGGTGACCCGCTCGTCGACCACTGGACGGCGAACGGCTTCGTCGTCGTGCAGCCCACGTTCCTCGACGCGAAGGCCTACGGGCTGACGCTCGACGACCCCCGGTACCCGACCATCTGGGCGACCCGGGTCGATGACCTCGAACGGGTCATCGACGACCTCGACGTGCTGCTCACCGCGGTACCGGGGCTGCCCAGCCGGGTCGACACGGCGCGCTTGGCGGTCGTCGGACACTCGTGGGGCGGGCAGTCCGTGGGGATGCTCCTCGGCGCGCGGGTGCTCGACGCCGACGGTCACCCGGGCGTCGACCGCACGGACCACCGCGTCCGTGCCGGTGTCCTCCTCTCGACGACGGGACTCGCGGGGGACGACCTCACCCCCTTCGCGCGCGAGCACTTCGCGTTCATGAGCCCCGACTTCAGCCAGCTGCGCACGCCGTCCCTGGTCGTCGCCGGGGACCAGGACCAGTCGCAGCTGTCGACGCGCGGCCCGGACTGGTTCACCGACGTGTTCCACCACAGCCCCGGCGCCCGGGCGCTGGTCACGGTGCACGGCGGTGAGCACCTGCTGGGCGGGATCCAGGACTACGACTCCACCGCCACCACGGACGAGAGCCCCGAGCGCGTCGACCTGGTCCGCCGAGCCAGCACGGCGTTCCTGCAGACCGAACTCGGCGTCGACGCCGGTGCCTGGTCCGCGTTCATCGCCGCCGGCGTCGAGCCCGTCGGCCACATCGACCCGAAGTGACCACCGAACCCCCACGACCGGAAGCAGGACCATCATGACCACCGACCTGCAGCCCATCGGGACCGGCTTCACCGCCGCAGCCACCGCCACCGACGTCCTGCGCGGCGTCGACCTGACCGGACGCACTGTCGTCATCACCGGCGGCCACGGCCGGCTGGGCCGCGAGGCCACCAGGGCGCTCGCCGCGGCCGGCGCCGCGGTCACGGTCGCATCGCGGGACGTCGACCGCGCCGCCGCGGCGCTCGACGGCATCCCCGACGTCCGCGTGGAACCGCTCGACCTCACCGACCCGGCGTCGATCGACGCCTTCGCGGCACGGTGGTCGGCCTCCGGCCGTCCCCTCCACGCCCTGGTGAACAACGCCGCCGTGCTGTTCACCCCGGACCGCCGCGTGGACGCGCGCGGCAACGAACTGTCGTTCTCGACCTCCCACCTGGGCCACTTCCAGCTCACGCGGGCGCTGCTCCCCGCCCTCCTGGAGGCCCGGGGTGCGCGGGTCCTGAACGTCACGTCCGGCGCGGCGCGGTTCGGCCAGATCCGGTGGGACGACCCGGCGTTCGCCCACGGCTACGACGCGGGTGCGGCCTACGGGCAGTCCAAGCGAGCGAACGTGCTGTTCACGGTCGAGCTAGACCGTCGGTACGCCGGCCGGGGTGTCCGGGCGTTCGCCGCACACCCCGGGGTCGTCATCGGGCCCGGGCCGCACGACGCGAGCCGGATCGCGTCCTACCGTCAGCAGGGGCTCGTGGACGAGCAGGGGCGGACGGTCATCGACCCGGAGCGCGGCTGGAAGTCGATCGAGCAGGGTGCGGCGACGCTCGTCTTCGGTGCGGCGAGCCCGCTGCTCGACGGTGTCGGGGGCGTCTACCTGAAGGACAGCGACGTGGCGGTGATCGACGACGAGGTCCGACCGCTCACCGCCGACAGCGTCCCGTCGGACGCGAACTCGGCGATGCTCGATGCCGACGACGCGCGGCGTCTCTGGCAGCTCAGCGAGGCGCTGCTGGCGTGACGGTGCGGATCATCCGGGTGTCGCCGAAGGTCAGCGCAGGCTGCGCAGGACGGCGTCCTCCTCGACCGGTGTGAGGCCGGAGCGTCGGGCCCGAGTCAGCCCGCGGGCACGCTCGTCCGCCAGGACGGCTGCCACCGTCGGCTCGAGGGGGCGGGTCCGGCCGCCGGTCGCCACGAAGGCCCGACCGGAGCGCTGTGCGAAGGCGGCGTCCGATCGCGGAAGCCACAGGGGCAGGGAGCGGGGGCCGGCCCAGTAGCGGACGTCACGGTCGAGGAGCACGTCGTCCTCGACCTCGACCAGCTCGGTGTCGTGGCCGGCTGTGCGCGGGGGGCCGGCTGTGCTCGTCGTCACCTGCCGGAGGAAGTCGACCAGGGGGACCGCCGGGCCGACCGCGTTCACGACGCCCGTCTGCCCGGTGCGACCGGCGTGGCCGATCCAGGCGGCCAGGTCACCGACGTCGATGACCTGGACGAAGCGCCCCGCGGTCGTCGGCGACAGGACCCGTCCACCCAGGCTCAGCCGCGCCGGCCAGTAGCCGAACCGGTCGCTCGGGTCCCCCGGCCCGACGACCAGACCCGGGCGGCCGATCAGCAGCCGGGAGCCCAGACGGGCGGCGCTGCTGCGCTCGGCGCTGACCTTCGCGTCCGCGTACTGCGTCAGGTCGCGTGGCTCGACCAGGGTCGCGGTCTCGTCGGCGTCGGGCTGGTCGTTGCGGGTGTACACCGAGACGGTCGACACGAGTGTCCAGTGCGCGGCCCGGTCGGCGAGGGCGTCCAGGGCCGGCTCGACCAGGTCCGGGTCGGCCGAGAGCTCGACGATGTCGTCCCAGTCCCCACGAACACCGTCGTACGCCCCGGATGCCTGACGGTCCGCCCGGACGAGGTGCGCTCCCTCGGGCACCTCGCCGGACGTCCCCCGCGTCAGACAGGTGACGTCCGTCCCCGCGGCGAGCATGTCGCGCACGACCGCGCGTCCCAGCCATCCCGTCCCACCCAGCACCAGAGCCCGCATCTAGCCAGTCAATCGTCCACGCGCACGCGGCGGGCTCGTGTCCGCTCTGGGCGGATGCGGTCAGCTCGCTGCGGTCAGCTCGTCCGACACCGCCCACAGGCGTTCGGCCGCCTCGGGGTCGAGCGCCCACGCCTTGACCCCGTGCGGGTGCTCGACGAGCGTCGCGGTGTCCGGGACCGTGTACGCCTCGTTGCCGTCGTCCAGGTAGTGCCCTCCGGTGTGGGCGAACTCGGGCGCGACCGCGGCGACCATCGTCGTCGCGGCACCCTGCTCCACCGACTTGTACGCGAACGCACCGGCGGCCTCGGCGGCTGCGAGCGACGCCCGTTGCGCCGCACTGAAGTTCCGCTGGAGCCCGGTCACGATGCCGCCGGGGTTCACGGCGTTCGCGACGATGCCGTCGTCGGCCCAGCGCCGGGTGGCCGCAACCGTGAACAGGACGTTCGCGGTCTTCGCCTGCGCGTAGGCGATCTGGGGGTCGTAGTCGCGCCGGGTGAAGTCGAGGTCGTCGAAGTCGACCCCGGCACGCATGTGCGCGGTGGAACTCAGGACGACGACGCGGGCACCGTCGCGTTCGGCCGCGCCGGTGGCGAGTGCCGCACGCAGACCTCGGGCGAGGGCGTGGTGACCCAGGTGGTTCGTCGCGAACTGCAGCTCGCGGCCGTCGACCGTCCGCTCGAGTCCGGACGTGACCACGCCGGCGTTGTTCACGAGCAGGTGCAGGGGCTCCGTCCACCCGTCGACGAAGCCGGCGACGGAACCGCGATCGGCCAGGTCGAGCACGCGGACGTCCGGCTGTCGTCCGGTCTCCCGCGCGATCGCCTCGGCCACGGTCGCGCCGGCGGTCGTGTCCCGCACCGCGAGCGTGACGGTGGCGCCGGCGGCAGTGAGGGCACGAGCCGTCTCCACGCCGAGACCGGACGAGGCGCCGGTGACGACCGCACGGAGGCCGGTGAGGTCCACGTCGACGAGCACGTCGGCGGCCGTGGACCCGGCGTCGAACCGGGTGTGGATGCGGGTGTCGGTCATGCAGCTGACTGTACACGCTGAACAAGAACTGTCTAGTGCGTCTCCCGCGCGGTAGGGTCGATCGCATGAGCGACACCACGGCACCCGCGGACACCGGTCGCCGTCATGCCGTGCTCGAGACCGCACTCGACGTGTTCGCCCGCACCGGCTACCGCGCCACCTCGATGGACGCCGTCGCACGCGCGGCGCGGATCTCGCGACCCGGGCTGTACTTCCTGTTCGCGTCGAAGCAGGCCCTGTTCCGCGAAGCAGCCACCCACGTGCTGTCGCGCGACCTGACAGCCATCGAGCAGATCCTGGGCGACGCCGGACGCCCCGTCGACGAGCGCGTGCTCGAGGCGTTCGACCGGTGGGCCGGGCGCTACGTGGGCGGGATGGTGCACGACGTCCCGGCGGTGCTCGAGGACAACCAGGACCTGGTCGACGACAGCGTGCGCCAGGCGCCGGCGGTGTTCGAGGCCATGCTCACCGCGGCTCTGACCGGCCACGCTGACGACGCACCGGCCGTCGCACGGACCCTGTGCAGCGTGTCGGTGGGGCTGAAGCACCAGGTGCGGACCCGCGACGCCCACCGCGAGCGGCTCGCGTCGGCGATCGGCCTGCTGGTGCGATGATCAGCGCTCCAGGTGCCGGTAGTCGGGCAGGTCGATGGCCTCGGCGGGTGGGGTGAACAGGTGACCGGCGATCCTGCCGGCGACCGGCGACGCCCCGACCCGCACCGCCAGGCCGAACGCCGTCACGCCGGCGCGGGTGACGGGGTTCGCCAGCCGTGGGGTCCCCGGCGGGAGCTGCTGCGCCCGCTCGACCCAGGGGCGCATCACACGCTCGTACCCGCCGAAGGCATCGCGCAGGTCGACGTGTGCGGCGATCTCCCCGGCGAGGACGTAGGCCCCGGCGAGGGACAGGCTCGTGCCCATGCCACTGACGGGTGACGCGCAGTACGCGGCGTCGCCGAGCAGCGCGACACGGCCGGAGGACCACCGCGGCGCCCGGACCTGCGCGATCGACTCGAAGTACAGGTCGTCGGCCAGGTCGATCGCGTCGAGGACCCGCTCGGTCTCCCAGCCCGCACCCGTGAAGACGTCACGCAGGTGAGCGCGCTGCTCGTCGGGCGAACGCCGCCGCTGCGTCGTGGCCCGGTCCCGCGGGGTCACGACGGACAGCGCCGCGCGGATCGTCCCGTGCGGGTCGGGTCGGAGCGTGACGGACCGGCCGCCCGGTGCCGAGTACCAGCGCCACCAGTCGTCGTCCGTCGCCGTGCGCGGGATCGTGGCCCACGAGGTCTCGAGGCCGAGCGGGCGGATCTCGGCTTCGTCGCCGAAGACCAGATCCCGGGTGCTGGACCGCAGACCGTCGGCCGCCACGACCAGGTCGAACCGTTCCTCCTGACCGTGCTCGAACGAGACGGCGATGCCGTCCGCGGCATCGTCGTGCACGGCGGTGACCCGGTCGCCGTACCGGTACTCGGTGTCGCCCGCGGTGCGCTGCACGAGCAGCGCCGCGAGGTCGCCGCGCAGGATCTCGAGCTCCGCGGTGGCCCCACCGCTGTCGGACGTCCCCGCGGGGAACTCGGCGCTGGTCACGCCGTTGCGGCCCACGAAGCGGGTGCCGACCTCGCCGGTGGTGGCCGCGCGGATGTCGTCCTCGACGCCCATCCGCCGTGCGACCTCGCGCCCGGCTCCGCGGACGTCGACGTTCTGGCCGCCGAGCCGGAGTTCCGGGGCACGTTCGACGACCGTCGTCTCCCATCCGTACCGGTGGAGCCAGTACGCCAGGGTGGGCCCGGCGATGCTGGCGCCCGAGATGAGTGCGCGACGAGCCATGGTGCCTCCGTGAATTGTCAATGAGATTGGCAATCTACACGGGTATCATCGGCGTCGTGCATGAGCAGAACCCCTCGGACCGAGATGACCGGCGGCGTGCGCGTCGCGACGGTCGCCCGATGCCCGACGACGACCTGCGAGCCCGTGTGCAGCAGATCGCCGTCCGGCAGCAGGCGTTCGAGCGGCACCTCGTGCGCGAGCTCGCGGTCGACGACAACGGGCTCCGGGCCATGGACCACCTGCTGACGTCGGGCCCCTCGACGCCGACCGAGCTCGCGGACCGGCTCGACATCTCGACGGCTGCCCTGTCGCTCGTGGTGCAACGGCTCGAGCGAGCGGGGCACGTCGACCGCGAGCCGCACCCGCAGGACGGCCGGAAGGTCGTCATCACCCCCGGCGCCGAGTCAGCGGCCAGGGCGGAAGCACTCGTCGCCCCCCTGATCTCGGGTGTCGAGTCCCTGATCAGCGATCTGAGCAGCGCCGACCGCGCCGTCGTGCAGTCCTTCCTCGACCGCCTGCTCGGGGTGTACGACGAGGCCACTCGGCACGCGGTGCCCGGCGACAGAACCTAGGCTGGCCGGATGCTCTCCCGACGCGACGCCGCCGTGCGGCTCGACATCCCCCTCGAGATGGCGACCCACCACGGGATCCCCTCGCGACTCAGCGAGGCCGAACTCCAGGCGATCGAGCAGGACCCGCCCGCGTGGCTCGTGCAGTCCCGGGCCAACCGGACGGGTTCCAAGAAGGTCTGGGTGCAGCTGGAGTGCGTGGTCTGCGGGTACGCCGAGACGGCTCGTCCGAAGAAGTGGTGGCCCGACTGGGACCACCTGATGTGCGACTACCACGCGCCGTACCAGGCGCCCGACCCGGTCGCGGGCTTCACCCGGCACGAGGTCGAGGGCATCGGCAGCCGCTTCGTCGCCCTGGTCGACGAGAAGCGCTAGCCGGAGGGGCGCTCTGGCTCCGGTTCGTCAGGGGGCGTCAGCGGGCAGCTCGGAGAGCCAGTCGCTGGCGGCTCGTTCGTCCGACCGGGTGACGCGGTGCGTGACGGGCAGGACCAGGTGCGTCACCGCAGCACCGCCGCTCCGGAGGCGGTCGGCGACGATGAGCCCGTCGTCGCGAGTCCGCCTGGCGTCGTCGCGCCCCTCGAGCAGCAGGACCGGCATCGACGACGCCGCGGGAGCCGGATCGGCACGGAACGGTGCTCGCGGGCGGAGGAGGATGCCCGCCGCGAACCGTTCGGGATGTCGTTCGAGCAGCGCCGCCGCCATGATCGCGCCGTTCGAGAAGCCCATGACGACCGCGCGACCCGGCACCGCGGTGTGCGAGCCGGCCTGCGCCGCGGTGACGAGGGACATGAGCGGCTCGATCCGAGCCGTCAGGTCCTCCTCGACCGGGTACAGGTCCGCCCTCCGACGGAAGTGCGCCCACCCGCCGGTCGTCCTGACCGTGCCGCGTGGAGCGATCTTCGTGGCCGACGGGGCGAGGCGCTCCGCGAGCGGGAGCAGGTCGAGCTCGCTGCCGTCCGACCCGTGCAGCAGGACCCAGGTCGGTCCCGGGGCCCCCGAACCGTCGACGCACGCGAACGTGTGCCCGTCGTCGGAGGTCACGAGGCTGGTGGATGTGGGCACAGGTCGATCATGGTCATCCGCGCGGACGAGGTCCACCGCAGCGTCAGGTGCCCGAGCACGGTGTCGACGCCGGACTCCTCGTTGCTCAGCACGACGACGTCGGTGTCCGTTGCCGGGAGGTATGCCAGCAGGGACTGGTACCCGGGGTTGTCGCCGGGCACGAACCAGGCGTCCTGCCCCAGCACCCGTCCGAGGAACGTCCCGAACCCGTAGGCCCACGCCGCGGTCGGGCGCTCGACGGCGTCGGCCTGCTCCATCGGTGCGTGCTGCTGCCACAGCTGTGACGCGAGGTCCGGGCGGAGCAGGGCTCCCCCGCGCAGCGCCCGGCTGTAGCGCAGCAGGTCCTCGGTCGTCGTCCACAGGTCGCCGCTGCCCGGGAGTGCCGCGAACGCCGGGTGGGGTTCGAGCACCTGTCCGTCCCGGTGGCCGACCGCGACGGACGGATCGCCGAGGGGGGAACGTCCGGAGGTCGTGGACGTCATCGCGGCGGGCCCGAGCACGATCTCGGTCACGAGGTCGGAGTACCCGCTGCCGGTCGCGGCCTCGACCACGAGCGCGACGACCAGGAACGCCGGCGAGCTGTACCGCCAGCGCTCCCCGGGCGCGGACGTCGGCGGTGCGGACACGACCATGGCGACGAGCTCGTCCCGCGGCGGTGGGACCTCGAGGAGCGGCGGGAGCCCGGGGATCTGCCCCCAGTGTCCGATCCCGGAGGTCTGACTCAGGAGCTGCCGGAGCGTCACCGGTCCCAGGTGCGCTGGGAGCGTCGGCACCCAGCGAGCGATGGGGGCGTCCAGGTCGAGCACACCGCGGCCCACCAGGGAGAGGACCACGACCGACATCAGGTGCTTGCTGATCGAGCCCGCCTGGTACCGCTCGTCCGTCGGACCCCACTCGGCCCTGTCCGACCCGCGCGCGACCAGCAGTGTGCCGGACCAGGCCGGCGGGTCATCGGCGAGGTCGGCGATCCGCACGCTCACACCGGTTGCAGCGGCTGCGGTTCGCCAGCGGGCAGCTCGACGCGGATGCCGTCGCCGGGCCGCACGGTCCCACCGGCCAGGACGATGCTCATCACGCCGCCCTTGCGTTCGACGGAGCCGTCGTCGGCCCGGCCGAGCACCGCGCGCAACAGCCCCGGCTCGAAGTCGTTGATCTGCTGACACGGGTTCCGCAGCCCCGTCACCTGGACCCGGGCGGAGTCACCGAGGTGCAGCACGGTACCGGTGGGCAGGCCGAGCAGGTCGACCCCCCGCGTCGTGACGTTCTCGCCCATCTGCCCCGGCTCGACGTGGAAGCCGGCAGCGGCGACCTCGTCGAAGACCTCGGCGTGGATCAGGTGCACCTGGCGCAGGTTCGGCTGCGAGGGGTCGCGGGCCACGCGGGAGCGGTGCTGCACGGTCGTCCCCGCATGGGCGTCGCCCTCGATGCCCCATCCCTCGACCAGGACGACCTCGTCGACGAGCGGTTTGCTGAACCGGTGCTCGCCGTCCCTGCTCACCGCGACGACGCGCGGCCCGTCTCCCTGTTCCCCGACCATGGTCCGATCCTGGCGCATCCACGAGCGACACTCAACGGTCCGGGTAGGGTTCGGGCATGGCGGCGCTGGTCCTGCTCCTCGCGAGCATCGTGGTGCTGCTCGGCACCACGGTCGGCCTCGTCTGGCGGGCGCGGGACCCGAACTGGGTACGGGACACCTGGCTCGCGCAGAACGCCACGCCGCGCAGCACCGTCGTCACCTTCGTGCTCGCCGCGCTCTTCGTAGGGGCGGCCGCGCTGATCGGGGTGGTCCTGCTCACCGGCGGCCACGTGCTGGCGGGCCTGGCGTTCCTCGTCGCGGCAGCGTCCGGTGGCGTCATGACCGGTGTGGGCGTCTGGGTCTTCCGTCAGCGACTGACAGGTTCCCCAGGAGCCGACGACGACCCGCACGCCTGACGGACCCCAGCACGGATCGCAGCACGGACCACGGCACGGACCACAGCACGGATCACGGCACAGCAGCACGGACCACAGCGCGCGGGATCAGCAGCGCCGCAGGATCTCGTCGACCACGACGTGCAGGGGCCGCGTGGCGTCGACGGGCGTCCCGGCCGGAGTGTCCGCACCGGACGCATGCAGCTCCTCGACCATCGCCCGCTCCGCCGTCCTCCCCCGCCCCGCCCAGTCGTCCGCGGCACGCTGGTCGAGCCGGCTCCGCAGCGTGTCGAGGTCGATCGTCAGCACGAACACGGTGTCGAACAGGTCGATGAACGCCCCGACGTTCCGGGATCCCCCGCAGAAGAACGTGACCGGCGTCGCGTCATCAGCGACCAGCGCGCGAACGCGTCCGACGTCCCACAGGTGGTGGCGGTGCACGTCCGTGCCGGTCACGCCATCGACCACGCGACCCGTCACGGGGTCGCCCTGGTACGCGAGCTCGCGGTCGCCGTCCACCGCATCGTGTCCACGACGCCGGAGCTCACGGCAGACGGATGACTTCCCGCTGCCGGAGACCCCCTCGACCAGGACGTTGCGTCGGCCCATGCCCCGACCGTACCGGCCTCCGTCCGCGTGATCCGTCCCTCCTGGGCGCCCGTCCCGGCGGAGCACGCTTCACTGGCCGCGAAGGGAGACCCATGAAGCACATCAACTACGACGGCTCGAAGATCCTGACCGGGGACGACGTCGCCGACGCCGTGATCGAGTACGCCGCGGCGCTCGCGGGGGGCGACCGAGCCGACACCGTCGCCGTCCCGGCGGTCGCGCACGACGGCACCATGACGACGACGAAGATCCTGATCGGACCGGCGAGCGAGGTGGTCGTCGAGGACGCGGACGAGGACGAGCTCGAGATGGAGAACGACGAGTTCGTCGCCCGGCTGCGCGCAGCAGCACGCACCTTCGGGCACAGCGAGCCGGTGCACGCCGACACCCGGGACGACCTGACGGACATCGGCGCTGACCCCGAGGGCGACCCGGGGACGCCGTCCGAACACCACGCGCGTACCGAAGGGTGACCGGTGCTCAGCACCCTCTTGGTTGGGTGGGTGCATGCACTCCCCGCTGACCGTGACCGTCGTGATCCCGGTCCTCGACGACGCGGACCAGCTCACCGCCTGCCTGGCGTCCCTCGCCGGGCAGACCCGCCGGCCGGACGAGGTCGTCGTCGTCGACAACGGCAGCTCCGACGGCAGCGCCGCGGTGGCACGGGCGGCCGGTGCGACGGTGCTGCACGAGCCACTGCGGGGGATCGGTGCCGCCACGAGCCACGGGTACGACGCCGCCCGCGGCGACCTGATCGCCCGTGTCGACTCCGACTCGGTCCTGCCGGCGGACTGGATCGCCCGCGGGACGGCCTGGTTCGCCGACCCGCTCGTCACGGCCGTGACCGGTCCCGGGCACTTCCGCGGACTGGGCACGGGCGCCGGACGGTTCTGGGACGTCGCCTACATGCGGGCGTACTTCACGCTGATGACCGGGGCGCTCGGACGCCCGCCGCTGTTCGGCTCGAACATGTTCATGCGGCGCACCGCCTGGCTGGCGATCCGGCACCGCGTCCACCGTGAGGACCCGATGGTCCACGACGACGTCGACCTGTCGATCCAGTTCGACCCGACCTGGCGCACGGTGCTCGACACCGGGCTCGTCGCGTCGGTGTCGGGCACGCCCGTGCAGGATCCGTGGGGACTGGTCGTCCGGACCCGGAAGGCCGCCCGCACGTTCTGGGTGTCCGGCATGCGGGCGTTCTCCCCCGCCCGCATCATGCGGCGAGCACTCGTCGGCACGCGCCCGGTGCCGGTCGTCCGTCGAGCGGCCCCGCATCGAGCACCGCAGCCGAGCGATGCCGTGCCGGTGCAGCGGTGACGGTCGACCACCCCGGTCTGCACTGCATGACGTTCAACGTGCGCCGGCCGATGCCGCACCTGCGGCGTGGGCACCCGGACGCCTGGACCCGTCGCGCCCCGGCCGTCGCCGAACTGGTCCGGTCCGAGGCACCGCACCTGCTGGCCGTCCAGGAGGCCGTGTCCGCCCAGGTGCAGCACCTCGCCACCGCACTCGGGTCACGGTGGGCCCCGGTGGTCGCCGACCGCAGTGCGGCCGGCGGTGGCGAGCACGTGGGGTTCTTCGTCGACACCGAGCGGCTGCGGGTCGGCGACACCCGCACGATCGCACTCGCGCTGGACCCGACCCGGATCGGCTCCCGGGCGTGGGGAGCGCCCTTCCCGCGGATCGCCGTGCTGGTCGGCCTGCACGACCTCGTGTCGGACACGGCGTTCCTGGCCGTCGCGACCCACGTCGACCCGTTCTCCCCGCTCGCGCAGGTCCGCTCCGCGCGGCTGCTCGGGCGGCAGGTGCACGCCGCCGGGCTGCCCGCGGTGGTCATGGCCGACTGGAACGCCGGGGAGCGCTCGGCGTCCGCCCGGGTGCTGACGGCGGCGGGGCTCGAGGACACCTGGGACCTGATGCCCGCGGAGCGGCGTCCGGCGAGCGTCGGCACGTACGCGGCCTACCGACAGCCGAAGCCCGGCGGTCCCCGCCTCGACCGGATCCTGGTCCGCGGCGCCGCCGGGGCCCGTCCGGCCGTCGACAGCGTGTCGATCTCCACGCTGCGGCCGTCGGGCACCTGGCCCTCCGACCACCTCCCCGTCCATGCCGTCATTCGTTGGGAGACCTGAGTGACCAGCATCGTCACCACCGCCGGCCCGACCTTCCTGCGTCGTCCCCACGGCGCCGAGTACGTGGCCGACGTGCTCCGGGCACTGACGCTCGTGAGCATCCCCGTCGCGGCCGTCGGCTGGGGCCCGATCGCTTTCGCGGTGATGTCGCTGACGATGCTCGGCGTCGTCGTCCCGCGCATCCTGGGCCTGCGTCCGGCCTTCGACACCGCGCTCTGCCTGCTGGCACTGGTGGCCGGCTGGAGCAGCGTCCTGGAGTGGTACACGACCGTGTTCCTCTGGGACAAGATCATCCACTTCCTGCTCATCGGCGCGCTGAGCATCCTGGTCGTCGTGATCGGCTCCGACGTCCGGGTGCTCCCCGACGTCCGGCGGATGCCGCTGGTCGCCGTCGTGGTGCTGGCGGGGACGGCCGGGCTGGCGATCGGTGGCGTGTGGGAGATGTGCGAGTGGGTCGGGCACACGTACCTCGACTCGTCGATCTTCGTCGGCTACGACGACACGATCGGCGACCTCGCTGCGGACACGGCGGGCGCCGTCGCGGCGGGCTTCGCCGTGCGCTCGAGCGCCGCGGACCGGCGCGTCGTCGACCCGGGTCGCTCCCGCCGCTGACGGTCAGCGCAGCGCCGGGCAGTGCTCCGGCGTCGGGTGCTCGCTGATGCTGATGACCTCGTCGAGCCGGTCACGCGCGGCGCGCAGCTCGGCCATCTGCGCCGTGATCCGGTCGCGCTCGTCGGTCAGCAGCGCGAAGCTCTCCGGCGTGGCGACACCCGCGTCCACGCACGGCAGCAGCTGCGCGATCGTCCGGCTGGACAACCCGGCGGCGTAGAGCTGCTGCACCAGGCGGACCCGCTCGACGGCGGCGTCGTCGTACGTGCGCTGCCCCGCCGCTGTCCGGTCGGCGACGAGCAGCCCCTGTTCCTCGTAGTACCGCAGCGACCGCACGCTGACGCCCGCCCGTGCGGCGAGGTCCCCGATGCGCATCCGTTCGTCGATCACGACTTGCCCCTGACGTCCATGTGAGGTCCTAGCGTACGTCCGTCGTCGCGGGAGAGGCCCGCGCGACGGAAGGACACCATGGACATCACCGGATCGGTCGCACTCGTCACCGGGTCGAACCGCGGCATCGGTCGCCGTTTCGTCACGGAGCTGCTCGAGCGCGGTGCCGCGAAGGTCTACGCGACCGCTCGCCGGCCCGAGCTCGTCGACGTCCCCGGCGTCGAGGTCCTGCCCCTCGACATCACCGACCAGGCCTCCGTCGACGCCGTCGCGGAGCGCGCCGGCGACGTCACGCTGCTGGTCAACAACGCCGGCATCACCTCGCAGTCGGCGCTGCTGACCGACGACCTGGACGACCTGCGGCATGAACTCGACACGCACGTGTGGGGCACGCTCGCGATGACCCGGGCCTTCGCACCCGTCATCGAGCGCAACGGGGGCGGCGGCATCGTGAACGTCCTGTCGGCGCTGTCGTGGTTCGCGTACCCCGGCTCGGGCAGTTACGCGATCGCCAAGGCGGCGGCGTGGAACATGACGAACGCCCTGCGCCTGGAACTCGCGCCGAAGGGCATCAGCATGCAGGGGCTGCACCTGGGTGCGGCCGACACCGACATGATGGCGGGCTATGAGGGCCCCAAGGTCGACCCGGCCGACGTGGCACGGGCGTCGCTCGACGGGGTCGAGCGCGACGCGCTCGAGGTCGTCGTCGACGACTGGAGCGCCGCCGCGAAGGCGGCCCTGGCGGCCGACCCCGCCGCCTTCTACCGGCAGTTCACGGCCTGACCACCGGACGGGAGGCCCGGTGCGGGCCCGCACCGGGCCTCCCGTCCGGCCGTGGCCGGGTTCAGTGCTCGGCCGTCACCTTCGCGGACATCCGCGCCATCAGGGCACGCGGCACGAACCGGTGCGCGTTCGCGATCACGGTGTTGCCGAGCCCCGACACCACCGTCGGGCCCCCGGCACGGGCGAAGGCGCGCAGGCCGACCGCGGCGACCTGGTCGGCGGTCTGCCGCCCGCTCGTCATGACGTCGCCGCCACCGGCCGCGTCGAAGAAGCCCGTCTCTGTGGGACCGGGGCAGAGTGCCAGGACCCGGACGCCCGAGCCGAGCGTCTCCTGCCAGACGGCCTCGGTGAACGACAGCACGAAGGCCTTGGTCGCCCCGTAGACGGCCATGCCCGGCGTCGGCTGGAACGACGCGGTCGACGCGATCGTCATGACACCGCCGACCCGACGCTCGAGCATGGCGGGCAGGAACGCGTGCACCATCCGGGTCAGCGCGGTGCAGTTGAGCGCGATCTGCGTCCGGTTCCGCTCGTCCGTGGCGTCGACGAAGTCTCCGTGCGCGCCGACCCCGGCGTTCGCGACCACGATGTCGACGCGGGTCCCCCGCATGGCCTCGACGACGTGGTCGACCCCGTCGTCAGTCGCCAGGTCGGCCACGAGGACCTCGGTCCGCACCCGGTGGTCACGCCGGATCCGCGCCGCGACCGCTTCGAGCGCGTCAGCGGACCTGGCGACCAGGACCACGTCGCTGCCGGCGCGCGCCAGGCCGACCGCGATGGCCTCGCCGATGCCACCGCTGGCACCGGTGACCAGGGCGCGACGGGAACGGAACGGGTGCTTCGGGGGTGTCATGCACCCTGCCTACACGGACGTGACCGGACCATCCGGCTCGGTGACGAACGGACGCCTGAGCATCGCCGCAGCTGCCCGCGCCCGCGGGATGACCACGACGGCGCTCCAGAGGCCGAGCCCCACCCACAGGCCGGTGAGCAGCAGGGTGATGAGCATGCCGTGCTGCGCGCGCATCGACCATGTCATCGCGATCCAGAACACGCTGAGCACGATCTTCCCCCAGCCGGCGAGCTGGCGTTCGGCCTGCGCCTGGACGAGCGGGATCCACTCGGTGGCGGGCACGTCGACCGGGACCTCGCCGTCGGAGACCCACCGCTGCGCGACCGTCGCACGTTCGTAGCCGCCCTCGAGCCGCCAGGACCGCAGTGTCAGCGCGACGCCGATCGCACCTCCGACGACCGCGGCGGGGATGCCGACGGACACGAGCACGCCGGTCGTCGCCGTGGTCCACGACGACAGCACGAGCATCACCAGGACGACCGCGAACGCGGCCCCCGCGATCGCGGCGCCGAGCAGTCGGAGCCGTCCGGCCTCGTCGATCACGCCCACATGCACGGCACATTGCTACACCCTCCAGCTGGCGTCGAGGCGTGCGCGTAGCGTCGGACTGGACCTGTACGAGGAGAGACACACGATGGCGAAGCACACCAAGCACACCGGCACCAAGGCACTGCTGCTCGGGATCCTGACCGGCGGCCGCAGCGCGACCCCGCTCGCACTGCTGGCACTCAACCGGGACCAGTCGCAGCTGTCCGGGTCGTGGCAGGACTGGGCGGTGTTCCGCACGCCGCTCGGCCGCGGGCTGCTGGTCGCTGCCGCGGTCGGCGAGATCATCGGCGACAAGCTCCCGATGACCCCGAACCGCACCGCCGCCACCGGGCTGATCGGCCGGGCAGCGTCCGGAGCCGTCGTCGGGCTCGCCATCGGGACGACCGGCAGGCGCGACCGCCGTGTCGAGGGTGCCGTGCTCGGCGCGGTCGGCGCGGTCATCGGCAGCTTCGTGGGCCTGGCCGCGCGCAAGGCCGTCGGGAAGACCACCGGCCTGCACGACCCGCTCGTGGCGCTCGCCGAGGACGCCGCGGTGATCGCCGGCACGCAGAAGGTCCTCACCTCGCGCTGACGACCTCGCGCTGACGCTCAGCGCGTGGTGACCGTGGTGTCGCTGACGGCGGTCTCGCTGACTGCGGGGGCGCCGGTCCCCGACGATCCCGACGCCGTGCGGATCGCCGTGGCGAACGCGCCGGCGATCCGGACGTTCGCCGCGGTCGTCGGGTGGATGCCGTCCGCCGTCGTGCCGGGCGCCCAGGAGTCGTCGGGCTCGCGGTCGCCGGCGAACGGGTCGGCGTAGGACCAGCCGTGCGCGTGGGCGTCCGTCGCCAGGGCTCGGTCGAGCACCCGGTTGCCGGTCCGACGGTCGACGCCCCACAGGCTCGTGGTGTGGTTCGACGGCGGAGCGGCGACCAGCAGCACGTGCGGCGTGCCCTGCCGCTCGACGAGGGTGTCGATGGTGCGCACGATGCGGTCGGTCGGCACGCCCTGGTTCACGTCGTTGGTGCCGAGCTCGACGACCAGCACGTCCGCCCCGGGGACGGCGGGCATCCGCGCCAGGACCTGGTCGGAGCGGTACCCGCTGTGCGCGTAGCCGCCGAGCGCGTGCACGCCGGTACCCGAGCCGGTCGGGTCGCTCGCGAGGTCACGGAGCCACGAACCCGGGCGGGCCGTGATCGAGTCCCCGGCGTACGCGAACGTCACCGCACCACGGACGTCCGCGCCGACGACGCCGGTGAGGACCTGGTTCGGCGTGTGCCGGAGCTCGCGGATCTGGGCCGCGGCGATGCGTGCCGCCTCGGCGGTGGCGGTGGTCGTGACCACCGGGTGCGACGCGAGGACGACGACGGCGGGGACCGCGACGAGGGCCGCGACCAGTGACGCGACGGTGACGATGTGACGCGGACGCATGGCGGTCCTCCCGGGTGTCCTGCAGCTGCGGGATCACCGTAGGCCCGCACCGGGCCGGTCAGCCGTGGGACCGGTGGGAACCACGCCTGCTGCCTGAAGCCCCTCGGAGCCGACGCTGGGAGGAGCTCAGGCCGTAGGTCACCAGCGCTCGTGCACCGTCGCGCGGAACCAGCGGTCGTACAGGTCGTTCACCGTGCTGTCGAGGCCGGGCACGGAGTCGAGGTCGAGCGAGCCGGCCTCGGCGTTCGAGCGGGCCTGGTCGGCGTTGCGCGCACCCGGGATCGCCGCGGTGACGCCGTCCTGCGCGACGATCCACGCGAGCGCGGCCTGCGGGACGGACACACCTGACGGCAGGGACGCCGCGAACTCCTGCGCCGCGCGGACACCGTCCTCGAACGGGACGCCGCTGAAGGTCTCGCCCTGGTCGAAGGCCTCGCCGTGCCGGTTGTACGTTCGGTGGTCCTGCGGGGCGAACTCGGTGTCGGTCGTGTACTTGCCGGAGAGCAGTCCCGACGCCAGCGGCACACGGGCCAGGACGGCGACACCGGCCTCACGGGCTGCGGGCAGGACGGCGTCGAGCGGCTTGAGGCGGAACGCATTGAGGATGATCTGCACGCTGGCCACACCGGGATGGGCGATCGCGGTCAGGGCCTGTTCGGCGGTCTCGACACTGACGCCGTACGCGGCGATCGACTGGTCCGCGATCAGGGCGTCGAGGGCGTCGTACACCGCGTCGTCCGCGAACACCACGGACGGCGGGCAGTGCAGCTGAACCAGGTCGAGCGTGTCCTGCTGCAGGTTCGTCCGCGACCGGTCGACCCACTCGCGGAAGTTCGCCGCGACGTAGTTCTCCGGGACCTGGTCCGCGCGGCGGCCCATCTTCGTCGTGACCGTCACCCCGGAGTCCGCGTTGGCCCTGAGCCAACGGCCGATGCGCTGCTCGCTCTCGCCGTCGCCGTAGACGTCGGCGGTGTCGAACAGGGTCACACCGGCGTCGGCGGAGGCGTCCATCACGGCGAAGGCGTCCTCGTCGGAGACGGGCCCCCAGTCACCACCGAACTGCCACGTGCCGAGACCGATGACGGAGACTTCGCGGCCGGTGCTGGCCAGGGGGCGTCGCTGCATGCTGTCGACGGTAGTCGCCCGCGCCCTGGCGGTGGACCAGGCCGGCGGAGGGGCTCGGCCGGGCTGCTGCGCGGGCGATGGCGGCCATCGCTTTTGTCAGATGACGAATCCGGTCCGGGATCCCGCAGGATCGCGAACCGGATTCGTCACCGCTCGATCCGGGAACCACCGCCGCCAGCGGGGCCCGGTCGCGTCACTTGCCCAGGCCGGACAGCTCCTCGAACTCGTCGTCGGTCAGCTCGATCGTCGCACCGGCGAGGTTGTCCTCGAGGTGGTCGACGCTCGACGTGCCCGGGATGGGCAGCATGACCGGCGAGCGCTTGAGCAGCCACGCCAGGGCGAGCTGTGCCGGGGTCGCGCCCTTGCGCTGCGCCAGATCGGTCAGCGGGGAGCGGTCGCCCGTCAGTCCGCCGGTGGCGAGCGGGAACCACGGGATGAAGCCGATGCCCTGCTCGGTGGACCAGTCGAGGAGCTCCTCGGCGTCGCGCTTCTGCAGGTTGTAGAGGTTCTGCACGGAGACGATGGTGGCGATCTCCTGCGCGGCCTTGACGTCGTCGACCGAGACCTCGGACAGGCCGATGTGGCGGATCTTGCCCTCGTCCTGCAGCTTCTTCAGCTCGCCGACCTGGTCCTCGAGCGGGACCTTCGGGTCGATGCGGTGCAGCTGGAACAGGTCGATGCGCTCGAGCCCCAGGCGCCGGAGGCTCATCTCGGCCTCCTGGCGCAGGTACTCGGGACGGCCGACCGGCGGCCACTTGTTGGGTCCGGTCCGCGTCAGGCCGGCCTTGGTCGCGATGACGACGTCGTCGCCGTACGGGTGCAGGGCCTCCTTGAGGAGCTCCTCGGCGACGTAGGGGCCGTACGAGTCGGCGGTGTCGAAGAAGTTCACCCCGAGCTCGACGGCGCGCTTGAGCACGCGGACGGCTTCGTCGTGGTCCTTCGGCGGTCCCCACACCCCGGGGCCGGTGAGCTGCATGGTGCCGTAGCCGAGGCGGTTGACCTCGAGGTCGCCACCGATGCGGAACGTGCCGGAGGCGTCTGCGGGACGGGTCGTGGTATCGGAGTTGGTCATGGACCCGGTCTACGCCGCGATGGCGGGTGGAGCATCCACACCTGTCCCCCGGGTCAGCGCTCGGGTCGCGGGTACGGCGTCTCGCCGCGTCCGAGCATCCCGACCAGCTTGGCGATGCGGTTCGCGCGGGCGGTGGGGCTCGGGGCCGTCGTCACCCGGTGCAGCACGGCGTACCGGTTGGTCCCGTCCAGGTCCGCGAACAGGGCGGCCGCCGCGGGGTCGGCGTCGAGCGCGGTCTGCAGGTCCTCGGGCACCGTGGCGCTCGCCGCGCCCGCGTACGCCCGGTCCCACCGTCCGTCCGCCTTCGCCCGGTCGACCTCCGCCTGTCCGCGGTCGCGCATCCGGCCCGCGGCGGTCAGCGTCGCGACCAGGCCGATGTTCCGTTCCGACCACAGCGAGGCCTTCCGGCGCGGGGTGAACCGCTGCAGGAACGTGGCCGCGTCACGCGAGCGTTTCTGCCCGTCGATCCAGCCCGAGCACAGCGCCTCGTCGAGCGCCTGGGCGTAGGTGAGCCTCGTCGGCTCGGTGGTGCCCTTCTTCGCCAGCACCAGCCAGACGCCGTCGGGTTCGTCCTCGTGCGCGACCAGCCAGGCACGCCAGGCATCGGCGTCGAGGACGACCAGCTCCGGTGCCACCATGCGCACATCGTAGGTCGTCGCGGACGAACCGGGCCGCCGACGACTACCTTCTGTCACATCCGGTCCACAGGGACCACGAAGGGAACACACACCATGAGCGCATCTTCTGGGCGGCCGACCGCGGTCACCGTCTCGTTCTTCCTCTGGCTGATCACCGTCTTGCTGGGCCTGATCGGCGGCGTCGTCGCCCTGTTCTCCAGCTCTGCTTCCACGCAGGTCCAGGCTCAGAACATGGGCGGCATCGCTGTGGCCGGCGGCATTATCGGCATCGTCATCGCGCTGGTTCAGCTGTTCATCGTCTTCCGCATGCGCGATGGCCGCAACTGGGCCCGGATCGTGCTGCTGGTCCTGGCGATCCTGCAGGTCTTGTTCGGCGTTGCCTCGTTCACGATCCTCGGCACCATCGGCCTCATCGCGGTCATCATCGCGACGGTCCTGATGTTCCTGCCGGCGTCGAACGGCTACTTCCGCCGCGGCTGAGCCACAGCGCGCGGGCGTGCAGCCCGCACCGCACCGCAGAACGGACACAGCACCACGGGATCCCGTGGTGCTGTGTCCGTTCCGGCGTGCAGTGCCGTTCCGCCCGCGCCCGCATCAGCGCCGCGGCTCAGACCCAGTGCGGCTGCGCGAACACCCCGTGCGGATCGGCCTGCTCAGCGATGCGGTGCAGCCGTGAGGTGTTGACGTCGAAGTACGCCGACGGGTCGGTGATCGCGGCGTCGCAGTAGTTCGCGTACGCCGCATCGCCCCACGCCGGACGCATCGCCGAGCGGAACCCGCGCACGTACCGGTCGAACGGCGCCGGGTCGCTGCCGTTCGCGAACACCGCCGTGTACTGCACGGTGCACAGCGCCGACCGCCACGGGAACGGGGTGTCCGTTCGCCCGACGTCGGCCACGGCCCCGCCGAGGGCGTCGAGCGCGACACCGCCCTCCTGCATCCCGGAGACGTCGGACGCACCCGCGGCCTGCTGCACCAGCACGTCGATCTGCGCGTCGGACAGCGCCGTGGTCCCGATCGACGACGTCGCCGCCTCGGACACCCGCTGCGGCTTCCCCGCCAGCTGCGCCATCGCAGCGCCGTAGCTGAGCTCCGTCGCGGTGTGCGTCGTCGGAGTCACCCCGGCGGACGCGATGAAACCGTCGACGGAGGTGTCTGCGCCCGACTTCTCGCCGGTCCACGTTCCCGTGACGGTCACGGTCGGTGTGCTGTGTCGCGACCCGGCCAGCAGTTTCAGGGTCGACCACAGCTTCGGGTCCGCCCGGGGCGCCCAGGCCTGCCAGGCACGCACGACCGCCGCAGCGGCAGACCAGGGGAAGACGACGGTGAAGAGCAGCACGGGAGGCGCGGGTTGCGTCCGCAGCGTCATCGACGTCACGACGCCGACCGTCCCGCCACCCCCGCCACGGCTGGCCCAGAACAGGTCCGGGTCCGACGACGCGGACGTCTCGTGCACGGTCCCGTCCGCGGTGACCATCGTGACGGCGGTCACCTGGTCGGCGGTGAGCCCGAACGAGCGGACGAGCACCCCCACGCCACCGCCGAGGGTCAGGCCGCCGATGCCGACCGTCGGACAGGAGCCCGAGCCGATGGCACGTCCGGCATCGGCCAGGGTCGCGTAGACGTCCGCGAGCCGTGCGCCGGGGCCCACCGTCACCGAGTCGCCGGACACCTGGACACCGTCGAGGTCCGCGGTGCTGATCACGAGCGACCGGGGGACGTCCGTGCCCGCGGCGCCGCCGGCCGACCACCCCGTGTACGAGTGACCGCCGGCGCGGAGTGCCACGGGGGTGTTCGTGTTCCGCGCGAACGCCAACCCCGCGGCGACGTCGTCCGTGTCCGCCACGCGGAGGATGCCCTGCGGGTCGGCGTCGTCGTAGCGGGGGTTCTCGAGCACGCGGGCACCGTCCCATCCCTGCGAGCCGGATCTGAGCAGCGTGCCGGACACGGCCGCGGCCAACGCGTCCCAGGTGGTCGGACCGGTCCCGCCCGACGACGGCGACGCGGATCCGGACGGCGTGGAGTCGGACGGTGCGGACGTGGGCGACCCCGACGGCTTCGGTGCGGGTCCGCTGCACGCGGCGAGCACCCCCGCCAGTCCCAGGCCGACTCCCCCGGCGATGAGTCTCCTGCGGGTGGTGCTGCTCGACGGTCGTTCGCTCACGGAACCTGTCTACGCCTCCGTCGAGCTGATGCGGACGGCTCCGGCCCAGTCGTGCACCCACGCCGGCAGCTCCCGGTCCGCCGGGGCCCCGCCGAGGGCGTCGAGCAACTCCGCCGAGGGCACCGTGCCGCCACTGGTCCGCAGGAAGCGTGCCTGCACCACCGCACGGGCGACGACGGACCCGCGCCGCACGAACGTCTGCTCCATGTACGCGGCCCGGTCGTCCACCCCGAGCACGCGGGTCACGAGCTCGAACCGCTGCCCGAGCGTCAGCGACCGCTTGTACGTGATCGTCTGCGCGGCGACGACCGGGTACCAGCCACGATCGGTCAGCGACTGCCAGAACCCGGAGCGGAGCATCAGGTCCATCCGGCCCAGGTCGAGCATGGACAGGTACTTGCCGTTGTTGACGTGCCGCAGCGGGTCGAGGTCGGTCGGCACCACGCGGAACGGCGTCCTCGCCTCGTCCCACAGCGACAGGCGGCGCGCTCGCCGGGTCCGGAGACGCAGGAGCAGCAGCCGGAAGTACAGGTTCACGCTCTGATCACAGCACGAGTAGACCGGGATGCATGCAGACACGCAAGCTCAGTGACCTCCACGTCGGCGCCCTCGGCCTCGGGACGATGGGGATGAGCGCCTTCTACACGGGCGCCGGCACGGACGACGACGAGTCGGTGCGCACCATCCACCGCGCGATCGACCTCGGCGTCACCCTCTTCGACACCGCCGAGGCCTACGGTCCCTACACGAACGAGGAGCTCCTGCGTCGAGCCCTCGCCGACCGCCGCGACGACGTCGTCATCGCGACGAAGTTCGGCCTCATCACCCACCAGCCGGGCGAAGCGGAGCCGGCGACGCAGCGTGGCATCAGCTCTGCCCCCGAGTCCGTCCAGGAGGCGCTCGAGGGCTCCCTCCGCCGCCTCGGCACCGACCACATCGACCTGTACTATCAGCACCGCGTCGACCCGCAGGTCCCGATCGAAGACGTCATCGGCCAGCTCGCCGAGTTCGTCCAGCAGGGGAAGATCCGCCACATCGGCCTGTCCGAGGCCAGTGCCGCGACGATCCGCAAGGCGCACGCCGTCCACCCGATCACGGCCCTGCAGAGCGAGTACTCGCTGTGGACCCGCGACCCCGAGGGCGACGTGCTCGACACCCTGCGCGAACTCGGCATCGGCCTGGTGCCGTACTCGCCGCTCGGCCGCGGGTTCCTGACCGGAGCGATCACGAAGCCCTCGGACCTGGACTCCGGCGACTTCCGCCTCGACAACCCCCGCTTCCAGGAGGAGGCCTTCGCGACGAACATGCGCATCGTCGACGAGGTCAAGCACGTCGCGGACGAGGTCGGCGGCACGCCCGCCCAGGTCGCCCTCGCCTGGCTGCTGGCGCAGGGCGACGACGTCGTCCCGATCCCGGGCACCAAGCGCGTCAGCCGACTCGAGGAGAACGTCGGCGCCACCGACCTCACCCTCACCCCGGAGCAGGTCGAGCGTCTGTCGGCGCTGCCCGCCCCGTCGGGCGACCGCTACCCCGACATGTCGAGCATCGGCCGGTAGAACCGACCAGGAGACGGACGGGAGGCCCGTGGCGACCCCGCCACGGGCCTCCCGTCCGTGTTGGGGTGTGGGTCAGACCTCGGCGGCGAAGCCCGCCGCGCGCACCTGCAGGTCCTCGATGCGCCGCAGGCGTGCGGCCTGCACGTCGAAGCCCTCGTAGGCCAACGGCGGGGTCTTCCGGACGTTGCGCGAGCACTGGAAGTCCTCGCACACCAGGGTGCCGACGGTGTTGCCGTTCCGGCCCGCCTTGCCGGAGCGCTTGGCGCTCCAGAACACCACGTCGTTCGGCAGCTGCACGTCCTGGCACCACGAGCACTGGGCCCGGGAGCGAGGCGACGCCTCGGCCTGGCGGAACAGGATCCCGACCAGGCCGCCGTCGAGCGTCGGCACGACGACGTACGCGCGCCGTCCGATCTTGGGGTCGCGCCAGCCCAGGTAGTCGAGGTCGTCCCAGACGATCGTGTCGAAGCCGGCGGGCAGCGTGACGTCGCTCGTCTCCTTGCGCGAGGCGTTGACGAAGGACGTGCGGATGGTGGTCTCGCTGATGGGCAGCATGGTGTGAACCGTTCTGTGGTGCCGTCCGGGGCGCCCACGGGCGTCGCGCCGGACGGCGCTTCCGGGAGGGGGGTCGACGAGCGCGGCCGTGTCGGACGACACAGCCGGGGGCGTCAGGCCCTGATGCCGGCGTGGACGCCGACGACCTCCTGGGGACGATTGCTCACGAGGTCAGCCTAGGACCCGCTGTCAAGAGCGCGACCGACCCGTCGTACGCGGGCTGGACGCGCAGGTGCCCGTACCGGTCGTCCCAGGCGCCGGTCTCGAGCGCGCTGCGGAGCGCGGCGACCGAGCGCCGGGCACTCATCTCGTCGACCAGTCCCCAGGCCGGGTCGGCCCGGCGCACGTCGGCGTCGAGCAGCCGCTCCGGCCGCGCGTAGAACGCCTCGGCGAACCGCTCGACGCTCGTGAACGGGACCGGCAGCCGGGTGGTCGTGACCTCGTCGCCGAGCGCCGCGGCGATGCGGTCGAGCATGGGGTGGCGCGCCGCGTCGGCGGCCGTGACGTCGGGGGCGTACTCCGCCAGCCAGTGCTCGGCGATCCGCGCGGGGTCCCGCGTCAGGACCACCACCGGGCCGGTGGTGGCGCGCCGGACCTCGGCGAGCACGCGCTCCGGGTCTGACCAGTCCTGCACGCAGAAGGCGGCGACGGCGGCGTCCGCGGCAGGGAGCGGGGCAGTCGGGTCCTCGACGGTCGTCACGTCGACGGCGTTCGGGAGGTACTGGACGCTGCCGGCGCCGAGGGCCAGCACGGTCCGAGCCTCCCCGAGGGCCTTGGCGACCGCGCGGGCGAACGCGGGTTCGGCGCGGTGGTCGGTGTCGGCGCCGGGGGTGCTCACGCGGTCAGCCTACGGCGGCGTCGATCCGCGGCGCCGCGACGACATCTCCGACGTCGTACGACATCGGGGTCGTCGTTCGGCGTCGGCATTCCGTCGGTCGCGCTCAGGCCTCGGCCGCGACCTGTTCGGCGCGCTCCGTGGCGGCCCAGCTGCCCAGCAGTGCGATCGACCGTTCGGACTCGGAGCCGGGTTCGGCGCTGTACGTGAACATGGTCAGGCCGGGGTCGGCGACCAGGTCGAGCGCCTCGTAGTCGAGCTCGAGCACGCCGACGACGGGGTGGTCGAGCCGCTTCTTGCCGCTGCGGTGCAGACGCACGTCGTGCTCGGCCCACCACGTGCGGAACTCCTCGCTGCGGGTGGACAGTTCGCCGACGAGCGTCACGAGCCCGGGCTCGCAGGGGTTCGCGACCGCGGCCGCCCGGAGGATCGCGACCGAGTCACGCGCCGTCCGGGGCCAGTCCACGAAGAAGGTCCGCGCCGCCGGGTCGAGGAACGTGAAGCGCGCGGAGTTCACCGGACGGCCCGGGCCGGCGAACATCGGTGCGTACAGCGCCCGGCCGAGCTCGTTCGCCGCCAGGGCGTCACCGCGCTCGTTGCGCACCCACGCCGGCGCGCCGGTGATGGCGTCGAGCAGTCGCTGCACACCCGGGCGGATCCGGGTCGGCATGGTCCGGTGCATCGTCTTCACGCCCGAGTTCGCCAGGCGGGCGAGGTCCCACAGGTGCGTCCGTTCGTCCTCGTCGAGCTGGAGTGCGCCGACCAGGCCCTCGAGCACGCTGTCCGAGACGCCCTTGAGCGTGCCGCGTTCGAGCCGTGTGTAGTAGTCGACGCTGACACCGGCGAGCATCGCGACCTCGTGCCGACGCAGCCCCGGCACCCGCCGGACCCCGCCGCCGAACGAGGGCATGCCCGCCTGGTCCGGCGTGATCCGCGCCCGCCGGGAGGACAGGAAGTCGCGGATCTCGTTGCGCACGTCGATACCCATGCCGAGAAGGCTACGTCCTGGTGCCTGACGTCAGGCAGGTACCACCGTGCCCCGTCTCGCCCCCGTGCACAGCGGCAGCATGGGCGCATGACCACCACTTCCGACACCACCTGGTTCATCACCGGCTGCTCGACCGGGCTGGGTCGCGCGTTCGCCGAGGCCGTCCTGGCCGCCGGCGGCTCCGTCGTCGTCACCGCCCGCGATGCCGCCCGCGTGCAGGACATCGCCGACACCGCGCCCGACCGCGCGCTCGCCCTGGCGCTCGACGTCACGGACCCCGACGCCGTGACGGCCGCCGTGGCCGCTGCCGAGGAGCGGTTCGGCCGCGTCGACGTCCTCGTCAACAACGCCGGGTACGGCTACCGCGCCGCGGTCGAGGAGGGCGAGCCCGAGGCCGTCCGGACGCTCTTCGACACCCACGTCCACGGCCCGACCGGGCTGATCCGCGCCGTCCTGCCGTGGATGCGAGCGCGCGGGACCGGCACGATCGTGAACATCTCCTCGATCGGCGCCCGCATCTCGCCCGAGGGCTCCGGCTACTACGCGGCGGTCAAGGCCGCGCTCGAGGCCCTGTCGCTCTCCCTCCGCAAGGAGGTCGCGCCGCTCGGCATCGACGTCATGGTCGTCGAGCCCGGGGGTTTCCGCACCGACTTCGCGGGGCGCTCGCTGACCCAGTCCGCCACGCCGATCGAGGCCTACGCCGACACCGCCGGCAAGCGGCGCATCGAGCACGACACCGCCCACGGCACACAGCCCGGCGACCCGGCGAAGGCGGCGCAGGCGCTCATCACCGCGGTCCAGTCCGACGCGACGCCGTTCATGCTGCTGCTCGGCAACGACGCGTCCGACGGGTTCCGAGCCGCGCTCGACGCGCTCCGCTCCGAGGTGGACGCGTGGGAGTCGGTGAGTCGGGGCACGGACTTCTGACGCTCGCACAGACGGACTGGAGGCCCGGTGCCAGCTGGCACCGGGCCTCCAGTCCGTCACGTGGTGACGCGGATCACGTGGTGACGCGGATCACGTGGTGACGCGGGTCAGGTGGTGACGACGCGCTCCGTCGTGGCGGTGACGGCGACGCGGGCCACCCGGTGGCCGTCCATGCGGGTGACCTCGAGGCGGTGGTCCCCCACCTCGACCACGTCGCCGACCCGGGGGACGCGGTCCAGGTGCACCTGCACCAGTCCGCCGACGGTCTCGTAGTCGCCGTCCGGCAGGGCCGGTCCGCCGTCGGCGACCAGGTCCTCGAGCACCGTGGCGCCGTCGACGTCGCCCGTGTCACGGACTGGGGCGTCGTACTCGTCACGGATCGGGCCGACCAGGTCTTCGAGCAGTGCCTCGAGCGTGACCATGCCCGCGCTGCCGCCGTACTCGTCGACGACCAGCGCGATCTGGGCGCCGGAGGTGCGCATCTCGGCGATGGTGCTCGACAGGGACTTCGTCTCGGGGAAGGCGACGATCGACCGGCTGACCGACCGGATCTCGGCCGTCGCGTCCTCGGGTCGGAGCAGGTCGCGCAGGTGCACGAAGCCCGTCACCCCGTCACGGGAGCCGTCGGTGACGACGTAGCGGGTGTGCCCGAGGTCGAGCGCGCGGTCGGTGGCCTCGGCGATGCTCTGTGCGCCGTCGAGCGTCGCGACGTCGTACCAGGGCCGCATGGACTCGCGCAGGATCCGGTCGTGGGCGTCGAGCGCGCTGCGGGCGATGCGGCGCCCCTGCTCGTCGATCGCGTCGTGGTCGGAGACGAGTCCGCGCAGCTCCTCGGTGCTCATCGACTCGCTGCGCGCGTCGGGGTCGCCGCCGAGCAGCCGCACGACGGCGTCGGTGCTCTTCGACAGCACCCAGATGGCGGGCCGCATCAGGACCGCGAACCGGTCGAGCGTCGGGGCGACGGCCATCGAGAAGCCCTCGGCACGCTGCAGGGCCAGGCGCTTCGGCACGAGTTCGCCGAAGACGAGCGACAGGTAGGCGATGACCAGGGTCATGGCGACCAGGGCGACGGCCTCGGCGGCACCGCGTTCGAGCCCGAGCCCGGTGAACAGCGGGGCCACGTCGGGGGCGATCGAGGACGCACCGTACGCGGCGGAGAAGAAGCCGGCGACGGTCACGCCGATCTGCACGGCGGACAGGAAGCGGTTCGGGTCACGGCCGAGCGCGGCCACCCGTGCACCGCGGCTGCCACGGCGCTCCAGCTGCTGGAGCTGGGACTCGCGGAGCGACACCAGGGCGATCTCGGCTGCCGCGAACACCCCGCCGACCAGCACGAAGACGACGACGAGGGCGAAGGCGATCCAGGTGTCCACCCTGTGATCCTGCACAGGTCGGCTGGGTGATCAGCCCGCAGGTGCTGGGAAGGAGGCTAGAGCGGGCGTCCGGTGTGGGACTCGATCCACGCGCGCGGGTCGACCGGCAGTGTGCCGTCCATCAGGACCTCGAGGTGCAGGTGCGCGCCCGTGGAGACGCCCGACGAGCCGACGCTGCCGATGAACTCGCCGGCCTCGACCCGCTGGCCGACCGTGACCGGCGAGGACCCCGGGATCATGTGACCGTAGAGCGTGGAGACCTTCCGGCCGTCGACCACGTGGTCGATGATGACCGCGTTGCCGTAGGAGAAGTACGTGCCCGAGACGCGGACCGTACCGGCGGCGACGGCACCGATCGGCGCACCCATGCCGGGGTTGAAGTCGAGGCCCTGGTGCTGCGAGGAGCACGCCGCGCACGGGGCCGAGCGCCACCCGAAGCCCGAGCTCATGCGCACCGGAGCGGGGAACGGGGACCGGACCTCGCCGCCGTACACGACCGCGGCATCGGGGTCGGTCGTGACGACCTTGTTGCCGCCGCCGATGGTGAAGCCGTCCCGCGAGGTCGTGGCGGTCGCGACGGCCTGCGTGACGGCGTAGTCCTGCGTGCGGACGACCGGGGCGAGCGTCGACGTGGCGCTCGACGTGCCGACCGTGGCGTGCGCGGGCATGGCCGAGGCGGCGAACATCGCGACGGCGGCCGCGGCGCTGGTCAGCGTGAGCCGGCTGGTGCGCCGCAGGCTCGGGCGGGTGGTGACGGTGCGGCGCGGGGTGCGGGTGAAGCGGGTGGTCGGGGCTGCGCTGGCGGGCTTCGGCTTCTTCGTCGCCTTCGTGACGATGGGCTTCGTCTTCTTCGTCGCCTTCGAGACGACGGGCTTCGTCGCCTTCGTGACGATGGGCTTCGGCTTCTTCGCCGCGGCGCGCTCCGCCTCGAGGGCAGCACGACGCGACAGGTGCACGGTCGGGGTGGCGTGCTGCTGGTCTGCGTCGCTGGGAATCGTCATGGCCGCAGACCATTCTGCACGAAGCTGTCCGGTTGTACAGCCCCTCGACGGGGTCACACGTCGCCGGTGTCGTCCTCGTGGGGGGTCGCTGCCCACCCGTCATCCGCATGGAGCCGGCGTTCCAGCGCCGTCGAGACCCAGCCGGCCGGCACCAGCAGGAACAGCCAGAACGGCCCCCCGGCAGGCACGATCACGGCGCCGACCAGCGCCACCACCAGGGCGATGAACGTCACCGTGCCGTCCACCGGGTGCACCATGCCGCGACCGTCCGGACGGATGAGCTCCGGGTCCCGCCAGATCGTCCACTGCATCGCCGTCATGCTCAGGCTCGCGAGCGCGATCGTGCCGATGTAGAGCGCGTTCACGCCGCGGTCGTGGGTGGTCTGCGCGATGAGGTTGGACGAGAAGGGCAGGAACGCGATGCTCGCCAACCAGACGAAGTTCACACGCATGACCGTGGTCGAGTACGAGCGGGTCGCCTCGAACAGGCCGTGGTGCGACAACCACAGCCGCGAGATCACGACGAAGCTGACGACGAAGGCGATGAGCTTGCCGACGTTCTCGCTGAGCAGCGCGCCGAGGGACATCCGGTCGATGTCGTTCGCCACGTCGACCAGCGGCAGGAGCAGCAGCGTGATCGCGATCGCGACCGTCGCGTCCGAGAAGTTCACGAGCCGGTCGAGCCCCCGGTCCGTCCGCAGCACCCGTGCCATGGCGCCAGCCTAGGGGCGAACCGGGCCGGTCTCGGGGTGGACCGGCCCGGTCAGCCGCCGATCAGTACTGTCGGGACGACGAACGAGCGGAAGGACCCCCTCATGGCCCGAACGCCCCGGGAACGCCACGAGCCGATCGACCTGCAGCACGCCGAGGTCGTCCTCGCCGGCACGCAGGAACTCCTGCCGGTGCTCCGAGTCGCGGCCGTCCGCGCCGGTGTCGACGCGGCACGCATGCGGGTCATCGGTGTCGACGACCTGCCCGACCCGTCCGAGACGGGTGACGCCGAGCTCGCCGTCATCGCGATCCGACGTCCGGGGAACGACCCGGCTTTCCACCGCGCGCACGAGGCGGCGGACCTGATCGGACCCCTGCTCACGCCGCACGCGGTCCGCATCGTGATCACGGTGTCGGGTGCGACCCGCCTGGTCCCGAAGCTCGAGCGGACCCTGACGTCCGAGGTCCTCCACCAGATCGGGGCCGCATCGGCTCCGTCCGGGTTCCGGCGACCGTTCCGGACGATGCGGCTGCGGCTCGGACTGGCGGCGCTGCAGGCCGCGGGTGTGCGGGTCTTCCGGATCACGATCGGGCACTGAACCGAACCGGCTGGGGTCCCCACCGGCCCGTGCCCGTCAGCCGGCCGGTCCGCCGCGCAGCTCGAGCGCGATCTGCTCGGCGTCGAGGTTCCCGAGCACCGACTCGAGCACGTCGGCGTCGAACACGCCGTCGTCACGGGCGTCGAGCAGCGCGGACCGCTGGGCGTCGAGCACCTGGAGTCGCCGGGTCTTCTCGCGGCCGAACCACGCCCGCAGCTCCGCCGGGTCGGTGGCCTCGAGCTCCTCGCGCGTGCGCGGCGCCGTGGGCTCGGCGCTCGCCGCGGTGACCTGTTCGGCGGCGCTCCGCATGACCTCCATCAGACGGCGGCGTTCCTCGCGGTCCTTCGCCGTGTCGTCGGACCGCGGCGGGCTGATCCGCCGCAGGAGCGGGCCGATCGTGCCGCCCTGCAGCAGCAGCGACAGCACGGCGACGGCGAACGCGACGAACACCAGCAGGGACTTCTGCGGGGTGCCGTCCGGCAGGGTCTGGGCGGCGGCGACCGTCACGGCGCCGCGCATCCCCGACCACACGACCGCCGTGCCCTCACGCCACCCGAGGGGAGCCGCCGAGAAGTACCGGATGTCGGCGAGGACCCGACGGATCCGGGCGCCGAAGCGTTCGAGGTCACGTTCGCTCGGCTGTCGGTTGCCGAAGCGGTGCTCCTGCAGGGCGGCGCTCGTCGCCGCGCGGTCGGCCGAGCGGTACTCCTCGAGCCGGCCCTGCAGTCGGGCCTGTCGGTCGGCGCTCCGCGACAGGCCCCACAGCAGCGGGACGACGTACGCCGCCCGGACGAGGACGGTCAGGACGAGGGCGCCCAGGGCGATGAGCAGCGCCGGCACGATGCCGGCGTGGTCGCGCTGCACGTCGGCCACGATCGATGCGAGCTCGAGGCCCATCACCAGGAAGACCGCGCCCTCGAGCACGAAGGACACCGTCCCCCAGTTCTGCGCGTCCGACAGCCGGTGCGTCGGCGGCAGCACCCGCGGCGCCCGGATGCCCGTAACGAGCCCGGCGACCACCGCGGCGACCAGGCCCGATGCGTGCAGGCCCTCGGCGGGGATCGACGCCGCGAACGGCACCGCGAAGGACAGGGCGGTGTTGACCGTCGCGTTCGTCACCCGGGCGCGGACGCGCAGGTTCAGCCAGCCGACGACCAGCCCGATCGCGACCGCGACGGCGACCGCGTAGGCGAAGTCCCCCACCGCGCCCCAGAACGAGAACGACGCGGCACCGGCGGCGATGGCGGTCCGGAGCAGCACGAGCGCCGTCGCGTCGTTGAGCAGAGACTCACCGTCCAGGATCGCGATGACCCGGCGTGACACCGAGGTCTGCTTGACGATCGACGTCGCCACCGCGTCGGTCGGGCTGACGATGGCGCCGAGCGCGATGCCCCACGCCAGGCCCAGGCCCGGGACGACCCAGGCGAAGAAGAGCCCCAGCACGAGGGAGCTGCCGACGACGAGCGCGACGGAGAGCCCGCTGATCGCACCGAACTCCCGGCGGAAGTTCATCGTCGGCATCGACACCGCCGACGCGTAGAGCAGGGGTGGCAGGACGCCGGCCAGGATCCACTCGGGGTCGATCTCGGCGTCCGGGATCCACGGCACCAGGCTCGCGACGATGCCCGCCGCGACGAGCACCAGGGGCGCGGCGACACCGATCTTCGGCCCGACCAGAGCGGCACCCGCGATCACGAGCAGCCCGACCAGCCCGACGACGAGGGGATCTGTCATGTCCCCAGGGTGGCACCCTCCGGCTTCCACAGGTCGGCATCTCGGGAGGCTCGTCCACAGCCCATGTATCTTGATGTCGAGATAATGCTCACCGCGAGTAGCGTGGAGCCACCGACGCGCGAACAAGGGAGTACCCGCCAGCATGGCCAAGATCATCTACACGCTCACGGACGAGGCGCCGTTCCTCGCCACCCACTCCTTCCTGCCCGTGATCCAGGCGTTCGCCGGCACTGCCGGCGTCGACGTCGAGACCCGGGACATCTCCCTCTCCGGCCGGATCATCGCGCTGTTCCCCGAGCGGCTCACCGACGAGCAGCGACTCGACGACGCGCTGGCCGAACTGGGCGACCTCGCCAAGACCCCCGAGGCGAACATCATCAAGCTGCCGAACATCTCGGCCTCGATCCCCCAGCTCAAGACCGCGATCGCAGAGCTGCAGTCGCAGGGCTACGACCTGCCGGACTACCCGGACGAGCCGACGACCGACGACGAGCGCGACACCCGCTCCCGGTACGACAAGGTCAAGGGCAGCGCTGTCAACCCGGTCCTGCGTGAGGGCAACTCCGACCGTCGCGCGCCGCTCTCGGTCAAGAACTACGCCCGCAAGCACCCGCACCGCATGGGCAAGTGGAGCCCGGACTCGAAGACGAACGTCGTCACGATGGGCGCGGACGACTTCCGCTCCAACGAGAAGACATGGGTCGCCCCCGCCGACGACACCCTGACGATCGAGTTCGTCGGCACCGACGGCAGCACGCAGGTCCTCAAGCAGTCGATCCCGGTCCTCGCCGGCGAGGTCATCGACGGCACCGTCCTGCACGTGGGGCCGCTCGAGCAGTTCCTCCGCGCACAGATCCAGCGCGCGCAGGACGAGGGGATCCTGTTCTCGGTCCACCTCAAGGCCACGATGATGAAGGTCTCGGACCCGATCATCTTCGGCCACGTCATCCGCGCGTTCTTCCCCGACGTCTTCGACCGCTACGGCGCCGACCTCGCCGCCGCCGGGCTGACGCCGAACGACGGCCTGAACTCGATCCTCACCGGGCTCGACGCGCTGCCGAACGGTGCCGAGATCAAGCAGGCCTTCACCGACGGCATCGCCGCGGGCCCCGAGCTCGCGATGGTCGACTCGGACAAGGGCATCACGAACCTGCACGTGCCGAGCGACGTCATCGTCGACGCCTCGATGCCCGCGATGATCCGCACGTCGGGGCACATGTGGGGCCCGGACGGCGACGAGCACGACACGGTCGCGGTCATCCCCGACTCGAGCTACGCCGGCATCTACCAGGCGGTGATCGAGGACTGCCGCGCCAACGGGGCCTTCGACCCGTCGACCATGGGGTCGGTCCCGAACGTCGGCCTGATGGCGCAGAAGGCCGAGGAGTACGGCTCCCACGACAAGACGTTCGAGGTCCCCGGCGACGGCACCGTCCGCGTCACGAACGCCGCCGGCGAGACCGTCATCGAGCACCAGGTCGCCCAGGGTGACATCTGGCGCGCGTGCCAGACCAAGGACGTCGCGATCCGCGACTGGGTGAAGCTCGCCGTCACCCGCGCCCGCGCCTCGCAGACGCCGGCGGTCTTCTGGCTCGACGAGACCCGTTCGCACGACGCGGCGCTCATCGAGCTCGTCCACCGGTACCTCGGCGAGCACGACACCGAGGGTCTGCAGATCGAGGTCATGTCGCCCGAGGACGCGATGCGCTTCTCACTCGAGCGCATCCGCCGCGGCGAGGACACCATCTCGGTCACCGGCAACGTCCTGCGCGACTACCTCACCGACCTGTTCCCGATCATGGAGCTCGGCACCTCGGCCAAGATGCTGTCGGTCGTCCCGCTGCTGGGCGGCGGGGGTCTGTTCGAGACCGGCGCCGGCGGGTCCGCGCCCAAGCACGTGCAGCAGCTCGTGCAGCAGGACTACCTGCGCTGGGACAGCCTCGGCGAGTTCCTGGCGCTCGCGGTCTCCCTCGAGCACCTGGCCGGCGTCACGGGCAACGCCCGCGCACGCATCCTCGGCGAGACCCTCGACCGTGCGACCGGCACCTTCCTCGAAGAGGACAAGTCCCCCGGTCGCAAGATCGGCACGATCGACAACCGTGGCAGCCACTTCTTCCTGGCCAAGTACTGGGCCGAGGAACTGGCGGCGCAGACCGAGGACACCGAGCTCGCGGCGGCCTTCGCCGAGATCGCCGGGCAGCTCGGCGAGCAGGAGCGCACGATCGTCGACGAGCTCGTCGCCGTACAGGGTTCGCCGGTCGACATCGGCGGGTACTACCGCCCGGACGACGCCAAGACGAGCGCGGTCATGCGTCCGTCCGCCACGCTGAACGCGGTCCTGGCCGCGCTGTAGGCGCGAGACGCGACGAACGGGAGGCCCGGTGCCAGCTGGCACCGGGCCTCCCGTCCGTCCTGGGGCCCACTCACGCACCTCGAGGTTCCGTAATTACGGAACCTCGAGCGCCCGCACCGGTCGTCTGCGGAACCGGGGCGGAACTGAGCGGCGAGTCGTGGAACCTCAGGAGGTGGATGCGACGGTTGGCCGAGCGTGCGCGCTGCGGTCAGCGGGACGGGACCGGCGGACCGATCGTCAGCAGGACGGCGAACACGAGTGCGACCAGGACCACGCCGATCAGCGCGGCGACGAACGGGTGCGCGACCACGGCGAAGAGCAGTCGGTCGAGGAACCCCGGGTGACGACCGCCGTCGCCCGAGCGGCGCCAGGGACCGTCGAGCATGCCGCGGCGGGCGACCCCGAGCTCGAACGGCAGCGTCGTGTAGGGCACGATCGCACTGACCCACGCGAGCACCGTGGCGCCGAACGACCAGCGCTGGTTCACTGCGACGACCGTGGCCACCACGAGGTACGCCAGGAAGACGAACCCGTGCACGCTGCCGCCGATCCGCACGGGCAGGTCACCGAGGCCCATCGCGTACTTCATGAGCATGCCGACCAGCAGCATCGTCCAGGTCACGAGTTCGGCGACCGCCAGTGCGCGGAACAGGGATCGAGGCGTCATGCGTCCATCGTCCCGGACCGTGGTTGGGAATGCTCCGCGCTCGGGCAGGGCTCCGGCGCCGCACGACGAGCCGCACGTCATCGGCCCACGTCGCACGTTCCGCCGGCCGTCGAGCACGCGGGCGACAGGGTGCGCGACGTCGCGGGACGTGCGCGACGCGTCGTGCGACCTCGCGACGCGCGGAGGCGATGACACGCCGGAGGTCGTATCGATTCGACCCGAGCCTCGGGTAGCGTCGGAGGCATGTCGATGACGACCAACACGACGACGGATCCGACCCGCACGCTCCGAGTCGGGGTGGTGGGGCTCGGGTTCGCCGGGACCACCCACCTCGATGCCTACACGGCCCTGCCCGGAGTCGAGGTGGTGGCACTCGCGGGGCAGGAACCGGCCCGCCTGGCGGAGCTCGCCGAGTCCCGGCACGTGCCGAACCGGTACGAGGACTGGCAGGACCTGGTCGCCCGCGACGACCTCGACATCGTGTCGATCGGCGTGCCGAACTCCCTGCACCACCCGATCGCGGTGGCCGCGCTGACGTCGGGCAAGCACGTCTTCTGCGAGAAGCCCCTCGCCACGACCGGCGACCAGGCGCAGGAGATGGTGGACGCCGCGGTCGAGAACGACCGGGTGCTCGAGGTCGCCTACAACCACCGGCGCCGCGCCGACGTGCAGTTCCTGGCGAACCACCTGGCCCAGGGCGACCCGCTCGGCCACGTCTACCACGCCCGTGCCAGCTGGCTGCGCCGTGCCGGCATCCCCGGCATCCAGAGCTGGTTCGCGAACAAGGAGACGGCGGGCGGCGGTCCGCTCATCGACCTCGGCTCCCACGTGCTCGACATCGCGCTGCACCTGATGGGCGAACCCCGGGTGGTCACGGCGAGCGCCGTGGCGTACAACGAGCTCGGCAGCGCCGGCCGTGGTGGCAGTGCCCGCACGCCGGTCTCCGCCGCGACCGGTCGCCCGTTCGACGTCGAGGACTTCGCGAGCGCCCTGCTGCGCTTCGACGACGGGTCGAGCCTGCAGCTGCAGGCCTCGTGGGCCAGCTACTCGAAGGACGCCGAGGACATCGAGGTCGAGCTGCTCGGGTCGACCGGCGGCGCACGCCTCTTCGTCCGCGACTACGCGACCGAGGGCACCGTGACGCTGTACTCGGACGAGCAGGGCGTGCCGACGGTCACCCGTCCCGCCGTCCAGGTGCCGTCCGGGCACCACCAGCGCGTCATCGAGGAGTTCATCGCGACGATCCGGAGCGGCCTGCACGACGGCCACCACGGGGAGTTCGCACTGCACCGGAGCCGTGTCGTCGACGCGATCTACGCGTCCGCGGCTGCCGGGCACGAAGTGGAGGTGTAGGCGTGACCAACATCGTCGTCTGGAACGAGAACGTGCACGAGAGCCGCGGGGACGAGATCGTCCTCGGGCACTACCCGAACGGCATCCACACCGTGGTCGCGGACGCGCTGCGCCAGCACCACCCCGATGCCGACGTCACGACCGCGACGCTGCAGGAGCCCGAGCACGGGCTGACGCAGGAACGCCTGGACGCCACCGACGTCCTGTTCTGGTGGGGGCACGTCGCGCACGACCAGGTCGCCGACGAGGTCGTGCAGCGCGTGGTCGACGCCGTCCACGCCGGCATGGGCCTCGTGGTGCTGCACTCCGGGCACTACTCGAAGCCCTTCAAGTGGCTGATGGGCACCACGTGCTCGCTGAAGTGGCGCAACGACGGGGAGCGCGAGCTGGTGTGGACCACGGCGCCCGAGCACCCGATCGCCGAGGGCGTGCCGCACCCGATCGTCATCGACCGGCAGGAGATGTACGGCGAGTACTTCGACATCCCCCGACCCGACGAAGAGGTCTTCCTGTCGACGTTCGCCGGCGGCGAGGTCTTCCGCTCCGGTGTCGCCTACCGCCGCGGTCGCGGACGGGTGTTCTACTTCTCGCCCGGCGACCAGGAGTACCCGGTGTACCACCACGCCGACATCCAGCGGGTCCTGGCGAACGCGGCCGGCTGGGCAGCCCCGACGACGCCCCGCCGGACACTGAGCGCCGACCCCCACCCTCGGGACTGGTTCCTGGCTCCGGGTGCGGGTAGACAGGACGGGTGACCACCACCACGGATCAGAGTTCCACCCGCAGGACCGCTGCCGTCGAGGCCCTCGGCATCCTCGGCAGCGGTCCCGAGGAGCGCTTCGACCGGATCACCCGCATGACGCAGCAGGCGTTCGGGGTCCCGTTGAGCTTCCTCAACCTCGTGCACCACGACGTCGTCACCGCGCAGTCGACGCAGGGGTGGCAGCAGGGGGGCAGTGCCCCGTCCGACCAGGTCTTCTGCTCGGTGACCGTCATGCACGACGGCCCGGTGACGGTCCGCGACGCCACACTCGACCCGCGGTTCAAGGACATGGCGGCGGTCCGCGAGCAGGGCATCCGCTTCTACGCGGGCGCCCCGTTGTCGATGCCCGACGGGACGCAGGTCGGCACGCTCTGCATCATGGACGCCGAGCCCCGCGACCTGTCCGCCGAGGAACTCGAGCTCCTGACGGACCTGGCGCGCTGGGCGGAGCGCGAGCTCGGACACGCGATGGACCTGGACCGGGTCCGCAGGGTCCTGGCCGGGATGACGCCCGACCCGGTCGAGGTCCCCGGCCACGACCTGCAGGTGGTGACGTCGGCACGCGAGTCATCCGGGGACGTCGCCGACTGGCGCCTCGCCGCGGACGGCACGCTGCGCCTGACGATCGGGTCCGTGTCGGCTGCGGGTCGCGCGGCTGCCCTGCTCGCGTCGACGATCAGGTCGGCCGTCGTGGCGCGCACCGACGTCGAACTCGGGTCGGACGGTCCGGCGCTCGAGACCCAGATCGGCGACGACCTCGCCGCGTCGGGAGCCGTCGGGTCGCTGTTCCAGGTGCGGGTCGAACCCGACACCGGACGGATGGTGTTCGTCGACGCGGGGCACGGCCTGGCGCTGCACCTGGGTGCGGACGGCACGCACACGGTCCTGCGCACGCTCGACCTGCCGATCGGCCTGCAGCGGGGGTCGGCGCGCACGCACGTCGAGGGGACCCTCGAGCCCGGTGACCGGCTCGTGCTCTTCACCGACGGCGTGTTCGCACTCGACGGTCTCCCGGACATCGACGCCGTGGCCACGCTCGCCGTCGACGCGGGCCCGGACTTCGCGGACCGTGCCCTGGCGCTGCTGCCGACGGCGCCGGACGCCGACGTCACCGTCGCGGTGCTGACCCGCCGACCGGTCGGGTGAGCGCGGCGACCAGCAGCGTCCCGAGCAGCCCGAACGCGCACAGCTCGATGCCGAGCCCGGCCAGCTGCCAGTAGGCGCTGCCGACGTGCTGCGGCTGTGTGACGGCGTCCGGCCACCAGGCGTCGATCAGCGGGAAGGACCCGGGGAACGGGTCGAGGACGAACCAGGCGAGTCCCCCGAGCAGCATCACGACGCCGAGTGCGGCCATCGCACCGCGGCGGCCGCGCAGCATCCGCACGACGAGCGCAGCGGCGACGGCCGCGAGCCCGACCACCGCGACGGCGAACGCGGCGACGAAGGCACCCTGGGGCACGAGCGCGAACCAGTCGAGCACCGCGATCGGCACCAGGAGCCACCGCCCCGTCCGTGCCCAGCGCACCGGGTTCCGCCATCCGTCCATGCCGGGAACCGTAGGACACCGTGCCTGACGAGCGCCGGTGAGCGTTGCCGCTCTCGGGTCGTGAGCCCCCCCAACGAGCCCACGCGACCGATGCTGAGAAAATACCAAGCAGTCCTCACCATCTGCACGCCCCCGTTCGCGGGGACGGCGGGCGGGGGCGCGCACTACCCTGACCCGATGCCGACACCCGCCGCCGAGCACACCGTCGACGCGACCCTGGTGCGCGCGCTCCTGGCCGACCAGCACCCCGACCTCGCCGCGCTGCCGCTCACGGTCGCCGCCAACGGGTGGGACAACGTGATCGTCCGCCTCGGGGACACGCTGGCCGTCCGACTCCCCCGCCGTTCGGCCGCCGCCGAGCTCGTCGAGCACGAGCAGCGATGGCTCCCCGAGCTGGCCCGGCAGGTCGCCGCCGTCGTCCCCGTGCCCGCGCCCGTCCGCACCGGCCGTCCGGCGCTCGGCTACCCCTGGTCGTGGAGCGTCGTGCCCTGGCTGCCGGGGACGGTGGTGGGTGAACGGCTCGGCGGCGTCGTCCTGGCCGAGGCGCTCGCCGCGTTCGTCCGCCTGCTCCACGTCCCGGCGCCGTCGGACGCCCCGGTGAACCCGGTCCGCGCGGTGCCCCTCGCCACCCGGACGGACGCCGTCCTGCACCGGCTGCGGTCGGAGGACGTGCCCCGGGCTCCGGAGTTGGCCGCCCTCTGGCGGACCGCGGCGTCCGCACCGACGCACGCCGGGCCTCCCGTCTGGGTGCACGGCGACCTGCACCCGTTCAACGTGCTCGTCGAACCCGGACCGGACGGCGACCGCCTGTCGGCGGTCGTGGACTTCGGCGACGTCACGGCCGGCGACCCCGCCGTCGACCTCGCCACCGCCTGGCTGACGCTCGACCGGGAGGCACGGGCCGTCTTCCTGGAGCGCGTCGCGGTCGACGACGCGACCCGGATGCGGGCCCGCGGCTGGGCCGTGTCCATCGCATCGGCCCTGTGGACCAGCGACGACCGCGCGTTCCGGACCGTCGGTGTGCGCGGGATGGCAGCGGCTCTCGACGGGTGACGAGAACGGGGTTATCGTCACTCCACACCAATCCGTGCACGTGAAGATCGGAGGGGCCTGATGACCCTCGAGTTCCGCGTCCAGCACGACGTCGACACCGACGCCGCTCCCTCCTCCTCCGCGCCCGCCCGCTCCGGCGTCCGCGGTCTCCTCGACCGTCTCGCGGCCCGCCGTGCCGCTGCCCGGGTCCGCCGTGCCGAAGCCGAGCTGCTCGAGCTCGCCGACCTCGAGCGCCTGCTCTCCGGTGCTCGCGCGGTGATCGAACGCGGCTGGATCCAGCACGCGTGGTTCGCCTACGTCGACGAGAAGGGCCGGACCCGCAAGGCGTCGAGCGCCGCCGCGATGGACGTCGCCGGACGCCCGCTCGTCGGGGCGTGCCTGGTCGGCGCGGTGGTCTACGCCGCAGGGGGCCCGCATGCCGTCCACTCGCAGCCGGTGCAGCGCGCCCTCGACGTGGTGTGGCACGCGCTGGCAGCCGACGAGGGCGCACCGGTGCTCTGGTGCCCCGCACCCGACGTCCGGATGGGCCGTGTGCGTGACCTGACGAGCTGGAACGACGCACCGTCGCGGACCTCCGCGGACGTCGCCGGACTCCTGCTGACGGCGGAACGCGTCGCGGTGACCGAGTCGGAGCACGTCCGCGAGCGGACGGTGGCACGATCGGGAGCATGAGCCCCGCTGTCGACTCCCCCGTGCCCGACGACGTGCCGGCAGTGCGGTCGGCGGTGCACGGCGACACCCTCGCCGGCATCGGGAACGCCCGGCTGTCGGACGAGGGGACGCGGCCGGTGACCGACGCCGCCACCGTGAAGTCGACCCTGCACCGGTACCTGCAGAAGCACCGGGCAGCACTGGTCGGCAAGCTCGACGGGCTCGCGGAGCGCCAGGCTCGGTGGCCGGTCACGCCGACCGGCACGAACGTCCTCGGCGTGGTCAAGCACGTGGCATCGGTGCAGGTGGAGTACTTCGGGGCGGTGTTCGGGCGTCCGTTCCCGGACCTGCCGCCCTGGATGCGCGAGGGTGCGGCCCCCGATGCCGACATGTACGCGACGCTCGACGAGACCGTGGCCGACGTCGTCGCCTTCCACCACGCCAGCGCCGCGCACGCCGACGCCACCATCGCGGCGCTCGACCTCGACGCCCGCGGGGTCGTCCCGTGGTGGCCGGAGGAAGTGCGCGACGTGACGCTGCACCGGGTCCTGGTGCACATGGCGTACGAGACTGCACGGCATGCGGGACACGTCGACATCGTCCGCGAGATGCTCGACGGGCTGGCGGGCGACGGCGACGGCAACCTGGCGGACCGGTCGCCCGCTGCGTGGCAGGACTGGCGGGAGCACCTGGTCGGCATCGCGGAACAGGCGGGCCTGCGGAGCGCTGGGCTGTAGCGGGGTCCCCAGCCGGATCGTTACCGTTCTCCCAGGGTTGCTGCGGACAACAGCCGCTGACCTGGGCTTCTCGTGATCGTCGCGAGCAGCGTCGAGCGCGCTCCGGACCTTTGCGGTTGTACAACTACCGCGTGCGATGGCTAGCTTTGGCGACGTTCGTGCCCCGTTCCGTGGGCAGGACTGCCGACCCGAGAGGAGCCCGTCCCGGTGTTCCAGTACGTCGTGGAGCGATGGAGCCAGATCTGGTTCGCGTCGTGGCAGCACTTCTCACTGGTCGTCCAGTGCACCGTGCTCGCCACCGTCATCGCCGTGGTGCTCGCAGCACTCGTCTACCGCAGCCCGCGCTTCCGGTCCGTCGCGAACGAGGTGTCGACCATCGGGTTGACGCTGCCGTCGTTCGCCGTGATCGGCCTGCTGCTCGTCCCGCTCGGGTTCGGCGTCGTGCCGTCCGTGGTGACGATCACCTTCTTCGCCGCCCTGCCGATCCTGCGCAACGCGGTCGTCGGGCTGAGCGAGATCTCCCCTGCCGTCGTCGAGTCGGCCCGCGGCATCGGCATGGGTCGGTTCCGCACGCTCGTGCAGGTCGAACTGCCGATGGCGTGGCCGATCATCCTCACCGGCGTGCGCGTCTCCGCGCAGATGGTGATGGGCGTGGCCGCGGTCGCCGCCTACGCGCTCGGCCCGGGGCTCGGCGGCTTCATCTTCTCCGGCCTGTCGCGACTCGGCGGTGCCAACGCGCTCAACTCCGTCGTGGTGGGTGTGGTCGGTGTCGTCCTGCTCGCCCTCGTCCTCGACCTGCTCCTCCTCGGCCTCGGCCGTCTGACCACCTCGCGAGGTATCCGTGTCCAGCACTGACGCACCCATGTCCACCACCGACGCACCCGTGGCCGCCGACGGCGACGTCACGGGCCGCAGCATCTTGCTCGACACCGTCACCAAGCGGTACGCCGGGCAGTCGAAGCCCGCCGTCGACGGCATCACGCTCGAGATCCCGGCCGGCAAGATCGTCATGCTCGTCGGCCCCTCGGGCTGCGGCAAGACGACGACGCTCAAGATGATCAACCGCCTGATCGAGCCCACCGAGGGCCGGATCGTGGTGGGCGACGACGACGTGACCGCCATCGACGGCGACGAGCTCCGTCGGCGGATGGGCTACGTGATCCAGGCCGGCGGGCTCTTCCCGCACATGACCGTCGCGGCGAACATCGCGATCGTCCCGAAGATGCTCGGGTGGTCCAAGGACCGGATCGCCGCCCGCGTGGACGAGCTCCTCGACCTGGTGTCGCTCGACCCCGACACCTACCGCGACCGCTTCCCCCGTGAGCTCTCCGGCGGGCAGCAGCAGCGCGTGGGCGTGGCCCGTGCCCTCGCCGCGGACCCGCCCGTGCTGCTGATGGACGAGCCCTTCGGTGCCGTCGACCCGATCACCCGGCAGCGCCTGCAGGACGAGCTCCTGCGCATCCAGGAAGAGCTGCACAAGACGATCGTGATCGTCACGCACGACTTCGACGAGGCCGTGAAGCTGGGCGACTGGATCGTGATCTTTTCCGAGGGCGCGCACATCGTGCAGTACGACACCCCGGAGCGCATCCTGGCCGAGCCCGCGAACGAGTTCGTCGAGAACTTCATCGGCTCCGGCGCCGGGCTGAAGCAGCTCACGCTGAACCGGGTGCGCGACGTCGAGGTCGTCGACGCCGTCACCTGCTCGCCCGGCGAGGAGGCGAAGGCCGTGCTGCAGCGCATGCGCGAGGCCGGTGGGCACGGGCACGCCGTGGTCGTCGACCGTCGGCAGCGCCCGATCGGGTGGCCGTCGCGCCGTCAGCTCGAGCGCCTCGACCGCATCCCCGAGGGCATCGAGCCGGACCTGCCCGTGGTCGGCGAGGCCGCGACGCTGAACGACGCGCTCGACACCATGCTCGTCTCGAGCGCCGGTGCCGCGCTGGTCACCGGGCGCCGTGACTCCTTCCGCGGCGTGATCACCGTCGAGACCGTGATGGACGCGATCACCCGGTCCCGCGCCGCAGCGGCCGAGGAGCAGGCGTACACGCCGGTCGGCACGAACACCAACCCGATCGAGACGATGCCCGCGCCGGCCACCGTCGGGGGGTCCGCGGATGACTGACGTCCTCGTGGAACCGGCCGCCACCACCGGCAAGACCACGCGCAGCGGGTCGTGGAAGCCGCTCGTCATCCAGCCCGTCGCGATCCTGGTCGTGCTCGCCGCGTTCGCCGTCTGGCTGGCCACGGCCGACCTGACCGCGACGGAGCGGTCGACGCTCAACCCCTCCGGCCTGCTGTCGCTCACCTGGCAGCACGTGCAGCTGACCATCGTGTCGACCGTCATCGTGCTCGTGGTCGCGATCCCGCTCGGCATCGTGCTGACCCGCGGACCGCTGCGCCGGGCCAGCGGCTTCATCCTGGCCATCGCCAACTTCGGGCAGGCGGCACCCGCCATCGGTCTGGTCGTCCTGCTCGCGTTCTGGCTCGGGTTCTCGTTCTGGGCCGCCGTCGTGGCGCTCGTGCTCTACGCGATCCTGCCGGTGCTCCGCAACACCATCATCGGCATCGAGAGCGTCGACGGCCGCCTGGTCGAGGCCGGCCGTGGCATGGGCATGAGCGCCTTCTCGGTCCTGGTGAAGGTCGAACTGCCCCTCGCCGTGCCGGTCATGCTCGCGGGCATCCGCACCGCCCTCGTGCTGCTGGTCGGGTCGGCCGCGCTGGCGACCTTCATCGGCGCCGGTGGGCTCGGGCTGCTCATCACCACCGGCGTGAACCTGTTCCTGCCCAAGGTGCTGGTGTCCGGAGCGCTCCTCATCGCGCTGCTCGCGCTGTCCATCGACTGGCTCGGCCGCATCGTCGAGACCGTCGCACGACCGAAGGGACTCCGATGACGACCCGCTCACGCACGACCCGTCGCCTGGCCGCGACGCTCGTCGCCGGTGCCGCCGCCCTGGCGCTGACCGGCTGTGGCCTGCAGCCCGCCGCATCGTTCGTCCCCGCCGCCGGACCGGGCTCCATCGAGCGCATCGACGACCTGCCCGAGGGTGCCCACATCACCGTCACGTCGAAGAACTTCACCGAGCAGCTCGTGCTCGGCAAGATCGGCGTGCTCGCGGCGAAGGCCGCCGGGTTCGACGTCACCGACGAGACGAACGTCCCGGGCAGCGTCGCCGTCCGCCAGCTCATGACCGGGCACGACGCCGACATGACGTACGAGTACACCGGCACCGCGTGGCTGACCTACATGGGCCACAAGGAGGGCATCCCGGACAAGACCGAGCAGTGGCAGGCGGTCCGCAAGGAGGACGCCGGCAACGGCCTGACCTGGCTGAAGCCCGCACCGATGAACAACACGTACGCGTTCGCGGTGCGGAAGGAGGCGGTCGAGGAGCTCGGCGGCATCACGAAGCTGTCGCAGATCGGCGACCTGCCGAAGGACCAGCGCACGTTCTGCGTCGAGTCCGAGTTCAACTCGCGTGCGGACGGCTTCAAGCCGATGCTCGAGAAGTACGGGCTCGAGCTGGGTGGCTCGGGCGACAACGGCATCCCGAAGGGGAACGTCGACATCCTCGACACCGGCACGGTCTACACGGCGACGGACCGCGGACGGTGCAACTTCGGCGAGGTCTTCACGACCGACGGTCGCATCAAGTCCCTCGGGCTCGACGTGCTGCAGGACGACGAGGGCTTCTTCCCCGCGTACAACGTCGCGCCCGTGCTCGACAGTGCGACGCTCGAGGAGTACCCGCAGCTGCGCGGTGTCTACAACCAGATCTCGCCGAAGCTGACCGACGCGGTGCTGCAGGAGCTCAACCGCCAGGTCGACGTCGAGGGGCGCGAACCCGCCGACGTCGCCTTCGACTGGATGGTCGACGAGGGCTTCATCAGCAAGGGCTGACGAGTCCGGACCCGACCAGCAGACAGACGGGAGGCGCGGTGCCAGCTGGCACCGCGCCTCCCGTCCGTTGCGGAGTGCGGTTTCAGGCCGCGCTGATCCGCGCCGCCGTGTCGCGGATCAGCGCCGCCACGGTCACCCGGACCTCGTCCGGGTCCGTGCCCTCGTGCCGGGCGGCACTCCGGAGCGCGGTCATCACCATCCCGAGCAGCATCTCGGCGGCCTGGGGGGTCGCAGCCTCCGGCCCCCACGCGGGATCCCGCTCGAGCACCGTGCGGACGGCGCCGGTCATCGCCTCGGCGACGGTCGTCATCCGTGCGACCTGCCGACGCATCAGCTGGGGGAACCGCACCAGGACCTCTTTCCGCGTCTCGCGCTCGCGCTCGTCGCCGAAGGTCTCGCCGAACACCAGGAAGGCCAGGTCCACCACGGCCTGCGCTGCGGGCTCCCCGGCGACGGCGCGCAGGTGGTCCGCGAGGGTCTCCGGCGACAGGTCGAGCTCCGTGTGCCCGAGGACCGCGTCCTCCTTGCTGTCGAAGTAGTTGAAGAAGGTGCGCGGCGAGATGTCGGCTCGCGCGGCGATCTGCTCGATCGTGGTGTGGTCGATGTCCTGCTCGAGTGCCAGCGAGCGGGCGGACTCGGCGATCCGGTGCCGCGTCTCGATCCGCTTGCGGTCACGGAGACCGAGTGCAGGGGTCGGCGCGGTCTCGGGCATGGCACGACTGTAACCGGAACGTCACACTGTCTACAGCAGATGCAAACTTGCATTCGTGCATCGGACAGTACGGTGGGTCCATGACGACTCCCGTGCTCGAGGCCAGAGACCTCACGAGGACCTACGGCCGCGGTTCCACGCGGTTCGATGCACTGAAGGGGGTGTCCCTCGCCGTGCACCAGGGCGAGAGCCTGGCGATCGTGGGCAAGTCCGGGTCCGGCAAGTCGACGCTCATGCACCTGCTGGCGCTGCTCGACCGGCCCTCGACGGGCGAGGTCCTGCTCGACGGAGCGGACGCCGCGTCGCTGAGTGCCCGCCAGGTCAACCGCACACGGAACAGCACGTTCGGCTTCGTGTTCCAGCAGTTCTTCCTGACGCCCAAGACCTCGGTGCTCGACAACGTCGTGCTCCCGCTCAAGATCGCCGGCGTCTCCGGGGCCGAGCGGAAGCGCCGGGGCATGGCGGCACTCGACGCCCTCGGGCTGGCGGACAAGGCCAGGAGCGACGCGAACGACCTGTCCGGCGGACAGAAGCAGCGCGTCGTCATCGCCCGGGCACTGGTGGGGGAGCCGAGCGTCATCTTCGCCGACGAGCCCACCGGCAACCTCGACACGAACACGGGCGAGATCGTCGAGGACCTGCTGTTCGGCCTGCAGCGCGAGCGGGGGATCACGCTCGTCGTCGTCACGCACGACGAGGAGCTCGCCGCGCGGTGCGATCGGAGCGTCAACGTGCGCGACGGGCTCATCGTGGGCGGGTCGGAGGACGGCGCGCCCGCGCCGGCAGCCGCTGCGCCCGCCGCCGCTGCGCCCACTGCCCCGGGCCAGCCCGAGCACCACGGAAGGCACTCCGCATGAACTTCCTCGACCTGCTGCGGACCGCCGTCGGCAACACCTTCCGCTCGAAGCTCCGCACCACGCTCACCGTCATCGCGATCTTCATCGGCGCGTTCACCATCACGCTGACCTCGGCGATCGGCACGGGCGTCGGCAACTACATCGACACCCAGGTGGCCTCCATCGGCGACACCGGGACGTTGACGATCACCAAGACCGCCGACACCGGGTCGACCGACGGCGGGCCCGCGAAGTACGACCCGGACGAGTCCAACCAGAGCGTCAACCGCGGTCCGGCGTCGTTCGCGTACCTGTCCCAGTCAGACGTCGACGCCATCAAGAAGATCTCGGGCGTGACGGACGTCCGCCCGGCCGTCGCGCTGTCGCCGAAGTACGCCGAGTACGACGGCAACGGCAAGTACGTCGTCGCCCTGACCGCCAACGCCGGTGAGATCAAGGCCGACCTGGCCGCGGGGAAGCAGCTCGACGACGACGCGTCGGCCAACCAGGTGATCCTGCCGACCAACGACCTGAAGTCGCTCGGGCTCGGCAGTGCGGAGGCCGCCGTCGGCAAGCAGCTGACCTTCGCGGTCGACGACTACCAGGGGACGGAACACACCCTGACCGCCACGGTCGTCGGCGTGCAGAACGAGTCACTGTTCGGCGGCGGTGCGGGGGCGAACGCGGCCCTCACCGACGCCATGCAGTCCGCGCAGGAGACCGGCAAGCCGTCGTCGATCGCGACCTCGTACGCCAGCGCCTCGGCCACGCTGGCATCCGGCGCGTCGGCCTCCACCGTCAAGAGCGCGCTGTCGAAGGACGGCTACACGGGCCAGACGATCCAGGACCAGCTCGGCCAGTTCCAGACGGTGATCAACGGCATCGTGGGCATCCTCAACGCCTTCGCGGTGATCGCCCTGGTCGCGGCCGGGTTCGGCATCATCAACACGCTGCTGATGAGCGTCCAGGAGCGCACCCGCGAGATCGGGCTCATGAAGGCGATGGGCATGGGCGGCGGCAAGGTCTACACGCTCTTCTCGCTCGAGGCCGTCTTCATCGGCTTCCTCGGGAGCGCGATCGGCGCCGGTGTGGCGATCGCACTCGGGACGGGGATCTCGAACGTGCTCGCCGGGACCGTGCTCAAGGACCTGCCCGGGCTGCAGATCCTGCAGTTCGCACCCTCCTCGGTGATCACGATCATCCTCGTCGTGATGGCCATCGCGTTCCTGGCCGGCACACTGCCCGCACGCCGCGCGGCACGCCAGAACCCGATCGAGGCCCTGCGCTACGAGTAGTCCGGTCCACCGCGCGCGACGGACCCCTCCACGCCGGACGGGGCCCGTCGCGCATGCCTAGTGTCGAGGACGTGGCGGCGTACGGACGGGACCTCGGTGACGGGTACACACTGACGCTGCGCGACCTGACGACGGTGCGTCCGGTGCACGACCTCGTGCTCGCGAACCTCGACCGTCTGCGGGCCGCCGAACCGTGGGCGTGGGGACCGCAGACGCTCGCGGGCACCGAGCGGTACACGGAGCACATGCTCGGCCAGTACGCGATGGACCGGTCGCTGCCGTGCGTCGTCCGCGAGCAGGACCGCATCGTCGGCGCGGCGTCGCTGGCGTTCGACACCTACCTGGGGCAGGCGTCGCTCGGGTACTGGGTCGACGCCGGACTGGAGGGCCGCGGGGTCGCCCGGCGCGCGGCATCGGCCCTCGTCGAGGTCGCGCGGGCGCGGGGCGCGCACCGGGTCGAGATCCGGACGGCGGCGGACAACGTGCGCAGCCGTGGGCTGGCCGAGCGGCTCGGGTTCACCCACGAGGGGACCCTGCGCAGTGGCATGCCGCTGGGGGAGCGACGCGTCGACGTCGCCGTGTACGGACTGGTGCTCTGACCCGTCGCTCAGCCGCCCTGGGTCGTGCGGGACCAGACGGCCATCGTGCCGAACGCCAGGAACACGATCCCGAGCAGGACCCAGATCGCCAGCGCGACGAGGTTGAGCAGGATGCCCCACCCCGCGCGACCGCGGGCCAGGGGCTCGCGGCCACGGGACATGATGCCGAGCACCAGTCCCACGACCGGCGCGACGAAGGTCCACCCGGCGAGCAGCGAGCAGATGCCGAGGACCAGGCTGGCGGTGCCGAGGCCGGTACGGGGAGCGGTGGTGGAGGTGACCATGTGCACCACGCTAGGGACGCGGGTGCGGCGAGTCGTCCCTCCCCTCGGTGATCCGGGTCCACCTGCGGACGGACGGCCGACCTCCGCCGGTATCGTCGATGGCATGGCGATGTTCGGACGACGTGGCAAGGACTCCACCGAGCGACCCGTCAGCCAGGTCGAGCTGAAGCGGGCGGTCGACGAGGGCTTCCTCATCTCGAAGGCGGCCGTCACGATCGCCGTGGCGAACCGCATCATCACCAACTCCCTGCGTGACCAGGGCTTCTTCGACCACGCCGTCGCCGCCGAGTCCGTGCGCGAAGAACTGCACCGGATGGCGGAGGAGCAGCGCGGCGACGCGGAGCGCATGCGGGACATCCGCGCGAAGGCCCTCAAGCAGAAGGGCCGTTCGAAGCACCAGCACGACTACAAGCGCGGCGACGACCTGGCGCTCCGGATGCGCGAGGCCACCTACGACCGCCTGGCCGAGATGCTCGACTCGCGGCGGGACGACCAGGGCTTCGTCGACCGGATCGTGCTGGCCGCCCGGGCCCGCGCCTGGGACGACATCGGCACGACGGTCGTCGGGCGGCTCGGCTGGGCGCAGCGTCCGACCGAGGGCTACGAGATCGGGCGTGACGAGCGCGTGCAGGAGATGCTCGCCGAGGACTTCGCCGCCCTGCTCGCCGAGCACCCCGTCGGGTCCGGGCCTGCGGCGCTCGAGGACACCGACGAGCCGGACGACCTCGACGAGTCCGACGAGGGCACCGACCCTGCGAGTGCGGACACCGCCCGCTCGTAGGCTCGGGGCATGGTCGATGCGGTGGTGGTCGGGGCGGGACCCAACGGGCTCGCCGCCGCGGTGACGCTCGCGCGGGCGGGGCTGTCGGTGCAGGTCGTCGAGCGCAACGACACGATCGGCGGGGGAGCCCGCACGGCCGAGCTCACGCTGCCCGGGTTCCACCACGACGTCTGCTCCGCCGTGCACCCCATGGCGCTGCAGTCCGAGTTCTTCCGGCTGTTCGAGATGGAACGCCGCATCGAGCTCCGGCTGCCCGAGGTGCAGTACGGTCACCCGCTCGACGGCGGCCGCGCGGGCATCGCCTACCAGGACCTCGAGCGCACCGCTGCGGGACTCGGGCTCGACGGCCCCGCCTTCCGCTCCCTGATGGGCCCGCTGTCGCGGAGCGCTGACCAGGTCGCCGACTTCGCGACCGACGCGCTGCTGCACGTCCCGCGCCACCCGCTCACGGTCCTGCGGTTCGGGCTCCGCGCACTGGAACAGGGGAGCCGGGCGTGGAACGCACGCTTCCGCCAGGACGTCGCCCCCGCGATAGTGACCGGCGTCGCCGCGCACTCGATCCAGCACGTCCCCTCGCTCTCGACCGCCGCCGCGGCCCTGTCGCTCGGCTCCTACGCGCACGCACGGGGCTGGCCGGTGCCGATCGGCGGCAGCCAGGCGATCGTCGACGCGCTCGCCGCCGACCTGGTCGCGCACGGGGGCACGATCGAGACCGGTCGCGAGATCCGCTCGCTCGGTGACCTGACACCCGCGAAGGCCGTGCTGTTCGACACGAGCGTGCCCGGCATGCTGCGGATCGCCGGCAGCCAGATCCCGTCGCCGCGCCGGGGTGCACTCCGCCGGTTCCGGTTCGGCAACGCCGCCGCCAAGGTGGACTTCGCGCTGTCCGACGCCGTGCCGTGGACCAACGACGAGCTCCGGAAGGCGGGCACCGTGCACATCGGCGGGACCCGCCAGGAGATCGCGGAGGCCGAGGGAGCGGTCGCCCGCGGGCGGCACGCCGACCGGCCCTACGTCCTCGGCGCGGAGCCGACGGTCGTCGACCCGTCGCGGGCGCCGGCCGGCAGGCACGTCTTCTGGGCGTACGCGCACGTGCCCGCGGGCTCCGACGTCGACCCGACCGAGATGGTCACCCGGCAGATCGAGCGCTTCGCCCCGGGTTTCCGCGACACCGTCCTGGCGTCGAGTTCCCGCACCGCCGTCCAGATGGGCGAGTACAACCCGAACTACGTCGGCGGAGACATCGCCGCCGGTGCCGCGAGCTTCTGGCAGCTGGTCAAACGCCCCGTGCTCTCGAGCGACCCGTGGCGGATGGGCGGCGGCATGTACCTGTCGTCCGAAGCTGCGGCTCCCGGGCCCGGTGTGCACGGCATGGCAGGCTGGCACGCGGCGCGCAGTGCCCTGCGGCACACGTTCGGCCTGTCCGAGGACGTCGACCTGCGCCCGGAGGAGTGACCACCATGGCGAAGAACGTCCGCATCATCCGCTGCTCGCCCGAGGCCGTCTTCGCGGTGCTCCGCGACGGCTGGCTCTACCCCACGTGGGTCGTGGGTGCGTCGCGCATGCGCAAGCAGGAGGCGGACTGGCCGGCCGTCGGCACCCGCCTGCACCACTCGTTCGGTGTGTGGCCGCTCGTGGTCGACGACGTCACCACCTCGATGGAGTGGGACCCGCCGCGCAGCCTGGTGATCCAGCCCGAGGGCTGGCCGCTCGGCGCGGCACGCGTGGCCCTGACGGTCGAGCCGCATGCGCGCGGGTGCCGGGTCACGATGGTCGAGGACGCGGTCAGCGGGCCGATGACGTACGTCCCCGGCTTCCTCATGCAGCCGCTCATCTGGGTCCGCAACCGCGAGGCGCTCCGCCGGCTCGGCTGGGTCGCGACGGGTCGCGCCGACCGCTGACGGGAGGCGCGGTGCCAGCTGGTGACGAGCCCCCGGTCCGGACCGTGGCCGGCTACCGAGCGCGGCTGAACTCGCTCGCGCGCCGCACCTGGTCGTCGGTCAGGGCGACGCCCGTGTACCGCTCGAACTGGCGAGCGGCCTGCAGGGCGATGACCTCGGCACCCGTGATGACGTGCTTGTCGGCCGCTCGCCCGGCGCGCACGAGCGGGGTCTCCGAGGGGAAGGCGACCACGTCGAAGACCGTGTGGGCCGCGTCGATGCGAGCCTGGTCGAAGGCGAGCGTCTCCGCCTGGTCGCCGTCCATCCCGAGGGGCGTGACGTTGACGAGCAGGTCGGCGTCACCGGCCTCGTCCTCGGTGCGCGTCCAGTCGTAGCCGTACTGGTCGGCGAGGGCCCGCCCCGTGTCCGCGTTGCGGGCGACGACCGTCAGGTGGTCGAAGCCCGCGCCGCGGAAGGCTGCGGTGACCGCCTTCGCCATCCCACCGGAGCCGCGCAGCAGCACGCGCGCGGACGTGTCGACGCCGTGCGAGGCCAGCAGGGCGGCGACTGCCTCGTAGTCGGTGTTCGACGCGGTGAGCACGCCGTCGTCGTTCACCACGGTGTTGACGGACTGGATAGCGGCCGCCGAGTCCTCGACGACGTCGACCAGCGGGATGATCGCCTCCTTGAAGGGCATCGACACCGAGCAGCCGCGGATCCCGAGTGCCCGGATGCCCGTGACGGCGCCCGCCAGGTCCGTCGTGGTGAACGCCTTGTAGATGAAGTCCAGCCCCAGCTCGTCGTACAGGACGTTGTGGAACCGGGTGCCGATGTTGCTCGGTCGGGCCGCGAGCGAGATGCAGACCTGCATGTCCTTGTGGAGGATGGGCATGGTCGCCAGTCTCCCACGGCCACGCCGATGGAGCGGTCCACATCGGGGTCGGGCCGCAGCAGGGGTACCGTCGGGCGTGATGAGTGATCTTCCTGAGACCATGCGAGCCGTCCGATTCGACGCGTGGGGCGACCGCTCCGTGCTGCACGTGGCCGACGTCCCCGTGCCGGCCGTCGAACCCGGGCGCGTGCTCGTCCGCGTCCGCGCCGCCGGCATCAACCCGGGCGAGGCCGCGATCCGCCAGGGCCTGTTCGACGGTGGCGACGACACGAAGCTCCCGTCCGGGCAGGGCACCGACTTCGCCGGGATCGTCGTCGCGGTCGGCGAGGGCGTGGACGGCGTCGACGAGCGCGAAGAGGTCATCGGCTGGTCGTGGGAGCGCTCGAGCCAGGCGGAGTACGTCTCCGTGCCGGCGGAGCAGGTCGTCCAGAAGCCCCGGTTGCTCGACTGGACGGTCGCCGGTGGGCTGGACGTCGTCGCGACCACGGCGGCCGCGGCCGTCCGCGCCGTCGACCCGAAGCCGGGGGAGACGGTCGTCGTCTCCGGCGCCGCGGGCGGCGTCGGCGGGTTCGTCACGCAGCTGCTCACGAACGAGGGCATCGACGTGATCGCCGTCGCGTCCGAGGCCAACCACGAGTGGCTCGCGTCGAAGCGCGCCCGTCCGGTGACGTACGGCGACGGACTGCAGCAGCGCATCGAGGAGCTCGCGACGAACGGCGTCGACGCCCTGATCGACACGCACGGCGCCGAGTACGTCCACCTGGGCATCGCGCTCGGCATCCCCGCGGACCGCATCGAGACGATCATCGCGTTCGAGGCGGCGGCCGAGGTCGGGGCGAAGACCTCCGGCAGCACCGACACCGCCGACCCGGAGATCCTCGGGGCGCTCGCCCGGATGGTCGCCGACGGCGAGATCGAGGTGCCCGTCGCAGCCACGTACCCGCTCGATCGCGTGCAGGACGCCTACGAGCAGCTCGAGCAGGGGCACACCCGGGGCAAGATCGTCCTGATCCCGTAGCGTCGGGGCCATGAAGTCACTCACGCGTCCCCGTTCCGGTCGTCTGCTCGCCGGCGTGTGTGCCGGGATCGCCGACCGTCTCGGCTGGTCCCGGTTCCTCGTCCGTGTCATCTGGGCGCTGCTCAGCCTGTTCCCCGGCCCGCTGTGGATCGCCTACGTCATCCTCTGGATCCTGATGCCCGCACAGGGCGGTCGCCGACGCTGAGTGACGATCGGGGACCGACCGTCCGGACGGATTAGGGTGGCGGACGTGCCGGTCTCCGTGTTCGATCTCTTCAGCATCGGTGTCGGCCCGTCGAGCTCGCACACCGTGGGGCCGATGCGGGCCGCCGTCGCCTTCGCCGCGCAGGTCGCGGAGCTGCCCGTCGCGACGATCCGCGTCGACCTGTACGGCTCGCTGGCGTCCACCGGCCAGGGCCACGGAACGCTCGGTGCCGTCGCGGCCGGCCTGGCGGGCGAGCAGCCGGAGACGGTCGACCCCGACGCCATGGCGCTCGCGCTCGACGAGCTCGAGCGCACCGGTGTCCTGCGGATGTCGGGCGGGACCACCGTGCCGTTCCGCCTGCGCGACGTCGTCCAGCACCCGCTCACCATGCTGCCGCGGCACCCGAACGCGATGCGGCTGCGGGCGTTCGACACGAGCGGGTCCGAGATCGCGGTCGAGACCTACTACTCCGTGGGCGGTGGGTTCATCACGCGCGACGGCGACGACGCCCCCGCGGCGGTGAGCGAAGCGGCCATCCCCGTGGTCGACGCCGTGCCGCACCCGTTCTCGAGCGGCGCCGAACTGCTGGCGGCCTGCGCCCGGACCGGCCTGCCGATGAGCGGCATCGCCCTGGCGAACGAGCGGGTCGAACGGTCCGAGGACGACGTCCGTGCGGGCCTGCTCGCCATCCACCGGGTGATGGAGTCCTGCGTCGACCGGAGCATCCGTCGGGTCGGCACGCTGCCCGGCGGGCTCGACGTCCGTCGCCGCGCCGCGAACTGGTACGAGCAGCTGGTGCGGGACGACCCCGACCACGACCCGCTCTTCGCGATGGAGTGGGTCAACCTGACCGCGATGGCCGTCAACGAGGAGAACGCGTCGGGTGGCCGGGTCGTCACGGCCCCGACCAACGGCGCCGCGGGCATCATCCCCGCGGTCCTGGCCTACGCGCTCACCTACGTGCCGTCGATCGGCCCCGACGACCGCGACGACGCGGTCGTGCGGTTCCTGCTCACCGCGGGTGCGATCGGTTCGATCTACAAGGAGCGCGCCTCGATCTCGGGCGCCGAGGTCGGCTGCCAGGGTGAGGTCGGTTCCGCGGCGTCGATGGCCGCTGCCGGACTCGCCGAGGTGCTCGGCGGGACCCCGGAACAGGTCGAGAACGCGGCGGAGATCGCCATGGAGCACAACCTCGGCCTGACGTGCGACCCGATCGGAGGGCTCGTGCAGATCCCCTGCATCGAACGGAACGCGATCGCGGCGAACAAGGCGATCAACGCCGCCCGCATGGCTCTGCGCGGGGACGGCGTGCACCACGTGTCCCTCGACCAGGTCGTCGAGACGATGCGGCAGACCGGGGCCGACATGTCCACGAAGTACAAGGAGACCGCGATGGGCGGTCTGGCCGTGAACGTCCCGCTCTGCTGAACCAGCCCACGATCCACGGTGGGCGGTGTGGCGGCGGTGGGACGGGCCTCCAGTCGGACCCGAACGGGGGCGGGACGCCGCGATCCGGCGCGCGGTACCGTGCTGGCGGCTCGCAGTCCAGCTGCGGGCGCGGGTGCCCACGGACCGGGCGCCGTCCCGAGTCATGGAGTGACCGATGCCGTACCGACCCCTCGCCCTGCTCGCGGCGACCGCACTCGCCGCGAGCCTCGCCGTCGGCATCGCCGCTCCCGTCTCGGCGGATCCCCTGCCGACGCCCGCCCTCGGGTCCACCGGCGTCCCGACGCCGTCGGACCCGACCGACGGGCGCACGCCCGCCGACACCCCCGTGGACCTGACGATCGTGTTGCGGCCGACCGACCAGGCGGCCCTGCGTGCCCTGCCGATCACGACCGCCGAGGCCGGCGTGGCCGAACGCGGAGACGCCGTGGACGCGGTGGCCCCGGCAACCCAGCGGGGGGCTGCGGTCCGCACCGCACTCGTCGCCGCCGGGTTCGCGGTGACCGACCTCGACACGTGGGAGCTCGAGGCGACCGGCACCGCCGCCCGTGCCGAAGCACTGTTCGGCGTCCAGCTGCTCGGCACCGGGGACGGCATGCACCCGGCCGCGGACGCGGTCCTGCCCGCATCGTTCGGCGACGCCGTGACGACCGTCCTCGGGCTCGACACCCGACCCGCCGCGGCGCACTCGGCCCTGCCCGGGGGCTACGCGCCCGCCGACCTCGCTCGCGCCTACGGCTCGTCGTCCGCCGCGACCGCCGGGGCCGGGACCACCGTCGCCACCGTGCAGTTCTCGGGGTGGGACCGCAACGACCTGGTGGCGTACGCCGCCGCGGTCGGCCGACCGGTCCCGGCGGTCGACCAGATCGCGATCGACGGAGCCGATGTGCACCGGTTCGACGGCGCCGGCGGGGAGACCGAGGTGGCGCTCGACCAGCAGGCGCTGCTCGCGACCGCGCCCGCGGCACGGCAGCGCGTCTACGTCGCGCCGAACTCCTTCCAGGGGATCTACGACAGCTACAGCCGGATCGCCGACGACGTCCAGCGCGCCGGCATCACGGCGGTGAGCGTGTCGTGGGGGTCGTGTGAGTCGCTCACCTCGGCCGGAGCCCGCGCCGCCATCGACGACGCGCTCGACCGCATCGTCGCGGCGGGTGCCACGGTGTTCGCTGCGTCGGGGGACGACGGTGCGGACTGCCCGACCGGTCCGTCGAGCGCCGTCCGCTCGGTGACGTACCCGGCATCGTCGCCGGCGGTCGTCGCGGTCGGCGGGACGTCACTGACGACGACCGCCTCGTCCACGACGGAGTCGGCGTGGGGGAACGACCTCGGCGCGAGCGGCGGCGGCACCTCGGCGGCCTACGCGCGACCGGCGTGGCAGACGGGAGTCGGGGTGTCGGGCCGGCAGCGCCTGGTGCCGGACATCGCCTCGACGGCCGACCCGGCGAAGGGACCGGGCATCTACCTCGGTTCCGCGCACGGGTTCGTGTACGGCGGCGGGACGAGCCTCGCCGCGCCGGTGGTCGCCGGACAGCTCGCCGCAGCACTCGGCGCGCGAGGGTGCACGGCTGGCGTCGGCGACCTGCACCAGACGATCTACGCGAACCCCGGTGCGTTCCGCGACATCACGACGGGGACGAGTGGCCTGTACCGCGCGGCGCGGGGACACGACCGGGCGACCGGACTCGGGACACCGCGGTGGTCGGTGCTCGGTGCGCTGCTGCCGGCGAGCGCCTGCGCCTCGGGGACCCCTGCCGGATCGGCGGCCGCCGCGGGTGCCACGGCCACCGGGATCACGGGATCCGCTGCCGCCGTGCCGTCGGGCACCTCGATCCGGTCGCCGCACGGCCTGTACTGGCTGGACGTGCAGGCCGACGGTCGGCTCGTCGAGTGGGGCGGCAGCGGCGTGCTGTGGTCGACACCGACCCGCTCGCCCGGTGCCACCCTGGCCGTCGGGACCGACGGCACGCTGGCACTCCGGGCGACCTCGGGAGCGACCCTGTGGAGTGCGGGCTCGCCGTCCGCGGGTGACGCGCCGACCCTGCAGGTCTCGGACCTCGGCGTCGTGCAGCTCGTGCGCGGCAGCACGGTGCTCTGGCAGCAGGTGCCGGCGACCCGGGACCGGTTGGTCGCCGGGGGGAGCCTGCTCGCCGGGCAGGAGATCCGGGACACCACCGGGGTGCGCCGACTGCTCGTGCGCGTCGACGGGCAGCTCCGCATCATCATCGGCACGAGGACGGTGTTCACGGTGGCCGGTGGCCCGGGTGCGGCGCTCCGGATGCAGGCGGACGGGAACGTCGTGCTGTACGACGCCGTCGGCCGCGCTCGGTGGTCGACGCGGACCGGCAGGTTCGGTGGGTCCGGGATGGAGCTCCGGATGCGGACGGACGGTGACCTCGTGCTGACGCAGGGGGCCGCGCGGCGCTGGCACTCGGGCACGAAGGGCTGAGGCGACGGGCCTGCGGCGCTGGTGCGCGGGGCCAGTGGCGCTGGTGCGCCGGGCCTGTGGCGCTGGTGCGCCGGGCCTGCGGCGCTGGTGCGTCAGGAGGCCAGCAGCTCGAGCAGCCGCGCGGTCTCAGCGGCGATCGCGTCCCGCCCCGCGCCCACGTACCGGCGCGGGTCCACCACGTCGGGCCGCTCGTCGAGCACGTCGCGGAGTGCCCGCGTGAACAGGCCGTTCAGGTGCGTTGAGATGTTGACCTTCGTCATCCCCGCGGCCACCGCGCCGCGGAGCTCGTCGTCGGACAGGCCCGACGAGCCGTGCAGGACGAGCGGTACGGCGACCGCGTCGCGCAGGCGGGCGACGAGGTCACGGTCGACCGAGGCCTCGCGCGTCTGCATCGCGTGCGAGGTCCCGACGGCCACGGCCAGGGCGTCGACGCCAGTCGCCTCGACGAAGGCAGCGGCCTCCTCCGGGTCGGTCCGGACGCCCGGAGCGTGCACGCCGTCCTTGCCGCCGACCTCGCCCAGCTCGGCTTCGATCGCGATGCCCGCGGCGTGACAGGCCTCCGCCAGGTCGCGGGTGGCGGCGACGTTCCGGTCGTGGTCGAGATGTGACCCGTCGAACATGATCGAGTCGACCCCGAGCGCGATGCCCGCGGCGACGAGGTCGGCGTCCTCGATGTGGTCGAGGTGGACGAGGACCTCGACGTCCGCGGCGCGGGCGATGGCCTGGGTCGCGGTCGTGATCGGGACCAGGCCGCCGTGGTACCGCACGCAGTTCTCGCTGATCTGCAGGATGACCGGCAGCCCGGCCTGTTCGGCGCCCGTGACGATGGCCTCGGCGTGCTCGAGCAGCACGACGTTGAACGCGCCGACACCGCGGTGGTCGGAGCGCGCGGTGTCGAGCAGTCCGGTGAGGGCGAGGTCGGTCGTCATGCGGGGCTCCGGGAGGGGTCGTGGATCGGTGGTCGTGCTGGGGCGGACGTGGGTTCGGGGGCGGGCGCTCACGCGGGGTCCCGCGGGCGTTCGCCCGGGGTCAGGAAGCGCCGGACGGCTGCGCGGTCGACCTCGCCGGCGACGGGTCGCAGCACGGCAGCGGCGCCGAACGCGGCTGCCGTGCGCAGGGCCAGGGGCAGGTCGGCTCCGTCGCGCAGTGCCAGGACGAGGCCCGCGGTCGCGGCGTCCCCGGCCCCGGTCGGGTTGCCGGTGACGTCCGGGACGGCGGCGACCTCGACGACGCCGGTGCGGGAGTGGGCCGCGATGCCCCGGTGGCCGCGCGACACCACGACGAGTCCGGCACCGCGGTCGAGCAGCGCGAGTGCACCGTCCCGCTCGTCGCGGTGCCCGGTGGCCTCGGCGAGTTCGTCACGGTTCGGCTTGCAGACCGAGGCCCCGGCCGCTGCGGCAGCCAGCAGCGCGGGACCGGCCAGGTCGGCGACGACGAGCAGCCCGGCCGCGACGGCGTCGGCGATCCACGGCGCGACGGCGCCGGGGTCGGCGCCGACCGGCAGCGAGCCCGAGACCACGAGCGTGTCGGCGTCCTCGGTCATCCTCCGCAGCACGCCGCCCAGGTCCTGCCAGGTCGCGAGCGTGGTGGCGGGTCCGGGTTCCCCGAACATGGTGGGGTGGGCGCGGTCGTCCACCACGGTGACGGTCGTGCGGGTCTCCCCGTCGACGGGCACGGCCGTCATCGGGAGTCCGAGCGCCTCGACCTGCTCGGCGACCCAGCTACCGACGGCACCCCCGAGTGGCAGCACCGAGTGTGTCGGGGCCCCCTCGGCGGTCAGGACCCGGGCCACGTTGAGGCCCTTCCCGCCGGGTCGACGCTCGACCGACCGCACGCGCTGGGTCGTGCCGATGCGCTGTTCGTCGACGCGGTACGTGACGTCGACCGCGGGGTTCGGGGTGACGACGACGATCATGCGGGCACCGGGGACCCCGTGCGGACGCGGAGGGTCAGCGGGTCGACCACGAGCAGGCGCGCGGGGGAGCCGACGGACAGCGGCTCGGGCAGGCCGAGGACCCCGGCGGCGCGGCCGGAGGTCGCCGCGACTGCCTCGGGCAGCGTGGCACCGGCGTCGAGCAGCCGGTGGAAGCCGTCGACGACCGTGCTGGTGCTGCCGGCGAGCGACGAGCCGTCCGCGGTCATGGCGATCCCGCCCGTCACGACGACGGCGGACCCGGCGACGCGGTGCTCGCCGTCCGGGCAGCCGGTGGCGGCCATCGCGTCGGACACGAGCGCGATGCGGCCCGCGGCGCTGCGGCGGGCGAGGTCGATGGTCACGTCGTCGAGGTGGTGTCCGTCGGCGATGAGCTCGACGGTGAGCCGGTCGTCGGTCAGCGCGACCCCGACCGGCCCGGGCGCGCGGTGGTGCAACGGCGGCATCCCGTTCCACAGGTGGGTCACGAGACGTGCGCCGGCGTCCACCGCGGCGCGGACGGTGTCGGCGTCGGCGTCCGTGTGGCCGACGGCGACGACCACACCGGCCTCGGTCAGCAGCCGGACCACGTCGAGCGCACCGGGCAGCTCGGGGGCGATCGTGACGATCCGCAGGGCGTCACCCGCTGCGTCGAGGAACCCGGCGGCCTCGGCCGTGCTCGGGGCGTGCAGGAGCGACGCCGCGTGGGCGCCGCGCCGTGCTGCCGAGAGCCAGGGGCCCTCGAGGTGCAGTCCGGCGAGTGTGCCGTCGGCGACGAGCGGTCGGAGTCGCCGCAGCGCGTCCTCGGTCGCGGACACCGGCCCGGACGCGATCGAGGCGGCGAGTGCGCCGGTGCCGCGGGCACGGTGGTGCTCGACGACACGACGGGCGTCGTCGGCGGAGCACGAGGCGAAGTCGTGGCCGAGGGCGCCGTGGGCGTGCAGGTCGACGAACGCCGGCACGACGACGCCGTCGTGGTGTACGTGGTCGACGTGTGGGGGTCGGGTCCCGGTGCCGCGTGCGGTCACCACGCCGTCCCGGACGAGCAGCCAGCCGTCGTCGAGGACCGCATCGGGGGTCACGAGCCGGTCGGTGGTGACCAGCGTGGCTGTGGTCGTGGGGGTCATGCGGGTCCTCCGGACGGGACGACGGTGTCGAGCAGCTCCCGCGCCATCACCGCGGCGCCGATGGACCCTGCCGCGTCGCGGTGTCGTGCGGGGACGACCGCGGGCGGGCGGAGCCCGGGGAGCCGCTCGGTCACGGCACGGCGCAGGGGGTCGAACAGGACGGCACCCGACTCGGCGAGGCCGCCGCCGACGATGAGGGTGTGGCAACCGGCGACCGCCGTCATCCACCCGAGCGCACCGGCGAGGACGTCGACGCACTCGTCCCAGACCCGGATGGCGGTCGGGTCGCCGGCGTGTACCAGCTCGACCGCGTCGCGCGCCGTGGGGACACCGGTCCGCCGGGCGACCGCACCGGCCGATGCGATCTCCTCGACCCGCGCGCCGCGGTGGGACCCCTCGGTGATGCGGACCTGACCGATCTCGCCTGCCCACCCGCCGCCGTCGACCACCGTGCCGTCGACGACGAGCGCGCTGGCCAGCCCGGTGCCGACCGGGACGAACCCGACCGAGCCGGTCCGGAGTGCGCGGCTGGTGTCGTCGGAGCCGCAGACCTCGGCCAGGGCGCCGGCCCGGACGTCGTGCCCGAAGGCGACGGGGATCGTGATGCCCCGGACGAGCAGGGCCTGGTGGACCCGGGCACGCAGGGGGACGCCGCGCCAGCCCAGGTTGACGGACAGCACCGCGGTGCCCGTCCGCTCGTCGACCACGCCGGGGACGACCACGCCGACGGCGTCGAGCGGCCCGACGGTGTCGATCGACCGCGCGGTCAGGTCCGCCACGACCTCGGCGAGGCGAGCCGCGGCGGGGTCGTCCCGCGGGGTCGGCACACGGTGCTCGGTGAGCACCCGGCCTGACTCGTCGACGACACGGGCCTTGATGCCCGTGCCGCCGACGTCGACCCCGAGCACGACCCCGCCGGCGCCCATCAGGTGAGGATGACCGAGCGCGTCAGCGACCGCGGGTTGTCCGGGTCGAGTCCGCGGCGCTCCGCCAGGGCGACGGCGAACCGGTGCACGACGACCAGGCCCGCGATGGGGTCGAGGTCGTGGTGGACGAACCGGGCGCCGGTCGCTGCGACCTCGTCAGCCAGGCCGTCCGGCGTGGCCCCCAGCGACCACACGAGCCGCCCGGGCTGTGCGATGGCGATCGGACCGTGACGGTAGTCCATGGCGGGGTACGACTCTGCCCAGAACTGCGCTGCCTCCCGGGTCTTGAGCGCGGCTTCGGAGGTCAGCCCGACGGCGGCACCACGACCGACGAAGGTCACCTGCTCGGCATCGAGGAGGTCGTCGACCGGGATCGTGAGCGCGGTCTCGGCCTGGGCGGCGAGGGCGTCGACGTCGTCACCGAGCGAGGCCCGGAGCAGCGCCAGCGTCGTCGTGGCGAAGCGGGTCTGCACGACGGACCGCTCGTCGGCGAACGGCAGCGCGATCGTCTCGGCGGCGACAGCGGCCGCCGGGCTGTCCGCGACCGCGGTGATGAGCACGGTGCGCTGCCCGCGCAGCGCCTGCAGCAGGGACACGATCTCGGTGGTGGTGCCGGACCTGCTGATGGTGACGACGCGGTCGTACTCGCGCGCCGCCGGGTACTCCGAGCCGGCGAAGGCGTCGGTCACGCCGAGACCCGCCTGCTCGCGGGCGACGGCGTAGCTCATGGCGATGAACCAGCTCGTGCCGCAGCCGATGACGGCGACGCGTTCGCCGGGCTGGGGGAGTGCATCGACGAACGAGGGCAGCAGGCCGGCGGCAGCGCGCCAGGTCTCCGGCTGCGACGCGAGCTCCGCGCTCACGAAGGTGTCGGTCATGGGAGCCTTCCGATCCTGAGTCGATCCGGATGATCGATGGTCGGCAGCATAGCGAGCGATCGTGCGCAGTGCGAGGGAAAAACGTCATTCCCGATCACGGAGGGGTGTACGGACCGCCCGTAGGATGGCCGTCATGACTCCGCAACAGCGGCTCAACGCCCTGCTCGAACTCGTGAGCGAACGGGGCAACGTGTCGATCTCCGAGATCGGCGAGATGCTCGGGATCTCGGCGGCGACGGCCCGGCGCGACCTGTCCACGCTCGCCGACCAGCGCCTGGTCACGCGCACGCACGGCGGAGCCGCCGCGCTCGGGACCGGGTACGAGCTGCCGCTGCAGTACAAGATCGCGCGACAGGCCGAGGCGAAGACGGCGATCGCCCGCGCCACCGCGGCACTGATCGAGCCCGGCGACACGGTCGGTTTGAACGGCGGCACCACGACCACCGAGGTCGCGCGCGAGCTCGGCAAGAGCGAGCGCTTCAACCGTGCCGACGGCGAGTTCGGCATCACGATCGTCACGAACGCGCTCAACATCGGGTACGAGCTGTCCGTCCGCGCGAACGTCAAGATCGTGGTGACGGGCGGGGTCGCCCGCCGCCAGTCGTACGAGCTCGTCGGCCCGCTCGTGCGCGACACCCTCGACGAGTTCGCGCTGGACGTCGTCGTCCTCGGGGTGGACGGCCTGACCGGGCAGTACGGGGCGACGACCATGCACGAGGGCGAGGCCGAGGTCAGCCGGCACTTCGCCTCGGTCGGTCGGCGTGTGGTGGTCGTGGCGGACTCGACGAAGGTCGAGCGCGCCACCTTCGCCCGGATCTGCCCACTCGACCGCATCGACGTCCTGGTCACGGACCAGCCGGTGCCGCCCGCCTTCGCGGCCGACCTCGCCGCGGCGGGCGTCGAGCTCGTCGTCGCCGACTGACCGACTCCGACCCCGACACGGACCCCGACGCAGCGGCCCGACGGTTGCGACACGGCGCACGCGGCGCACGCGACGCACGCGACGCACGCCGCACCGGACGTTACCGGCGTGTAAAACCCTCGCTCCCCGCTTCCGTGAGCGATCCGTGAGCGCCTATTGTGCATTCATGATCGATTCGGCATCATTGGCGTCACAATCACGCAAGGGAGCGAGATGAGCGTCGACACGTACGAAGGCCTCCGCATCGCGGTGGTCGGCATGGGGCAGCGGTCCGCCATCGCACGGCACGTCGCCGAGGCGGTCGCCGGTGCATCCGACCTGCAGGCCAGGGTCACCGCCGTCGCGGACGTCACGCCCGCCGGACGGCAGCGCGGGCACGCCGAGCACCCGGACGCTCAGGTGGTGGAGGACCACCGGGCCCTGGTGGGGCTCGTCGACGCGGCGATCGTCACCACGCCGGACTGGACCCACGCCGAGATCGCGATCGACCTGCTCCGCGCGGGCATCGCCGTCTACCTCGAGAAGCCCCTCGCCATCACGGTCGAGGACGCCGACGCCGTGCTCAACGTCGCGGCCGAGACCGGCACCCCGCTCTACGTCGGGCACAACTTCCGGCACGCGGCGGTCGTCCGGCTCATGCGTCAGGTGATCGACCGCGGCGAGATCGGCCAGGTCAAGGCGGTCTGGTGCCGGCACTTCGTCGGCAACGGCGGCGACTACTACTTCAAGGACTGGCACGCCGACCGCACCAAGGTCAACTCGCTGCTGCTGCAGAAGGCCAGTCACGACCTCGACGTCATCCACGCCCTGGCCGGCGGGTACACGCAGCGCGTCGTCGGCATGGGATCGCTGTCGGTGTACGGCGACGTCACCGACCGTCGCGACCGCAGCGGTGAGCTGATGGGGGACTGGTTCTCGCTGGACAACTGGCCGCCGCTCGAGCAGACCGGGCTCAACCCGGTCGTCGACGTCGAGGACGTCTCCATGGTGATGATGACGCTCGACAACGGCGTGCAGGCGAGCTACGAGCAGTGCCACTTCACGCCGGACTACTGGCGGAACTACACCGTCATCGGCACCGAGGGGCGCCTCGAGAACATCGGCGACACCGGCGGCGGCGTGGTCAAGGTCTGGAACCACCGGCGTGGCTGGGACGTCCGCGGCGACCGCGAGTACCCGGTCGACGGCGTCGAGGACGGCCACGCCGACGCCGACCTGCTGACCATGACCGAGTTCCTGCGCAGCGTCGCACTCGGCGAACCGACCACCCTGTCGCCGATCGCCGCCCGCGCGGCGGTGGCGGCCGGCGCGCTCGCGACCCGTTCCCTCCGGAACGGCTCCGTCCCGATCGACGTCCCGGCCCTGCCGGACGCCACGGTCTCCCACTTCACCCACCCCACCCAGACCGTCACCCGCTGACGGACGTGCGAAAGGACCACCCGATGACCGCACACATCCCCGCCCGAGGCACCGGTTCCGGCAGTCGCCGGCGCCGCATGCTGCTCGGTGCCGTCGCCGCCCTCGGCGCGGCCGTCCTGCTCGCCGGGTGCTCCACGTCGTCCGGTGCGTCCGGTGGCGGCAGCGGCGACTACGAGAAGATCGCCAAGGACACCAAGGCGACGTTGAACTACGCCGTCTGGGACGAGAACCAGGTCAAGGCGATCAAGGCCAACATCGCGGGCTTCAACAAGGAGTACCCCGACATCACGGTCAACGTCGACGTCACCCCGTTCGCCAGCTACTGGACGAAGCTGCAGACCCAGGGCTCGAGCAACACGCTGCCCGACCTGTTCTGGATGAACGGCCCGAACTTCCAGCTCTACGCGGCGAACGGCAAGATCGCGCCGATCACCGGCGAGGTCAAGGCCGGGGCGATCAAGCCGGGCAACTACTCCTCGGCGCTCAACAAGCTGTACACGTACGACGGCACCCAGTACGGCGTGCCGAAGGACTTCGACACGATCGGTGTCTGGGTGAACAAGGCGCTGTTCGAACAGGCCGGCGTCGCACTGCCCTCGAAGAACTGGACGTGGGACGACTTCCAGGCCACCGGCAAGGAGCTCTCCGACAAGCTCAAGGGCCAGGGTGCCTACGGTGCGGCCGGCGGCATGGACGGACAGACCACCTACTACGACACGATCTTCCAGGCGGGCGGCTCGGTGCTGAACGCCGACGGCTCGAAGTCCGAGTACGCGTCCAAGGCATCGGAGGACGGCCTGCAGTTCTGGACCGACCTGATCAAGTCCGGGGCATCCCCGTCGATCAAGCAGCTCACCGACACGACCGCCGACCAGTGGTTCACCTCGGGCAAGCTCGCGATGTACCAGGGCGGCAGTTGGTTCCGCTCGGCACTCGTCGGCTCCGACATGGAGAAGGACGTCGTCGTCTACCCGCTGCCCAAGGGCAAGCAGCAGGCCACGGTCATCCACGGTGTGTCGAACGTCGTGGCCGAGGGCAGCAAGAACAAGGCGGCCGCCCAGGCGCTGCAGGTCTACCTCGCCGGCAAGACCGCGCAGCAGCAGCAGGGCGACATGGGTGCGGTCATCCCGGCCTACACCGGGACGCAGGACGCCTTCACGAAGACGATGCCGGACGCCGACCTGCAGGTCTTCCTCGACGCGGTCAAGTACGCCAAGCCCCTGCCGGTGTCCAAGAACACGGCCGCGTGGAACACCCTCGAGACGAACATGCTGCCGAGTGCCTTCGACGGGTCCGAGCCGGTCGACCAGGTCGCGCAGCAGCTCGCCACGAAGATGGACACCGCCCTCGGCAAGGAGCAGTGACGCCCCGGCGTCCTGGAGTGATCCGATGACGATCCACACCGAGCACCCCGACACGGCGACCACTCCGGTCGCCACCCCCGCCCGGACGCAGCGCGCGTCCGGGCGGGGCGCCCCCGGCGGCGGCCGCACCCCGCGCCACGGTCGGACGGACGGCGCGTGGCCCTGGCTGTTCGTGCTGCCGCTGCTGGTCGGTGTCGCCACCTTCTACATCTGGCCGATCCTGCAGACCTTCTGGTTCTCGTTCACGAGCTGGGGAGTGTTCGGCGGGGCGACGTTCACCGGCCTGGCGAACTACACCCGCCTGCTCGCGGACCCGCAGCTGTACCAGTCGCTGCTCAACACGGTCATCTACACGGCGATCGTGCTGGCCGGCATCCCGATCGCGGTTTGGCTCGCGAGCCTGCTCAACACCCCCGGCCTGCGGTTCGCCCAGTTCTACCGCGTGCTCTTCTTCCTGCCCTACGTCGCGATGCCGGCCGCCATCGCGCTCGTCTGGCGCATCATGTTCAACGGCGACTACGGCATCGTCAACTGGTTCCTCGGACGGTTCGGCATCGACGGTCCGTACTGGATCTCGACGCCCGGCTTCGCGCTCGTCGCGGTGAGCCTCGTCGGACTGTGGTCGTCGCTCGGCTTCTCGATGATCATCCTCGGCGCCGGGCTGAAGGACATCCCGCCCGAGCTGTACGAGGCGGCCGAGCTCGACGGCGCCAGCCGGTGGCGACAGTTCCGCTCCGTCACCGTGCCGCTGCTGACCCCGAGCATCTTCTTCGTGGTCATCGTGACGACGATCTCGAGCTTCCAGCTGTTCGACCTGCTGTACGCGATCCTCGGCAGCACGAACCCGGTCATCCCGAAGACCATGTCCCTGGTCTTCTACTTCTACAGCGCCGGGTTCATCGACAACGACAAGGGCTTCGCCGCGGCGATCGCGATGGTGATCTTCGTCCTCATCGGCATCGTCACGCTCGTGCAGTTCCGGGTCCAGAAACGGTGGGTACAGGCATGACCGGCATCATCCAGGCACGGGGCCAGAAGGTCGCCGTCGCCACCCGTGCCAGCGCGGCCCGACGTCCCGCGACGACCCGCGCGGGCCGCCGCGGCGGCAGCCACTGGTGGATCCACGTCGTGCTCGGGGTCGGCGGCTTCGTCATGGCCTTCCCGTTCCTCTGGCAGATCATCATGTCGCTGTCCACGAACGCCCAGGTGCAGTCCGTGACGCCGGTGTTCTGGCCGGGGGAGCTGCAGTGGCAGAACTTCGCCGCGGTGTTCGAGCGGCTGCCGTTCCTCAGCCAGCTCGGCACGTCCGTGTACGTCACGATCATCCGCACGATCGCGCAGATCATCCTCTGCACGCTCGCCGGCTACGCCTTCGCACGGATGCGGTTCCGCGGCCGCGCCCTGCTGCTCGGCATCGTGCTGTCGATCCTGCTGGTCCCGTCGCAGGTCTACCTGATCTCGCAGTACCAGATCGTGCAGGGCCTCGGCTGGCTCGACACCCTGGCCGGGATCGTCGCACCGGGTCTGTTCAGCGCGTTCGGCACGTTCCTGATGCGGACGGCCTTCCTGAACCTGCCGCCCGAGCTCGAAGAAGCTGCGCGCATGGACGGCGCCAACCCGTTCCAGGTGTTCTGGCGGATCATGCTGCCGCTGGCCCGCCCGTCGATCAGCGTCCTCGCGATCACGACGGTGCTGTGGTCGTGGAACGAGCTGCTCTGGCCGCTCGTGGTCTCCACCCGGGCCGAGGACATGCCGCTCGCAGCGGGCCTGGCCACGCTGTCGAGTGACCGCACGATCGACTACCCGGTGCTGATGGCGGCCAGCCTGATGGCGATGGCACCCGTGCTCATCATGTTCGTCGTGCTGCAGCGCCGGGTGATCGACGGGCTGGCCTCGTCCGGGCTGAAGTGACCCGGGAGGCCCACCCCGCCGCCGTCGCGCTGCTCACCGGAGCGGTGGGTCGGGTCGTGGACCCGGATCGCCTCGCGACGTCCCTCACCAGGTGCGTCCGGGAAGCGGCCCCGGATGCCCGGGACGACGACGATGCCCAGGACGAGTTCGCGCTCGCCGCGGTGCGCGCCGTCCTGCCGTCGACCCGGGCGTGGCTCGTCGCGCACGGCGCGACCGACGCGCAGGCGGCGGCGAGCGTCGCCGACGTCGACCGCAAACGCGACCGGTACGGGATCCGGGGCACCGGGTTGTCCTGGTTCTGCGCGGTCGCGACCGGACGCGTGGTGGCCGTCGGGCGCCTCCAGTTCGAACTCGGGGTGTCGCTGCCGGACGGCACCCGGGCCTGGGGTGTGCACGTGCCGGAGACCGGACCGCTCGAGCCGGACGCCTGCGACCGGTCGTTCGCCGCGGCACCGGACGTGCTCCGACGACTCGCGCCGGAGCACACGGCGCGCGTGTGGAGCTGCCGGTCCTGGACCCTCGACCCCGGCCTGCCGCACGCGATCGGCGCGCAGGCCAACCTGGCGCGGTTCGCCGACCGGTTCACGCTGGAGCCGCCCGGTCCCGACGATGAGCACGAGGGCGACGAGAGCGCCGCGAAGTTCGTCTTCGGCGCCGACCTCGCCACCGCCCGCGTCGCGACGCCTGTCGGCCGCGTGCAGCGTGCGGTGGCCGACCGCTGGTCCGGTGGCGCGCACTGGACGGAACGCACCGGGACCGCTCCCGTCGCATGAGCCCGTCCAGATCAGCGGGCGTACCGTCGCGCCCATGAGCGAACCGGACCGCGACCACCTGGACGACGGCGTCGACATGACGTTCGACGAGCGCCGCCACGACACGCTCCGGCGGATGTCGGGGTCGGACGAGCACGACGAGGACCCCCGTGTCGAGGTCGCTGAGCTCGACGACGGCACCGTGCGGATCGACGTCGCCGACACGGCCGCGGTCCGACCGGGCGGGACGGACCCGCACCGACGCGACCGGCACTGACCGGGCCGGGTCCTCGCCCTGGTCCGTCGCGTCGAGCGGGGACGGTGGCGCACGGCATGATCGTCCCGTGCACCTCGTCCTCAGCCGCGTCGACGGCGGCGTCCTCGCGACGCCCCTGACCGACGCCGGCGCTGCTGACGGCGCGCCGGTCCCGGTGGCCGACGCGGACCTGCCCGCGTTCGTCGCTCGGCACGAGGCTCCCGGCGTGCGCTGGGTGTGGGACGACACTTCCCGCTGGTACCCGCTCGTGCTCGCAGCGGGTGGCCGCGTGGCACGCTGCGTCGACCTGCGGCTGGCGCACCGGATCCTCCGCGCGGCACTGGCCGCCCGCGGATCGGCACTGCAGACCGCACCCGAGTCGTCGTGGGACCGTGCCGCGCCGTCGGAACGGGTGGCGCGACCGACCCAGGCGGCGCTCTTCGACGACGCGCTCTTCGCCGGCATGCAGCCGGCCGATGACGTCGACCCAGCGGCCGAGCTCCGTGCGCAGCTCGCAGCCGTCGCCGGTTCGAAGGACCCGGGAGCGCTCCGGCTGCTGGTCGCGGCCGAGTCCGCCGGTGCCCTCGTCGCCGCCGAGATGCGCTTCGCAGGGCTGCCCTGGCGCGCGGACGTGCACGAACGCCTGCTCGAGGACGCCCTCGGTCCCCGGGTGCCGTACGGCGTGCGGCCCCGTCGGCTCGAGGAGATCGCCGACGCGCTCCGAACCGCACTCGACGACCCCGCGCTCAGCCCGGACTCGCCCGCCGACGTCCTGCGCTCGCTGCGTCGGGCGGGCCTGGTGGTGGACAGCACCCGCAAATGGGAGCTCCAGCAGCTCGAGCACCCTGCCATCGCGCCGCTGCTCGAGTACAAGCGCCTGTACCGCCTGCTCACGGCGAACGGGTGGGGCTGGCTCGACGAATGGGTGCGGGACGGCCGGTTCCACCCCGAGTACGCCGTCGGTGGGGTCGTCACCGGGCGGTGGGCCGCGAACGGCGGCGGGGCCATGCAGCTGCCGAAGACCATCCGCCCGGCGGTCGTCGCGGACGACGGGTGGAAGCTCGTCGTCGCCGATGCCGCGCAGCTGGAGCCCCGGGTCCTCGCCGCGATGGCGGGCGACCTCGACATGGCCAGGGCCGGTGACGGGCGGGACCTGTACGACGGTGTCGTCGCCTCCGGGGCCGTCGAGACGCGGCAACAGGCAAAGGGCGCGATGCTCGGCGCCATGTACGGCGCGACCCAGGGCGAGGGCGGACGGCTCGTCCCGCGGCTGGCGCGGGCGTTCCCGCGTGCGCTCGACCTGGTCGAGCGGGCAGCGCGGGCGGGGGAGCGCGGCGAGCCGGTGACGACGCGGCTCGGTCGCACGTCGCCGATCCCGGAACCGGCGTGGTTCGAGGCCCGGAACCGCGCGTGGTCGGTGGACGGGACACCGGCGATGCAGCGCTCGGTCGAGTCGCGGGCACGCAGCTGGGGGCGGTTCACGCGCAACTTCGTGGTGCAGGGCACGGCGGCCGAGTGGGCGCTCTCGTGGATGGCGTCGCTCCGGACCCGACTCGCCGCACGGTACCGGGGCCCCGTGCGGGACGGCGCGCACCTGGTGTTCTTCGTGCACGACGAGATCGTCCTGCACACGCCGGAAGCCGACGCGGCCTGGGTCGCCGAGCAGGTCACGGCAGCGGCCGAGGACGCGGGCCGGATCCTGTTCGGGACGTTCCCGGTGACCTTCCCGCTGTCCGTCTCGGTCGTCGACGACTACGGCAGCGCGAAGGACTGACGGGCGCCCGGCGGCCTGCCGTTCTCCTCGTGCGGGGCTGGTCGCGTGGTGCGGGGCAACAAGCGGGCACGGGGCGTGCGGGCCCGCACCGCGTCACCACACGTGCCATCGCGCAGCCGCACGCCACTGACGCCCGAGCGCACGCAGCCACGGACGGGCAAGCTGGTCGGATGACCGACGACGACCGCCGAGAACACCGCACCGTCGGCGACGTCGACCTGACCACCTGGCGCACCCGCCTCGGCCGGACCGTCTCGTCCGCCTGGGTACGGCTCGGCGCGCGCTTCGGCGCCCTGCCCCTGCTCATCGTGACGCTGCTGATCGGCATCGGGGTGGCCTCGGTGTGCACGTGGGCCGCGTCCGAGGTCTACGAGGGCGTGCGGGAAGCGGACGACGCCGCAGTGCTCGACCGTCCGGTCCTGGACTGGATGATGACGCTGCGGTCACCCGTGCTCGACACGGCCGTCACGTGGTGGACGAACGTCGCCGGGACGATCGGGATGCCGATCGTCGCGCTGGGGTTCCTGGTCGGGTTCACGATCCAGCGTCGGGCGTGGACACCCGTGGTGCTGCTCATGGCCGCCAGCGCGGGGTCGCTGCTGATGACCGTCGCGGGCAAGGACCTGATCGGCCGTGCTCGTCCGCCGCTCGCCGACGCCGTCCCGCCGTTCGAGCACTCGCCGTCCTTCCCGTCCGGACACACGCTCAACGCGACCGTCGTCGTCGGCACGATCGTCTACCTGCTGCTGCTCCGCGAGAGCCGCCGGGTGACCCGCGTCTGGACCGTCGTGCTGGGCACCGCGTTCGTGGTGTCGATCGGGGTGTCCCGGGTGTTCCTCGGGCACCACTGGTCCACCGACGTGCTGGCGGCGTGGGCACTCGGACTGGCGTGGCTCGCGGTCGTGGTCACGGCGCACCGCCTGTACCTGACGGCCGTGCGGCACCGCGACGAGGACGTCCCGACGGCGCAGGCCGTCAGGCCGAGCCGGTAGGTTGCCGGGCATGGAAGAACGGGTCTTCGGCGGCAGGTACCGCGTCACGGGCACGCTCGGCCACGGGGGCATGGCCTCGGTGTACCGCGCGGTCGACGAGCAACTCGGACGCGAGGTCGCGGTCAAGGTCTTCCGCATGGGCGCGGTGGACCACGGTGAGCGGGCCCGTGCCGAGGCCGAGATCCACGTGCTCGCCGGCCTGCGCAGCCCGGCCCTGGTGACCCTCTACGACGCGGCACTCGACGATGCCGACGGCGACTCGTACCTCGTGATGGAGCTGGTCCCCGGCAGCGACTTGGCGACGCGGCTGCGCGAGGGGCCCCTCGACCGTGCCACGACCGCACGGGTCGGTGCCCAGGTCGCCGACGGCCTGGCCGCGGTGCACGTGCAGGGCATCGTCCACCGCGACGTCAAGCCCGCGAACGTGCTGCTGGAGTCCGACGGCTCGCACGTCAAGCTCGCCGACTTCGGCATCGCCCTGCTGCGCGACGCCGCCCGCGTCACGGGCACCGGCACGGTCATGGGCACGGCGGCCTACATCGCGCCGGAACAGGTCCTGGGCCAGCCGGTCACGGGCAAGGCGGACGTCTACGCCCTCGGCCTGATGCTGATCGAGTGCCTGTCGGGTCGCATGCCCTTCCCGGGCACCGCGGTCGAGTCCGCCACGGCGCGCCTCGCCCGGTCGCCCGAGATCGACCCCGCGCTGCCGACGTCGTGGCGCGTGCTGCTGCACGTGATGACCGCGACGGACCCGGCGGAACGGCCGTCCGCCACCGAGGCGGCCGACCGCTTGCGCGCGCTGTCCCACGACGACGCGGCCCTGGCGACACAACTGCTTCCTGGAGGCCCCGGGACGCTGACACCGGCCGCTGCGGCCGCGGGGGTGGCCGGGGCCACGGCCGTGCTCGGCTCGCCTGCGACAGCGTCCGCCGACCAGGCGACCCAGGCGATGTCCGGCGCGGACCAACCGACGCGCGCGATGCCCGTGACCCGACCGCAGGACGACGCGACCCGCGTGATGCCGGCGAGCGGGGCCTCCCGGCAGGACGACGTCGCGACCACCGTGCTCGGTGCACAGCGGGGGAACGCCGGCGGTACCGGCGGCGGCGCGCCCGTCGCGCCACGTGCCGCACAGCCCGAGCCGCCCGAGGAGCGCAAGCGCCGTACGGGGCTGATCGTCACGCTCGTCATCGTCGGCGTGCTCGTGCTCGCCGGCATCATCGCAGCGGTGGTCGCACTCGGTGGCGGCGGCTCGACCCCCGCACCGACGGACTCGTCGTCCCCGAGCCAGGAACAGCAGCAGCCCTCGGACGAGCCGTCCCAGCAGCAGCCGTCGGACGAGCCCTCGCAGCAGCAGCCCTCCGAGCCCGAGCAGCAGCCGTCCGAGCCGGAACAGCAGCCGTCGCAGCCCGAGCCGGAGCCCTCGCAGCCGTCTGAGCCGTCGAACGGCCCGCAGCCGTCCGTCCAGCCGACGCTGCCCGTGCAGACGCCGGTCGGTGACACGAACGCGGGGCCAGCGGGTGGCACGGGCACGGGCACAGGCCCCGGCTCCGCTCCCGGCAAGTCGGGCAGCGCCCCGGGCCACGACAAGGGCTGAGCGCTCAGGAGCGGGTGAGCGCGGCCTCGATCGCGTCGCGGACGGGGAGCGGCTCGCGGCCGAGCAGGTCACCGAGCAGCGGGTCGACCTCGTCGAACTCGCCGGCGCGTGCGGCGCGGAACATGCCGAGCAGCAGCTGCGCCGCGGGCTCGGGCGTGCCGCCCGCCACCTGCTCCGCGAGCCACTCGTCGTCGTCCACGACCGTGCGGCGGACGGTGGTGCCGGTGACGTCGGACAGGATCCGCGCGACGTCGTCGAACGTGACCGCGTGGCGTGCCGTGAGCGGCGGCGTCGGCCCGTCGAACACCGGACCGTCGGCGAGCAGCAGTGCGTCCGCCTGGGCGAGGTCGGCGCGCGCGGTCCACGAGACCGGTCCGTCCTCGGGGAGGAGCAGCTCGCCCGTCTCGCGTGCTCCTGCGATGAGCCACCCCACGGTGTGGGCGTAGAACCCGTTGCGCAGCGAGGTCCACGGGGTGTCGAGGTCGGCGAGGGCGGCCTCGGTGGCGGCGTGGTCGACGGCGAACGCCACGGGCGAGTCGGCCCGGGTGTCCTGGTGTGCGGTGTAGAAGACCCGCTCTGCGCCCGCGTCCACCGCGGCCCGTGCTGCGGCGGCGTGCATGGCGACGCCCTCGGCCCCGAGTGTCGAGCCGGAGACCACGAGCACGCGGTCAGCGCCCTCGAACGCGTGCGCCAGCGACGACGGGTCGGCGAAGTCGCCGGCGCGGACGCGGACGCCACGTGCCGCGAGGTCGGCGGCGCGGTCGACGTCGCGGACACTCACGCCGACCTCGGATGCGGGGAGCCGGGTGAGCAGGGCCTGCACGGTGGCGGAGCCCAGGGCGCCGGTGGCGCCGGTGACGATGATCATGGGGAGACCCTTCGTTATCAGTGGAAACATCAGGAACATAACACTGGAAACTCAGCGGTAGCAAGGACCCGTTATCGTTGATCCGTGACCGACTCCGTCCGCGACCGCATCGTCGAAGCCGCCGCCGACCTGCTCGCCGACGGAGGGCCCCGGACCGTGACCACCCGCGCCGTGGCCAGCGCCGCCGGGGTGCAGGCGCCGACGATCTACCGCCACTTCGGCGACAAGGACGGTCTGCTCACGGCGGTCGCCGAGCGGGTCTTCGCCGCGTACGTCGCCGGCAAGACCGTGCCCGACGACGTCGACCCCGTCGAGCACCTGCGGGACTCGTTCGACGCGCACATCGCGTTCGGCCTGGCCAACCCCGGGCTCACGGCGCTGTTCTCGGACCCGCTGCGCGCGCACTCGACGACGGAGGACCAGGGGATCGCCGTGCTGCGCGAGCGGGTGCACCGCGTGGCGCTGGCCGGGCGTCTGCGCGTGCCGGAGTCGCGGGCGGTGTCCCTCGTGCACGCCATCGGTGTCGGCGTCGTGCTCGACCTGATCGGCACGCCGGTCGGCGAGCGGGACCCGCAGCTGGTCGGGGCGGCGTGGCAGGCGTTGGCGAGCGCGGTCCTCACCGAGCCGGCGTCCGAGCAGGCCTCCGGACCGGTGCACGGCGTCGACCCGCGTGCGGCGGCGGTCCGTCTGGCTGCGGACGACCGGGCGCTCGCAGCGCTGCGTCCCGCCGAGCAGGCGCTGCTGCGCGAGTGGCTCGAGCGGATCGCCGAGGGCTGAGCGGCGGCGCGGCGGCGCGCGGGCGGGGTTTCGTCCATCCTCTGGAGCAAATAGGGTGGACGACGTGCGAGAACTGCAACGGAGCGGTGGCCCGACGACGGCCGTCGCAGCCAGGAACCACGTCGGCTTCATCTCATCCCAGGGCTGGCTCGTCGAGCGCAGCGACGGTGACGACCAGACCACGGCGGTGGTCCCCGGCTTCGCGGGACACACGATCACGGCCGGCGAGCGCCTGTCGTGGGTCTGGTTCCCCGAGCGGACGCTGCCCGACGGCGCGACGGAGCCCACGCCCGACGACCTGCCGCACTTCTGGGACGCCACGGCCTTCGCCCTCGACGTGGTCTTCACCGACGGCTCCCGCGCCGGCGACAGCGCGACCGACCAGTACGGCGACGCTCTCACCCCGGCCGCGCAGGACACCGCCCGCAAGCAGTGGGTCGACCAGTGGAACCGGCGTCAGGTCGACCTGACGCCGTTCGCGGGTCGGGTGGTGGACCGCCTGGAGGCACGGCTCGGCTCCGCCACCTCCGCTGCGGCCGGCGGCGACGCGCGTCCCGCCCTCCGTGGCTGGCTCGACGACGTCCGGATCGAGCAGCCCCGCCGGCCGGCCGCCACGAAGCCGCTCGACCACGTCCGCACGACCCGGGGCACGCAGGCCTCGTCGCGGTTCTCCCGCGGCAACAACGCCCCGCTCGTCGGGCTGCCGCACGGCGGGGTGTTCGGCCTGCCGATGACCGACGCCGCCAGCAACCGGTGGCCCTACGCGTACCAGGAGCACGACCGGGCGAGCGACGACCGCCCCGCGATCCAGGCCTTCGCGACCAGCCACATCCCGTCGCCGTGGATGGGGGACCGTGGGGTCTTCCAGGTGATGCCGTCCCCGCTCGCGACCCCCGACGTCGACCGCACGGCCCGCGCACTGGCGTTCGACCACGACGACGAGCTCGACGGCCCGCACCGGTACCGCGTGGCGCTCGAGGACGGGGTCACCGCCGAGATGACCGCGGGGGAGTTCGCCCTGGGCTTCCGGTTCACCGGCGCGCGGAGCATCGTGCTCGACCACCACGGGCGCGTCCTCGACGCCGCGGTGCGGGTCGACGACGACGGCACCGCCGTGGTCGAGGCGCACCTGGACGACCGGCCGGGCACCCCGCCGCACTTCGTGCACGTGCGGGTCCCGGGCGTCACTGCCGACCACACCGCGTTCACCGACCAGGCGCTGTCCGGCTGGGTGGCCGTCGACGGCGACACCGACGTGCTGCTCGGGATCTCGACGGTGTCGTTCGCGGACGCCCGGGCCAACCTCGACGCCGCCGGGTCCTTCGACGCGATGCGGACCCGCGCCGAGGAGCTCTGGGACGCCGAGCTCGCGACGCTCGACGTCGAGGGCGCCACTGATGACCAGCTCGTGTCGCTGTACTCCGGGCTCTACCGGCTGTTCCTCTACCCGAACCGGGCCGGCGAGACCGCGTTGACGGGGACGCCCCACCACCGCTCCCCGTACGGCGACGTCCTGGCGGAGCCGATCCGCGACGAACCCGGCCCCGAGGTCGTCGAGGCACCGATGACCACCACGAACGGGTTCTGGGACACCTACCGCACCGCCTGGCCGCTGCTCGGGCTGCTCACCCCGGACACCGCCGCCGAGCTCGCGCAGGGCTTCGTCGAGCACTTCCACGACGGCGGGTGGACCCCGCGCTGGAGCGCCCCGGGCGCCGAGGACTGCATGACCGGCACCACGAGCGACACCGTGTTCGGCGACCTGGTCGCCAAGGGCATCGACGGCTTCGACGTCGAGCAGGCGTACCGCAGCGCGGTGAAGAACGCGACCGTCCCGCCGCGTGACGAGCGCGTCGGACGCAAGGGGAGCCTCCCGGGCGCCTTCCGCGGCCACGTCGACACCGACACCTCCGAGGGGATGTCGTGGACCCTCGACGCGGCGATCAACGACTGGAGCGTCTCGGTGCTCGCCGCCGCCCTGGCGGACCGCACCGAGGACGCTGCCGAACGCGAGCGGTACGACGCCGAGGCCGAGTGGTTCGCCCGCCGCTCGCTGCAGTACCGCAACGTCTTCGACCGCCGCCGCGGCTTCTTCATCGGACGCACGCCCGACGGGCAGTGGCGCGAGGGCGAGGGGTACGACCCCGACCAGTGGGGCGGCGACTACACCGAGACGAACGCCTGGGGCACGATGTTCACCGCGCCGCACGACGGCGCCGGCATGGTCGACCTGCACGGCGGTCCGGCTGGCTTCGACGCCGCGATCGACCGCTTCTTCGCCGAGCCGGAGACCGGGGCGACCGACCGCTCCGGCCACTACGGCTTCCCGATCCACGAGATGACCGAGGCCCGCGACGTGCGGATGGGCATGCTGGGCCTGTCGAACCAGCCTGCGCACCACATCCCGTTCTTCCCGATGTTCACCGGACGTCACGACGACGCGCACCGCATCGTGCGCGAGTGCCTGCAGCGCCTCTTCGTCGGGTCCGACCTGGGGCAGGGCTACCCGGGTGACGAGGACAACGGCGAGATGAGCGCCTGGTACGTCTTCGCGACGATCGGGCTGTACCCGCTCGCTCCGGCCAGCGGGTCCTACGTGATCGTGCCGCCGTCGGTCCGGCGGTCCGTCCTGCGTCCCCCGGGGGGCTCGCCCACCGTCATCGAGACCAGCGGCGACCCCGCGGGTGCCTACGTCGCGTCGGTGACGGTCGACGGGGTGCCCTGGACGTCGATCAGCATCCCGCACACGGTCGTGACCGCGGCGTCACGGATCGTCGTCGAGCTGTCCGCTACACCGCTCGGCTGGGCCGCCGACACGCGACCCGAGTCCGCCTCGGCGGCACACGGCTACCGGGACACCCCGGCCGACGTGCTGCCGGTCGGCGCCTCGGCGTTGACGGACGACACCGGGCGCACGGCGACGGCGCTCTCTTCGGGGGCGACGGTGTCGTTCCCGGTCGACGTGGGGTCGGCGTCGCTCTACACGGTGACGGTCGCGTCACCCGGCACGTACGCGTGGTCGGTGTCGCTCGGGTCGTCGGCGTCGGCGTCGGCGTCGGCGGTGTCGGGCGCGGTGTTCGACTGGGCGGGGCAGACGCGCGTGTTCCGGGTCGCGGGCGGCGGCTCGACGTTCTCGTTCACCCCGCACACCGACATGGTGGTCACGCAGCTCGAGCTCATCGCGTCGGACGGACAGCGTTGACCCGGTGTTCACCGAGCCGGAGCATGATCGCGCCATGTCGATGAGCGCACCGTTCGATCCGGAACAGCAGGGCAGTGACGTCCCCGTGGACGGCAGCGACCAGGACGAGCTCGAGGTCGAGCAGGACCGCGGCGACCTGACCGGCTCCGCCGAGCCGACCGACGCCGACGGGTCCCCGGTGCGCCAGCACGACGAGGACGAGGCCGGCGGCGGGCCCGTCTTCCGTCGACCCCAGGCTGGCGATCGTCTGGACGCCGAGGAACTGACGGCGGACTCCGAGCTCGACTCCTAGGTCCTGCTCATCGACGACGGGCATGCTCGTGGCATGTCGATGAGCAGCGCGTTCGATCCGTCGAAGGGTCTCGCGATCCCCGAGGACAAGGCCACCGAGAACGGCCTCGAGCTCGACCAGGACCCCGCACACGGGTTGGACATCGCGGTCGAGGTGGTCAGCGGTGCCGCTGCGGACCCGGCTGCCCCGGCGCTGTTCCTCGAGCCCCAGACGCCCTCGGCCGTCCGCGTGCCGAGCCCACCGACCTCGGCGTAGCCGTCAGTCCCGTTGTTCGCGGGCGCTCTGCTGGAGCAGGCCCGTGGCGACCTCGTTGAACACGTTCGTCAGGTCGACGCCCATCGTCGTGCTGACCTCGCGCAACACCGTCGCGTAGCGCTCGCGCGTGCCCGTGACCACGGCTTCGCCGGCCGGGCTGAGCACGATCAGCGAGCCGCGTCGGTCGGACGGGTTCGGGCGCCGCTCCACCAGCCCGGCGTCGGCGAGCCGGTCGACCATGTTGGTCACGGCGCCGGACGTCAGCCCGAGGTACCCCGCCAGCTCCGTCGCGGTCGAGTACCCGGTGTCGTTGACGAGCGTCAGCGCGCGCATGCCCGTCTCATGGATGCCGGCGCGTGCGCTGAGCTGTCCGACCAGGCCCTTCTCCGCGCGCACCACAGCGTCGAACGCCGCGAGGAGGTCTCCTGCCTCGTCGTCTGCTGTTCCCGCCACCGGCTGCTCCCTGTCGTGTGCCCGTCGCCCAGGATCGCACGGACCACCCGGGTCCCGGCGTCGTGTCCCCCTGCGTCCCACGTGCTGTCCCCCGCTCTGGGGAGGAGGCTCGGCTTCCGGTTGTGTGAATGGTTGGCTATCTTAATGATCAAGCAAACGCCCTGAACACCCAACACAGTCATCGAGGTAACCCCGTGTCCAACCCGAACCGCATCTCCCCGGTCAAGCGCCTCCGCTTCGCGCCCGTTGCGCTCATCGCGGGCATCTTCGCCGCCGTCCTGCTCTCCCTCTCGCTCACCGGCACCCTGTCCGGGTTCGCGGCGAGCATCACCAACAGCAGCAACACCGCCGCCAGCGGCACGCTCGTCATGCAGGAGCAGAACGCCAACGCGTCCGTCACCTGCCTCAGCACCGACGGCGGCTCCGTCTCGACCAACTCGGCGACGTGCTCGACGATCAACAAGTTCGGTGGCAGCACCACGATGACCCCGGGCGTGACGGTCAACACCCCGATCACGATCAAGAACACGGGCACCGCGGCCGCCAGCACCTTCACGCTCACCCCCGGCGCCACCTGCACGCAGTCCAACAACGGCTCGCTCAACGGCACCGCGACCGACCTCTGCGCCAAGATGAACATCGTCATCACCTCGGGTTCGACCACCGTGTTCTCCGGCACGCTCGCCAGCTTCAAGGGCGCAGCCGCCACCGCGTTCACGATGCCCGCCGCCCCGGCCGCCGGCGCCTCGGTCCCGTTCAACTTCGCCGTCACGCTCGACAGCAGCGCCGGCAACGCCTACCAGGGCCTCGCCGCGTCGGTCCCGATGACGTGGACCTTCACCGCCTGATCCACTGATCGTCCCCGTCCCGCTGGGCGACGCCTCGACCGATCCCGAAACGGCCGAGACGTCGCCCATCCCCACCCCGCCACGAACCCCAGCTGAGAGAGGACGACGACCATGAGCCAGACCGCCGCCCTCCCCCTGACCGGGACGCTCTCCCGGCCGCTCATCGGCGCCCCGAGTGCCACCCGCTTCGAGGTCGTCCTCGCCTGGACGGTCGCCGGTCTCGCCGCGGTGCTGCTCGCCGCGGCCGCCCTGTTCCTGACCCAGGGCGGACGGATGTTCGTCGTCGAGACGCCGTCGATGGGCGAAGCAGCCCCGGTCGGCACCCTCGTCCTCGACCTCCCCGTGCAGGCATCGTCCCTGCAGGTCGGAGACATCGTGTCGTTCCGCGTCAGCGCCGCGCCGGACACCATCTACACGCACCGCGTCATCGACGTCGACAGCGCCGGCGGGATCCACACCCGCGGCGACGTCAACGGTGCGACGGACCCGTGGACGCTCACGCAGGAGAACCTGGTCGGCACACCCGCGCTGCTCGTCCCGCACCTCGGCTGGCTGTTCCGCGCCGCTCCGATCCTGCTCATCGGGACGCTGCTGATCTGGCTGCTCACGAGCCCGTTCAGCGACCGGGTCACCCGCGGGTCGCTCCGCGTCGCCGGGGCGTCGCTCACCGTGTCGTACGCGGCGTTCGTCCTCCGGCCCTTCGTGAACGTCACCACGATCACCAACACCGCGAACCCCGACTCCGTCGTCGCGACGGTCGTGTCCTCCGGGATCTTCCCGGTCCGCGTGCAGGCGCACGGCGGCAACAGCGTGCACCTGGTGGACGGCGAGGTCGGCCGCGTGGTGATCCACGAGCTGAGCCGTCACGGTCAGTACCACCTGACGTCGAACATCGACCTCGACCCGGCCGGGTGGGCGCTCCTGATCTGCGCCTGCCTCGTCCCGCTCGTCTGCTGCCTGGTCATCGGGCGCGAGCACCGGGTGCGCGCCTCGTGACCGCCGCCCGACTGCGCGACGGCAAGCTCGTCGCCCTGCTGCTCGTCGTCGCCCTGGCGGTCGTGGTGCTGTTCGCGCAGCTCGCACCGACCCGGTCCGCGTTCAGCGCGAAGGTCACCAACAGCAGCAACTCCGCTGGCACCGCCGCGTACTTCACGTGCGCCAGTGCCGTGGACGCCGACGACGCCGGGGCCACGTTCCGGTACCGACTCGGCGAGGCCACGGGTGCGAAGACCGCAGCCGACTCGTCGGTGGCGGCGTCGAACGGCACCTACCAGGGCTCGATGGTCGCAGCGACGCCCTCACCGATCGCCTGCCCCCGCGACACCGGGAGCGCGTACGTGCTCAACGGGTCGACGAGCTTCGTCTCGACGCCGACGTCGGTGCGCAACCCGACGACGTTCAGCGAGGAGGTCTGGTTCCGGACGACCGTCGCCGGCGGGATGCTCATCGGCTTCGGCAGCAACCAGGTCGCCGTCTCCGGGCAGCACGACCGGCAGGTCTACATCAACACCGCGGGGCAGCTCGTCTTCGGTGCGTACAGCAGCACCACCCAGGTGGTCACGTCGCCGAGCTCGGTCACGGACGGCGCCTGGCACCACGTCGTCGCGACGATGTCGGCCGCCACGGGCATGCGGCTCTACCTGGACGGCGCGTTGGTCGCGTCGAACGCCGCGTACACGGCGCCGGAGAACTACACCGGGTACTGGCGCGTCGGCTACGACACCGTCAGCGGATGGCCCGGTCAGCCCAACAACTTCTTCTTCACCGGCTCGATGCGCTTCGCGGCGGTGTACACCACGGTGCTCACCCCGGCGCAGGTCGCGAACCACTCCGCGGCCGGCCGGTGACGCTGGTTCCTACACAGAAGACTGTGTAGATTGGGGTCATGTCGACCCTCAGCATCACCGAAGCATCGCGCGCCGGCGTCTCCGCGCTGGTCTCCGCTGCGATCGACGACGGCGAGGTGGCCCTGTCGCGACACGGCCGCATCGTTGCGCAGGTGGTCAGCGCGGACGAGTTCGCCGATCTCCGCAACAGCCGCGAGGCACTGCGTGACGCGGCACTCGTCATGGCCCGCTTCGCGACGGACGACGGCGCTCGGACAGAGCTCGACGTGGCGATGGAGTCCCTCGGCGTCAGCCGTGTCGAGCTGGAGCGGGAGATCGCTGCCGAGCAGTCCGCCACGACACCGTGACGGACCGGGCTCGCCCGGACCCGACCCGGCCTGCTCGTGTCCGGCTGACGGGCGACGCGGTGACGGATCTGGAGCGACTGCACCGGCTCGACCCGGATGCGCTGCGCACGGTCCTCAAGAAGATGCTGTTGCTCGAGCGGTCCCCACTCGCGGGCGAACCGCTGCTCGGCGCGCTCGTGGGGTTCCGCAAGCTGGTCGCGGGCGACCGGACGTGGCGCATCGTCTGGCGCGTCACCGAGGACGACAGCCACGATCCGGTCCTCGACATCGCCGAGGTGTGGGCGGCGGGAGCCCGCGCGGACGAACAGGTGTACCAGGAGCTCAGCGCACGGGTCGAACGGGCGAAGGGCGACAGTCGTCCGGCGGTGCGCGCCCTCGCAGCGGTCGTCGCCGAGATGGGCCGGCTCTACCGGTCTGTCGACGCCGCTCCCGAACCGGACCGTGGGCCTGACTTCCCGGACTGGCTCGCCCGCGGTCTGGCCGAGGTGCTGCACCTCACCGAGCGCGAGATCGCCGCGATCTCGGTCGACGAGGCACAGCGCCGACTGGCCGAGCACTGGTCCCGTCCGCGCTGAGCAGCGTCAGCGCTCGCCGACACGGTACTTGAACCCGACGTGCGAACCGGTGAACCCGAGCCGTTCGTAGAACCGGTGGGCGTCCACCCGGGCAGCATCGGACGTCAGCTGCACCAGCGCGACGTCGAGCGCCGGCGCGGCGACGTCGGTCACCCAGCGCATCATCGCGCCGCCGATGCCCCCCGACCGCAGGTCACTCCGGACCCGGACGGCCTCGACGAGCAGCCGGGTCGACCCCTGCCGAGCCATGCCGGGGATGCGGGTGAGCTGGAAGGTCCCCACGAGCCTCCCGTCCCGGTCCACGGCGACCAGCAGCGCGTTCGCCGTGTCCTCGGTGACCGCCCGCAGGGCGGCCGCGTAGCGCGGCCGGTCCGACTCGTCGGCGACGTCGCCGCGCGCAGCGCTGACCGGGTCGTCCGACAGCAGCGCCATCAGTGGGTCGAGATCGTCGTCCACGGCGGACCGCAGCGTGACGTCGCCGGACCGGGGTGACAGCAGGACGGGCAGGGTGAGGTCGTGGAGCACGACCTCACCCTGCCCGATGCAGAGCGGCGGGGGAAGGCGGTCAGGGAACGGTGTGCCCCGCCGCGGTCAGGACGCGGTACCACTCCTCGCGCGTCAGCTCGACGTCGCTGCCCGCTGCCGAGTCACGCACGCGCTGCGGGTTCGTCGTGCCGAGGACGACCTGGAAGTGCGCGGGGTGGCGCGTGATCCACGCCACGGCGATGCCCGTCGGCGTGACCCCGTGCGCGCTCGCCAGCTCCTCGAGCACGTCGTTGAGCTCGGCGTAGTGCTCGCGGTCGCCCAGGAAGACGCCGTCGAAGAAGCCCTTCTGGAACGGTGACCAGGCCTGCAGGGTCACGTCGTCCAGGCGCGAGTGGTTGAGGATGTCGTTGTCGCGGTCGATCGACTGGTCCAGCCCGCCCATGTTGGCGGACAGGCCCTGCGTGATGACGTTCGCGTGCGTGATGCTCAGCTGCACCTGGTTGAACGCGAGCGGGCGCGTGACCGACTTCTTCAGCAGGGCGACCTGCCCGGGGGTGTGGTTCGAGACGCCGAAGTGGTGCACCTTGCCGGCGGCGTGCAGCTCGTCGAAGGCCTTCGCGACCTCCTCCGGCTCGACCAGTGCGTCGGGGCGGTGCAGCAGCAGCACGTCGATGTAGTCGGTGCGGAGTGCGGTGAGCGACTCCTCGACCGACTCCATGATGTGCTCGTACGAGAAGTCGAAGTACGCGCCGTTCGCCGTCGGTCGGATGCCGACCTTGGTCTGCAGCTGGATGGCCGCGCGCTCCGACGACGACAGGGTGACGGCGCCGCTGAACCGCTCCTCGCAGCCGTGCCAACCGCCGTAGACCGCGGCGTGGTCGAACATCGTCACACCCGCGTCGCGCGAGGCCGCGTAGAGCGATCGGATGTCCTCGTCGCTCATGTCGTTGATCCGCATCAGGCCGACGACGACGTCGGATGCGGTGAGGTCCGTCTGTGGCAACTCCAGTGTCTTCACACGGACGATCCTGCCACCCGGGGGAGTCCCGAGACAGGCACTGCGGGTACCCGCCGCGGACGGGTCAGGGGCGCAGGACGGCGACGACGGTGGGGTCGGAACCGGCCCAGGTCGCCGTGAGCCTCGCACCGGCCGAGGGTACTGGCGTCTCCGGCACGTCGCTCCCGACCACCCGCAGCACCACCAGGTCGCCGTTCCCGGTCGACACCGTGCTGGTCGTCCCGGCGGTCACGACCTGCACGGCCGAGACGACGGGGGAGTCGGCAGCCGAACCGCTGCCCGTCGCCGAGCCCTCCTTCGCCGGAGCCGTGCCGCCCTCGCCCGGTGCTGCCTCGAGGTCGGCCTCGTGCCCGCCGGTCGCGATCGCGCGCCGCAGGACGTCGGCGTAGACCGGGTCGCCCACGGCGTCGTAGACCCAGCGTCGCCCGAGCACCGAGTGGTGCATCTCGGTCACGAGGAAGTCCTCGGCCCCGGGCAGTGGTGCACCGCGGTAGGTGAGCGGAACGTGCAGCACGGGCCCGTCCCCGACGCGCACCAGGTACGTCTCCACGCCGACCTCGCCGTCCGGGTCGTCGAACCGGAAGCGTCCGAGCGCGACGAGCGCACCGCGCTCCCCGTCCCGGTCGACCCCGCTCCACGGCTGCGACGGCAGCCACGCGGCGATCGCGTCGGTCTTCGACGGGCGGAGTTCGGCGTTGTGGATGACGGCCATGCCCCGACCGTACCGGGGCCCCGCGCCCGTACGCTGGTGCGGTGCGCGACGACCTGCTCCCCGTGCTCGCCTGCACCGTCTGTCGCGAGCCCCTCGCCCGCACCGGCGACGGCCAGGCGGGCTGTACGAACGGGCACCGCTTCGACGAGGCCAAGCAGGGCCACCTGACGCTCCTGCCCGCCAAGCGCCGTGCGCTCACCGCGGACACCCCGGAGATGGTCGACGCCCGCATCCGGTTCCTGGGCAGGGGCCACTACGCACTCGTCGAGCGAGCGCTCGCCGCGGTCGTTGCGTCGTCCGACGCGCCGGGGGTCGTCCTCGACGTCGGTTCCGGCCCCGGGACCTACCTGGCACAGGCGCTGCGCGCGGCGGACGGGAGGCTCGGGGTCGCGCTCGACCTGTCACCCGTCGCCGTGCGCCGCGCGGCCAGGGTCCACGAGCGCGTCGATGCCGTGGTCGCCGACGTCACGGAGCGGCTGCCCGTCGTCGACGGTGCGGCAGCCGTGGTGCTCGACGTGTTCGCCCCGCGGAACCAGCGCGAGTACGCCCGGGTGCTGCACCCGGACGGCGTCCTGGCCGTCGTCACGCCGCGCCCCGGTCACCTGGCCGAACTCGCCGAGGCCACGATCAGCGTCGACCCCGAGAAGGACCGCCGGTTGCACGACTCGTTGACGCCGTCGTTCGTCCAGCGCTCGTCCGAGGACCTGACGTGGACGATGGAGCTCGATGCCGCGGACGTGCACGACGTGGTGCACATGGGCCCGAGCCACCACCACGTCGCGGCCGACACGGTGTTCGCGTCCACGTCGGTGACGGCCGCGGTCACCGTGAGCACCTGGGCGCCGACCGCCTGAGCGAGTGGACGTCCCAGGGTCGACGGCCACGTTCCGCTCGCTCGACGACGAATCCGGTCCACGATCCCCGAGGATCGCGAACCGGATTCGTCACCGCCAGGAACGGGAACGGACGTCCGAGTGCCCGCCGGTCAGCCGGCCCGCCGGTCAGCCGGCCCGCCGGTCAGCCGGTCACGCCCTCCGCCGGAGCCGCCACGTCGAGTGCCCAGATGACGCCGAACCGGTCGCGGAGCTGCCCGGCGAGCGGCGACCACGCCGACGGCCCGAACGGCTGCCGGACCTCGGCGCCGTCGAGCAGCCCGTTCCACGCGGCGGTGACCTCGTCCGGGTCGGTGCCGCTCACGTAGACGTACGAGGCGTTCGTGCCCTGGTCCCAGGGTTGTCCCGGCCACACGTCGAAGGCCATCACGCGGATGCCCGATGCGCTCTGCACCTGGCCCCACACGATGCGGTCGGCCCAGCCGGGCTCGTCGGTGGCGCCCATCGCGCCGTAGGTCATGGTGACGGCCTCGGTGCCGAACGCCGTGGCGTAGAAGTCGAGTGCCTCGCGGGCGTTGCCGTCGAAGTTGAGGTGGGGTGTCGTGGTGATCGTCATGGGAGTGAGTCTGTCCGGGGAAGCGGTCAGATCATGTCCGCTTCTCGGCCGATACTGGTCCCATGGCCGGACCGTCCTCGCGCATGCTCGCACTCCTCTCGCTGCTGCAGGTGCGTCGCGACTGGCCGGGCGACGTCCTCGCTGACCGTCTCGAGGTCAGTCCGCGCACCGTCCGTCGCGACGTCGATCGCCTGCGCGAGCTGGGCTACCGGGTCGAGGCGCTCAAGGGCCCGGCCGGCGGCTACCGGTTGTCCGCCGGGTCGGAGCTCCCACCGCTGCTCTTCGACGACGAGCAGGCGGTGGCGATCGCCCTGGCGCTCGCCGTCGCACCCGCGTCCGGTGCCGACATCGCCGAGTCCGCCGTCCGTGCCCTGGCGGCGGTCCGACAGGTCATGCCGTCGCGCCTGCGCCACCGCATCGACGCGGTCGACGTCGTCACCACTCCCGGTGCCACCACGGTCGACCCCGGGGTCCTGGTCGCGGTGAGCGAGGCGGTGCACACGGCGCAGGTGCTGCGGTTCGGGTACGCGGCGGCGTGGCCCGGCGACGAGGACGACGACCGCCCACCGCGCCGGGTCGAGCCGCACGCGGTCGTCGCCCGGAACGGGCGCTGGTACCTGCTCGCATGGGAGGACGAGCGGGACGACTGGCGCACGTACCGCATCGACCGGATGGCCCCGCGGACACCGACGGGTCGGCACTTCACCCCGCGTGCGGTCCCGGGCGGCGACCCCGCGGCGTTCGTGGCCGCACGCTTCCGCGGCTCGGACGGAGCAGGCGCCTGGCCGTGCACCGGCACGGTCGTGCTGCACGCGCCCGCACGCCGGGTCGCGCCGTACCTGGACGCGGACGCCGTGCTCGAGGAGCTCGGCCCGGACCGGTGCCGTCTGACGACGGGCTCGTGGTCGTGGACCGCCCTCGCGGCCAGGATCGCCGGCTTCGACGTCGCCTTCGAGGTCGAGGCACCCGCTCCACTCCGCGCCGCGCTCGACACGCTCGCCGACCGGCTCCGGTCGGTTCCCTAGCCTGGGGCGATGCAGATCCGCACCGTCACACCTGCCGACGAGTCCGACTGGTCCGACCTGTACCGCGGGTACCGCGCCTTCTACGCCCTCCCGGACGACGACACGGCCGTCCTGACGACGTGGTCGTGGGTGTCGCGGGGCGAGCACGGCCTGACCGGACTCGTCGCCGTCGACGATGCACAGCGCGTCATCGGCCTCGCGAACCTCCGCCGGTTCGCCCGCCCCTCGTCGGCGAGCACCGGCCTGTACCTCGACGACCTGTTCACCGCTGCGGACGCGCGGGGGCAGGGTGTCGCGACCGCGCTGCTGCAGGAGGCAGCTGCGCTCGCCGGACGCGAGGGCGCGACCGTCGTCCGGTGGATCACCGCCGCCGACAACAGCCGCGCCCGACAGGTCTACGACCGGTCCGCCGTCGCGACCCCCTGGGTCACCTACGACATGCGGCCGGCGCTCGACTGATCGCCGGTGGAGCGCGGCGACGTTAGGAGCGTGCATGCGTCGCGCAGGGCAGCGTTAGGAGCGCGTTAGGAACGACCTGGAGGACCGGCGCCGGATCCACGATCGGTTCCGGCACCACACACGGTGCCGTCCACGGCACCCGCCGCGGAACCCATGATCTCCAGGAGTCCCACGTGTTCGACGTCTTCGTCGTCGCCGGTGTCCTCGCCGTGTTCGGCGTGGTGGCACTGATCGCCAAGGGGGTGGAGCGGCTGTGATCGCGATCACCATCGTCGCCGCCGTCCTCGGCATCGCCGCGCTCGTCTACCTCGTCTGGGCGCTCGTGCGTCCCGAGCGGTTCTGATGGGCGCCGCACAGACCTGGGCCGGCATCGCGCAGGTCGCCCTGCTCGTCCTGCTGCTCGTCGTCGTCCACCGTCCGCTCGGCGACTGGATGGCCCGGCTCTACGAGTCGCAGCACCACGGTCGCGTCGAACGCGGGGTCTACCGACTGATCGGTGTCGACCCCGACGCCGAGCAGTCCTGGGCCGCGTACCTGCGCGGTGTGCTGCTGGTCAGCATCGTGGGCGTCGGCATCGTCTACCTGCTGCAGCGCATCCAGGTGGTCCTGCCGGGTGACCTCGGGCTGCCGGCCGTCGGCCCGTCGCTCGCGTTCAACACCGCGGTGTCGTTCGTCACGAACACGAACTGGCAGTCGTACTCGCCCGAGGCCACCCTCGGCTCCTCGGTGCAGATGGCCGGGCTCGCGGTGCAGAACTTCGTGTCCGCGGCGGTCGGTCTGGCCGTCGCGGTCGCCCTGGTGCGCGGGTTCGCCCGACGTCGCTCCGGCACGCTCGGCAACGTGTGGGTGGACATCGTCCGCGGCACCGGCCGGCTGCTCCTGCCGCTCTCGTTCGTCGCCGCCCTGGTGCTCGTCGCCGGAGGCGTGATCCAGTCGTGGGGGAGCGGCACCGACGTCACGACGCTGGTCGGCGGGACGCAGCACATCCCGGACGGGTTCGTCGCGTCGCAGGAGGCCATCAAGGAGCTCGGCACCAACGGTGGCGGGTACTTCAACGCCAACTCGGCCCACCCGTTCGAGAACCCCCAGGCGTGGACGAGCCTGTTCCAGGTCTTCCTGATGCTCGCGATCCCGTTCTCGCTGCCGCGCACGTTCGGCCGCATGGTCGGCGACCGTCGACAGGGCTACGCGATCCTCGCCGTGATGGGGCTGATCTTCCTGGTCTCGCTGTCGATCATGTCGATCGCCGAGCTCGGCGGGGGCGGATCGGCCACACACGCCGCGGGTGCCGCGATGGAGGGCAAGGAGGTCCGCTTCGGGATCCTCGGCACGACGCTCTTCGGCACGACCTCGACCGCCACGTCGACGGGTGCGGTGAACGGCATGTTCGACAGCTTCACCCCGATCGGCGGGATGATGGCGATGCTGAACATGATGCTCGGCGAGGTCACCCCGGGCGGTGTCGGGTCGGGCCTGTACGGCATGCTCGTGCTCGCCGTGATCACGGTCTTCATCGGTGGTCTGTTGGTCGGCCGGACGCCGGAGTACCTCGGCAAGAAGATCCGCTCGCGGGAGATGACCTTCGCCGCGCTGTACATCCTCGTCACGCCCACGGTCGTGCTGCTCGGCACGGCGCTGTCCCTGGTGATCCCGGGTGTCCGCGAACAGGTCCTCGGCACGTCGGTCTTCAACCCCGGCAACCACGGCCTGTCCGAGCTGCTCTACGCGTTCACCAGCGCCGGCAACAACAACGGCTCGGCGTTCGGCGGCCTCACCGCGAACACGACGTGGATGAACTCCGCACTCGGCGTCGCGATGCTGCTCGGTCGCTTCGTCCCCATGGTCTTCGTCCTGGCGCTCGCGGGGTCGCTCGCCAGCCAGGACAAGGTGCCCGAGACCGTCGGCACCCTCCCCACCCACCGGCCGCTCTTCATCGGCCTGCTCGCCGGTGTCGCCGTCATCGTGACCGCGCTCACCTACTTCCCGGTGCTGGCACTGGGACCCCTCGCAGAAGGACTGTCATGAGCATCGTGACCTCCGAGTCGGAACCGCGCACCGCGGTGGAGCCGACCACCCGCTCGTCCGCCTTCGGGCCCCGGCAACTGGTGGCGGGCCTCCCGGGCGCGTTCCGCAAGCTCGACCCGCGCCTGATGTGGAAGAACCCCGTCATGTTCCTGGTCGAGGTGGGCGCCGCCCTGACCACGGCCGCTGCGTTCGTCGACGTGTCCGCCTTCACGATCGCGATCGCGATCTGGCTCTGGCTGACGGTCGTCTTCGCCAACCTGGCCGAGTCGGTCGCCGAGGGCCGGGGCAAGGCCCAGGCCGACACGCTCCGGAAGACCCGCTCGACCACGAGCGCCCGTCGCGTGCTCGACTACGACACCGCGCGGCCCGCCGCCACGGACAACGCGACCGAGGACATCGCCTCGGTCGACCTGGCCAAGGGCGACGTCGTGGTCGTCGTCGCCGGGGACGTGATCCCCGGGGACGGCGACGTGGTCGACGGCATCGCCTCGGTCGACGAGTCCGCCGTCACGGGGGAGTCCGCGCCGGTGATCCGCGAGTCGGGCGGTGACCGCAGCGCCGTCACCGGCGGCACCCGCGTGCTGTCCGACCGGATCATCGTGCGCATCACCTCGACACCGGGCGAGACGTTCATCGACCGGATGATCCGGCTGGTCGAGGGCGCCGCGCGGCAGAAGACGCCGAACGAGATCGCGCTGAACATCCTGCTCGCGTCGCTGTCGATCGTCTTCGTCATCGTCTGCCTGACGATGCAGCCCATCGCCGGCATGGTCGGTTCGACCGTCAGCATCACGGTGCTCATCGCGCTGCTCGTCTGCCTGATCCCGACCACCATCGGTGCACTGCTGTCGGCCATCGGCATCGCCGGCATGGACCGGCTCGTGCAGCGGAACGTCCTGGCGATGTCCGGCCGCGCGGTCGAAGCAGCCGGGGACATCACGACGCTGCTGCTCGACAAGACGGGCACCATCACGTACGGCAACCGCCGGGCCTCCCGCGTGGTGCCCGTGCCCGGGGTGACGCAGGCCGACCTGATGGCCGCCGCGGCGCTGTCGAGTGCCGCCGACGGGACCCCGGAGGGGCGCTCCATCGTCGACCTGGCGGTCGCCGACGGGGTGACCACCGGCCTGCCGGACGGTGCGGTCGAGGTGCCGTTCACCGCGAACACCCGCATGTCCGGAGTCGACCTGACCGATGGTTCGCAGGTCCGGAAGGGCGCTGCAGCTGCAGTCCTCAGCTGGTCTGGAACCCCCGATGCCGGTGTGGTCGCGGCGATCGACGCCACCGTGGCGGAGATCTCCGACCAGGGTGGCACGCCGCTCGTCGTCGCTCGTCGCGCCCCGTCGGGTGCGGTCGACCTGCTCGGCGTCGTGCACCTGAAGGACGTCGTCAAGGACGGCCTGGCCGAGCGCTTCGGTGAGCTCCGCAGCATGGGCATCCGCACGGTGATGATCACGGGCGACAACCCCCGCACCGCCAAGGCGATCGCCGCCGAGGCCGGGGTCGACGACTTCCTCGCCGAGGCCACCCCGGAGGACAAGCTCGCGCTGATCCGTCGGGAGCAGGAGGGCGGGAACCTCGTCGCGATGACCGGCGACGGCACGAACGACGCTCCGGCCCTGGCGCAGGCGGACGTCGGCGTCGCGATGAACACCGGGACGACCGCGGCGAAGGAGGCCGGCAACATGGTCGACCTCGACTCGGACCCGACGAAGCTCATCGACGTCGTCCGGATCGGGAAGCAGCTCCTCATCACCCGCGGGGCGCTGACGACGTTCTCGATCGCCAACGACGTCGCGAAGTACTTCGCGATCATCCCGGCGATGTTCCAGCTGGCGTTCCCCGGCCTGGCCGCGCTCAACGTGATGGGCCTGCACAGCCCGTCGTCCGCGATCCTGTCGGCCGTCGTGTTCAACGCGCTCGTCATCGTGGCGCTCATCCCGCTGTCCCTGCGTGGCGTCAAGTACCGCGCGGCGTCGGCGTCGTCGATCCTCGGCCGCAACCTGCTCGTCTACGGGCTCGGCGGCGTGATCGTCCCCTTCATCGGCATCAAACTGATCGACCTCGTGGTCGGTCTCCTCCCGGGGTTCTGACTCATGGCAACCAGCTCGCGTTCCTTCCTCCGCACCACCGGCGTCGCGGTCCGGCTCATGGTCCTGGCGACCGTCGTGCTCGGCATCGCCTACCCGCTCGCCGTCTGGGGCGTCGGCCAGGCCGCCTTCCACGACCAGGCCAACGGGTCGATCGTGTCCCAGGACGGCAAGCCCGTCGGGTCCTCGCTGATCGGGCAGTCCTTCACGGGCGGGCAGGCGGACCGGTGGTTCCAGTCGCGTCCCTCCGCCGCTGGTGAGGACGGGTACGACGCGAACGCCTCGTCCGGCTCGAACCTCGGCCCGTCCAACCCCGACCTGACGAAGGCCGTCGAGGCGCGGAAGGCCGCGGTCGCGAAGGCCGACGGGGTCTCCGCCGCCGACGTGCCCGCTGATGCGGTGACGGCGTCGGGCTCGGGTCTCGACCCGGACATCAGCCCGGCGTACGCCCGCCTGCAGATCAGCCGCGTGGCGTCGGCCCGCGGTCTGAGCGAGTCGGTCGTGCGGAAGCTCGTCGACGAGCACACCGAAGCGCGGCAGCTCGGCGTGCTGGGCGACCCCGCGGTCAACGTGCTCGAGCTCAACCTGGCCCTGGCGTCGTTGTCGGCGTGACGACGCCGAGCGCCCTGCCGCGGTGCGGTTCGGCGTCGCACAACCGAAACCCGTTCGAACCACGGACGTCCGTGGTTCGAACGGGAGGCGGTTCTGCGACGCCGATCGGAACCGTGCGCCGCGGACGGGCGCAAACGCGCACCACACACGAACCCGCGAGAGGATGAGCACGTGAAGCGAGGCAAGCTGCGGGTCCTGCTCGGTGCCGCGCCCGGCGTCGGCAAGACCTTCACGATGCTCGAAGAGGGGCGCCGCTTGCGCGATGAGGGCCGCGACGTGGTCGTCGCCGTCGTCGAGACCCACGGCCGCGCCGCCACCGCCGCGCTCGTCGAGGGGCTCGAGCTCGTGCCGCGCCGCGTCGAGTCCCACCGCGGCGTCGAACTGGACGACATGGACCTGGACGCGGTCGTCGCCCGGCACCCCGACGTCGCCCTGGTCGACGAGCTCGCGCACACGAACGCCCCCGGCGGCCCGCACGACAAACGGTGGCAGGACGTCGAGGCGCTGCTCGCCGCGGGCATCGACGTGATCTCGACGGTGAACATCCAGCACATGCAGTCCCTCGGGGACGTCGTGCGCGAGATCACCGGCACCGTGCAGCGCGAGACTGTCCCCGACGCCGTGGTGCGCGCGGCCGACCAGATCGAGGTTGTCGACCTGTCGCCCCAGGCCCTGCGCGAGCGGCTCTCCGAGGGGCTCGTGTACCCGGCCGCCCGGATCGACGCGGCCCTGTCGAACTACTTCCGCCTGGGCAACCTGACCGCCCTGCGCGAGATCGCCCTGCTGTGGCTGGCCGACGAGGTCGACGACGCCCTGCGGCGGTACCGCGCCGAACACGGGATCGAGCACCGGTGGGAGGCCCGCGAGCGGGTCCTCGTCGCGCTGACCGGCGGCCCCGAGGGTGAGACCCTGCTGCGCCGGGGCGCCCGCATCGCGGCCCGGTCCTCGGGCGGCGAGCTCGCGGCCGTCCACGTCACGACGAACGACGGGCTGCGCGAGCGACACCCGGGAGCCCTCGGCAAGCAGCGCGCCCTGCTCGAGCAGCTCGGCGGGACCTACCACCAAGTGGTCGGGGACGACGTGCCGAGCACCCTCGTGCGCTTCGCCCGGTCGATCGACGCGACGCAGATCGTGATCGGTGTCAGCCGCCGCAGTCGGACGGCCGCCGCGCTCACCGGCCCGGGCATCGGCAACACCGTCATCCAGGAGTCCGGCGACATCGACGTGCACGTCGTCACGCACGAGCGGGCGGGCGGCGGGTTCGCCCTGCCCCGGCTCGGTGGCAGCCTGTCCCGCGGGCGGGTCCTGGCGGCGTTCGGTCTGTCGATCGTCGTCGGGCCGCTGCTGACCTGGCTGCTGTCGCTCGGCACGGACTCGGACGCCATCACGGTCGACGTGCTGGCGTACCAGTTGCTGGTGCTCGTCGTCGCCCTGGTCGGCGGGATGCTGCCGGCCGTGTTCGCCGCCGTGCTGTCCGGGCTGAGCCTCGACTTCTTCTTCGTGCAACCGCTCTACCGGGTCACCGTCCAGCAGCCGTGGCACCTGGCCGCCCTGGTCATGTACGTCATCAGCGCCGTGCTCGTCAGCTTCGTGGTCGACCGCTCGGCCCGCAGGTCCCGGACGGCACGGCGTGCCGCCGCCGAGTCCGGGCTGCTCGTCGGCATCGCGGGCAGCGTGCTGCGCGGGGACGACGCCCTGCAGGCGCTCGTGGACCGCACGCGCGAGGCCTTCGGCTTCACCGGTCTGCGCGTCCGGCAGGGGGACGTGGTGCCGGCCACGTCGGGGTCGTTCGACGAGGCGCCGGACGCCACCACGAGCCTCCCGTCCGGAGCCGTGCTCGAGTTCGCGGGCGCACCCGACGACCCGACCCAGCGCCGGTTGCTGCGTGTGGTCGAGCAGCAGATCGACGCCGCGGTCGAGCACCGTGAGCTGACGCGGACCGCGGTCGACGCGGAGCGCATCGCCGCGGCCGACCGGGTGCGGAGCGCGATCCTCGCGGCCGTCGGCCACGACGTCCGGCGGCCCATCGCCGCCGCCTCCGCGGCCGTGCAGACCCTGCGAGCCAGCGACATCGCGTTGTCGGAACCCGACCGGGAGGCCCTGCTCGCCACCGCAGACGAGAGCCTCGGCCAGCTCGCGGTGCTGTTGGGCGACCTGCTCGACGTCTCACGGGTGCAGGCGGGGGTGCTCGCGGTCTCGGCCGTGCCGCTCCCGCTGGAGACCGTGGTCGCGCCCGCCCTCGACGAGCTGGAGCTCGGACCGGACGACGTCGACCTCGACCTGCCCGCCGAACTGCCCCAGGTGCTGGCCGACCCGGTGCTGCTGCAGCGCGTCCTCGTGAACCTGCTCGCGAACGCCGTGCGGTTCGCGCCGGAGGGCACCAGCGTCCGGGTCGCGGCCAGCGCGTTCGGCGGCGGCGTCGAACTCCGGATCACCGACCACGGGCCGGGCATCCCCGAGACCCAGCGCGACGACGTCTTCCAGCCGTTCCAGCGGCTCGGGGACACCGACAACGAGACCGGCCTCGGACTGGGACTCGCCCTGGCCCGGGGCTTCACCGAGGGCATGGGCGGCACGATCGAGGTCGACGACACCCCGGGCGGTGGCCTCACGATGGTGGTGCGGCTGCCGATCGCCGGTCACGTGGGAGTGGAAGCACGATGAGGGTCCTGATCGCGGACGACGACCCGCAGCTCGTCCGTGCGCTGGGGGTGACGCTCTCGGCTCGCGGGTACGACGTCGTCACCGCCCGGGACGGCCGCGCCGCCATCGACGCCGTCATCACCGAGCGGCCGGACATCGTGATGCTCGACCTGGGCATGCCGCGGTTGGACGGCATCGGCGTCCTCGAGGGCATCCGGGCGTGGTCGCAGGTCCCGGTCCTGGTGCTGTCCGGCCGGACGGACTCGTCGGACAAGGTCGACGCGCTCGACGCCGGGGCCGACGACTACGTCACGAAGCCGTTCCAGATGGACGAGCTCCTGGCTCGCTTGCGCGCCCTGGGCCGTCGACGTGCGGCGGCAGCGGGCTCGGCGGAGTCCGCGCCGACCGTGCGGATCGGCGACCTCGTCGTGGACCTCGTCGCGAAGCAGGTCACCCCGCCGTCGGGCCCCGCGATCCGCCTGACCCCGACCGAGTGGCGGCTGCTCGAGGTGCTGCTGGCGAACCCGGACCGGCTGATGACCCGCGAGATGCTCCTCACCGAGGTGTGGGGGCCCTCGCACGGCAGCGACTCCGGGTACCTGCGGCTGTACATCGCGCAGCTGCGGCGCAAGCTCGAGCCGGACCCGTCGGTGCCGCGCTACCTGGTCACCGAGTCGGGGATGGGCTACCGCTTCACGCCCTGAGCGGCACGGCGGGCGGCACGGCGTGCGGTGCGGTCCTGCTCGGTCGACCCGGCGGGGGGGGGGGGGGGGCGGTCCGATCTGTGCCCTGACGAATCCGGTCCGCTCAAGCCGGGGATCGTGGACCGGATCCGTCAGGACGCGCATGGCGATCCAGGGGCGGACGGCGTCAGCTGAGCACTCATGCGTCGGCTGGACCGAACGGCGTCAGCCAACTCGCGCAGAGTTCGTCAGACGCGCTGGGCTGCGAGCTCGGCGCGGGTCCGTGCCCCGCGCTTCCGGAGCAGGTTCGCCACGTGGTACTTCACCGTGTTGACGCTGATGCCGAGCCCGTCGGCGATCTCGCGGTTGCCGATGCCCGTCGCGACCAGGCGCAGCACGTCCTGCTCGCGCGGGGTCAGGTCGTCGCCGTCGGACAGCTCCACCGTGCCCGGCGCCGGGTCGAGCGGCAGCGCGATGTCGAGGACGGACCCCCACGCCGGCGTCGACGCGACGTCGAGCCGCCCGTCGAGTGCGACGACCCGCTCGGCGATGGGGCGCATCACGTCGTCGTGCACGTCGAGCGTGCCCGCGCCGTCGTCGCGCAGCTGCATGAGCAGGTTGCGCCCGTCGCAGTCCCACTGGATCCGGACGCGGTGGGCCTCGCCGGCGTCGACGAGCGCGAGCACCGCGGTCCGGACGATCGCCCGGGCCGCGTGGGCGACGTCGCCGGGCAGGGCGCGACCGGTCGCCGGCGGCTCGACGAACTGCACGTCGAGGTCTCCGAACCGGACGAGTGGACGCAGGTCGGCGCGGAGTCGCGAGAACGCACCGGTCACCGGCTCGAGCAGTGCGCCGCGTCGCCGGTCGGTGACGGTGCGCAGGTCCACGAGTGCTGCCGAGGCGACCTCCACGGCCTCGGCCCGGGCTGCCGCGTCGGTCACCCGCGGCGAGCGCAGCACGGCGAGCACCGACTCCAGCGTCAGCGCGTGCCGGTCGGCCTGCTCGGCCACGGTCCGCGCGTGCTCGGCGGCGGCGAGGCGCCCGCCGAGGTCGACCCGGGCCTCCTGGTCGGTCGTCGTGTCCACGCCCTGACCGTACGCGTCCCACCCGAGCGGGTGGGCTCACCCGATCGGACGGGGCACCCGCCGTGTCGGGTAGCGGTCCACCCGGGTGCGGAGGGCCAGTGTGGGTTGCATGGCACAACCGACCGTCCCCGACGCGCTCGACCTGGTCGTCCACGAGCTCGACGACCTGGTCGCCGGACTGCGCGACGCCGACCAGGCGCCGTCCGAGCGTGCCCTCGACCTGCTCGGCAGCGCAGCGCGCGTGTTCGTGCACGGCGCCGGGCGATCGGGGCTGGCACTCCGGATGACCGCCATGCGGCTGATGCACCTCGGTCTGCAGGTCCACGTCGTGGGCGAGGTCACCACCCCGGCGATCCGCTCAGGTGACGTCCTGCTCGTCGCGAGCGGTTCCGGCACCACGACCGGCATCGTGCAGGCAGCACGGACCGCGTCGGACGAGGGTGCGAGCGTCCTCGCGATCTCGACGACCGACGACTCGCCGCTGTCCGAACTCGCGACCGTCACCCTCGTGCTGCCCGCCGCCACCAAGACCGACCGATCGGGCACCGCCTCGGCGCAGTACGCCGGCAGCCTGTTCGAGCAGGGCGTCGTCCTGCTCGGTGACGCACTCTTCCACAGCCTGTGGCAGCGCAGCGGTCGGTCCGCCGACGAGCTGTGGCCCCGCCACGCCAACCTCGAATGAAAGGCACCACCATGCAGCTCCAGTTCGCCATGGACACCCTCACCACGGAGAAGGCGCTCGAACTCGCCGCCGCGGCAGCTCCGCACGTCGACATCATCGAGCTCGGCACGCCGCTCATCAAGAGCGCCGGTCTCTCCGCCGTGACCGCGATCAAGGAAGCCCACCCGGACAAGATCGTGTTCGCCGACCTCAAGACGATGGACGCCGGCGAGCTCGAGGCCGACATCGCCTTCTCCGCCGGCGCCGACCTGGTCACCGTGCTCGGGGTCGCCGGTGACAGCACCATCGCCGGTGCGGTCAAGGCAGCCAAGGCCCACGGCAAGGGCATCGTCGTCGACCTGATCGGCGTCTCCGACAAGGCCGCCCGTGCCCGCGAGGTCACCGAGATGGGCGTCGAGTTCGTCGAGATGCACGCCGGTCTCGACGAGCAGGCAGAGGAGGGCTTCACCTTCTCGAAGCTGCTCGACGCCGGCAAGGAGTCCGGCGTGCCGTTCTCGGTCGCCGGTGGCGTGAACGCCTCGTCCGTCGCGTCCGTGCAGGAGGCCGGCGCCCGCGTGGCCGTCGCCGGCAGCGCCATCTACAGCGCGTCCGACGTCGGCGCCGCGGCCGCCGAGATCCGCGCGGCGATCACGGCCTGACCCACCCCACCACGATCGGCCCGACGGGCCCCGGCTGCTGGCCGGGGACGTCGGGCCGTCGTCGTGTCGGGCTGCCGTCGTGTGGGCGTCGCATCCGTGTGGCGTCCCGTGTTCCGTAGGGTGGCTGGCGTGGACGACGAGCCGATCGCAGCACAGGCAGTCGGGCCTGCCGACGTCGCCGACCGAGCGTGGCTGTTCAGCCGACGGTCCGGGCCGTTCTGGCAGCGGCTGGGGTTCGTCCCCGCCGAGCTGTCGACGCTCGCCGCGGTGCTGGCGGACACGACGCAGGTGACGCTGTTCCGTGCGAGCGGGCAGCTGGAGCGGGAGGTCGCCTGGTCGCGCTGCTTGCGGGGCGGGCATCCCCGTGACGCCGTCTGACGGATCTGGTTCGCCGGACGCGGGGGTCGCCGACCGCATCCGTCACCGCGCGATCGGGAGTGCGGCGTCCTGCCGGTCCGGCGCGGGGAGCGCTAGCGTCGGAGCGTGACGATCGCGCTGCGGGCCATGACCGCCGACGACTGGCAGCAGTGGCGGCCGGTGCGGCTGGCGGCGCTCGCGGACGCCCCCGATGCCTTCGGCTCGCGGCTCGTCGACTGGGCAGATGCGCCAGAGAGCCGCTGGCGCACCCGGCTGTCGATCCCGGGTGCGCTCGACCTGGTCGCGTACGACGGTGAGCTCGCCGTCGGCATGGCCAGCGGGGTCCCCGGGGAGGGCGACGATGCCGAACTGATCTCGATGTGGGTCGACCCCGCCGCGCGTGGCCGCGGAGTCGCGGACGCCCTCATCGACGCCGTTGCCCGCTGGGCCGTCGAGACCGGGGCTGACGTGCTCGAGCTCGCGGTGATGCCCGACAACGCCCGTGCCCGACGGACGTACGCACGGCTCGGTTTCACGGAGTCCGCCGTGGCCGGTGACGCCCTGCCGGACGGCCGTCACGAGGTCGTGATGCGCCGGGCGCTGCCCGGACCACCGGAGTCCCCACGCGCCTCCAGGCTCGTCGACGTCCTCGCCGGGCTGGTGCGCCCGGGTGCACACGTGCTCGAACTCGGCTCGGGGGCCGGACGTGACGCGCTCGCCCTCGAAGCCGCCGGGTTCCGTGTCGATCGCACCGACGGGGCCAGGTCCTTCGTCGACGAGCTCCGGGCCGACGGACACGGCGCGCGGGTGCTCGACGTCCGGACCGGGGTGTTCGGCGGACCGTTCGACGCCGTGTTCGCGACCGGGCTGCTCCGCCACGTGCGGCGGGCGGAGCTCCGCGGGGTGCTCCGCCGTGCCCTCGTGGCCGTCCGTCCCGGCGGGGTGCTCGCCGTGACGGTGCAGCGGACCGACGATGCCCTCGCGGCCGACGTCGTGTCCGCTGGCTGGGACGACGTCGTCGTCCGGGCGACCTCGGGCGACGGGCCGATCACGATCACCGCACACCGGACTGAGGACGAACGATGAACCGAGCACTCCGTGTCACCACCTGGATCGTGGCGGCACTCGTCGTCCTGGTGCTGGTGTTCCTGGTCTGGGCGAACATCGTCATGCAGGGCACCCGGTCGGCGGCACTCCAGGTCTGGCGCGACGACCGGGTGTCCGTGCGCGACGCCGGCGACTCGGTCGTGATGAGCCCGACGGGGCAGGCGAACGGCGTGGGGATCGTGTTCATCCCGGGCGCCAAGGTCGACGCGTACGCCTACATGGCGTCCTTCCGGCAGGTCGTGGCGGCCGGCACCACCGTCGTCATCACGAAGCCGACCCTGCACCTGGCCTTCTTCGACCTCCGCCCGCTGTCCGCCTTCGAGCGGTACGCGCCGTCGGTCACCACCTGGGCGGTCGGCGGGCACTCGCTCGGCGGTGTCCGGGCATGCCAGCTCGCCGACGACCCGGGCGTCGCCGGGCTGCTGCTGTTCGGCAGCTACTGCGCGAACGACCTGTCGCGCTCGGACGTCGACGTGCTGAGCGTCTCGGGGTCGCGCGACGGGCTGTCCACCCCGGCGAAGGTCGACGCCGCCCGCGACCGGCTGCCCGCCGACGCCACGATGACCGAGATCCAGGGCGCGAACCACGCCGACTTCGGCGCCTACGGCGCCCAGCCGGGGGACCTGACGGCGACGATCCCGCGGTCCCTGGCCCGAGCCGAGATCAGCGCGGCGGTCGAGCGGTGGATCGAGGGGATCCGGTCCGACGTCCTGCACTGACGATCCGGTGAACACGCTCCACAGGCGCGCAGCCGAGTGCAGCGCGGCACCTGGAGCGGTCCTAGACTCGGGCGCAGCACTCGTACGACACCACTCCCTGGAAGGTGTGTCCATGACGTCGTCTGACCGGCGAACCCCTGCGCGCCTCGCCGACGCGCGGGCGCTCCTCTTCGACCTCGACGGCGTCCTCACGCCGACGGCCGACGTGCACATGCGGGCCTGGAGCCGGCTCTTCACGCCCTACCTCGAGCAGCACGGTGTCGCCCCGTACACGGAGCAGGACTACTTCGCGTACATCGACGGCAAGCCGCGGTACGACGGCGTGCGCTCGCTGCTCGATGCGCGGGGCATCGACCTGCCGCAGGGCTCCCCGGACGACGACCCCGACCAGGACACCGTCTGCGGGCTCGGCAACCGCAAGAACGCCGAGTTCACGGCCGAGCTGACCGAGCACGGGGTCGAGCCGTACCCGGGGTCGCTGCGCTTCCTGACCGCCGCGACCGACGCCGGGCTGTCCGTCGCCGTGGTGTCGAGCTCCGCCAACGCGAAGCAGGTCCTGCGCACGGCCGGCATCCTCGAGCGGTTCCCCGTCATCGTCGACGGCGTGGTCGCGCGCGAGGACGGCCTCGCCGGCAAGCCCGCACCCGACACCTACCTCGACGCGGCGAGTCGGTTCGGCCTCACCGCTGCGGAGTGCGTCGTGGTCGAGGACGCCACCAGCGGCGTCGCCGCCGGGCGGAACGGCGCGTTCGGACTCGTCATCGGCGTCGACCGCGGTGCGGGTGCCGACGCGCTCCGCGCCGACGGTGCCGACGTCGTCGTGACCGACCTGGCGGACCTGCTCGCCGAGCTGCCGCAGCCGGCCACCCCCACGGCCTGACCGACCCACCGGGCGCGATCCGTGCCTCCAGAGCGTCCCTGACCACTCCCTCCCACGGAGAACCCATGAACCCCATCACCTCGGACCCACTCGACCGCGTGCGCTACCCGGTCGACGAGTGGGCGCTCGTCGAGACCGAGTACGCCCCCGACGAACAGGGCGTCGCCGAGACGAACTTCGCGGTCGGCAACGGCTACCTCGGGCTGCGCGGCAACCTCGACGAGGGCCGCGGTGGGGTGCAGTACGGCACGTACATCAACGGGTTCCACGAGACCTGGCCGATCCGGCACGCCGAGGACGCCTTCGGTTTCGCCAAGACCGGGCAGACGATCATCAACGCCCCGGACGCCAAGGTCATCCGGCTGTACGTCGACGACGAACCGCTGGTCCTGGCCGAGGCCGACATCCTCCGGCACACGCGTCGGCTCGACTTCCGCGGCGGGTACCTGCTGCGTGAGACCGAGTGGTCCACGCCGTCGGGCAAGCGTGTCCTCATCCGCTCGCGGCGGCTCGTGTCGTTCACCGACCGGCACCTGGCGGTCATCGACTACGAGGTCACGATGCTCGACCACGACGCGTCGATCCTGCTGTCGAGCCAGATCCTCAACCGGCAGGACGTCGTCGACGAGTACCACGCCGGCATGCGCGCGGCGGCGTCGGCATCGGCGTTCGACCCGCGCAAGGCCGAGACCTTCAGCGAGCGTGTGCTCGAACCCCGGCTCAAGCGGAACACGGCGACCCGCTCCTTGCTCGGGTACCAGGCCAAGAGCTCGGGCATGACGATCTGCGTCGGTGTCGAGCACCGGATCGAGACCGAGAACGCGTGGGACGAGTCCGCGTCGATCGAGGACGACCTGGCCAAGCACGTCTACCGGGTGCACGCCAAGGCCGGGCAGCCCATCCGCCTGACCAAGAACGTCGTGTACCACACCTCGCGCGGGGTCCCGGCTCGCGAGCTCGCCGACCGGTGTGACCGCACGCTCGACCGCGCACACGCCGAGACGGTGGAAGAGACCTTCGCCAAGCAGCGGGTCTGGATGGACGACTACTGGGCGCGCAGCGACGTCGAGATCGCGGGGCAGCCCGAGGTCCAGCAGGCCGTGCGCTGGAACCTGTACATGCTGGCGCAGGCGACCGCACGCACCGACGGGCACGGCATCGCGGCGAAGGGCGTGACGGGCTCCGGCTACGGCGGCCACTACTTCTGGGACATGGAGATCTATGTCCTGCCGTTCCTGTCGTACACGGCGCCGATCGTCGCCCGGAACGCGCTCCGGTTCCGCTACAACATGCTCGACTCCGCGCGCGCCCGGGCCCGCGAGCTCAACCAGCACGGCGCGCTGTTCCCGTGGCGGACGATCAACGGCGAGGAATCGAGCGCCTACTACGCCGCCGGCACCGCGCAGTACCACATCGACGCGGACATCGCCCACGCGCTCATGCAGTACGTGCGCGCCTCCGGGGACACCGAGTTCCTGAAGCGCGGTGCGATCGACATCCTGGTCGAGACCGCCCGACTGTGGGAGGACCTGGGGTTCTGGCGCTCGAACGGCGACCAGAAGTTCCACATCGACGGCGTCACCGGCCCGGACGAGTACACGACGGTCGTCGACGACAACATGTACACGAACGTGATGGCACGGGCGAACCTGTGGTTCGCGGTGAACGCGTGCCGTGAACTCGCGGTGGACGACCCGGAGGAGTACGCCCGCATGGTCCGGCGCACCGGGCTGAGCGAGGCCGAGGTCGTCGACTGGGAGCGCGCCGCCGAGTCGATGGAGATCCCGTTCGACCCGCACCGTGGCATCCACCCGCAGGACGCCCAGTTCCTCGACAAGGAACTCTGGGACCTCGAGAACACGCCCGAGTCCAAGCGGCCGCTGCTGCTGCACTACCACCCGCTGGTGATCTACCGGTTCCAGGTGCTCAAGCAGGCGGACGTCGTCCTGGCGCTGTTCCTGCAGGGGAACGAGTTCACCCCGGCCGAGAAGCGTCGCGACTTCGACTACTACGACGCGTTGACCACCGGTGACTCGACGCTGTCCGCCGTGGTGCAGTCGATCATGGCGGCCGAGGTCGGGTACCACGAGCTCGCCGAGCAGTACTTCCACACGGCCCTGTACGTCGACCTGGCCGACCTGCACGGCAACACGTCGGACGGGGTCCACATCGCGTCGACCGGCGGCATCTGGGGCGGGCTGGTCAACGGCTTCGGTGGCATGCGCGACCACGGCGGGCGGATGTCGTTCAACCCGCGCCTGCCCGAGCAGTGGGAACGACTGACCTACCGCCTCACCGTGCGCGGGTCCCGCGTGCGGATCGACCTCGAACAACAGCAGATGACGTTCACGGTCGAGACCGGGTCCGGGTTCACGGCGTGGGTGCACAACCAGCCGCACGACATCGAGGCGGGCGAGCCGACCGTCGTGCCCATCCCGCACCACGGGCCCCGCATGTCCGGGCACGCGCCGACGACCAGCGACATCCAGGGCACCCTGCGCGCCGACGGGTCGGTCATCACGGCGTCGATCCCGACGATCTCACTCGAGCGCGAACTCGAGCCCGAGGACACCACCGCCTGACGCATCCTGGTCCGACGCGTGGTGCTGACGGTCAGTCGCCGTCAGCACCACGCATCGAACTGGCTCAGGATGCGACCGCTGCCTCGCCACCGACAGCCGGGACATCGCTGACCCCCGTGCGGTCGCCATCACGATCGGTCTGGACCAGGCCGCTGCCGTCCACCTCGCCCGCACCGCCTCCGGTGGAGCGCTCGCCGTCGGCGGGCATCCCACCGACCTCCGTGCGGTTGCCGTCGCGGTCCGTCTGGAGGAACTGGCCCCCACCCACTGGCACCGGTCCGGTTTCTGCCGCGTTCGCTGCGACAGCCCCGCCGACCGCCACCGCGCCAGCGAGCGTCACCGCCGCGACCACGGCGATCGTGCGGCCCTTCCGAGTTGACATCCTGTTCATGGGTGCTTCCTTCCGCAGGCCGCTGCCGATCAGCGGCGTTGCACACCATCCGACCAGCACCGGTGTTGCGCCAGCGTGACCCGTCCTGCCGGCCGGGCAGCCACCGCAGTCCTGACCGCTCAGAGCAGCTTGCGCAGGGTGTTGGTGTTGCGGGTGGTCGTCGTCCGCTTGAAGCGTGCCGCGGCAGCGCGCTTCGCGAAGGCGGTGTCGGTGCTCGACCCCTTGGGGCACGACCAGTAGACGACGCCGTCCCCGCGGGCGAGCTGTTCGACGGTCGGGTCCGTCACGAGGTCGCTGAGCAGGTCGTCGAGGGCGGTGTCGTCGGAGCCGAACAGGACGTAGTCGTGCCGGTCCTCGGCCGAGGAGAACGGGAATCCGTCCACGACCGCGGCCAGGTCCTGGTGCGGGACGAGCACGATCCAGGCGTCGTAGCCGAACCGGTCCCGGAGGGCGCGCTCGATGTCGGCCTGCAGCGACGCCGCGTCGGCGTCGGCGTCGAACACCACGTTGCCGGACGCCAGCACGGTCCGCACGTCCGTGTACCCGCGCTGCTCGAAGAGTGCGCGCAGCTCAGCGGACCGGATCGTGATCCCGTTGACGTTGACGCCGCGCAGCAGTGCGATCCACCTCGCCATGTCGTGACCGTACCGCGGACCGAGGCGCGGAGTGCCCACGGGCGCAGATGTCCGCGCACACGGCGCGGGTCAGGACCAGGTGCGCGCCACGGTCCAGCCGCCGCGGTCGGGCACGATGTCGACCACGAGGGTCTCGCGGTCGTCGGCAGTCACCTGGAAGCGCCACCCCGCCGTGCGCTCGGGGGCATGGGTGATGGCGGTGGGCAGGTCGGTGGGGGTGACGGTGAGCCGCGTCGGTACGTCGGACACCCGCCACCGGCGCCCCTGCCAGACGATCCGCACCGGCGTGCCCTGCTCCCACCAGACCGTGACGGCTGCATCGACGACGATCATCGGGTCCTCCTCGTTCGAACGTGTGTTCGAATGGTAGGCGTCGGTTCCGACCCCGCGCAACCGGGAGCGGTTCCCGGAGCAGTCGTGTAGACGAGGGGCATGACGAACGACGCGCAGGGCCCGGACTCCGCCCACCAGGTTCCCCAGGGGGTGTCCGACGACACGGTCGAGGCGCTCGGCACGCTGTCGGCAGCGGTCGAGGTGATCGAGCACGCGCGGGGGCTGCTCTACGGCTTCCACCGGCTGACCGGGATGGCGGACCTGGACCTCGGCGACGCGGTCGACCAGCTCCGGAAGGCCGGGCACGCCGAGCTGGCTGACCGGATCGACACCGAACTGATCGGTCGGAACGTGATCGCGGGGCGGTGGACGTTCCAGATCGTCGAGGACTACGACGACGGGTACTACGCCCTCGTCAAGGAGCTCGAACGCACCGCGCGGGACGAGCTGGCAGCGGGGCGCCGCCACCTGCTCGAGGCGCGCATGAAGGAAGACCGGCGGACGCAGGGTCGGCGTCACCACGAGGCGACGCCGGCCGACCTGCCGGAGTAGACCCGGGCCTCCCGTCCGCCGCGTCGCGTCTGCGGCCGCCGTCCGCACCGTGGCGCGGACCGGACTCGCACAACGAAGACCGGCTCGCACCACGGACGTCCGTGGTGCGAGCCGGTTGCTGTCGTGCGATTCCGAAGCGAACCGTCGACGCAGCGCGCCGCGAGCAGCGCGCCGCGGGTCAGCCGACCCCGAGCACCGCCTCGAGCGGTCCGCGCGCGAAGTACAGCAGGAAGCCCGCGGCGACGACGTAGAGCAGCCACGAGACCTCGCGGCCCCGGCCGGACAGCGCCTTGATGAGCACCCAGCTGATGAAGCCGGCGCCGATGCCGTTCGCGATCGAGTAGGTGAGCGGCATCACGACGATCGTCAGGAACGCGGGCAGGGCCGACCCGAAGTCCGTCCACGAGATGTCCGCGACCTGCGCCACCATGAGCGCTCCGACGACGACCAGTCCGGCGGCGGCGACCTCGAGCGGGACGACCTGCGTCAGCGGTGTCAGGAACATCGACGCCAGGAAGAGCAGGCCGGTCACGACCGACGCCATGCCGGTCCGCGCGCCCTCGCCGATGCCGGCTGCCGAGTCGATGAACACCGTGTTCGACGACACCGATGCGCCACCACCCGCGATGGCTCCGGCGCCCTCGACCACGAGCGCCGCACGCAGGCGGGGGAAGGTCCCGTCGGGCTTCGCGACACCGGCGGCCTTGGCCAGGCCGGTCATCGTGCCCATCGCGTCGAAGAAGTTCGTGAAGACCAGCGTGAAGACGAGCATCGACGCGGCGAGCGGCCCGATGCGGCCGAACGCGCCGACCAGGTCGGCGTGGCCGACGAGCGACAGGTCGGGGAAGGCGAACAGCGCACTCGGCAGCCCCGGCGCGTTGAGGTTCCAACCCGTCTTGGAGTCGACCGACGTCGGCACCTGGAAGACCGCCTGCAGGATGATCGCGATGATCGTCGTCGCGACGATGCCGATGAGCAGCGCGCCCTTGACCTTGCGGGCCATGAGCGTGCCGATGATGACGAGCCCGATCAGGAACACGATCGTCGGGAGTGCACCGACGGAGCCGTCCTCACCGAGCTGCAGCGGCGGCGACGCGTTGTTCGTGGTGCGCACGAAGCCGGAGTCGACGAGCCCGATGAACGCGATGAACAGGCCGATGCCCACGGTGATGGCGGCCTTGAGCTGCGCCGGCACCGCCGTGAAGATCATCGTCCGGATCCCGGTCAGCGCCAGCACGACGATGACCACGCCGTTGATGACGACGAGCCCCATCGCCTCGGCCCAGGTGACCTGGTGCACGACGCTGACGGCCAGGAACGAGTTGATCCCGAGACCGGCCGCGATGCCGAACGGCAGGTTCGCGATCAGGCCCATCGCGATGGTCATGAGGCCGGCGACGAGCCCGGTGGCCGCAGCGACCTGAGCGTTCTCGAGCCAGCCGCCGGTGACGTCCTTGGCGGCCTGGTCGGCGTTGAACCCGCCCAGGATCAGCGGGTTGAGGATCACGATGTAGGCCATCGTCACGAAGGAGACGAGGCCACCACGGACCTCGCGGGGGATGGTCGATCCGCGCTGGGTGATGGAGAAGAAGCGGTCGAGGCCGGAAGCGACGCGGTTCCGGGGCGTTTCGGTTGTCTGCGGGGCGCTCACCAACGAAGTTTAAAGGAACCTGGGACCCGGTGACGCCGTACCCCGGGCTGCGTTCTCCGGATGTTCCTGGTGTTGGATGATCCCGTGACACGTCCCTTCGACCGCGCTCGTGTGGAGGCAGCGGTCCGCGAACTGCTGCTCGGCATCGGCGACGACCCTGACCGCGCCGAACTCGCCCGCACGCCCGCCCGTGTCGCGGACGCCTACGCGGAGTTCTTCCACGGCATCGGCACCGACGCGGTCGAGATCACCCGGCAGGGTACCGTCCACGCCGAGGACGGCGATCGGGGCCAGCTCGTCGTCGTGCGGGACGTCCGCTTCCGCTCCGTCTGCGAGCACCACCTGCTGCCCTTCATCGGGGTCGCGCACCTGGCGTACGCACCCGGTGCGGAGCTGATCGGCCTGGGCACGCTGTCCCGGGTGCTCGACGCGGTCGCGTCGCGCCCGCAGCTGCAGGAACGGCTCGGGGAACAGGTCGCGGGGACGATCGCCGAGGGGCTCGACGCGCAGGGGGTGCTGGTCGTGCTCGACGCGCAGCACCAGTGCGTCACGACGCGGGGCGAGCGCCAGAGCGGCTCGACGACCGTGACCGTCGCGGCCCGTGGCACCCTCGCCGAGCCAGCGGCCCGCGCCGAGGCGATCGCCCTGATCAGCGCCCGCGGCAGCGGCCCCGGGGCCGACGACGACGACCACGAGCACGCCGGGCACGCCGGGCACGCCGAGCACGCCGACCACGAGCACGCCGGGCACGCCGACCACGAGTACGCCGGGCACGACGGCGGACCCGGCCGCGGCACCCGGACCGACCACGAGGCGGACGCATGACGACCGAACCGGCCGCGCCGCGCCTCCAGGCCGCCCCCGGCTGGGTCGTGCCCGTCCTGCGCCACCCGGTCCGCACGCTGGGCCGACGCACCATCGACTTCGACCACCGCATCGCGGTGATGGCGATCATCAACCGCACCCCTGACTCGTTCCACGACCGGGGTGCCACGTTCGAGCTCGACCGGGCAGTGGCCGCGGCGGTCCGCGCCGCCGACCAAGGCGCCGACTGGGTCGACATCGGCGGCGTGAAGTTCGCGCCGGGTCCCGAGCTCCCCGCCGCGGACGAGGTCGAGCGCGTGGTGCCCGTCATCGCCCAGCTCAGCGCCGAGTCGGACGTCATCATCAGCGTCGACACGTTCCGCGCCGACGTCGCGCGGGCCGCGATCGATGCCGGCGCGAACGTCGTCAACGACACGACCGGGCTGTCCGATCCGCGGATGGCCGCGGTGGTCGCCGATTCGGACGCGACCATCGTGATCACCCACTCGACCGCGCCGCCCCGCACGAAGCTGCCGGAGCCGCCGCACTACGACGACGTCACCGCATCTGTCGTGGACTTCCTGCGGGAGCGGGTCGACCGCGCGCTCGCCGCGGGCGTCCCCGAGTCGCGGATCATCGTGGACCCGGGGCACGACCTCAACAAGAACACCGTGCACACGCTCGAGCTCACCCGGCGCCTGCCCGAAGTGGTCGCGCTCGGCCACCTCGTGCTCGCCGCGGTGTCGAACAAGGACTTCGTGGGCGAGTCCCTCGGCCGGCCTCGTGGGGAGCGCCTGGCCGGGTCGATCGCGGTCGCCACGGTCAGCGCGATGCTGGGGGCCCGGATCGTCCGGATGCACGACGTGGCGGAGTCCGTCGACGCGATGCGGATGGTCGAGGCCACCCTCGGGTGGCGCGCACCCATGGAATCGAGGCACAACACGTGAACCAGCTGCCCGCCCCGATCGCGGACCTGTCCGACGACGACGTGGTCGCCCTGTACACCGCCGGTGTCGGCCTGGAGGCCCCACCCGTGTCCGCGACGTCGGCCGGCGGGTGGATCCGGGTCAACTTCGTCGCCACGGCCGACGGTGCCGCATCGACCGGCGGGGTGTCCGGCTCGCTCGGCGGCGACGACGACCTGCGGGTCTTCGAGCTGCTGCGCCGGTTCGCGGACGTGGTGCTCGTCGCCGCGGGGACGGTCCGCGACGAGGGGTACGGGCCGATGCGGCTGCGCGAGTCCGACGTCGCCTGGCGGCGGGCGCACGGCAAGCCCGACCACCCGGTGTTCGCCATCGTCACCGGTTCGCTGTCGCTCGACCCCGCGTCGAACGTCTTCACCGATGCGCCGGTGCGGCCCATCGTGCTGACGTCGGCATCAGCCCCTGCCGACCGTCGTGCGGCGCTGTCGGCGGTCGCGGAGGTCGTGTCCTGCGGCCAGGACTCGGTCGACGTGGCACTCGTGCGTGCTGCGCTCGTGTCGCGCGGACTCACGGCGATCCACTGCGAGGGCGGACCGTCCTTCCTCGGGGCGCTCGTGGCCGGGGACCAGGTCGACGAGCTCTGCCTGACGATCGACCCGTCGCTCGAGGGCGGTGCCGCACCGCGCATCGCCACGGGGTCCTCGCCCCAGCTGCGGCGGATGCGCCTGGCGCACGTGCTGCTCGGGGCGGACGACGTGCTGCTGACGCGCTACGTCCGCCGGTAGGGTCGGGCACGTGATCGACATCGTGGCGTCCGGGGTCCTCTTCGACATGGACGGCACCCTCGTCGACTCGACCTCGGTGGTCGAGGGCGCCTGGGGTCGCTTCGGCGCCGCGCACGACATCGACCCGCGCACGATCCTGGCGTTCTCGCACGGTCGCCAGACGATCGACACGATCCGGCACTTCCTGCCCGACCTGCCGTCCGACGAACAGCGCCGAGTCGCCGAGGCGCTCGTCGCGGACGAGGTCGAGAACACCCACGGCATCGTCGAGGTGCCGGGTGCGGCGGCGTTCGTCCGCCGGCTGGTCGATGCCGGGGTGCCGGTCGCCCTCGTCACGAGCGCACCTCGCGACCTCGCCCTGAACCGGATGCGCGCTGCCGGGGTGCCGGTGCCCGCGGTCGTCGTGACCTCCGAGGACACCGAGCAGGGCAAGCCGCACCCCGAGGGCTACCTGCGTGGCGCCGAGCTGCTCGGGCTGGGCGCGGAGGCGTGCCTGGCGTTCGAGGACGCCCCTGCCGGCGTCGAGTCCGCGCGGGCATCGGGCGCGACGACGGTCGTCGTCGGGACACTCGAGTCCGAGGCCACGGTCGGCATCCCGCGAGTGCACGGGTACGACGGCGTCGAGGTCACGCGCGAGGGGTCCGCTTTCCGCATCCGCGGCTGACCGGAGCCTGCGTCCTGCGAGCACGCCCAGCGCGGGGCGACGACCCTGGTCTGCGCGGCCGGAGACCCCGGCTCGTGGAAGGAGTCATCATGGCAACCCTCGACGGCAAGACGATCCTGGTCATCGCGACCAACTACGGCGTGGAGCAGGACGAGATCGTCGTCCCCACCGACCAGCTGCGCGAGCGCGGCGCGACCGTGACGGTCGCCGGGCAGGAGTCCGGCTCGATCGCGACCCTCGTCGGCGACAAGGACCCCGGCAAGAGCGTCGACGTCGACACCACCTACGACGGTGTCGATGCGACTGAGTTCGACGCCCTGGTCGTCCCCGGCGGCACGATCAACGCCGACACCATCCGCCAGGACGCGACGGCGGTCGCGTTGGTGAAGTCCTTCGTCGAGGCGGGCAAGCCCGTCGCCGCGATCTGCCACGGCCCGTGGACCCTCGTCGAGGCGGGTGTGCTGACCGGCCGAACGATCACGTCGTTCCCGTCGCTGCAGACCGACATCCGCAACGCCGGTGCCGAGTGGGTCGACCGCGAGGTCCAGGTCGACGACACGAACGGCACCGTCATCACCTCGCGGAACCCCGACGACCTGCCGGCGTTCGTCGACGCGATCGAGTCCGCACTCCGCTAGTCCCCGGCGATCAGCGCGTCGGCACGGGGCGGGCCGTGCGGAGCACCGCGGGTCCGAGGGTGAGCACACCGTCGGACTCCGGGTCGCACCGCACCCCGCTCCGTCCGCGCATCGCCCGGAACGCCCCGGGTGCGATCTCGTGGTCCATCCAGGCGCAGGGGTTCGCCGCCCGGTACCCGCGGAACGCCACCGTGCCCGCGCCGCTGTCGAGCGAGAACGGCTCGCCGCGCAGCGCCTCGACGTCGGCCCCGCGCAGGAACACGTTGCGCCGGGTCGCGACCGGGTCCACTTCGACGCCGAGCTCGTCGGCGACGTCGTCCAGGTCCTCCAGGCCGATGACCGTCACCGACGCGTGGACGTGGGCCCGCGACGCGAAGTAGCGGTCGCCGACGATCCCCAGGCCGGCCCGGAGCTCGATGCGGTCGCGCCGCTCGTCCTCGTCCGCGGGCAGTGCGCCGTCGGCGGGCCGGCCCGCGTAGCGGTGCCGCCGCGACACGAGCAGCAGCGCGATCTCCACCGCTGTCTCGTGCCTGAGGGCGGTGGACGCCGGGACGTCGTCAAGTGCACCCACGCACCCGACCGTAGCCGAGCCTCCTTGCCGCTCCCTGCCCCGTCCGATTCCCGCCAGTGGCTGACGGTGGCCCGTGTCAGGCTGGCGGCATGACCGACGCACTGCACGACGAGCGCTACCGCATCGCCGCCTCGCGCGACGCCCGGTTCGACGGCCAGTTCGTCACCGCGGTGCACTCCACGCGCATCTACTGCCGGCCGAGCTGCCCCGCGCGCACGCCCCGCTCGGCCGGCGTCACGTTCTACCGGACCAGTGCCGCCGCCCATCTGGCCGGGTTCCGCGCCTGCAAGCGCTGCCTGCCCGAGGCCACACCGGGCAGCCCCGAGTGGGACCTGCGCGAGGACGTCGCGGGCCGGGCGATGCGGCTCGTGCTCGACGGCGTGGTCGAGCGCGAGGGCGTCCCCGGCCTCGCCGCCCGGGTCGGGTACTCCGAGCGGCACCTCGGCCGCATCCTGACCGAGGAACTCGGCGCCGGCCCCAAGGCACTCAGCCGCGCACACCGGGCACAGACGGCGCGGACCCTGCTGACCTCGTCGGACCTGCCCATCGCGGACGTCGCCTTCGCCGCGGGGTTCGCCAGCGTGCGCCAGTTCAACGACACCGTGCGCGAGGTCTTCGCGGTCACCCCGACCGAACTCCGCGCGCGCCGTCGGGTCCCGCCCACGCCCGACGGCGGGCTGCACGTGCACCTGCCGGCCCGCGCGCCCTTCGATGCGCAGGGGCTGCTCGACTGGCACGCCCTGCACGCGCTCCCGGGGCTCGAGCACGTGGTGGTCGGTGACGACGGCACGGTGCGGTCGTACGGCCGGTCGGTGGACCTCCCAGGAGGGCCGGGCTGGTTCCGCGCGTCGGCCGCGGTCCCCGACGGCGCCGGCCGTGGTGCCGGGATCGACCTGGTCGTCCGGGTCGCGCAGCTGCGCGACCTGCCGACGCTGGTGGCGCGGGTGCGGGCGTTGTTCGACCTCGATGCCGACCCCATCGCGGTCGACACCGTCCTCGGTGGTGTCCCCGCCCTCGCGCCGGCGGTGCAGCGCGTGCCGGGCATCCGGTTGCCGGGCGCCGTCGACGCGCACGAGGTCGTGTTCCGCACCCTGATCGGCCAGCAGGTCTCGGTCGCTGCCGCACGGACCGCGCAGACGCGGCTGGTGGCGGCGCTCGGTGACCCGGTCCCGGCGGCCATCGACCCGGACGGGCTGCTGTTCCCGTCGGCCGAGCGCATCGCGGCCGACGGGGCCTCGGTGCTCCGCGGACCCGCTGCCCGCGTCGACACGATCCTGCGCGTCGCGGCGGCGCTCGCCGACGGGTCGCTCGTCGTGCACGGCGGGCAGTCGCTGGACGAGCTCCGCGCCGGGCTGCTCGCGGTCAAGGGGATCGGCCCGTGGACCGCCGACTACGTCGCGCTGCGGGTGCGGCACCACCCGGACGTCTTCCTCCACAGCGACCTCGCCGTACGGAACGGTGCACAGGAACTCGGGCTGCCCGGGACGGCACGCGAGCTCTCCCTATGGTCGGGACAGGTGGCGCCCTGGCGGAGCTACCTCACGATGCACTGCTGGCGGCCGATCGTCGACCGCGCCACCGCCGCTGCCCGCGCAGCGGCCCGCCCAGCCCACACGAAGTCCCGGAAGGACACCCCATGACCGACGCCGTGATCGCCACGCTCCAGACCCCCGACGGGTCGTTCACCGTCCTCGAAGACGACCAGGGCCGCGTCCTGGCCTCCGGGTGGACGGATTCGTTCGACCGGGTCGTCGCCCGGGTCCCCGCACGCCACCGTCCGGTCACCATCACCGAGGGCACGCTCTCCTCGGCCGACGCCGTCGACGCCTTCTACGCGGGCGACGTCGACCACGCGATGCAGGTCCCGGTGCGACAGCTCGGCACCGAGCTCTTCGAAGAGGGCTGGCGACAGCTGCGCCGCATCCCCGCTGGTTCGACCCTGACCTACACCGAACTCGCGGCCGCGATGGGCCGCCCGGAAGCGGTCCGGGCGGCCGCCAGCGTGTGTGCGCGCAACGCCCCGGCGCTGTTCGTGCCGTGCCACCGGGTGCTGCGGTCCGACGGGTCGCTCGGCGGGTTCGCGTGGGGGCTCGACGTCAAGCGGTCGCTGCTCGAACACGAGGCAGTCGGCTCCGGCGCGCTCGTCTGACGGCGGCGCTGCCCGGTGCGGTTCCTGACCGCGCGCTGTGTCTGCCCCTGGAACCGGGGGGAGACGCGCGACGTGGGGACTGCCACACTCGACGCAACCGACGACGTGCGCCGTCCGACCCCGAGGGTCCGACACGTGCCGCCGTATCCACCCTGAAGGACGCCATGCTCGCTCCAGTCGACCGAACGGTCGTCTCCGCTGACGGCACCGTCCTCGCGGTGTCCGAAGCAGGCAGCGGTCCGGCGGTCGCGGTCGTCGGCGGAGCGTTCGACCACCGTGGCACGCCGTACCTCGACCGCGTCGTGCACGCCCTCTCCGGCGACCACCGCGTCGTCACCTACGACCGACGGGGCCGCGGCGCCAGCGGCGACACCGACACGTGGGCGATCGACCGCGAGGCCGACGACTTCCGCGCCGTGACCGAGAGCCTCGCGTCGCCGGTCACCGCCGTCGGGATCTGCGTCGGCGTCGGCGTCGTCCTGCACGGCATCGCCTCCGGTGCCCCGGTCGACGCCGCCCTGCTCTGGGAACCGCCGTACCGCGCCAGCGTCGACCCGCACGCCGAAGACGTCGTCTTCGCCGACGTGCTCGACGAGCACGTCGCGGCCGGACGTCGTGGCGCCGCGGTCCGCGCCTTCCTCGCGCAGGTCCTCGACGTGCCGATGGGACAGATCGCCGGGCTGCGCCTCAAGCCCACGCTGTGGAGGGCGCTGCTCGCCGACGCCCACGTCCTGGCCCGCGACGTCCGGATGCTCAATGGGCTCGCGATCCCGGAGCGGGCCCTCGCGTCCGTGGGGGTCCCCGTGCTCGTCGCGTCCGGCACCGACTCCCCGAGCTGGATGGGTCCGGCCGCCCGCGCCGCAGCCGAGGCGATCCCCGGCTCCGAGCACACCGTCGTCCCCGGGCAGGGGCACGTCCCCGACCCCGAGGCCCTCGGAGCGCTGCTCGCGCGGGTCCGGACCGCCCAGCACTGACCACGGACCGCCCAGCACTGACCACGGGCCGCCCAGCACTGAACGCGGCCCGTCTCGCCGAGTGCGAGAGGATGGTCCGGTGAGCGCACCCCGACTCGGACTCCTGCTGGACGTCGACGGCCCCATCGCCAGTCCCGTCTCCCGCACCATCGCGATCCCCGCCATCGTCGAGGACCTCGTCGCGCTCGCCGCCGAGGGCATCCCCGTCGTCTTCAACACGGGGCGGAGCGACGCCTTCATCCGTGAACAGGTGGTCGGGCCCCTGCTCGCCGGCGGCCTCGCTGCCGGGGGCCGGGTCCACGCGGTGTGCGAGAAGGGCGCCGTCTGGTGCTCGATCGGCCCGCAGTACCCGGACGGCATGGGGGACCTCACGGTCGCCGAGGACCTCGCCCTGCCGCGTGACTACGCCGACGAGATGCGCGAACTGGTGCGGACCGACTACGCCGACCTGGTGTTCTTCGACGAGACCAAGCGCGCGATGGTGTCGATCGAGCAGCGCGTCGAGGTCCCGAACGCCACGTACCTGGCACGCCAGCCCGAGTTCGACGAGCGCGCGATGGCGGCCCTCGAGCGCCGAGGTCTCGGCGTGCGCCGGCTCGACGACGTCCGCCCCGACGCCGACGGTGCGGTGCAGTGGCGCATCGACCCGACGATCATCTCCACCGACGTCGAGTCCGACCGCAGCGGCAAGGACATGGGCGCCGAGCGGTCCCTCGAGCTGCTCGCCGAGGACGGCGAGCTCCCGCTCGCCTGGCGCACGATGGGCGACTCACGGAGCGACTACGCGATGGCCGACTGGCTCCACGCCAACGGGCACGACGTCGCGCACGTCGACGTCCGGCCGTCCGACGGGGTCCCGGCGACGCCCTACCCGGTGCTCACCGCTCCCGAGGGCGTCATCCACGACGAGGCGGGCGCGCGGTTCCTGGCGGACTGGCGCGCGGGGCGCTGACCGGCACCGGGCCTCCCGACCGGTTCCGCATCGGAACCACCGTCCGTTCGGACGCTTTGCGTGACACGGTGGTACACCAGTACCCTTCCGGGGTCCACCGCCAGCCGATGACGGGATCCACCCCATGGCAACGAAGCTCCGCACGAAGTCGATCGAGGCCTCGCTCGCCGATGCCGACGAGCAGGGTCGCTCCCTCAAGCGCTCCCTGAAGACCTTCGACATCGCCGCCATGGGGATCGCCGTCGCGGTGGGTGCGGGCATCTTCTCGGTGGGCGCGAACGCCGCCGCGAACTTCGCCGGCCCCGGTGTCATCGTGTCGTTCCTGCTCGCCGCCGTCACGTGCGGCCTCGCGATCATGTGCTACGCCGAGTTCGCCTCGACGATCCCGGTCGCCGGCTCGGCGTACACGTTCACCTACGCGACGATGGGCGAGCTGCTCGCCTGGATCGTCGGGTGGGACCTGATCCTCGAGACCCTGACGGCCAGCGCCGTGATCGCGAAGTACTGGGGCATCTACCTCAGCACCGCCTTCGAGGTGTTCGGCATCTCGCTGCCGAGCACGATCGCGATCGGCCCGATCGGCTTCACCTGGGGGCCGGTGCTCATCGTCGGCATCTTCACGGCGCTGCTGGCGTTCGGCACGCGGCTGTCCAGCCGGGTGTCGGCCGTGATCACCGTCATCAAGGTCGCCATCGTCCTGTTCGTCATCGTGGTCGGCGCGTTCTTCGTCAAGGCCGCGAACTTCACGCCCTTCATCCCCGCCGCCCAGCCGTCGAAGGGCGCCGAGGGCAGCGTGTGGACGCAGTCGCTCGTGTCCTTCGCCACCGGGTCCGAGCCCGCGCAGTACGGCGTGTTCGGCCTGCTCGCGGCCGCGTCCCTGGTGTTCTTCGCGTTCATCGGGTTCGACGTCGTGGCGACCAGCGCCGAGGAGACCGAGAACCCGCAGAAGACCCTGCCCCGCGGCATCTTCATCGGGCTCGGCATCGTCACGCTGCTCTACGTCGGCGTCAGCATCGTGATCACCGGCATGGTGTCGTACAAGCGGCTCGCGCAGGAGGACGCACCCTCACTCGCCTCGGCCTTCAAGATCGTCGGGCTCGACTGGGCGTCCGGCATCATCGCGATCGGGTCCCTCATCGGCCTGACCACGGTCGTCATGGTGCTGCTGCTGGGCCTGTCGCGCATCGTGTTCTCGATGAGCCGTGACGGTCTGCTGCCCCGCTGGTTCTCGGTGACGAACCCGAAGACGCAGACGCCCGTGCGGGTGCAGGTCGTCGCCGGTGTCGTCGTGGCGCTGCTGGCCGGGTTCACCGCGGTGGACAAGCTCGAGGGCATGATCAACATCGGCACGCTCTCCGCCTTCGTGCTCGTGTCGATCGGCATCATCGTGCTGCGTCGCACCCGGCCGGACGCCCCGCGCTCGTTCCGTGTGCCGTGGTCGCCCGTGGTCCCGATCCTGTCGGCCGCGCTGTGCTTCTGGCTCATGCTCAACCTCGAGGTCGAGACATGGCTGCGCTTTGTGGTCTGGCTGGTCATCGGCTTCGCGATCTACTTCGGGTACAGCCGTCGCAACAGCCGGGTCGGGCGCGGGCTGCAGTAGCGCTCCGGGTGCGAGACGACGCCCGAGCGTCGAGACGCCGCCCCGTGGGGCGGCGTCTCGTGCGTTCTGCGGCGTCTCGGCTCGTCGGCCGGGCCCCTCAGGCGCCGACGACCAGCAGGACGCCGAAGGCGAGCATGACCACGGCGACGCAGCCGTCGAACACCCGCCAGGTCAGCGGTCGCTCGAACAGCGGTCGGAGCAGCCGCCCGCCGAACCCGAGTGCGCCGAACCACAGGCAGCTCGCGGCGACCGCGCCGAGGGTCCACCACCAGCGGTCGTCGACACCCTGCTGGTTCGCCACCGAGCCGAGGAACACCAGCGTGTCGAGGTACACGTGCGGGTTCGCCCACGTGAACACGAGCATGGTCAGGACCGCGGTCCGCATGGTGGGCGCTGCCGTCCGGTCCGTCCGGTCCGTCCGGTCCGTCCGGTCGGGAGGCCCGGCAACCGTCCGTCCCGTCGGCGCTGCCGTGGCCGTGACCACCTCCACCGCCGCGTCGCGCCCCGCCACGGACGTCGCGCCCGCGTGTGCCGGGGCGCCACGTCCATCGCGGGGTGCGACGTGACCGTTGTGGACGGGGACGGCGGCGCCGTCGTCGTGGACGGGAACGGGAACCCCGTCGTCGTCCGCAGTGACCCGGATCGCCTCGTCCGAGGGTCGCAGCGCCCGTCGGGCCGCGAGCACGCCGTACGTCAGCAGGAAGGCCGCCCCGACGAACCGGACGACCACGATTGCCACCGGGAACCGCTCGACGACGGCCCCGACGCCGAGGACCCCGGCGACGATGAGCACGGCATCGGACACCGCGCACACGAGCACCGCCGCGACGACGACCCGCAGACGCGCGGACACTGCCAGGCGGAGCAGGTAGGTGTTCTGCACGCCGATCGCGACGATCAGCGCGAGCCCGGTACCGAGGCCTGACAGAGCGGGGAGCAGCGCGTTCACACCCCTGACCGTACGGCGGGTCCACCATGCAGTACAGCTCATGTTCCTGACGTGCCGTAAGCTCCGCTCATGCTCCGGCTGCAGCGTGACCACCTCGAGACCCTGCTGGCGGCGGTGGACTCCGGCACCTTCGACGCCGCCGCTCGCGCGCTGTCGATCACGCCCTCCGCGGTGTCGCAACGGGTGAAGGCGATGGAGTCGCAGGTCGGGCGCGTGCTCCTGCAGCGGACGACCCCGATCCTCCCGACGGCCGCCGGCGCCGTCGTGCTGCGGCACGCGCGCCAGGTCCGCTTGCTCGACGAGGAGACCGCCCGGTCCCTCGGCGACGCGACGGGACCCGACGACGCGGTCCCGTCGATCCCGCTCGCGGTGAACGCGGACTCGCTCGGGACCTGGTTCCTCGATGCCCTGGCCCTGGTGCGCTCGGACACCGAGGTCGTCTTCGACCTGCACCGCGAGGACCAGGACCGGACCGCCGAGCTGCTGCGCTCCGGCACCGTGATGGCCGCGGTGACGGCGGAGTCCGAGCCCGTCCAGGGGTGCTCGTCGGTCCGCCTCGGCGTCGACCGGTACCGGGCCGTGGCCGCGCCGGCGTTCGTCGACCGCTACCTGGGCGGTGCCGACACCGAGCGACGGATGCTCCAGCGCCTCGACCGGGTGCCCCTCGTCGACTACGACCACGACGACGACCTGCAGCAGGGGTTCCTGCGCCGGGTGGTGGGTCACGCCCCCCGGGCGCCGCGGCACTTCGTCCCGACGTCGGCCGACTTCGCCCGAGCCGTCACGCTCGGGTTCGGATGGGGGCTGCTCCCCGAGGCGCAGTGTCTCGCCGGGCTCGGGGACGGCACGCTGGTGGAACTGACCCCGGGTCGGCGGGCGGACGTGGCGCTCTGGTGGCAGCGCTGGAACCTGGCGTCACCGTTGCTCGAACGCGTGACCGAGGCCGTCCGGGCCACCGCGCAGGAGCGGTTGCACCAGGCGGAGTGACGACCCGCCCCGCGGCGGACGTCGCCGGCGCCCTCGTCAGGCCGTCGCGCGCCACCGCAGTCCGTCGACCAGCAGGCCGACCAGGTGCTGGCTCTGCTCGACCGTCGGTGCCCCGTGGCACAGGTCCGCGACGGCGCGGAGCAGCTGCGGCGCGTCGAGGTCGTTCCGGATGGTCCCGGCCGTCGATGCGGCGTCGAGCAGCCCGGTCAGCGCGCCCCCGAGTCGTTCCATGAGGTAGGGGTGCAGCCCCTCGAACGCCGGGTCGCCGGACTGCAGCGCGGCCGCGAGTCCCCGCTTGGTCGCGACGAACTCGGTGAACCGCTGGAGCCACAGGGCGAGGGCCTCGTCCGGGCCGTGGCCGGCACTGAGCTCGTCGGCGGCGTCGGCGCAGGCCTCGACCGCCTGGTGGAACACGGCGACGACCAGGTCCGAGCGCTGGGGGAAGTGCCGGTAGAGGGTGCCGACGCCGACTCCCGCCCGGTCGGCGATCACCTTCGCGGGTGCATCGACTCCCTGGTCCGCGAAGACCTGGCGTGCGGCGTCGACCAGGGCGTCGAGGTTGCGCCGGGCATCGGCTCGCACGATTCCTCCTGGGATCGGTCGACGGATCGCTTGCGTAAACGGAAAAGCATTCCGTATGCTTCCGGAAGAGCATTCCGCTTCCGGTCTCCACACTGTACCGGACCGCGGGGTGCCACCGACAGGAGGAACCGCTCATGCAGTACCGCACACTCGGCCGCACCGGCATCCAGGTCAGCCCGTTTGCTCTCGGCGCCATGATGCTCGGCACGGACGGCAGCATCGGGAACGAGGACGAACAGGACTCGATCCGGATCGTCCACCGCGCCCTCGACGCCGGCATCAACCTCATCGACACGGCCGACCGCTACTCCCAGGGCGGATCGGAGTCCCTCGTGGGCAAGGCGATCGCCGGCCGCCGCGACGACGTCGTGCTCGCCACGAAGTTCAACGGCCCGATGGGCGACGACCCGAACCGACGCGGCAACTCCCGGCGGTGGATCATGCGGGCGGTCGAGGACTCGCTCCGCCGTCTGCAGACCGATCACATCGACCTGTACCAGGCGCACCGCCCGGACGACTCCGTCGACCTCGAGGAGACCCTCTCCGCCCTGACCGACCTGGTCCGCAGCGGCAAGGTCCGTGCCATCGGCACGTCGGACTTCCCCGCGTCGATGCAGGTCGAAGCGCAGTGGACGTCGGAACGGCGTGGGTTCGAGCGCTTCCGCACCGAGCAGCCCACCTACTCGATCCTCAACCGCGGCATCGAACGCGAGGTCCTGCCGACGGCGCAGCGTCACGGCATGGGGACCCTCGTGTGGAGTCCCCTCGCCGGTGGCATGCTGACCGGCCGGTTCCGCAAGGGCCAGGAGAGCGACCTGGCCCGGGTCGACATGTTCCGGCACAACCGGGACGAGCGCCGGATCGACACCGTCGAACAGGTCGTGGCGCTGTCGGAGGACACCGGGATCCCGATGACCCACCTCGCCCTGGCGTTCGTCATCGCGCACCCCGGCGTGACCAGCGCGCTCATCGGTCCGCGGTCGATGGAACAGCTCGACGACCTGCTCGCCGGTGCCGACGTCGTGCTGTCCGACGAGGTCCTGGACCGGATCGACGCGATCGTCCCGCCCGGCACCGACGTGGGCCGCCTCGACCAGCAGTACTCCCCGCCGGCGCTGCTGCAGGCGCCGCTCCGTCGCCGTCCGGTCGCCGAGCGCCCCGCTTCCGCCTGACAGCGCGCGAGCGTCTGCCGAGCCGGACCCAGGCGCACGGCGTCAGGACTGGCAGCGCGGGCACCAGTACGTGTCGCGGAGCGTCAGGTCGGACTCGCCGAGCGCACCCGCACGGATCGGTGTCCGGCACCGCAGACAGGGCTTGCCACGCCGGTTGTAGACCCAGAAGCGGGAACCCGGCCGGTCGACACCCGTCGTGACCCGGGCGCTCCGGTCGCGGTTGGTCAGGATGAGCCGGTGCGCCAGCGCGATCATCCGCGTGGGGTCCTGGACCTGCCCGACCGGTCTGGTCGGCAGCACACCACGCAGGAAGCAGAGCTCGTTCCGGTAGACGTTGCCGAGACCGGCGAGCACGCGCTGGTCCAGCAGCGCGAGGCCGACCGGACGCTCGGGGTCGGCCGTCAGGTTCGCCTCGGCCAGCGCGGGGTCCCAGTCCGGCCCGAGCAGGTCCGGGCCGAGGTACCCGACGATCTCGGCCTCGTCGGCACGGGGGACGACCTCGAGCACGCCGAGGGTGAAGCCGACCGTCGAGACGTCGGCGGCGTCCAGGACCGCCCGGGCCTGGTGTGCGGGACGGCGCCAACGGTCACCCGGCCCGTAGACGTCCCACCGGCCCTCCATCTTCAGGTGCGAGTGCACGGTCAGGTCGCCGATGCGGTGCAGGATGTGCTTGCCGCGCGGGACGACCTCGTCGACGGTGCGCCCGACCAGGTCGAGCGTCGCGAAGGCCGGCACCCGGAAGTCGCTGCGCGTCAGGACCTTGCCCGCGAGCGCCGCGTGCAGACGGGCCGCGGCGCGGAAGACGGTGTCGCCCTCAGGCACGGTCGTCCCTAGGCACGCAGCCGCACCCCCTGCGGTGTCGCGGCGAACCCGGCGGCGCGCAGGGCGTCCCCGAGCGGCGACTCCAGCACGAAGACGCCGTCCACGCGTTCCACCGACAGCTTGCCGAGCCCGCTCCGGACGGTCGCCGCGATGGACGCAGCCGCGGCGGTGAGGTCGGCGGGGTCGTCGGTGAACGTCAGCACCGACTTGCCGCCGCGCTCGACGTAGACGCCGAGTTCGCCGTCGAGGAGCACCACGAGTGCGCCGGCCTTGCGCCCCGGCCGGTGCCCGCGGGCCTTCGCGCCCTCGGTGGTGGGTGGTGCCGCGCTCGCCGCCGGGGGCACCGCCGTGTCTGGTTCGGGAGCGGCGTCCGTCGGCCACGGCAACGACGCACCGTAGGGGTTCGCCGGGTCGGTGGCGGCGAGTGTCAGGACCTCGCGCGCCCGGTCCTGGTTCGCCCGCTCGTCGTCGTCGAGGTCCCGGGCGTACGTGCGGAGCCGGTCGATCGTCGGGCTCGTCGCGAACTGCGCTGCGCCGAGTCCCTCGATGAAGTAGCCGCGTCGGGCCCGGCCGGACTCCTCGAACCGCGCGAGCACCCGGTACACCCCGGCGAACCCGCCCCGGACGCCCTCGACCTGGACGGCCCCGCGGGTGACCACGCCGTACCGCTCGAGGAGCTGTTCCGCGGTCGCCGCGGCGCGCACCGTCCCGTCGGCCTCGGCCAGGGGCAGCAGGGACCAGCGTCCGCCGACGCTCGGGGGTCCGGACTGCGTCGGCAGCGTGGGGCGTCGGCGACCTCGGTAGGCGCGGGTGCGCGGCGTCGTCGTGCTCTTGGCTCGTCCACCGAGCATCGCGCGGAGGGGCGCGAACGTGTCGTTCGTGATCTGGCCGCCCCAGACGAGGTCCCAGAGTGCGGTGGTCAGGGCCCCGTCGTCGGTGCTGCCCACCGCCTGGCCGAGCTGGCGGAAGAAGTAGGCACCGCCACCGGCCAGCGCGCCGAGCACGTCCCGCTGGAGTTCGGTCGTGTCGTCGCCGGACGGTTCGGCGAGTGTCGTGGCGGCCGTGTCCGCCAGGTGCAGTCGGACCCAGCCGTCGTTGCCCGGCAGCGTGCCACCACCGGACCACAGGACCTCGCCGGTCGCGGTGAGCTCGTCGAGCATGCTCGGCGCGTAGTCGGACACGCGCGCGGGCAGCACGAGCGCCTCCCATGCACTGGCGGGCAGGGCGACGCCGGCCAGTTGGTCGATGACCTGCAGCACGCCGTCGATGCCGCGCAGACCTCCGCGCGTGCCGGGGACGCGCACGTGCTGCCACGCGGGCAGGAAGCGACCGAGGGTGTCGGTCGAGACCGGTTCGACCTCGTGCCGCAGGGCGGCGAGGGACCGCGTGCGGATCCGCCGGAGCACCTCGGAGTCGCACCACTCGGCCCCCTGGCGGTCGGGCCGGAACTCACCCTCGACCAGCCGACGGTCGGCCGCGAGCCGCCGCAGGGTGTCCTGCACGACGGCGATCCCGAGCCCCAGGCGGGACGCTGCCTCCTGTGCCGCGAACGGTCCGTGCGAGCGGGCGTACCGGCCGACCAGGTCGCCGAGCGGATCGGCCACGGGCTCGATGAACGCCGTGGGGACACCGATGGGCAGGGGCACGCCGAGGGCGTCCCGGAGCCGGGCGGCGTCCTCGATGACGGCGTAGCGCGTGGTGCCGGCGTGCGAGAAGGACAGCACGCGGCGGTCGCGCTCGAACGACTCGAGCGTGGTCCGGAGCGTCTCGCGCGCCGCGGTCCGGTCCTGGTCGTCGGCGAGCCAGCTCCGGTCGACAGCCTCGTCGAGGTCGAGCGCGCCGACCAGCCGGAGCACGTCGACCAGGCCCTCGGCGTCGCGCGCCCGGCGGTCGGGCGACAGGCGCTGCAGGTCCCGTTCGGTCGCGGCGATCACCGCGGGGTCGAGGAGCTCCCGCAGCTCGGCGCGACCGAGCAGTTCGCTGAGCAGCGTCGAGTCCAGCGACAGGGCCGCGGCACGACGCTCGGCCAGGGGCGAGTCGCCCTCGTACATGAACGCCGCGACGTACCCGAACAGCAGCGACCGCGCGAAGGGCGACGGCGTCTCGGTCTCGGTCTCGACGATCCGGATGCCGCGGCGGTTGATCTCGTCCGCGATGCCGAGCAGGGCCGGGACGTCGTACACGTCCTGCAGGACCTCGCGCACGGTCTCGAGCACGATCGGGAACGTCGGGTACTTCTGCGCGACCTCGAGCAGCTGGGACGCCCGCTGGCGCTGCTGCCAGAGCGGCGAGCGACGACCGGGATCACGTCGGGGCAGCAGCAGTGCGCGGGCGGCGCACTCGCGGAACCGCGCGGCGAACAGGGCCGAACCGCCGACCTCGTCGGTGACCAGGGCCTCGAGGTCGTCGCGCTCGAAGACGAACAGGTCGGCACCCGGTGGTTCGGCGTCGGTCTCGGGGATGCGGACCACGATGCCGTCGTCCGCGGCCATCGCGTCGCCGTCGATGCCGTGCCGTTCGCGCAGTCGTGCGGCGACGGCCAGCGCCCACGGCGCGTGCACCTGCATGCCGTACGGCGAGTGCAGGATCATCCGCCAGTCGCCGAGTTCGTCGCGGAACCGCTCGACCACGAGGGTCGTGTCGTTCGGCACGTGTCCGGTCGCCGCGCGCTGCTCGCGCAGGAAGGTCAGCAGGTTCGTCACGGCCCGTTCGTCCAGGCCGCCGGCGGACACGCGGGCGCGGGCGTCCTCGTCCGAGGCGCCCTCGACCTCGCGGATGAACGCGCCGGTCGCGCGGCCGAGTTCGGCGGGACGCCCGATGCCGTCGCCCTTCCAGAACGGCACCCGCCCGGGCTGTCCGAACGCGGGGCTGACGATGACCCGGTCGTGCGTGATCTCCTCGATGCGCCAGCTGGTGGCACCGAGCGCGAAGACGTCGCCGACGCGCGACTCGTAGACCATCTCCTCGTCGAGCTCACCGACGCGCGAGGCCTTCTCGCCGACCATGAACACGCCGAACATGCCGCGGTCCGGGATCGTGCCACCGCTGGTCACCGCGAGCCGCTGGGCTCCGGGGCGCCCGGTCAGCGTGCCGTGCACTCGGTCCCAGACCAGGCGGGGTCGGAGTTCCGCGAACTCGTCGCTGGGGTACCGGCCCGTGACCAGGTCGAGCGTCGCTTCGAAGGCGGACCGCGGCAGCCCGCTGAACGGGGCACTGCGCCGCACCAGCTCGAACCAGTGCTCGACGTCGAGGGTGTCGATGGACCCCGCCGCCACCGTGTGCTGCGCGAGGACGTCGAGCGGGTTGGTGGGGACCGAGATGGACTCGATCTGCCCGGACACCATGCGCTCGACCGTGACGGCGCTGTGGACGAGGTCGGCGCGGTGCTTCGGGAACAGCACACCCCGGGAGATCTCCCCGACCTGGTGCCCCGCACGACCGACACGCTGCAGGCCGCTGGCGACCGACGGTGGGGCCTCGACCTGGACGACCAGGTCGACCTCGCCCATGTCGATGCCGAGCTCGAGGGAACTGGTGGCGACCACGCAGCGCAGCCGGCCGGACTTCAGGTCGTCCTCGATGATCGCGCGCTGGTCCTTCGACACCGAGCCGTGGTGGGCACGTGCCAGCACCGGCAGCGACCCGGCGGTCTGCCCCGAGGCCCCGATGACCTCGGCCGGGGGCCGCCTGGGCTGTGCGACCGGGGCGTGCGCCGAGGCCCGCGCCGGCGACTGCGCCCGGCCGCTCGGCAGCCCGACGTCGTCCGGCGTCACCCCGGCCGGCACGAGCACGCCGTCTCCGGCGGCGGCCGCCACGCGTTCCTCGTGGATCTCGTTGAGCCGCGCGGTGAGGCGTTCTGCCAACCGCCGCGAGTTCGCGAAGACGATCGTCGAGCGGTGCTGCTCGACCAGGTCGACCACGCGTTCTTCGACGTGCGGCCAGATGGACCCGTTCGTGGGCGCCTCGGAGGAGTCGGCCCCGACGGGCGGCGCCCCGAGCTCGGACATGTCGTCCACCGGCACGACGACCCGCAGGTCGAACGTCTTCTGCGCGGGCGGAGCGATGATCTCGACGGGCGCGCGGCCGCCCAGGAACCGTGCGACCTCTTCCGCTGGTCGCACCGTCGCGGACAGACCGATGCGCTGGACGGGCTTGTCGAGCAGGTCGTCGAGCCGTTCGAGCGACACCGCCAGGTGCGCGCCGCGCTTGGTCGCTGCGACCGCGTGGACCTCGTCGATGATGACCGTGTCCACGTTGACGAGCGTCTCGCGCGCCTTCGACGTCAGCATCAGGTACAGCGACTCGGGCGTCGTGATGAGGATGTCCGGCGGCAGCCGCAGCAGCTTCTGTCGGTCGGACGACGGGGTGTCCCCGCTGCGGACCCCGACCGTGACGTCCGGGGGTTCGAGGCCGAGGCGACGGGCGGTCTGGGTGATGCCCACCAGGGGGCTGCGCAGGTTCCGCTCGACGTCGACCCCGAGCGCCTTGAGCGGTGAGACGTACAGCACGCGCGTGCGCTGCTTGGCCGGCGGGTGGTCCGTCGAGCTGATCAGCCGGTCGATCGACCACAGGAACGACGCGAGCGTCTTGCCCGACCCGGTCGGGGCCACCACGAGCGCGTGCCGACCGGTCGAGATGGCGTCCCACGCCCCGGACTGTGCGGCCGTCGGTGCCGAGAACGCGCCGCGGAACCACGCGGCGGTGGCGGGGGAGAAGCGCTCGAGGACGTCCGTCATGGTCCGTCCCATCCTGCCCGCCACCCCCGACAAGCAGCCCAGCACAGATCGGGGTTGACAGAACGATAGTTACCGATCTATCGTTGACCCATCGCGACACGGACGGAACAGTTCCGTAACGCGAGCTCACTTCGAACACGAACCCAGGAAGGAGTCATCATGCGCCCCATGACTGACTACTCGAACGACGAACACGACTCCACCCAGGACCGCGGCCACCGCGGCCAGCGCGGCTCCCGCTTCGGCGGCCCGCGCCACCACCACGCACCCGGCTTCGGCGGACGCGGGGGCTTCGGTCCCGGCATGGGCTTCGGCCCGGGCTTCGGCGGCCCCGGCGGTCCCGGCTTCGGCCGCGAGCGCCGCCGCCGCGGCGACGTCCGCCTCGCCATCCTCGGCCTGCTGGCCGAGGGCCCCCAGAACGGCTACGCCGTGATCAAGACGATCGCCGAGCGCACCGGCGGCGCCTGGAAGCCGAGCCCCGGCTCGGTCTACCCGACGCTCCAGCAGCTCGTCGACGAAGACCTCGTCGTCTCGACGGGCGACGGCCGCAAGACGCTCTTCGAGCTCACCGACGCCGGCAAGGCCGAGGCCGAGTCCAAGGCGGACGAGATCGCCGCGGCGTGGGAGTCCACGCCCGGCGTCCCGGACTCGCAGCGCGAGTTCGTCGAAGCGCTCCGCAAGACGATGGGCGTGCTCCACATGTACCGCACCAGTGCGACCGAGGAGCAGACCAAGGCGGCCGCCGCCAAGGTCGACCAGCTCCGCAAGGACCTGCTGCAGATCCTCGCCGACTGACGCGGCGACACACCGACAGGAGGCCCGGTGCCAGCTGGCACCGGGCCTCCCGTCGTCGTCGTGGCGCTCCGACGCGCCGTCAGTCGCCGATGAAGGCGGCGGCGTCCGCCAGCTCGGCGGCGGACACCGCGTGCGGCAGCCCGGCGTAGGTCCGGTCCGTCACGTCCGTGTGCGCCGCTGCCCAGGCGCTCGTGCGTGCGGTGGCGTCGGCGGGGATGACCTGGTCGGCATCCCCGTGCCCGAGGAACACGCGCGGGCGCACCGCGACGACGGCCTCGTCGCGGGAGTCCGTCACTCCGGGCACCACGAACCCGGACAGCGACACGGCGAAGGCGAACCCGGACGGTCGGGCGCGCAGCAGCTGCAGCGCCATGGACCCGCCCTGCGAGAACCCGAGCAGCCCGATCCGCGGGTGGTCCGGCGCGACGGTGTCGACCCAGTCGAGGACACCCTGCACCGCGGCGTCGACCGGCTCGAGCGCCGGCGAGCCGGGGGTGCCGAGCGGGTACCAGCTGAAGCCGGGTCCCCATGCCGTCGGCGCCCGCAGCGAGGCGATCGTCCACGTCGGCGGCAGCGCGGGTGCCAGCCCGAGCAGGTCGCGCTCGTTCGACCCGACCCCGTGCATGGTCACGAGCAGGGGGGTGCCGGCGCGCTCCCGCTCGGGGCGGGTCCACTGCACGATGTCCGTGTCGATCATGTGGACGACGGTAGCCGTCCACAACCAGCGCGCGGCGCGCCGAACTCGCCGGACCGGCTGGTAGACACGGTGCATGGCCTCGACGCGAACCCCCGACCCCGATCCCGACTCCGGCTGGCTGTCCGACGAAGAACTCGCGTCGGTCCGTCGTCGTCTGCCGATCTGCTACGTCGAGGCGATCCCGGTGCGCACCGACGGCCTCGGCGTCGTGACCGAGGTCGGCGTGCTGCTGCGCGTCGCCCCCAGCGGTTCGATCGCGCGCACCCTGGTGTCGGGCCGCGTGATGTTCGGCGAGTCCATCCGCACCGCGCTGTTCCGCCACCTCGAGAAGGACCTCGGGCCGATGGCGTTCCCGCAGCTGCCCTCCAACCCGGCACCGTTCACCGTCGCCGAGTACTTCCCGCTGCCCGGCGCCTCGGTCTACACCGACGAGCGGCAGCACGCGATCTCCCTGGCCTACGTCGTCCCGGTCACGGGCACGTGCGAACCGCGACAGGACGCCCTCGAGCTCACGTGGATGAGCCCGATGGAAGCCGCGTCCGTCGCGGTCTCCGACGAGATGGAAGGCGGCCGCGGCGCGCTCATGCGTGCAGGGCTGGCCTCGGTCGGCGCGCTGCTGTAGCCCTCGTTCGCCGCGCCGTGCCCGGCGCCAACCGGACTCGCACAACGGAAACCGGCTCGAACCACGGACGTCCGTGGTTCGAGCCGGTTTCCGTTGTGCCCCGCCGAACGGCACCACGGCGCCCCGCGAAGGACACCGCGCCACCGCGACCCGAACGCGACGAAGCCCCCGGGTCCACATGGGACCCGGGGGCTTCGCAGCGCGGTCGGGATGACTGCACTTGGTCTTACTTGTTGTCCTTGAAGCTGTCGGCCACGCCGTGCGCGGCGTCCTTGACGTCGGTCGCGCCCTGCTTCGCCGAGGCCTTCGCCTGGTCGGTCTGGCCTTCGGCCTTGAGACGGTCGTTGTCCGTCACGTTCCCGACGGCTTCCTTGGCCTTGCCGGCTGCCTTCTCGGCAGCGTTCTTGATGTCATCGATGCCAGCCATAGGCGGCTCCTTCCGTCAACGGACATGTCACCAGCGACGCTCGCGCGTCCTCTGGTGGATCAGACCGTACCCCGCAAGGGTGGCTGCCGTGCAGGTGGCGTCAAGGTTGCTGTCGACGCCACCGGCACCGGCTCAGCGCGTGGAACCCGCGGGGCGGGAAGCGCGACGCGAGCCACCCTGGCGACGGTTGCCACCGGACTCGTTCGCGGCGCTGCGCCCGGGGGCGTAGCCGCCGTCCGACGACCAGACCGGAGCCGAGCCACCGCGGACGGTGTCGCTCGACGCGCGGCGGCCACCACCGGACCGGCGCTGCCCACCGGCAGCGGCACCACCGGCGTCACCGGAGCGGCCCCGCCCAGCACCGGCAGCCTCGGCGGAACGACCGCCGCGACGACCGCCACCCGAGCTGCTGGCGGCCGAACCGGTCTGCGCGGCTGCAGCCGAGCCTCCCGTTCGTCCGCCGCGACCGCGGCCACGACCCTGACCGGCGGCGTCCGAGGACTGCTGGCGGCGGGGCTGCTGCTGCTGGACGGGGGCCTCGGCCACGTGACGGATCGGGGCGATCTCGCCCACCAGCGACAGGACCGGGGCGGAGTTCGGGGTGACCTGCTGCGGGGTGACCGTGATCGCGGCCTTGCGCATCATCTGCGCGACGTCGCGACGCTCGGCGGGCATGACCACCGTGACGACGTCACCGGACGACCCGGCACGCGCGGTGCGGCCCGAGCGGTGCAGGTACGCCTTGTGCTCGGTCGGCGGGTCGACGTGCACGACGAGCTCGACGTTGTCGACGTGCACACCGCGGGCGGCGACGTCGGTGGCGACGAGGACGAGGGCCTCGCCGGCGGAGAACTTCGCGAGGTTGCGCTCGCGGGCGCCCTGGGACAGGTTGCCCTGCAGGTCCACCGCGGGGATGCCCTGCGAGGAGAGCTGCTTCGCCAGGCGCTTGGCGTGGTGCTTCGTGCGCATGAAGAGGATGCGGCGACCGGTGCCCGAGGCGAGGGTGCGGACGAGGTCCTTCTTGCCGTCGGCGTCGGCGACCTCGAACACGTGGTGGGTCATCGCCTCGACGGGGCTGGACTCGTCGTCGACCGAGTGCATCACCGGGTTGTGCAGGAACTTCTTGACGAGCTTGTCCACACCGTTGTCGAGCGTGGCCGAGAACAGCATGCGCTGCCCGCGCTCCGGCGTCGCCTGCATGATCTTCGTCACGCCGGGCAGGAAGCCCATGTCGGCCATGTGGTCGGCCTCGTCGAGGACGGTGACGTCGATCGCGTCGAGGTGGGCGTGGCCCTGCTGCATGAGGTCGGCGAGCCGACCGGGGCAGGCGACGACGATGTCGACGCCGCTGCGGAGGGCGTCGACCTGACGGCCCTGCGCGACGCCGCCGAAGATCGTCGTGGTGGTGAGGCCCATGGCCTTCGCGAGGGGAGCGAGCACGGCGTCGATCTGCGTCGCGAGCTCGCGGGTGGGGGCGAGGACCAGGGCGCGGGGGCGACCCGGGCGACGCTTCTGCGGGTTCGCCGCGAGCCGGGCGACGAGGGGGATCGCGAACGCGATGGTCTTGCCGGAGCCGGTGCGACCGCGGCCGAGCACGTCCTTGCCCTTGAGGGAGTCGGGGAGCGTGTCCGCCTGGATCGGGAAGGCGTTCTCCTTGCCCTGGGCGACGAGCACGTCGACCATCGGGGCGGGGACGCCGAGGTCCGAGAAACGGATGTCTTCGATGGGGTTGGTCATGACGACCTTTCGGGCCGGATTCGGCCGTGGTGCGCGCTCGATCGGCGCGCGGGCGGGATCGTGTCCGCGTCCGTCGTCTGCTCGGGGAGCGGACTCGTCCGCTGCTGGAGCGGGCGTGGAGGTGCGGGCACTGTCGCCGCAGCAGAGAGCCTGGCACCGGTGCCCCGCCCGGACGGGTTCCGGGGGAGCGGTGGTGCGCGATACGCATCGGTCGAGTTCGACCGGGAGGTTTCGGGGGCGTCCGTACGACGCACGAGGCGATCGGCGCCTCGAGTACGACCAGTGTAGCGCTCCGACGGCGTCCGCCGGAAGAGGTGGCTCCGGCGTGCGAGGATTCGCTCCGTGTCGCACCGTTCCGTCCTGCCCCTCGTCGTCCTGTCGGTCGTGGCCGTCCTCGGCGTCAGTGGGTGCGCCGCTGCCGGTGGTGACGCGGTCCGGGCCTTCCCCACCTCGGGCGTGCCGGACTACCAGCTGGGCGGGGCGTACACACCGCCGTCGGGCGTGACGATCGTCGAGCGGGACAGCACCGCGCACCCGGCCCCGGACGCGTACGGCGTCTGCTACGTCAACGGGTTCCAGACCCAGCCCGAGGACGCCGCGATGTGGGAGGACGACCACCCCGCCGCACTGCTGCGGAACGACGACGGTGACCCGGTCTCGGACCCGGGCTGGCCGGACGAGATGCTCCTCGACACGTCGCGCGCCGACGCACGGAAGACCATCGTGTCGGTGCTGACGAGGTCGATCGCCCGGTGCGCGGACCGGGGCTTCGACGCGGTCGAGTTCGACAACCTCGACTCGTGGACGCGGTCGCACGGCGCGCTGACCCGCTCCGGCAACCTGGCGCTCGCGACGGCACTGGTCGACGTCGCGCACGAGCACGGGCTGGCCGCCGGACAGAAGAACACCCCGCAGCTCGGCAGTGCGGGCAAGCGTGACGCCGGGTTCGACTTCGCCGTCGCCGAGGAGTGCGTGACCTACGACGAGTGCGGTGCCTACACGAAGGTGTACGGCGACCGGGTCATCGACGTCGAGTACGCGGGCGACTCCGACGGTGACTGGTCGGACGTGTGCGCTCGACGTGACCGGCCCGCCATGACGATCCTGCGGGACCGCGACCTGGTGGCCCGGGGCGGTTCCGCGTACGTGTTCGAGCACTGCTGAGGGCTGCGCACGGTGCGTGGTTGGTCCTCCGTGTCGCCGTGGTCGGGTGGTGCGAGGTTATTGCCCCGCACCACGCGATCAACCTCGCACGCACTCGCAGCCTCGCACGCACCGGCAGCCCCGCACGCACTCGCAACCTCGCACGCACTCGCAACCTCGCACGCACTCGCAACCTCGCACGGTGCGCGTCCGCGCCGCCGGCGCTACGCGGGCCAGGCGTCCCGCAGCGCCGTGGCGGTCTGGTCCGCCGACAGCCCGGCTGCACGTGCCGTGCCGACCAGGGCCCGGACGGCGTCGGCGACGTCCGCCGGCACGTCGGCCGGCCGGACGACCCGGGTGCCGGCGCCGCGTGCGGTGTGCACGAGCCCGGACTCCTCGAGCAGGGTGTAGGCCTTGGCCACGGTGCCGGGAGCGAGCCGGAGTTCCTCGGCCAGCGCCCGGACGCTCGGCAGCCGCTGCCCGTCCACCAGGTAGCCGGCCGCGATCTGCGCCGCGATCTGCGACCGCACCTGTTCGAACGGGGGGATGCGCCCGCCGGCGTCGATCGCCACGAGGCCGCTCGTCGTCCCGGTTGCCGTCTTGGAAGACATCGTGTCCGCCCTAGAAGTCGTACTGCTCGCCGACGGGGATCGCCACGGGCACGGTGTTCCCCGGAGGCGCCAACGGGCACGCCCACGCCGGGTCGTACGCGCACGAGGGGTTGTACGCGAAGTTGAAGTCGAGGACGAGTTCACCGTCGTCCCCGCCCAGGTCCGCGCCCTTGATGGTGTCGAGCAGGTAGCGGCCGCCGCCGTACGTGCCCCGCGCCTTGCCGGCACTGGCGTCCTTGACGGGCACGAACACGCCGCCCGCGTAGCCGCCGTGCGACCACACGTCGAGCGTGCCGATCCCGGGCAGGCGCACGACACCCAGACGGTCGAAGTGGACGGTGCCGTCGGTGCCGGTCTCGACGTCCATCGCCTGGGCCTCGGCCGGTTCGACACGAGCGCGGAAGCGCCACTCCGGGTCGTACGCCGGCACGGGGAGCTCCTCGAAGTCGACTGCGTCCTCGTCCAGCAGCGGGCTGGCCGGGTGCTCGGCGAACATCGCGTCGCGGGACTCGCGCCACATCGCGTGTGCGGTCTCCGGATCGGCGGTCGCGCGGACGCGGCGGTAGAGGTCGAAGGTCATCCGCCGCCAGTCCACGGTCGCCAGCGTGCTGTGCACGCGGTCGTCGGTCGTCGGCTCCTGGGGGCGCGTCTGGCTCACGGGACGAGGCTACGCCCGCCCGGTGACGAACGGGAGGCCCGCCCCACCCCGGCACGGCGTGTCACCGGGTCGGGCAGTCGACACCGGGCGCATGGCACCCCGCCACGGGCGTCGCGCCCCGTCGCACCGGGGTGCGACGTCCGTCAGGGGGTGCGACGCCGGCAAACACCGCGTCCGGAGCAGACGGGAGGCGCGGCCGACGCCCGACGCGGTGCTCGCGTCAGGCGGGCGGCCAGGTCGGGGCCTGCTGCCGCATACGCAGGGCACGCCACTGCCAGATGACCCACATCCCCGGCCAGAGCGCCAACCCGAGTGCCGCGGGGCGCATCCGGTAGTCCAGGCGGTCGACGAACAGCGTGGTGCCGTCTGGCAGCGCCGACACTGCCATCCGGTGCCGCATGTCCATCCGGGCGAACAGGCCGCTCGTGCCGCCGCCGTTGTCGCGCTGCACGGGGACGCCGTCGACCTCGTACAGGTCGATGTCGACGTGGCTCTCGCCGCTCGGCACGACGCCGAACGCGCTCGCGGCGATCGGGTGCGGCTGCCCCGGGGTCCAGCGGTGCGGGAAGCCCGCGGGGTCGAGCGAGCGGTACACCAGGAACGGCTTCGTCACCCCGACCATCACCGCGGGCGACAGCAGGGCGTCGCGGACGACGTCGAGCGGGGCATCGAGGACGAGACGGAGACCGACGTGCATGCCGCGCACGCTACCCGGACGCCCCGGACCGGTCCCAGGCGCGCGGGGACCGCCGTGTGTCAGGCGTGGCGGGCGGACCGGCGCCGGGAACCCTCGGCCCGGTCGTGCTGGCGCAGGCGCTCCGCCAGCGACAGCCGGACGGTCGGCCACTCCGACGCGGTGATCGAGAAGACCACGGTGTCGCGCAGGGTGCCGTCACGACCGATCTGGTGGTTGCGGAGGACGCCGTCCTGCTTCGCGCCGAGGCCGGCGATCGCGGTGCGCGACTGCACGTTGTGCCAGTGGGTCCGGAACTCGACCGCGATGCACTGCCAGGTCTCGAACGCGTGCGACAGCATCAGCAGCTTGGACTCGGTGTTGATGCCGCTGCGCTGCGCCGACTTCGCCAGGAACGTGTGCCCGATCTCGACCCGTCGGTTGTCGGTGTCGATGTGCATGAACGTCGTCGCACCGACCACGCGGCCGGTGGGGCGGTCGCGCACCGCGAAGGGCACCATGCGGCCCGCTTCGTGCTCGCCCAGGCGGCGGTCGATCTCGGCGTCGACCTGGGCCGGAGCGGGGATCGAGCTGTACCAGGTGCGCCAGAGGTCCCCGTCCGCGACCGCAGCCCGCAGGTCGTCCGCGTGCTCGTGCGCGAGGGGCTCGAGCGTGACGCGGTCGCCGGTCAGGGTCGGTACGGGGTCGATCTCCATGGGACTCGATCGTACTGGCGGGCTCGTGGGGGATCGGCCGCAGGGTCCTCGCCTGTGCAAAGGGACAGGTGCTCCACAGCGGATATCGTGACCGGGTGCGTGAACGAGGCCAGCAGCAGTACCAGGTCCGGTTCGGGTGGGGCGTGGCCGGTGCCCGTCGGGTCGCGGTCGGCGCCCACGTGGTCGTCTGGGTGGACGTGCTCCCCGAGGGACCCGCCGTGGACCACCGGGCCGTCGGCCGGCAGCTCCCGGCCGGGCCCGAGGTCGTGCTCGGCCACCTGGCCAACGCGGCGGCGGTCGCGGACCGGGTGACGAGCCTCCAGGCCGCGCTGGGCGACCGCTGTGTCGTCGCGGTCGTGGCAGCCGGGACCCACCACGGGCCGGCGTTCGACGGCGTCGCCGAGGCCGCGGGCGAGTCGGCCGACGTGCCGGACGCACCCGACCCCGCGGTGGAGGACCTGCTCGGCGCCGGTGCGGTCGTCGACGCGCTGTCCGCCGTGGGGATCGACCACTGCTCGCCCGAGGCGGCTGCGGCATGTGCCGCCTACACGGGGCTGCGGGGGGCGGTGCGGCACCTCGTGTCCGCGTCCGAGACGGCGCGTGCCATCGGGCCGGACCGTGCCCGCGCGGCGCTCGCCGCGGGGCCGGAGCTCGTCGTGGTCCGACCCGGGGAACACAGCCCCCGCGCGTAGCGTTGCTGCTGGTCGAGCAGACCGCTCACGAGCGAAGGAGCACACCATGAAGGCAGTCGCCGGCGACACCGTCATCGCAGAAGCACCCGAGGACGACCTGATCCAGATCGAGGGCAACTGGTACTTCCCGCCGTCGAGCGTGAAGACCGAGCTCTTCACCGAGAGCGACACCCAGTACCACTGCCCGTGGAAGGGCGACACGCAGTACTACACCGTGAACGTCGACGGTCAGGCGCTGCAGGACAGCGCATGGTCGTACCCCACGCCGATCCCGTCGTCCTTCGACCGCGTCGGCAAGGACTACAGCGGCTACGTGGCGTTCTGGAAGGGCGTCCGCGTCGTCGAGTAGGACGCGCGCCGCGGCTGACGGCCGGCGGCTGTCGTTCGCACAACACCAACCGGTCCGCACCACGCAATCGCGTGGTGCGGACCGGTTTCCGTTGTGCCACGCCACTCCGCGCCGGCGCAGCCGCCCGCTGGCGCAGCCGCCCGCTGGCGCAGCCGCCCGCTGGCGCAGCCGCCCGCCGGGCGCCCGCCGCCCGCCCGCCGCCCGCCCGCGGCGCCGGTCAGCCGCCGAGCGTCAGCACCACCAGGGCCACGTTCAGCGCGACGATGACCGCGGCGATCACCCACGCGACCACCCGTGTGGGCACCGCGTTGACGTCCGAGCCCATCACGCTGCGCCGTGAGGTGTAGGTCACCAGCGGGACGATCGCGAAGGCGATCCCGAAGCTCAGCACGACCTGGCTCACCACGAGCAGCATCGTCGCGTCGGCGTCCAGCGCGAGCAGCACGATCGCCGGCACGAGCGTCACCAGGCGCCGTGCGAGCAGCGGCACCCGCACGTGCAGCAGTCCGTGCATGATCTCGGCGCCGGCCATGCAGCCGACCGAGGTCGAGGCCAGCCCGGACGCCAGCAGCCCGACGGCGAACAGCACGCCGACGACGGGCCCCACGTGCGTGGCGATCGCGGCCTGTGCGCCCGGGATGGAGTCCGTGCCCGGGACGCCGGGCAGCGTCGCCGCGGCGAGCACGAGCATGCAGACGTTCACGCCGCCGGCGACGATGAGCGCGAGGGCGACGTCCCAGCGCGTCATGTGGAGCACGCGGCGTCGTTCGGGACCGGCGGGGGTGTCGCCGTGCCGGTCGCGGGCGAGGGCCGAGTGCAGGTACACGGCGTGCGGCATCACCGTCGCGCCGAGCATCGACGCCGCGAGCAGCACCGACTCGGAGCCCTCGAAGCGCGGCACCAGGCCGGACACGAGCTCGCCGGGGGAGACCTGGGCGAACAGCAGGCCGGCGCAGAACCCGATCGTCAGGACCACGAGCATCGCCGTGACGACGACCTCGAAGGTGCGTGCGCCCCGCCGGCTCTGCAGCACCAGGATCGCCATCGAGACCACGCCCGTGATGACCCCGCCGACGACCAGGGGCAGCCCGAACAGCAGGTGCAGGGCCAGCGCGCCGCCGATCACCTCGGCGATGTCGGTCGCCGCGGCCACGACCTCGGCCTGCGCCCAGAACAGCAGCCGGGGTGCGCGCCGCATCCGCATGCCGAGCAGCTCGGGCAGCGACTTGCCCGTCACGACCCCGAGCTTGGCGGACAGGTACTGCACGACGACGGCGCTCGCGTTCGCCGCGACCAGGACCCAGAGCAGCAGGTAGCCGTACTTCGCCCCCGCGGTCAGGTTCGCGGCGACGTTGCCGGGGTCGACGTAGGCGATCGCCGCGACGAACGCCGGCCCGAGCAGCGTCAGCCCCGCCCCCCGCCGCCGCGGGGCGGACGGGGGAGCCACGCGTGGGGCGGCGGTGTCGGTCACGACGCCCAGCATGCCAGAGGATTCGGCGTACCGAAAACAAGAGTTCGGCAAGTGCGCGAACTGCAGTGCGTCCGGGGCGGGGATCCGTCGTCGACGTGCCCCGGGCCTCCCGGGTCCGTACCGTGGCGACCATGCAGGGGACCAGAGGACGACTGACCACGGCGACCGTGCTGGCGGCCGCCGCCGTGCTGGCGCTGAGCGGGTGCGCGCAGGGCGGCCACGAGATGGGCGAGAGCGTCACCACGAGCCTCAACGGCTCGGCCTTCCACGGGCAGCTCGCCATCACCGCGACCGAGGTCGAGCGGGTGACCGACGACGCACTCGACCAGTTCGGCCTGCGCGCGCGTGGCGACGACGCCTACCTGGCGCACTTCACGGTCGAGCGGGTCCGCGGCGCGTTCGACCCCGATGCCGTGGGCGACCTCGCCAACGACGCCTGGGGGCTCCGTGCGGACGACCGGCTGCAGGCCGGACCGGAGCTCGCGGCGTCGGACCGCAACGCGGTGCTGCGGGACGCGTGCCCCTTCGACCGGACGGCGATCGCGGCGGCACTCACCGCCGACGGCACGGCCGACGTCTGCGCCGTGCTCCTCGCGCCGGAGGGCAGCACCGTCGACGCCGTCAGTTATCTGCGTGCCGCCCCGGTGGACGAGGGTCCGGCGGGCAACGCGACGATCACCTGGCGCGCGTCGGACTCGTAGGGACGCCTCAGGCGGCGGCCCGGCGTGCCCGGTGCGCCCGCACCTTGGCGCGGTTGCCGCACCGCTGCATCGCGCACCATCGACGCGTCCCGCCGCGCGAGGAGTCGTAGAACACGAGTCCGCAGTCCGGCGCCGAGCACCGGCTCAGCCGGGCGGGTCGGCCGTCGGCCTCGACGTCGTCGAAGCCGACCTCGGTGAACAGGGCGACGGCATCGCGAGCCAGGCTCGACAGCGCCTGTGCGAGCCGGACCCGGTTGGCTCCGGCCCGGCGACGTCCACCCGGGAGGCTCGGGGGCACGTCCGGCAGGGCGGCGAACAGGTTGACCGTGTCGATGTCATCGGGCGCGGGGCGCGTGCGGCCGGTCCCGGCCCGCAGGCCCGCCGCGACCGCGTTGCGCTCGGCCGCCGACGACGCCGGGGCGGGTGCCGCCGCTGCCGCGAGTCGGCCGATCGCGGCGCGGAGCGCACGGGCGTCCTGCAGTTCGCGGGCACTGGCGCCGACGTCGATCGGCTCGGTGTGGTCGGTCAACCACTCGTCGAGGTCGGCCGGCGTCATCAGGAGCTCCCCGAGCTGGGCGCGCGGGCGACGGCCGTCGGGATCGTCGGCGAAGCCGCCCGTGTGCGCGAAGTCGAGGGCGATCCGTCCGGCGTCGAAGAACCACGACGACCCCGAGTCCGTGCGGATGTGCTGCCCCGTCTGCATCGGGCAAGGCTAACCGCTGCGCGACGCGCCGTGCCGGACGGGTCAGACGCTCGCCATGGTCCGCGCGTCCCGACGACGCCACGTGATGCGGTTCCGCTCGTCGAACCGGCGGGAGCACCGCGCGCACGCCAGCGGCCGGGTGGGCGTGCGGTACCGGAAGTGCTCGTGCCCGGCGGGGCAGGTGCCGACCCACGGCGCGAGCTCGCTGGCGATGGGTCCGTCGTGCAGCCGCGAGCCGGTGTACCCGATCGCGGCGGCGGTGCGGCGCCAGGACGGTCCGTGTCCGGCGCGGGCACCGCTGAGCGCGTGCGCGATCTCGTGCAGCAGCACCTGGTCGACGTCCGCGTCCGAGAACCGTGCGGCCAGGTGGCGACTCACCGTGATCCGGCGCTTGGCGAAGTCGCACTGCCCGGCGCGGGTCTTGGCATGGTCGAAGGCGAACGTCCACGTGCCGTGACCGAGGTGTGCGCCCATGAGCTCGTCGGCCCGTGCCCGGACGAGGTCGAGCGCGGTCACTGGTCGCGGTCGGCGGGACGTCGTCGGTCGGTCAGCTTGCCCCACAGGGTGTCGGCCTCGGTGCGGGCGGCATCGGGGGCTCCGAGGACACGTCGGCGGACCGGCGGGATCTCCTTGACGGGTTCGGCGACGCGCGTCTCCGGGTCGGTCGCGCGGCGCATCGCGGCCTCGCGGGCGGTCCGGGGCCGGTCGGAGCCGTCGTGGTCGGTCCCGGCGGTCCCGGTCCGGGGTGCCTCGGTCCGGGCTCCGTCGGGGCGGGGTCGCTCGGGCTCGACGGGGGGACGGGCGATCGATGCGCGCATCGCTGCCTCGACGGCGGAACGCAGGGCCTCGGTCCGTTCGGCGGGGGCACCGGCGGCACGGAACGCGTCGTACGAGCGGCCCAGGGCCTGGCGGGCCTCGTCGAAGCGGTTCAGCTCGAACAGGGACCAGCCCTCGATCTCCGCCGCAGCGCCCTCGAGCTCGGGCCACTCCTCGGTCGTCGCGGTGTCACGCGCCAGGGCGGACTCGGTGGCGGCACGTTCGTACCGGCCGAGGTCGTGCAGGACGTGGGCGCGGCGGATGCGGGCGGCGACCTTGTCCGCGCGCTCGCCGGTGAACATGGTCAGCCGGAAGACCTCTTCCGCCACGACCAGGGCCTCGTCGAGGCGGCCGAGGAGCCGGAGCAGCTCGGCGCGCTCAGCGAGGGCTTCGGTCGAGCGGCTGTGGCCCAGGTCGCGCAGGCGGTCCTGGATCGCCTGCACGTCCACGGCGGGCCGCAGGCTGATCGGTGCGAAGGCGCTGCCGGGGGTGGCGCTCGTCCAACCCGGGGCGGCATGGCGGGGCTCCCGGGCGCGGTCGTCGCGGTCGGGGAGCTGGCGGTCGTCGGGCGGCAGGGACATCAGGGTCGAGGGTATCCGCGCTCGGCCGGGAGGGAGCGGTGCCACACGCCGGTCATCTCCGGTCCGCGCAGGAGTGGTGCGGTCAGGACGCGGCACCGGACATCGCGACGGCGACACCGATGTACACCGAGAACGCGACGATCGCCGCGACGACGGCCAGGATGATCGCGAACACGCCCCACCCACGGCCGCGCTTCGTGGCGACGGCGACGATGCCCTGCACGATCGCCCACAGTCCGAAGAGCGTGCCCGCGCCCATCAGGACGGAACCGAGCGTCAGCTGCCCCCGCACCCCGGGGTCGTTGGCCAGGTCGCGGCTCAGCTGCTGGGGGTCGGCGCCGGTCGTGCTGCCGTCGAGCACACCGCGCATCGCACCGCTCGACCCGAGGACGTTCCCCAGGACGAACCCGCCGACGATCCCGACGACGAGCGCGATGACCGCGACGAGCAGGGCGATGCGACCGACGGTCTTCTTCTTGGGCTTCTGCTCGTCGTGCGCCTGCCAGGCCGGGGCACCCGCGCCGTGGTGCTGCTGGCCGTACTGCTGCTGCGCGTACTGGTCGGGCTGCTGGCCGTACTGCTGCTGCTGCCCGTACTGCGGGGGCTGCTGGCCGTACTGCTGCTGCCCGTACTGCTGCTCTGTGGGCGCCTGCTCACCCCAGCGGGGCTGTTCACCGTGCTGCGGGGCCGACTCGCCGTACTGCGGAGCCGATGCCGGCGTGATGCGCTCGCCGTACCGGGGGGTGTCGCCCTGCGGCTGCCCCCAGCTCGGGGTCTGGCCGTCGGCCGTCCGGTCGTCGTGGTTCCGGTCGTCGTTCGTCATGACTTCCCCGTCTCGGCTCGGTCGCACGGTTGCGCGCTCGTTCGCAGCCCATCCTGGCAGCGCGACCCGCACGGTGCCCGGGAAGGGCGACCGCGCCAAGCGGACGACGCCGTGGTCAGGCGCCGAAGACGGACCGGTTCGGCTCGGGCGACCCGATCGCGGTGGCGTCGGTGACGACGGGCGCCCCGGCGATGAACGCCCGCAGCTCGGCGCCGTGCACGACCTTCGCCGGCATCGGGTCCGAGGAGTACCGCCGCGGCATGTCGGCCACGGGCAGGTCGGACGGGGACCCGAGCAGCACGATGTTGCCGAAGCGCCGGCCCTTCAGCATCCCGGTGTCCGCGACGGCCACCACCGAGGGGAGCACCGACTGCAGCGTCGCCGCCTGGCCTCGGGCGAACGCCAGCCCGGCGCCGTCGGCCACGTTCATCGCGACGATGCCGGTCGGCGACAGGAAGGCCGCGACCTCGCGGTGGAACTCGACGCTCGTCACGTGCGCGGGAGTCCGTGCGCCGGCGAACACGTCGACGACGGCCAGGTCCACCGTGCCGCGCAGCCCGGCCGGCAGTTTCGACAGGACCTCGCGGGCGTCGCCGTACCGCACACGGATCGACGCACCCCGGGGGAAGGGCAGCACGTCGCGCACCTGGTCGACCAGGTCCCGCTCGAGCTCGATCACCTGCTGCCGCGAACCCGGACGGGTGACCGCGACGTAGCGGGGGAGCGTCAGGGCCCCGGCGCCGAGGTGCAGCGCCGTGACGGGACCGTCGGGCAGCAGGTCGATCGCGTGCCCGATCCGCCGGATGTACTCGAACGCCAGGTGTGTCGGGTCCTCGAGGTCGACGTGCGACTGCGGGGTGCCGTCGACCACGAGGGTGAAGGACCCCGGTCGGTGTCGGTCCGGCTCGATCACCGCGAACCCGGTGCCGAGCTTGAACCCGTCGAACGCGTCAGCCATGGGGTCCATCGAACACCACCGCGATCCCCACCCGGGTCACCACCCCTGGGTGGTGGGGCCGCGGGCGACGCCGCACGAGCATGGGATCACCGGATCGGGACCGCCCCGATCTGCTCCAGGAAGGCACACCATGTCCGTCCAGCTCCTCGCGAACATCGTCATCGGGCTCGCCCTCGTCGGGTTCCTCGCGTACCGCCAGGCGACCTGGCAGTACCTCGACCCGGCGCGCATCTGGCGCATGCCGCTCGTCATGGCCGTCGTCGGCGTCGTCGTCCTGGCGCAGACGAAGGCGACCATCAGCACGACCGACATCGTCTTCCTGGGCATCGAGGCGCTCATCTCGATCGGCATCGGCCTGACGATGGGCCGCATCACGACCTTCCGCACGGCCGGAGCGCCGGACGACAAGGGGCGCACGCTGCAGTCGCGCACCGGTGGACTCGGCGCAGCGCTCTGGTTCGTGCTCATCGCCGTCCGTGTCGGTCTCGACGTGCTCGGCGGGCAGATGGGCGCCCACCTGCTCACCTCGACGGGCGCGATCCTGCTCATGCTCGCGATCAACCGCGCCGCCCGCGCCCTGGTGCTCGACCAGCGCATCCCGGGACGCACCCGCGGCATGATGGTCCGGTGACCCTGCTCTCCGGCGACGGACCGGCCGACCTCCCCGGAGGCCGGCCGCGGTCGCGTCTCGGGTGGGGGCTCAGCGCCGTCGGCGTCGTCGCGGTCACGTTCTGGTTCGTCAAGAACGGGCTCGCGCTCGAGCAGGCCGCCTGGGTCTGGGTCGTCGGGGGCGTGGCGCTCGCCGCCTGGGCCCTGCGCGAGTTCGTGCGGACGCCCGCCACGGTCGTCTGGACGGCGTCGGCGATGGTGCTCGCCGGCGCGCTGGTCGTCGTCCCCACCGACGCCCTGATGCTCGTGCCCGTCATCATCGGGATCGTCGCGCTGCAGGCCGGGCAGCGGTTCCCGGCCTGGCTGGGTGCGGTCGCTGCGCTGGTCGCACTCGTGGTGATCGCCGTCGGCGCGGACGTCGCGGGCACCTCGGCCACCTTCGTCCTCGGCAGCGCAGGTGGGCTCGCCCTGGGCGTCCTGATCGGGGTCAACCGCCGGCAGTTCCGTCTGGCCGAGGAGCAGGCGCGGCAGGCCGAACAGGACCGGCAGCGGACGGCCCTGCTGGCGGACCGGTCACGGGCGGCGCGGGACGTCCACGACGTCCTCGCGCACTCGCTCGGCGGCCTGGTGCTGCAGCTCGACGCGGTCGAGGCGCTCCTCGAGGCGGGTCGCGTCGACGAGGCGACGCGGCGTGCCGCGGACGCCCGGACACTCGCCGTCGACGGCCTGGCCGAGGCCCGTCGGGCCGTCCACGCGCTGCGTGACGAGACTGGCGACACCGGGCCGGCCGTCCCGACCGCCGCAGCGGCCGCGCCGGAGCCGAGCCGGTCCTCCCGTCCCGACCTGTCCGCGCTCGTCGACGCGCACCGGTCGTTCGGCGGTGCCGTGCACGTCCAGGGCGACCTGGCGCTCCCCGACCTGGACGACGCCCACCGGTCCGCCGTGGTCGCAGCCACCCGGGAGGCCCTCAGCAACGCCCGCAGGCACGCGCCCGGCCGCCCCGTGTCCCTGTCCGTCACCCGCGACGGCGACGCCGTCGCGGTGGTCGTCGCGAACCCGCTCGCCGCCGGTGGCCACGGGCTGCTCGGCATGCGCGAGCGGTTCGCCGAACTCGACGGCGGCGCGTCCGTCGAGGCGTCCCGCTGCGAGGACGAGTTCGTCGTGGCGATGCACCTGCCGGTCGCGAGCGCCCCCGTGGACGGCGACGGCGCATGAGCATCCGGGTCCTCGTGGTCGACGACCAGGCGATCGTGCGCGACGGCCTGGTGACGGTGCTGTCCCTGGTCCCCGACCTCGAGGTCGTCGGCGAGGCCGCGGACGGGGACCAGGCGGTCGCCGCGGTGGACGAGCACCTGCCCGACGTGGTGCTGATGGACCTGCGGATGCCCGTGCTCGACGGAGCCGCCGCAACGGCCCGCATCGCCGAGCGGCACCCGGACGTCGCCGTCCTCGTGCTGACCACGTACGCCGACGACGAGTCGATCATGACCGCGCTGCGGGCCGGCGCGCGGGGGTACCTGACGAAGGACGCCGGCCGGGTCGAGATCGCGACCGCGGTGCGGGCAGTCGCCTCGGGGCAGACGACCTTCGACGCCGCGGTCGGGGCGCGGCTCGTCGCGCAGCTCGCCGACCAGCCGGTGCCCGCCGCTGCCGCACCCGCCGGTGTCGCGCCGGTCCGTGCGCGCTTCCCGGACCTGACACCGCGCGAGGCCGACGTGCTGGAGCGGATCGCCGAGGGCCGGACGAACCCGGAGATCGCCGCCGAGCTGTTCCTGACGGTGCCGACGGTCAAGTCGTACGTCAACCAGGTGTTCCAGAAGCTCGGCGTCCGGACCCGCGCCGAAGCGGTCGCCCTCGTCCTGCGCTGACGGGCCCCTCGTGTGGCACCCCGCGGGGGTGAACGAACAGTGAACGCCAAGCGTCGTCGCGTACCGTCGACGATCGTCGTCGTGCCGGACGCGTCGACCTCCGGGGTCCCCACTCCCGCTGGTCCGCGTCCCGACCGACCGTGACGGGCGTCACCACCGCCGTCACCCGTGGGCGCTCCCCGCCCACGCCCCTCGCGGACCACCGACGTGCCCGCCACCCCTCCGCGTGCCGTAGACCGCACCGGAGCACCGAACGAGCACCACCGCAGGAGACCGATGTCCGCCGACACCATGAGCACCCAGACGCGCCGCCCCGCCCCGGTGCGCCGACCCACCCGGCCGACCCGGGCCTCCCGTCCGCTGCTCGCGGACCGCGAGGACGCGCCGGTGTGGATGCGCGTCACCGGCGCCGCACTGCTGGTCGCCGGCGGCGGCCTGACCGCGGCGGTGCTCGCGTGGCCGGGGGACGCGCCGGAGATCGCCCTCGTCGTCCCCGGACTGGTCGGCATGGTCGTCGGCCTGCTCCTGCTGGTCGCGCGGTCCGGGTTCACGATCACCGAACACGACGTCGTCCTGCACTTCCGACCGCTGCCGCCGCGTCGTGTCGCACGCCGTCGCATCACCGCAGCACGGCTGGTCGAGGCCGACGCCGCGACCTACGGCGGGATCGGGCTGCGTCGCCACCGCGGTGTCCGTGCCCTGCTGCTGACGCCCGGACTCGGCATCGAGCTCACCGACGACCGCGGCACGGTGACCTTCGTGCGGACCCGTCGTCCGGAGGACGCATTCCGGGCCCTGGCCGGGCATCGAGCACCCGCGGCGGGAGCGGGAGCGGCATCGCGGGAACGGCTCGGCTGAGCGGACCCGCCGCGCGCAGACCATGGAATGCGAGCGACCCGGCGGTGCTTATACACGTCGCCAGCGAATTTGGTCAAGCCAGGACTGGACATCGTGCGCGGACGCTGCCTATGATGACAGTTCGCGCTCCCTGGCTGCGTGTCGTCATATTGCGGTCGACTCGACGTCCATCTCGGACGGGCCTGGTGCTGCCGCTCCCGCACATGACGGCGGGGGCCGCTCACACAGATCATCGCACACGCCTCTGTCCTGCGGACTCGAGCGTGCGTGCGTGTCATCGGGTCGCGCCGAGCGTCAATCCACTCACCTACATGCTGCCCGTCAGTACCGGCCCGACGGGGCCAACCGGAGGTCACACCCTTGGCTGCTGCGCCCAACGCATCCACCAACCCCAAGAACGGTCGCAACCACTCGCGACTCTCGTTCGCCAAGATCACGGACACCCTCACGGTTCCTGATCTGCTCGCTCTCCAGACGGAGAGCTTCGACTGGCTCGTCGGCAACGACGTCTGGAAGGCCCGACTGGCCGAGGGGCAGGAGCAGGGTCGCACCGACCTCGCGCTGCACTCCGGCCTCGAGGAGATCTTCGAGGAGATCTCCCCGATCGAGGACCTCGGCGAGACGATGCAGCTCTCGTTCACGTCCCCGGAGCTCGAGGACCCGAAGTACTCGATCGACGACTGCAAGGAACGCGGCAAGACCTACGCCGCGCCGCTGTACGTCAACGCCGAGTTCATGAACCACATGACCGGTGAGATCAAGACGCAGACCGTCTTCATGGGCGACTTCCCGCTCATGACCGAGCGCGGCACGTTCATCATCAACGGCACCGAGCGCGTCGTCGTCTCGCAGCTCGTCCGCTCGCCGGGCGTGTACTTCGAGCGCCAGCAGGAGAAGACGTCCGACAAGGACATCTACTCCGCTCGCGTCATCCCCTCGCGCGGTGCCTGGCTCGAGTTCGAGATCGACAAGCGCGACCAGGTGGGCGTGCGCATCGACCGCAAGCGCAAGCAGTCGGTCACGGTCTTCCTCAAGGCCCTCGGCATGACGAGCGAGGAGATCCTCGAGGAGTTCCAGGGCTTCGCCTCCATCGAGTCGACCCTCGAGAAGGACGCCATCCTCACCAAGGAAGAGGCGCTCAAGGACATCTACCGCAAGCTCCGTCCGGGCGAGCAGGTCGCTGCCGAGGCCGCGCGTGCGCTCCTCGACAACTTCTACTTCAACTCGAAGCGCTACGACCTGGCGAAGGTGGGCCGCTACAAGCTCAACCGCAAGCTCGGCATCGACGCGCAGCTGAGCGACTCGGTCCTGACCGTGCAGGACATCGTCCGCACGATCAAGTACCTGGTCTCGCTGCACGCCGAGAAGACCAACCTGGACGGCGTCCGCGACGGCGAGCCCGTGCAGCTGCGCCTCGACGTGGACGACATCGACCACTTCGGCAACCGTCGCATCCGCGCCGTGGGCGAGCTCATCCAGAACCAGGTCCGCACCGGTCTGTCCCGCATGGAGCGCGTCGTCCGCGAGCGCATGACCACGCAGGACATCGAGGCGATTACCCCGCAGACCCTGATCAACGTGCGCCCCGTCGTCGCCGCGATCAAGGAGTTCTTCGGCACCTCGCAGCTGTCGCAGTTCATGGACCAGAACAACCCGCTCGCGGGCCTGACGCACAAGCGGCGTCTGTCGGCCCTCGGCCCGGGTGGTCTGTCCCGTGAGCGCGCCGGCGTCGAGGTCCGCGACGTCCACCCGTCGCACTACGGCCGCATGTGCCCGATCGAGACCCCGGAAGGCCCGAACATCGGCCTGATCGGCTCGCTCGCGTCCTTCGGTCGGATCAACTCGTTCGGCTTCATCGAGACCCCGTACCGTCGCGTCGTCAACGGCGAGGTCACGAAGACCATCGACTACCTGACCGCTTCGGAAGAGGACGAGTTCGTCGTCGCGCAGGCCAACGCCCCGCTGACGGACACGTTCCACTTCCAGGACGACAAGGTCCTCGTCCGCAAGAAGGGCGGCGAGGTCGAACTGGTCGCCAAGGCCGAGGTCGACTACATGGACGTCTCCCCGCGCCAGATGGTGTCGGTCGCGACGTCGCTCATCCCGTTCCTCGAGCACGACGACGCGAACCGCGCCCTCATGGGTGCGAACATGCAGCGCCAGGCCGTGCCGCTCCTCCGCTCCGAGTCGCCGCTCGTCGGCACCGGCATGGAGGGCTACACCGCCATCGACGCCGGCGACGTCGTCATCGCCGACAAGGCCGGTGTCGTCTCCGAGGTCTCGGCCGACGCCGTGACCGTGCAGCTCGACGAGGGCGGGACGCAGTCCTACTACCTGCGCAAGTTCGACCGCTCGAACCAGGGCACCAGCTACAACCACCGTGTGGTCGTCAGCGCCGGTGAGCGGGTCGAGCAGGGCGAGGTCATCGCCGACGGCCCCGCGACGGAGAACGGCGAGCTCGCGCTCGGCAAGAACCTCCTCGTCGCGTTCATGCCGTGGGAGGGCTACAACTACGAGGACGCGATGATCCTGTCGCAGAACCTCGTGAAGGACGACACGCTCTCCTCGATCCACATCGAGGAGTACGAGGTCGACGCCCGCGACACGAAGCTCGGCAAGGAAGAGATCACCCGCGACCTGCCGAACGTCAGCCCGGACCTCCTGGCCGACCTCGACGAGCGTGGCATCATCCGCATCGGCGCCGAGGTCCGCCCCGGCGACATCCTGGTCGGCAAGGTCACGCCGAAGGGCGAGACCGAGCTCAGCGCAGAAGAGCGCCTGCTCCGGGCGATCTTCAACGAGAAGTCGCGCGAAGTCCGCGACACCTCGCTCAAGGTGCCCCACGGTGAAGAGGGCACGATCATCGGCGTCAAGGTGTTCGACGCGCAGGACGGCGACGACGAGCTCGGCTCGGGCGTCAACCAGCGCGTGGTCGTCTACATCGCCCAGAAGCGCAAGATCACCGCGGGCGACAAGCTCGCCGGTCGTCACGGCAACAAGGGCGTCATCTCGACGATCCTGCCGGTCGAGGACATGCCGTTCCTGGCGGACGGCACCCCGGTCGACATCGTGCTGAACCCGCTCGGCGTCCCCGGCCGCATGAACTTCGGCCAGGTCCTCGAGATCCACCTCGGGTGGCTCGCGAAGCAGGGCTGGAACGTCGACGGCATCCAGGAGTGGGCTTCGGCTCTCCCCGAGGCTGCCCGCAGCGCGGAGCCCGGCACCAAGGTCGCGACCCCGGTGTTCGACGGCGCCTACGAGCGTGAGATCGAGGGCCTCCTCGACTCGACGCTCCCGAACCGTGACGGCGAGCGTCTGATCGGTTCCTCCGGCAAGGCCCAGCTCTTCGACGGTCGCTCCGGCGAACCGTTCCCGGAGCCGGTCTCGGTCGGGTACATGTACATCCTGAAGCTCCACCACCTGGTCGACGACAAGATCCACGCCCGTTCGACCGGCCCGTACTCGATGATCACGCAGCAGCCGCTGGGTGGGAAGGCGCAGTTCGGTGGACAGCGTTTCGGCGAGATGGAGGTGTGGGCGCTCGAGGCATACGGTGCCGCCTACGCCCTGCAGGAACTCCTGACGATCAAGTCCGACGACATCCTCGGCCGCGTGAAGGTCTACGAGGCGATCGTCAAGGGCGAGAACATCCAGGAGCCCGGCATCCCCGAGAGCTTCAAGGTCCTCATGAAGGAGATGCAGTCGCTCTGCCTGAACGTCGAGGTCCTCTCGGCCGACGGCCAGGCGGTCAGCCTCCGCGACACGGACGACGAGGTCTTCCGTGCCGCTGAAGAGCTCGGCATCAACATCTCCTCGCGGTTCGAGTCGTCCTCCGTCGACGACATCTGATCCCGCCCCGCCCGTCACGTCTCGAATTCAGCAAGAGAGAAGAACATTGCTCGAAGCAACTTCCTTTGACGCACTGCGGATCGGCCTCGCCACGGCCGAGGACATCCGCCAGTGGTCGTACGGCGAGGTCAAGAAGCCGGAGACCATCAACTACCGCACCCTCAAGCCCGAGAAGGACGGTCTGTTCGGCGAGCAGATCTTCGGTCCCTCCCGCGACTGGGAGTGCGCCTGCGGCAAGTACAAGCGTGTCCGGTTCAAGGGCATCGTCTGCGAGCGCTGCGGCGTCGAGGTCACCAAGTCCTCGGTCCGCCGTGAGCGCATGGGCCACATCGAGCTCGCCGCGCCCGTCACGCACATCTGGTACTTCAAGGGCGTTCCGTCGCGCCTGGGCTACCTGCTCGACATGGCGCCGAAGGACCTCGAGAAGGTCATCTACTTCGCCGCGTACATGATCATCTCGATCGACGAAGAGGGCCGGCACGCTGACATGCCGGGTCTCGAGAACGAGATGCGCCTCGAGATCAAGAACCTCGAGAACCAGCGCGACTCGATCATCGCCGACCGCCTCAAGAAGCTCGAGGACGACCTCGCAGCGCTCGAGGAAGAGGGCGCCAAGGCCGACATCAAGCGCCGCACCAAGGACACCGCCGAGAAGGAGATGTCCCAGGTCCGCAAGTCGTTCGACGAGGACATCACCCGCCTCGAGCGTGTGTGGGAGGACTTCCGCAACCTCAAGGTGGGCGACCTCAAGCCCGAGGACGCCGTCTTCCACGAGCTGCAGGACCGCTTCGGGATCTACTTCGACGCCTACATGGGCGCCGAGGCGATCAAGCTGCGCCTCGAGGCCTTCGACCTGACCGCCGAGGCCGAGTCGCTGCGTCTGCAGATCGCCGAGGGCAAGGGCCAGAAGAAGATCCGCGCGATCAAGCGTCTGCGCGTCGTCTCCTCCTTCCTCGCCACCGGCAACTCGCCGGCAGCGATGGTCCTCGACGTGGTCCCGGTCATCCCGCCGGAGCTCCGCCCGATGGTCCAGCTCGACGGTGGCCGCTTCGCCACCTCCGACCTCAACGACCTCTACCGTCGTGTGATCAACCGCAACAACCGTCTCCGCCGCCTGCTCGACCTCGGTGCCCCCGAGATCATCGTGAACAACGAGAAGCGCATGCTGCAGGAAGCGGTCGACGCGCTGTTCGACAACGGTCGTCGTGGCCGCCCCGTCACGGGTACCGGCAACCGCGCCCTGAAGTCCCTGAGCGACATGCTCAAGGGCAAGCAGGGTCGTTTCCGCCAGAACCTGCTCGGCAAGCGCGTCGACTACTCGGGTCGTTCGGTCATCATCGTGGGCCCGCAGCTCAAGCTCCACCAGTGCGGTCTGCCCAAGCAGATGGCGCTCGAGCTGTTCAAGCCGTTCGTGATCAAGCGCCTGATCGACCTGTCGCACGCGCAGAACATCAAGTCGGCCAAGCGCATGGTCGAGCGTTCGCGTCCGCAGGTGTGGGACGTGCTCGAGGAGATCATCCGCGAGCGCCCCGTGCTGCTGAACCGTGCGCCGACGCTGCACCGTCTGGGCATCCAGGCGTTCGAGCCGCAGCTCGTCGAGGGCAAGGCCATCCAGCTCCACCCGCTCGTGTGTGCCGCGTTCAACGCGGACTTCGACGGTGACCAGATGGCCGTGCACCTGCCGCTGTCGGTCGAGGCCCAGGCCGAGGCCCGCATCCTGATGCTCGCCTCGAACAACATCCTGAAGCCGTCCGACGGCCGCCCGGTGACCCTGCCCGCACAGGACATGATCATCGGTCTGCACCACCTGACGACCGTCCGCGAGGGCGCCGTCGGTGAGGGCCGTTCGTTCTCCTCGGTCGCCGAGGCGATCATGGCGAAGGACCAGAACACGCTGCACCTCAACGCGACGGTGAAGATCCGGATGTCGGGTGTCCACTTCGCCGAGGGTGAAGCACCCGAGGGCTACGAGGTCGGCCAGCCGATCCTGCTCGAGACCACCCTCGGTCGCGCGCTCTTCAACGAGACCCTCCCGGCGGACTACCCGTTCGTCCAGAAGGTCACCGACAAGGGCACCCTCTCCGCGATCGTCAACGACCTCGCCGAGCGCTACTCCAAGACCGAGACGGCCGCTGCGCTGGACCGGATCAAGGACGCGGGCTTCTACTGGGGCACGCGCTCCGGTGTGACCGTGGCGCTCTCCGACGTCGTGACGCCTCCTCGCAAGAAGGAGATCATCGCGGGCTACGAGATCCAGGCCGCCAAGGTGCAGGGCGAGTTCGACAAGGGTCTGATCACCGACTCCGAGCGTCGCGCCGACCTGATCAAGATCTGGACCGAGGCCACCAACGAGATCGCGCAGGAGATGCGGGACAACTTCCCCATCGACAACACGATCAACCGCATGGTGTCCTCCGGCGCCCGAGGCAACTGGCTGCAGGTCCGCAACATCGCCGGCATGCGTGGTCTGGTGAACAACCCGAAGGGCGAGATCATCGCCCGCCCGATCATCAACTCGTACCGCGAGGGCCTGACCGTGGCGGAGTACTTCATCGCCACCCACGGTGCTCGCAAGGGCCTGGCCGACACGGCGCTGCGCACGGCGGACTCCGGGTACCTCACCCGTCGTCTCGTCGACGTCTCGCAGGACGTCATCATCCGTGAGGACGACTGCGGCACGACGCGTGGCCTCGAACTGCCGATCGCCACGGTCGACGCTGACGGCAAGCTCGTCCGCGACGCCCGCGTCGAGAACACCGTGTACTCGCGCACCCTCGCCACCGCGGCGTCGGACGCGAAGGGCACCGTGGTCGCCGAGGCAGGCGAGGACGTCGGTGACGTCCTCATCGACAAGCTGGTCGCGGCCGGTGTCGAGAGCATCAAGGTGCGCTCGGTCCTGACCTGCGAGTCGGCCGTCGGTGTCTGCGCGAAGTGCTACGGCCGTTCGCTCGCCACGGGCAACCTCGTCGACATCGGTGAGGCGGTCGGCATCATCGCCGCCCAGTCCATCGGTGAGCCCGGTACCCAGCTGACGATGCGCACCTTCCACACGGGTGGTTCGGCCTCGGCCGACGACATCACCCAGGGTCTGCCCCGTGTCACCGAGCTCTTCGAGGCTCGTACCCCCAAGGGCGCGTCCCCGATCGCCGAGGCCCCCGGCCGCGTCGTCATCGAGGACACGGACAAGGGCCGTCGCATCATCCTCACGCCGGACAACGGCGACGAGCCGTTCATCTACCCGGTGCTCAAGCGTGCGACCCTCCTGATCGAGGACAACCAGCACGTCGAGCTCGGCGAGCAGTTCATCGCCGGCACCGTCGACCCGAAGGAAGTCCTCCGGGTCAAGGGTGTGCGCGAGGTCCAGAAGCACCTGGTCAACGGTGTGCAGGACGTGTACGGCTCGCAGGGCGTGCCGATCCACGACAAGCACATCGAGGTCATCGTCCGCCAGATGCTCCGCAAGGTGACGGTCGTCGACCACGCCGACACGGACCTGCTGCCGGGTGAGCTCGTCGACCGGTCGCGCTACAACGCGATCAACCGCGCGGCGCTGCAGGAGGGTCGCAAGACCGCCTCTGCTCGCCAAGAGGTGATGGGCATCACCAAGGCGTCCCTCGCGACCGAGTCGTGGCTGTCCGCCGCGTCCTTCCAGGAGACCACCCGCGTGCTCACGCAGGCGGCCATGGAAGGCAAGCAGGACCACCTCGTCGGCCTCAAGGAGAACGTCATCATCGGCAAGCTCATCCCCGCGGGGACGGGTCTCAGCCGGTACCGCGACGTGGACGTGAACGCGACGGAAGAAGCGAAGGCCGAGCGGTACCCCAACCGCATCTTCGCGGACGACTCGTCGTTCTCGGACGCCGACCTGAGCTTCGTCGACTTCGACAGCTTCTCGTCGGACGACTTCACGCCGGGGACCTACAACTGAGTCTGAAGTAGCTCCACACAGACAGGAGGCGCGGTGCCAGCTGGCACCGCGCCTCCTGTCTGTTGTCCGGTCGCGTTCAGAGCGCGCGGCCCGCGTCGCTGTCGTGGCCGCCGGACCCTCGCCCCGTCTCGTCGACGAGCGAGTACAGGCTGAGGACGTTGCCGTCGGGATCGTGGACGTCGAACCAGTCGACGGCTCCGTCGACGCGTTCCACCGGACCGACGTCGATGCCGAGCGCGGCGATGCGGGTGCGCTGGGCGACCACGTCGTCGACGCCGAACCGCACGACGACCGGGTTCTCCTCGGCGTCGGGGTCCTCGACGAGCTGGATCCAGATGCCGCCGATCTCGTACTCCGCGATGCCAGCGGCGGGCTCGAGGTCGGGGTCGAGCCGCTCGAACACGGCGCCGTACCAGAGGCAGGACGCTTCGATGTCGGTGACGGGCAGCCCCACGGTCACGCTCGTGATGTCCATGGCTCATCATGGCCCGAGCGCCTGGTCTGCGTCGAGGGGATTCCTGCCGCCCAGCGATCCCTCCACGACCACGTGCCGCGGGGGACTTGTCCACCGACCCCTGTTCTGGGTGGGCGTTGACCCCCTCCGCCCCCTCATTCTGGGACTGCGGGGCCGGATGGTCCCGGCCGTAGCGTGGACAGGCGTCGAACCCGAAGCTCGGCGCGGTCCACGCCCTGACGCGACCCAGAAGGAGGCTCCGAGGCACATGGCCACGCTCTCCGAGATCCTGATCCTCAACGGAGCCCTCCCCATCGAGCACCTCGACTCGCTCACCGGCGACGAGGAGATCGACGAACGCTCGATCCGGACGCTCGTCGACCGCGGGGTCGTCAGCGAAGCGCAGTTCATCACCGCGCGGGCGGCGTCGAACAACTCCAAGACCGTGCCCCTCACCGACTACCCGGTCGACGGCACCGCCGTGTCGATCCTGCCCGCGGCGCTCTGCCGGCGGCACGGGGTCCTCGGCGTCGGCTTCGAGGGCGACGTCCTCGTGCTCGCGATGGTCAACCCGTCGAACGTGCTCGCGATCGACGACGCCCGCGCCGCGTGCGGCCGCGCCATCCGTCCGCTGCAGGTCGACGAGCGTGACCTCGCGTCCGCGCTCGACCGCTACCTGCGCGCCGACGACGAGCTGAACGACCTGACCTCGTCGCTCGAAGAAGAAGCGTCGTCGACCACCCAGCAGGCCGACATCTCCGAGGGGTCGCTCGACGACGTCCCGATCGTCCGCTTCGTGAACCTGCTCGTCTCGCAGGCCATCCAGGACCACGCCTCGGACATCCACATCGAGCCCGGCGAGCACGAGGTCCGGGTGCGCTACCGCATCGACGGCGTGCTGCACGAGATGGCTCCGGCGCCCAAGAACATCCAGAACGGCGTCATCAGCCGCCTCAAGATCATGAGCGACATCGACATCGCCGAGCGACGCAAGCCGCAGGACGGCCGCATGTCCGTCCGGCACGGTGGCCGCCAGATCGACCTCCGTGTGGCGACGCTGCCGACGGTGTGGGGCGAGAAGGTCGTCATGCGCATCCTCGACAACACCAACACGTCGCTGACCCTGACCGACCTCAACCTGCTCGCGCAGAACGCGGCCGCGTACCAGCGTTCCTACTCCAAGCCGTACGGCATGATCCTGGTCACGGGACCGACGGGGTCCGGCAAGTCGACCACCCTGTACACGACCCTGAACGCGGTCGCCCGGCCCGAGATCAACGTCATCACCGTCGAGGACCCGGTCGAGTACCGGATGGCCGGCATCAACCAGGTGCAGGTCAACCCGAAGGCCGGCCTGACGTTCGCCTCGGCGCTGCGCTCCATCCTGCGGTCCGACCCCGACGTCGTCCTGCTCGGTGAGATCCGCGACCACGAGACGGCGCAGATCGCGATCGAGGCATCGCTCACCGGGCACCTGGTGCTCTCCACGCTGCACACCAACGACGCCCCCTCGGCGATCACCCGGCTGACCGAGATGGACATCGAGCCGTTCCTGGTCGGCTCGGCGCTCGACTGTGTCGTGGCGCAACGCCTCGCCCGCAAGCTCTGCGACCGCTGCAAAGCCCCCGCCGTGTACGAGCCGGGGCAGCTCGCGGCGCTCGGCTTCATCCCGAGCGCCGACGCCCCGGTGCCGGACTTCTGGGCGCCGATCGGCTGTGCCGTGTGCTCGAACACCGGGTACCGCGGGCGCATCGCCCTGCACGAGGTCATGACCGTCACCGAGGAGATCGAGCGGCTCGCCGTCGCCCGTGCCTCGAGCGCCGAGATCAGCCGGGTCGCGCAGGACCAGGGCATGCTCACCCTCCGCCAGGACGGGTGGGAGAAAGTGAAGCTCGGTCTGACGAGCGTCGACGAGATCCTGCGCGTGGTCGCGTAGGCCGAGGAGAGAACGATGACCGACTCCGTCTACGACATCACCGACGCGAACGAACCGATCGCCGGCTGGCACCCGGGCCGCCCGGGCACCGAGGTCGGCTCGCGTCGTGCGGCCCGTCTCGCCCAGGCAGCCGAGGGACACGCGCAGCCGTTCGTCGGACCGGCGGCTGGTCTGGCCGCGGCCCCTGCGGCTGGTCTGGCCGCGGCTCCGGCGGCTGCTCCGGCTGCACCCGCGGTCCCGGTCTACGACCTGGCCGACGACCTCGCCGCATGGCCGGCCCCGTCCGGTGCGCCGGTGGCCGTCCCGGTCGCGCAGCCGTCCGGTGCCGCGACGCCGTCCGGTGCGGCGACGCCGTCCGCCGCGGTGCCGCCGTCCACTGCCAGCTACGGGTACGCCGACGCGGTGACCCAGCACCTGCCGACGGCGTCTGTGCAGGCGACCACGGTCCTCCCGACCGTCGGCGCCGCCGTCGGCGTGCAGGAGATCGACTTCAGCCGCCACGCGCGCGAGGTCGCGGATCCCGACCTGATCACCGCCCTGGCCCAGGTGGTCTACCAGGGGGCGTCCGACCTGCACGTCACCGCCGACGCCCCGCCCACCGTCCGCGTCGACGGCTCGCTCCGACCGGCCGTGCCCGGCGGACCCTGGTCGCGCAACAAGGTCATCGCCGCGCTGAAGACCGTGATGACCGTCGAGCAGGCCGGCACGTTCGACCACGAGCAGGAACTCGACTTCGCGTACTCGCTGTCGCCCGAGTACCGCTTCCGCGTCAACTTCTACCAGCAGCGCGGCAACTGGGGCGCGGCGTTCCGCATCATCCCCACCAAGATCAAGACGCTGAAGCAGCTCGGCATCCCCGAGCACGTCGGCGACTTCGCCAAGCTGCCCCGCGGACTCGTGCTCGTCACCGGGCCGACCGGTTCCGGCAAGTCGACCACCCTCGCCGCGCTCATCGACCTGGTGAACGAGACGCGCGCCGACCACATCGTGACGGTCGAGGACCCGATCGAGTTCATGCACGACCACAAGCGGGCGATCATCAACCAGCGCGAGGTCGGCGCGGACACGCACTCGTTCGCCCGGGCCCTGAAGCACGTGCTGCGGCAGGACCCCGACGTCATCCTGATCGGCGAGCTGCGCGACCTCGAGACCATCTCGGTGGCACTCACCGCCGCCGAGACCGGACACCTGGTGTTCGCGACCCTGCACACGCAGAGTGCCCCCGGCACCATCGACCGCGTGATCGACGTGTTCCCGCCGCACCAGCAGGGCCAGATCCGCACCCAGCTCGCATCGACGCTCGAGGGCGTCGTCTGTCAGACCCTCGTACCGAAGGCCACCGGCTCGGGCCGCGTCGTCGCGACCGAGATCATGACCACCACCCCCGCGATCGGCAACCTGATCCGCGAGGGCAAGACCTACCAGATCACCTCGGCGATGCAGGCCGGTCGTGACCTCGGCATGCACACGATGGACCAGGACCTCGCCGAGCTCGTCAACGTCGGCACCGTCACCCGCGCCGCCGCGATGGAGAAGGTCCACGACCACGAAGGGTTCGACCGGCTCGTCCAGCGCGTCGAGTCCCCGTCCGACTCGTCCGCCGCGGCCATCGCCGCGAGCGAGATCGACTTCGGCGACAAGTTCTCCGGAGGCCACTGATGTCGCTCGCGTTCGACTACCGGGGCCGTGACGGGGGCGGCAAGCTCGTCAAGGGGCGGCTCGACGCAGCGTCCGAGGGGGCGGTCGTGCAGCGGCTGCGCACGATGGGGGTCTCGCCGATCGCCATCACCGAGGCCAAGGCCGGCACGGGTCTGCAGACCGAGATCAAGATCCCGGGCTTCGAGAAGGGCGTCGGGTTGAAAGACCTGGCGATCATGTCGCGACAGGCCTCCACCATGTTGTCGTCGGGGCTGTCACTGCTCCGAGCGCTCTCAATCCTGACTGACCAGACCGACAACAAGAAGCTCCGCGGGATCCTCGGGCAGGTCCGTGACGAGGTGGAGCGCGGCACGTCGTTCTCCGATGCCGTCGCGAAGTACCCGGTCGACTTCCCGCCGATCATGATCAACATGATCCGTGCCGGTGAAACCGGCGGGTTCCTCGACCAGGCGATGGACTCCATCGCGACCAACTTCGAGAAGGAGCACAAGCTCCGCTCGACGATCAAGTCGGCGATGACCTACCCCGTCGTCGTGCTCGTGATGTCACTCGTCGCGGTGATCGTCATGCTCGTCTTCATCGTGCCGATCTTCCAGGACATGTTCTCGAGCCTCGGCGGGACCCTGCCGCTCCCGACGATGATGCTCGTGTACATGTCACACGCGATGGTCTACGTCGGGCCGGTGCTCGCCGTGGCGATCGTCGTTGGATGGTTCTGGTGGCGGGCGAACAAGAACTCGGACCGAGTCCGAGGTGCGATCGACCCGGTCAAGCTGAAGATGCCCGTGTTCGGGCAGCTCAACCGCAAGATCGTGATGGCGCGGTTCGCTCGGAACTTGTCGAACATGATCGGCGCGGGTGTCCCCATCCTCGAAGCGCTGAACATCGCCGGTCAGGTCTCGAACAACTTCGTCGTCGAGAAGGCACTCAACCGCGTCGCTGATTCCGTGCGAAAAGGTGAGTCGATCGCAGGTCCGATGGAACGTGAGAACGTCTTCCCGACCATGGTCGCGCAGATGATCGCGGTGGGCGAGGACGCCGGTTCCATGGAATTGATGCTCGAGCGCATCGCGGTGTTCTACGACAATGAAGTCGAATCGACCACCGAGGCATTGACGTCGCTCATCGAGCCGTTACTCATCGCATTCCTCGGCGTGGTGGTCGGCGGAATGATCGTGGCGCTGTACCTGCCCATCTTCCAGATCTCCACGCTGATCAAGTAGTCGATCGCCAGTGCAGGGCACCCCCGGGTGCCCTGGTTCGCCCGGGGGTGCCCGGGCGCCCTCGGCGACCCCGGGACGGGGGTGTCCTCCATCGAGTGCACCCCTGGGACTGGGGGCATTTCGCAGTCAATTGACCCCCGTTCTCGGGATTATGCCGTCAATCGGGCCTGAATACGCTCTACCTCGGCGGCAGAGCTAGCCCCCGAAATCATTCCAAGTACATTCCCGAAAGAATGGAAGAGTCATGTACTCCGTGCTCATGGGCAAGCTGAACGCTCGCCGCAAGAACATCCTCGACGAGAACGAGAAGGGCTTCACCCTGATCGAGCTCCTGGTGGTCGTCATCATCATCGGCATCCTCGCGGCGATCGCGATCCCGGTGTACCTCGGCATCCAGAACAACGCGAAGGACTCGGCCGCGCAGTCGGACCTGTCCAACTCGAAGACCGCGGTCATCGCCGTGCAGACCGCTGACAACACGGCGACGTACCCGGCTTCGGTCGCTCTGGACACGGACACGAAGTACAAGGCCGCCGGCGCGACGGTGAACAGCTCGACGTCCGTCACCTACACGGCCACCGCGGACGGCAAGGCGTTCTGCATCGCGGCCGTGAGCAAGTCCGGCACGAGCTTCGGGATCACGGACAACTCCGGCGCCGCGAAGGGTACCTGCGCCGCGGGTGTCTTCACCAAGGCTTCCTGACCCAACCCAAACTGCCTCTGAACGGGGCGGGTCGAGCGATCGACCCGCCCCGTTCAGCGCAACCACTTCTGCACGAGCACGTCGAGAGGAGCCGCGCGTGATCACCACCATCGCCCGCCGACTCCAGGCGGCACGCGACGCCGAGGACGGCTTCTCGATCATCGAGGTCATGGTGGCGATGACCATCTTCGCGATGTTCGCCGCCGGCGTCGCCATGGGCATCGCCTCGACGCTCTTCCTGACGCAGGACAACCGCTCGCGTGAAGCAGCGCTGAACCTGGCGAACCAGGCGCTCGACGCGGCACGCAGCACGAAGGACGTCTTCACCCTCGACGACGACTTGAGCACGCAGTCCGTCGGCGCGCAGTCGTACACGATCAAGCGCACCACGAACTGGATCAACTCCGACGGCACGGACAACTCGTGCGGCGCGGGAAGCGGCGTCCTGGCCTACAAGCGCGTCGCGATCACCGTCACCTGGTCGAGTGGCGCTTCGCCGAAGCAGAAGAGCGTCGTGCTCGACTCGCTCGTGTCGCCGTCCGCCGCCGTGTCGAGTGCGACCGCCTCCACGATCGTGGTCGGTGTCACGACCGCGAACGGCGGGCCGAACGAGGGCGTGAGCGTGTCGATCACCCCGAGGTCGGGAGGGGCGACGAGCCTGCCCGCGCAACCCGCGGCGACCGACGGCAACGGCTGCAGCTACGCCTTGGGTGTCACACCAGGCACGTACCGGATCACCATCACCAAGAGCGGCAACGTCGACCCCGACGGTGCCAGCGCGCCCTACTTCGACGTGACGACGTCGTCGGGCGGCATCGGGAACAAGACGTTCACCTACGACCAGGGCATCAGCGTCTCGGTCGGCGCTCCACTCAACGCGAACGGCAAGGCCGCCAAGTTCCCGACCGGGCTCACCACCAGTTTCCGAAACGGCAGCACCGTCAAGACGACCACGTCGACCTCCGCCACGCTCTTCCCGTACACCGATGGGTGGACCGTTCTCGGAGGGGCTTACTCCCCGACGTGCACCGACGTCGACCCGAGCGCGTGGACGACCTCGTCGGCGAACCTCGTCACTTCACCCTTTGTCTTCACCGACTCCAACACCGCCCTGGGGACTCCCGGTTTCAACCCGACGAGTACCTCGGCCGCCGTGGCGCGCGCCCCGATGGGCATCGTCGACGTGAAGCTCGGCGGGTTGGACACGGTGCTCTTCGCCACCGTCAAGAACACCAGCGCCGCTGGTGGTGACCCGGGGTGCTCACCGTCGACCACTTACACATTCACCGGGCTGAACAGTGCGTCCCCGACGACGATCGCCCTGCCGTACGGGTCTTGGACCCTGCGCGGGAGCACGTCGATCCTCGGATCGATCCTCGGCACGAACAACCAGACGGTGTCCGCGACACCCGGCGTCCTGAACGTGAACGCCTCTGTCAACGGCAACGTCGTGACGCTCGATCCGCGAACGGTGCCGGCATCGTGAACGTCCGGATCCGGCAGTTCTTCGAGCGACTACGCCGAGAGGAAGCGGGCATCACCCTCGCTGAACTCATCGTCGCGATGAGCCTGTCGGTCCTCATCCTCACCGTCGCGGGGTCCTTCCTGGTCTCGTCGCAGAAAGCAGCGAAGGTCGCCGGGGCCGTCAGCGCCAACACGCGGGTCGCCGCCACGGCGATGAACGAGATCGGTCGCAACCTGCGTGCGGCGACCGACAACCCGGTGCCGACCGGTGACGATTCGCAGTTCGCGTTCCAGTACGCCAGTGCGACATCCGTGCGGTTCTTCGCGTACGTCAACCTCGACTCGAGCCTGTCGCAGGCCGTGGAGGTGCAGGTCACCCTGGATCCGGCCCGCAAGGTGATCACGGAGACGAAGTGGACCGGCACCGCGGTGGCCGGGAACTCGTCGTACTACGCATTCCCGCTGGCGACCGGGCCCGCGCTCTCAGCGACGCCCACCTCGACGCGGACGCTCGCGACGTCCGTCACGAGCACGACGCTCTTCACCTACAGCAATGGCGACGACGGCGTGCTCGGTTCACCGACGGCCCCGGTCGGTCAGGCCGATCTGGCGAACATCCGCAAGGTCGGGCTGTCGGTCGCGGTCGGCCGGAGCGCCGACGACCCGAACGCCGTGTCGCTGCAGAACACAGCGAGCATGCCGAACATCGTGATGGGGGCCTCCTGATGATCCGTCTGGTGCGCGCGCTGCGTGCTCGGGACGACGAGCGTGGTGTCGCCATCGCTGCCGTCGTCGCCATCGGCATGGTCGTCATGCTGCTCGTCGCGACGATGGTCGCGGTCGCCACCAGCGGCGCCCGAGTCACGTCGACCGACACCGCCTGGAACCGCGCGATAGCCGCCGCGTACGCCGGAGTGGCGGACTATCAGTCCCGGCTGAATGCCGACAACACCTACGGCTTCTACGGACAGCCGAACGCGCCCTTCAGCCAAGCCAGCGGCAGCCGTTTCACGAAGGGGACCGGTGGCAATGCCGCCTTCAACTACCAGTCCGGAGCCCCGTGGGTGACCGTCCCGACGGCAGACGGGAGCGGGAGCAACGCAGGGTTCCGGTACGCGGTCGACAACAGCAAGCTCTCGACGCAGGGCGTGATCCGCGTGCAGTCCACCGGACGTTCCGGCGCCACGACGCGGACCGTCGTGGCGAACGTCCGCCCGGACGGCTTCTCGAACTACCTCTACTTCACGAACTACGAGTCCGGTGACCCGACCGTGACGAACGAGAAGGGTGTCGGGACGAGCGCTTGCACGAGCGCGTACCGGCCTGTCGCGACCACGTCGACCTGTGACCAGATCCAGTTCGGGCAGAACGACGTGCTCGAGGGCCCGGTCCGATCGAACGACCAGATCAAGGCATGCGGGGCGACGTTCAAGAGCACGTTCCAGAGCGTGTACGGGTGGACGAGCAGCGGGTGCGGCACGGCTGCGGCGAAGTTCGCCGCCAACCCGACCACCGTCTCGACCCTGACGCCCCCGTCCACCATCGGCGATCTGCGCGACTACATGCGGAGCGACCTGCCGTCCACCGTCAACACGGTCGAAGGCACCGGCTGCCTGTACACGGGCCCGACCAAGATCACCTTCAACGGCAACGGCACGATGACCGTGGTCTCACCGCTCACGATCAAGACGGTCGTCCGTGGAGTGACAGCGACCTCCGGCGCGGTGATCACGGCGGGCGACGTCTCCGACAAGTGCGGCGCTGTGTCCGCGCTCAGGAGCGCGTCCGGCGCGGTCGTCCCCGTCCCGAAGAACAACATGATCTACATCCAGAACGAACCGGGCGTCCGCGCGGCCGGCAGTGCGCAGGACCCGAACTACTGGAAGGGCAACTCCGAGACGAAGAACCTGCCGACGGCTTGCGACACGCCGGGAACAGCGAGTCTGGCCACCTCGTTGAAGTCGAACGGTGTGGGGTTCCCGTACGTGGGGAGCTCGACCTCGGCTTCGGAGGCCGACCCGACCGCCGGTGGCGGCGCGACCATCTCGACGCCCTACGGCTGCGATCGTGGAGACGCGTTCGTGCAGGGCACGGTGGACAAGGCGGTCACGATCGCAGCGGAGAACTACCTCTACGTGACGGGCGACATCAAGTACCCCAGTACGCGCTCGGCGTCGACCGTCCTCGGACTGATCGGACAGCGCGCCGTCTGGGTGTGGAACCCGGTCAACGCCCTTGGTACCCCACTGCTCCCCGCGGACCGCGAGGTCGATGCCGCGATCCTCTCGAACCTCGGCACCTTCGTCGTGCAGAACTGGACCCGCGGCTCGACCGCGGGTCGCGGCACCCTCACCGTGAGCGGTTCCATCGCGCAGAACTTCCGCGGCGCCGTGGGGCTCGCGAGTGGCCAGGGCTTCGACAAGAACTACCGCTTCGACTCGAGCCTCGCCACCTACACCCCGCCGAAGTTCCCCCAGCCGACCGTCACGACCTACCGCGTGGCGACGCAGGTCGAGTCCAAGACCGCGTACGACGCGGACGGAGGACCGATCTCGTGACCGCGTCACTCGCGCCCCTGGCCGGCGCCGTCCTCACGCTCGGTGCCGTCTTCGGCCTCGCCATCGGGTCCTTCCTCAACGTCGTCGTGTACCGGGTCCCTGCGGGCCTGTCCGTGATCGCGCCCGCGTCGGCGTGCCCGAGGTGCGGTACGCCGATCCGCAGCATCGACAACGTGCCCGTGTTGTCGTGGTTCGTCCTCCGCGGGCGGTGCCGCGACTGCGCGGAACCGATCTCGGTCCGGTACCCGTTGGTGGAGCTCCTGACCGGGGTGTTCTTCCTGGTCGTCGGCATCCGGTTCCTGCCCGACCCCGCTGCGACCGGAGCGACGATCGCGGGGCATGCCGTCCTGCTCGTGGCCCTCCTGTACCTGGCGGCGGTCAGCGTCGCCCTGGCGCTCATCGACATCGACACCCAGCGGCTGCCGAACGCCATCGTGCTGCCCATGTACCCGGTGCTCGCGACGCTCCTCGCCGGCAGCAGCGCACTGACGGGCGACTGGTCGGCGTTGATCCGCGCCGTCGGTGGCATGGCGCTGCTCGGCGGCTTGTACCTCGGGCTGGCGGTCGCCGTGCCACGGGGCATGGGACTCGGCGACGTGAAGCTCGCCGGCGCACTCGGCCTGGTACTCGCGTACCTCGGATGGGGCCCCCTCGCAGTGGGTGCTTTCGCGGCGTTCCTGCTCGGCGGTACCTTCGGCATCGGCCTGATGATCGTGCGTCGCACGGGTCGTCGGAACGGTATCCCGTTCGGACCATGGATGCTCCTCGGCGCCTGGATCGGCGCCTTCGTGGGTGTGCCGCTCTGGCACGCCTACCTCGCACTCCTCGGCCTGGCCTGACGCCGGCCCCGCAGACCCGCACTCGACCCAGAAGGACACGACATGGCGAAGAGCATCGTCGGCATCGACATCGGCGCGGACGTGATCCGCGCGGTCGAGGTCGCCGACGTCGACAAGGCGCAGCCGACGATCCTCCGGTTGGCCGAGATCGCGTCGCCGCCGGAGTCGACCAAGCACGGCGAGGTGCTCCATGCGAACACGGTCGCGGGTGCGCTGCGCTCCCTGTGGTCGCTCGGCAGGTTCAAGAGCAAGGACGTCGTGCTCGGCATGGGCAACCAGCGCGTGCTCTCGCGCGACCTGACGGTCCCGCGGGCCCCCCTCGCGCAGATCCGGGAGTCGCTGCCGTTCCAGGTGCAGGACATGCTCCCGGTCCCGGTCGGCGACGCGATCCTCGACTTCTACCCGACCGCCGAGGGTGACGGTGACGGGGGGCCGGTCGTGCACGGGCTGCTGGTCGCGGCGATCAAGGAAGCCGTCCTCGCGAACGTCAACGCAGCGCAGCTCGCGGGCCTGAACCCCGTCGGGGTCGACCTCATCCCGTTCGCACTGACCCGCGTGCTCGCGCCCCGCGTCGCTGGCGCCGGGACGCTCGCGATCGTCGACTGCGGTGCGACGACCACCTCGGTCGTCATCGCCACCGACGGCGTCCCCAAGTTCGTCCGGATCATCCCGACCGGAGGATGGGACATCACGAAGTCGATCGCCGCGCGGCTCGAGGTCGACGTCGAGGCGGCAGAGGCGGTGAAGCGCCACTTCGGTCTCGCGGGCATCCCGCAGACGCCAGATGACGCTCGTGCCGTGGCGGTCACCCGTGAGTCGGTCGCCGAGCTCATGCAGAGCATCCGGAACACGGTCAACTACTTCGTGAACACCCGTCCGGACGAGCCGGTCCGCGGCGTCCTGCTCGCCGGCGGCGGTGCGGCCATGCCCGGACTCCGGGAAGGCCTCGGTGAGTCATCGGGTCTGCCGGTCGCGGTCGGGGACCCGTTCGCCGCAGCACGGACCGCACGCGGCATCACGCCGGAAGTCCTGCGCGAACGAGGCAGCGCGATCGCGGTGGCGTGGAGCCTCGCAGTCGGGAGCCGTGCAGCATGACCGGGACGATCGAAGCACCGCCCGCAGGGGGACGTCGTCCCGGTCGGCGCCCGGGAGCGAAACGCGTTGCCGCCGCGCCCGCACAACGGGCGATCCGGGACGTCGCGCAACGGACGAGAGCCGGCAAGAACAAGCAGCCGCTGATCATCGGGGGTGCGCCTCGCGCGGATCTCCTCCCGACCGAGGTGCACGTCCACCGGCGGCAGCGCGCTGCCGTCCGCCGAGCGTGGGCCGGTGTCGTCATCGTCGCGATGGCGGTCGGCATCGGTGCGGTCGCAGCGGGCCTGGCGAAGAGCTCGGAGGACACGCAACTCGCGGCGGCGCAGGCCGAGACGGTCAGCCTCCTGCAGCAGCAGCGGCAGTTCAGCGACGTGCGCACCGCCGAGTCGGACACCAGCCTGCTGCAGGCGGCTCAGCAGGTCGGCGGATCGACCGAGATCAACTGGTCGCAGATGCTCGGATCGGTCCAGTCCAAGCTGCCGACCGGAGTCCGGATCAGCGGCGTCACGATCGACTCCGCGTCGGCGACCACGGCCTACGTGCAGTCCCTCGACCCGCTGCAGGGTCAGCGCATCGCGACCCTGACCATCGACGCGAAGACCTCGGGCCTCCCGGCCGTGCCGGAGTGGCTCGATTCGGTGCAGTCCGTCACCGGGTTCGTCGACGCGACCGCGAACTCCGTGACCCGGGACGACACGACGGGCGAGTACACGGTGAACCTCACGATCCACCTCGACGAGAAAGCGCTCGACGGTCGGTTCGCCGAAGCGCGGAAGAAGGACTGATCGATGTCACGGAACCGCCTGAGCCTGCTGCTCGCCTTCGTCGCGATGGCCGTCGTCGCCGTCGGTGGCTTCTTCCTCGCCGTGCAGCCGCAGCTGGCGCTCGCGTCGAGTGCCCTTGACCAGCGGTCGAGCGTCGAAGAGACGAACTCGACGAGTCGCTCCGAACTGACACGACTGCGCGAACGATCCGCCGAGCTCCCGGCGATGCAGGAGCAGCTCGCCCAGCTGTCCGCTTCGGTCCCCGACACTGCGGACCTGTCCTCGTTCATCGCCGACCTCAACACGGTCGCCGCGTCGTCGGGCATGGAGATCTCCTCGTACACGACCAGCGACGCCGTCGCCTACGCGCCGGTCGCTGCTGCCGCCGGCACGTCGGGTGCCGCGAGTTCTGCCACTCCTGCGCCGAGCGCGTCTCCCTCCGCGACGGCATCGTCGGTCCCGACTGCGCCCGCAGCACCCCAGGCGGTCACCAACGGCGCGATCACGGGCGAGAACTTCTCGGTCATCCCGGTCACGGTCGCAGTCGACGGCACCTTCGACCAGGCCCTGACCTTCGTCGACGGCATCCAGCACGGCAGTCGTCTGTTCCTCGTGACCAATGTCTCGTCCGCGGCGAAGAGCGGGGAGGACGGTTCGACGTCCGACGATTCGACATGGACCTTCGGTGGGTCGATCTACGTCTTGGCTGATCCATCGACGACCTCCTCCGTGACCCCCGCCGCAGGCTGACCCACCCGTCCACACCACCCCTCCACAGCACCCCGCCAACTGGGGCCGTCCACACCGCGCCGGGTCCTCTTCCGCAACGCCTGTCGCTGTGCGTACGATGCTCGTGATGCCGCGTCCCGCGGCTCACCCCACCCTCGCGAACGGCCAGCTCGATCCGGTCGTTCCTCGTCGTGCCCGGAGTCGCGCGTGTTGTCTGGAATCGTGGAGTTCCTCGGCTGGTTCGGAGCCGTAACCGTATTAGCTGGTTACATTCTGTTCTCGACGGGCAAGCTCCCGAACGGCCCCGTCTACCAGTTGTTCAACCTGGTCGGAGGGGTCTCGGTCGCGATCAACGTCGCCGCCCACCACGCCGTCCCGTCCACCATCGTGAACGGGATCTGGGCGATCGTAGCGGTCGTCGTCCTGGTCCGGATGGCCAGAGCACGCCGGGCCGCCCGACGGACCGGCCTCGAGCCCACCAGAGAACTGCACGCCGAGCCGCCGGCGACGACCGCGGTGCTGCCCGTGATCGGCCCTGCCGTCCACGCGCACGACGCCGCGGCGACGGCCGTGACGGACGCCACCCCGAGCCTCCAGGACGTGCCGGCGCTCACCGAATCGGAGCGAGCCCACCGTGAGCCAGCCGCCCCGATGACCGCGAGCGTCCCCGTCATCACCGCGACCATCGCACTGGCCCTCGTCAGCGCAGCCCAGGAGCAGCACCGCGCGCAGCGCGACGCGCAGCCCGGCGCCCGGCGGGACGACCAACAGGCCACGGCCGCAGACCGCGTCGGCTGACCATCCGGCAGCACCCGCCCCTCCCCGGCGATACGATCACCCCATGTCCCGATGGCTCGTGGCGACGATGACGTCCGTCCTCTTCATCGCCCTCGTGATCGCGGTGACCGGCTTCGAGGCGCTGCTCGCGAACGTCGAGGTCATCGCGCAGACCGACGCCACCCCCTACCTCGGCCCCGCGATGGTCGTGGGCGGCGCCGTCGTGGTGTTCATCGCGACGGCGCTCGGCGTGCGCGAGGGCAACCCCGGCGTCACCGGGCTCGTCGCCGCCGCGACCACGTACCTCGTCATGCTCGGCGTCGGCGCCGTCGGCTACGCCCTGATCCGCCGTGACGTGACGGAGCTGCTCGTCTTCCCCGCCGGCTACGCACTCGGGCCGTTCGTCGTCGGTTCGGTCGTGGTCGCGATCCTGTCCGTGGTCGGCGGTGTCACGGTCGCCAGGCACCAGCGCGACAGTCCGGGTGACGCGGGTCGTCGCTAGGCTGCAGGATGCCGGAGCGCGACTCCGGCGACGACGCAACGGGGGACCGATGACCGATCAGCAGCACACGCCGGACAACCCCGGCGCCGGGGACGCACACGACCGCGACGGGTGGGGGTCCGTCCCGGAGGTGTCCTCGATCAGCGGCGCTCACGACGTCCCGCAGCCCCTCGCCGGACCGGCGTCACGACCGCGCCGTCGCCTCGGACGCGGCGCCCTGGTCGGCATCGTCGCCGGGGGCGCGGCCGTCGTCCTCCTGCTGGTCGCCGGTGTCGTCGGGTACGCCGTCGGCACCGACTCGCACTCTGCCGACCGTCCGGTCCGGGCCTTCCTCGACGACCTGTCGGCCGGCCGGGTCGACGACGCGCTCACCGCGGCCGGCGTCCGGCACACCAAGTCCGACGTCCTGCTGACCGACGCCGCCTACCGCAAGGCGAACGACCGCGTGACCGGGTACCGCATCACCGCCGTGCGACAGGACGGCGACACCGCCACGGTGGGCGCGTACATGACACAGGCCGGCCGACAGGTCCCCGCGACCTTCACGCTCGACAAGACCGGCACCGACTGGGGCGTGTTCCCGAAGTGGCAGCTGCAGGCTCCGCGTCTCGGCGCGGTCGACGTCCAGGTCCAGGGGCCGCCGAAGTCGACGGTCACCGTCGCCGGGCAGCGGGCGACCACCGACGCGTCCGGCGCGTTGACGCTCACGGCCCTGCCGGGCTCCTACCCGGTGGCGGTCGACGGCGGCAAGTGGTTCACCGCCGACACCCAGACCGCGGCGGTCCGGGGCTTCTCCGGCACGGCGAGCAGTCCGGTGTCGCTCAGCACCACGCTGACCGACGCGGGCAGACAGGCCGCCACGGACGCGGTCAACGCCTGGGTGGACGGCTGTGTCGCGTCGACGTCGACCAAGCCCGACGGCTGCAGCTTCTACGCGTACGGCGAGAACCCGGCGAACACGTACACCAACCAGAAGTGGACGCTCGACTCCCGACCCACGATCTCCGTCGACGGCTGGCTGTCCAAGGGGTGGGCCGTCACGACCTCGTCCTTCGGTTCCGCCACGTACACCGCGGACTTCACCGGACCCGCCGGAGCCGGCACCGCCACTGCCGGGCCCATCAACGTCAACGCCAGCGGCTACGTCACCGGCTTCTCGGACACCGGCGCCACGTTCGAGTCCGCGATCGGCAACGGGTCCTCAGACACCGGTTCCTGAGTCCGGCCCACGCGCCCGGCCCACCGGCCTGGGCACCGCACAGGAGGCCCGGCTCCGCTCCCGGCGGACAGTCACCGTGGGCGGGTGCCCGGGATTGATTTCGCCGGGTCCCACAGGTAGGCTCTCTCGGGTGTGCGCCTTCGGGCGCGCCGCGAAGTCCGGCGGGTCGAAGACCTCGATCCGGACAGTCCGCCCCCAATCCACGTCCGCCGGTTCGGCGGTCGTCTGCGTGGGCGAGGATGCCGACGGTCCGCGTCGGCCAGAGAACACGAGCGAGAACCAGGAGAACAGTTGCCTACCATCCAGCAGCTCGTTCGCAAGGGTCGGAGCCCCAAGGTCGTCAAGACCAAGGCACCGGCGCTGAAGGCGAACCCCCAGCAGCGTGGCGTGTGCACCCGCGTCTACACCACCACCCCCAAGAAGCCGAACTCGGCACTGCGCAAGGTCGCTCGTGTCAAGCTCTCGAACGGCACCGAGGTCACGGCCTACATCCCGGGTGAGGGCCACAACCTGCAGGAGCACTCGATGGTGCTCGTCCGCGGCGGTCGTGTGAAGGACCTCCCCGGCGTGCGCTACAAGATCATCCGCGGCGCCCTCGACACGCAGGCCGTCAAGAACCGCAAGCAGGCCCGTAGCCGCTACGGCGCGAAGAAGGGTTGAGCACATGCCTCGTAAGGGACCGGCCCCCAAGCGCCCCGTCGTCGCAGACCCCGTCTACGGCGCACCGATCGTCAGCCAGCTCGTCAACAAGATCCTGCTGGACGGCAAGAAGGGTCTCGCTGAGCGCATCGTCTACGACGCACTCGAAGGCGTGACCGCCAAGAACCAGCAGGACGCCGTCGTCACGCTCAAGAAGGCGCTCGACAACGTCCGACCGACCCTCGAGGTCCGCAGCCGCCGTGTCGGTGGCTCGACCTACCAGGTCCCGGTCGAGGTCAAGCCGCACCGTGCGAACACGCTGGCCCTGCGCTGGCTGACCTCGTACGCCAAGGCCCGCCGCGAGAAGACGATGACCGAGCGTCTCATGAACGAGATCCTCGACGCGTCGAACGGTCTCGGCGCCGCTGTCAAGCGTCGTGAAGACACCCACAAGATGGCCGAGTCGAACAAGGCCTTCGCGCACTACCGCTGGTAGTCACCGGCATCGTCCGGGCGCCGGCGGTCAAGAACCCCGGCGCCCGGACGGACGCCATCTCTCCTACAACTCTTCCGGAGGAACCCTGTGGCACAGGACGTGCTCACCGACCTGAACAAGGTCCGCAACATCGGCATCATGGCGCACATCGATGCTGGCAAGACCACGACGACCGAGCGCATCCTGTTCTACACGGGCATCACGCACAAGATCGGTGAGGTCCACGACGGCGCAGCCACGATGGACTGGATGGCGCAGGAGCAGGAGCGCGGCATCACGATCACGTCGGCCGCGACGACCTGCTTCTGGGACAACAACCAGATCAACATCATCGACACCCCGGGTCACGTCGACTTCACGGTCGAGGTGGAGCGCTCGCTCCGCGTCCTCGACGGTGCCGTCGCCGTGTTCGACGGGAAAGAGGGCGTCGAGCCCCAGTCGGAGACCGTGTGGCGTCAGGCTGACAAGTACAACGTCCCGCGCATCTGCTTCGTCAACAAGATGGACAAGCTCGGCGCGGACTTCTACTTCACCGTCGACACGATCGTGAACCGCCTCGGCGCCGAGCCGCTCGTGCTGCAGCTCCCGATCGGTGCGGAGTCCTCCTTCGAGGGCGTCGTCGACCTGGTCGAGATGCGTGCACTCACCTGGCGCGGCGACGCGAAGGGTGACGTCCAGATGGGCGCGAAGTACGAGATCGAAGAGATCCCGGCTGACCTCGCCGACCGCGCTGCCGAGTACCGCGAGAAGCTCATCGAGCGCGTGGCCGAGGCCAACGACGAGCTCATGGAGCGCTACCTCGAGGGCGACACGGACTTCTCGGTCGCCGAGATCAAGTCCGCGATCCGCACGCTGACCGTCAACAGCGAGATCTACCCGGTCCTCTGTGGCTCGGCGTTCAAGAACCGCGGCGTCCAGCCGATGCTCGACGCGGTCATCGACTACCTGCCCTCGCCGCTCGACGTCCCGCCGATGATCGGCCACGACGTCAAGGACGAAGAGAAGGAGATCATCCGCAAGCCGGATTCCTCCGAGCCCTTCTCGGCGTTGGCCTTCAAGGTCGCCGTGCACCCGTTCTTCGGTCGCCTGACCTACGTCCGCGTGTACTCCGGCCACATCGAGTCCGGTGCACAGGTCATCAACTCGACCAAGGGCAAGAAGGAGCGCATCGGCAAGATCTTCCAGATGCACTCCAACAAGGAGAACCCGGTCGACAACGTCACCGCCGGTCACATCTACGCGGTCATCGGCCTCAAGGACACGACCACGGGCGACACGCTCTGCGACCCGCAGGACCAGGTCGTCCTCGAGTCGATGACGTTCCCGGAGCCGGTCATCGAGGTCGCGATCGAGCCGAAGACCAAGGCTGACCAGGAGAAGCTCTCCACGGCCATCCAGAAGCTCGCCGAAGAGGACCCGACGTTCCGCGTCGAGCTCAACCCGGAGACCGGTCAGACCACGATCAAGGGCATGGGCGAGCTCCACCTCGACATCCTGGTCGACCGCATGAAGCGTGAGTTCCACGTCGAGGCGAACGTCGGCAAGCCCCAGGTGGCCTACCGCGAGACCCTCACGAAGGTCGTCGAGCGCTACGACTACACCCACAAGAAGCAGACCGGTGGCTCCGGTCAGTTCGCGAAGGTGCAGATCGCGCTCGAGCCGATGGAGGTCACCTCCGAGAAGGTCTACGAGTTCGTGAACGCCGTCACCGGTGGTCGCGTCCCCCGTGAGTACATCCCCTCGGTGGACGCTGGCATCCAGGACGCCATGCAGGTCGGCATCCTCGCCGGCTACCCGACGGTGGGCGTGAAGGCGACCCTCAAGGACGGCGCGGCGCACGACGTCGACTCGTCCGAGATGGCGTTCAAGATCGCCGGCTCGATCGCGTACAAGGAAGCGGCTCGCAAGGCCGGTCCGGTCATCCTCGAGCCGATCATGGCCGTCGAGGTCCGTACGCCCGAGGAGTACATGGGCGACGTGATCGGTGACCTCAGCTCCCGTCGTGGCAACATCGCCGCGATGGAGGACGCCTCGGGCGTCAAGGTGGTCCGCGCGAGCGTGCCGCTGTCCGAGATGTTCGGCTACGTCGGAGACCTTCGTTCGAAGACCTCCGGTCGTGCCGTCTACTCGATGACCTTCGAGACCTACAACCAGGTCCCGTCGAACGTCGCCGAGGAGATCGTCGCGAAGGCCAAGGGCGAATAACGCTCCAGAGCGTGTTCTCCACAGGCGGGGGAGCCCGGCGACGGGCCCCTCGCCACCAACTACAGTAAAAGACACACACACCGCGGACCACTCGCTCGCATCCCGACCGGGATGCCCCCGGGGGTGCCGCATCCGAGTCCTGAGGAGGACCCACAGTGGCCAAGGCCAAGTTCGAGCGCACCAAGCCGCACGTCAACATCGGAACCATCGGTCACGTCGACCACGGCAAGACCACGCTCACGGCGGCGATCACCAAGGTTCTGCACGACCAGTACCCGGACCTCAACGAGGCCCGCGACTTCGCTCAGATCGACAACGCTCCCGAAGAGCGCCAGCGCGGCATCACGATCAACATCTCGCACGTCGAGTACCAGACGGAGAAGCGCCACTACGCGCACGTCGACGCTCCTGGTCACGCCGACTACGTGAAGAACATGATCACCGGTGCGGCCCAGATGGACGGCGCGATCCTCGTGGTCGCCGCCACCGACGGTCCCATGCCCCAGACGCGTGAGCACGTGCTGCTCGCTCGCCAGGTCGGCGTGCCCTACATCGTCGTCGCGCTGAACAAGTCCGACATGGTGGACGACGAGGAGATCCTGGAGCTCGTCGAGCTCGAGGTCCGCGAGCTCCTCGGCTCGCAGGAGTTCGACGAGGACGCCCCCGTCGTGCAGGTGTCGGCGCTGAAGGCGCTCGACGGCGACGAGAAGTGGGTCAAGTCCGTCCAGGACCTGATGGCCGCTGTCGACGAGAGCGTGCCGGACCCCATCCGCGCCACCGACCAGCCCTTCCTGATGCCGATCGAGGACGTCTTCACGATCACCGGTCGTGGCACCGTCGTCACCGGTCGTGTCGAGCGTGGCGAGCTGGACCTCAACTCCGAGGTCGAGATCGTCGGCATCAAGGCGACCCAGAAGACCACGGTCACGGGCATCGAGATGTTCCGCAAGCTGCTGGACAAGGCAGTCGCCGGTGACAACACCGGTCTGCTCATCCGTGGCCTCAAGCGCGAGGACGTCGAGCGCGGCCAGGTCGTCGTGAAGCCGGGTTCGGTCACGCCGCACACCGAGTTCAAGGCGAACGCGTACATCCTGAACAAGGAAGAGGGCGGTCGTCACAACCCGTTCTACGCGAACTACCGCCCGCAGTTCTACTTCCGCACCACGGACGTCACCGGCGTCATCACGCTGCCCGAGGGCACCGAGATGGTCATGCCCGGCGACACCGTCTCCATGACCGTCGAGCTGATCCAGCCGATCGCCATGGAAGAGGGCCTCCGTTTCGCCATCCGTGAGGGTGGTCGTACGGTCGGCGCCGGTACGGTCGAGTCGATCATCAAGTAACTCGCTTCACCAGGTACAGCGGGGTCGGGCCTTCGGGCTCGGCCCCGCTGTCGTGTTCTCCCGCGCTTCCCGGACAGGACGCTCCCGGCGGAGCACGATGTGTCCCAGACGGCCGGAGGTCCCGACCGCGGACGAGGAGGCATCATGACCGGGTTCGACGACATCCAGAAGGACGTCTCCGCGAAGGCCGAAGCGGTGACCGACAGGGCCAAGGAGTTCGTGGACGCGAACCGGGACAAGATCGAGGCGGCCCTGCAGAGCGACCGGGTCGAGGAGGTCTCGGACAAGATCATCCACGGCCTGGCCGACGGCATCAAGAAGGTCACCGGCAGCCGGTTCGACGAGCAGATCGACGAGGCCGCGGACAACGTCGACGGGCACATCGGCAAGGAGTGACCGCCGGCTGGCGGACCTGCCCGTGGTGACGCCCAGCCCGCGCCGTGTTTGCTCGACGAGTGACACGTCTCCGCAGATCCAAGACCAACGGTCGTGGGTACCACCGGGTCCGCAGCGGGCGCGGCTTCAGCTTCCGCGACCCCGACGGCAACACCGTCACCGACCCCGTCATCCGCGCGCGCCTCGAGGAGTTCGTCATCCCGCCCGCGTGGGACGACGTGTGGATCTCGCCGTACGAGAACGGGCACATCCTGGCGACGGGGATCGACGGTGCCGGTCGACGCCAGTACATGTACCACCCGTCCTGGCGCGACCGGATGGACAAGATCAAGTACGACCGTGCGCTGGCGCTGGCAGAGTCGCTCCCCGCGGCACGTCGGATGGTCACCCAGGACCTGCGCCGACCCGAGCCGGACCAGCGACGGTCCCTCGCCGCGGCGTTCCGCATGCTCGACCAGGGGTCGCTGCGGGTCGGGTCCGAGCGGTACGCCACGGAGCACGGCAGCCGGGGGCTCTCGACCCTGCTGTGTGCCCACGCGAAGGTGTCCGGCGACGACATCGAGCTCTCGTTCCCCGGCAAGAGCCACCAGGAGTGGTCGTCGTCGATCCACGATCCGGACCTCGCCACCGTGATCGTGGGGATGAAGCGCCGGGGACCGAACGCGCGGCTGCTGTCGTACCGCGAGTCCCGCGGCGCGGAGTGGGAGCCACTGACGGCGGAGGACATCAACGCCTACGTCAAGGAACGCGCGGGCGACGACTTCACGGCGAAGGACTTCCGGACCCTGCACGGCACGGTGGCGGCGGCGATCGACCTGGCACAGACGGGGTTCCTCGGCGCCGCGACGAAGCGGAAGCAGGCGGTCTCGCACGCCGTCAAGGCCGCGAGCGAGGTCCTCGGGAACACCCCGACCGTCGCCAGGGCGAGCTACGTCGACCCCCGCCTGCTCGACGCCTACGAGCACGGCGAGACCATCGACCCGGAACGGATCCACGCCGCGGAGTCCGAAGTGCGGGCGTTGCTGTACCGCCAATGAGGGGATCGGCGCCGCAAGTCCGTCCGGATGACGTAGCGTTGGCCCTTGTGCCGTTCCACCCCCACGCGGCACGGAAGGACACACACCAGTCGTGACAGACGAGTGCATCCACGGATTCCCCACCGAGCTCTGCGACATCTGCGCACCGCGCCAGCGTGACGTGCCGGAAGCCCCCAAGACCCCAGCCCCACGGCGCACGCGCGTGAGCACCTCGCTCCGCTCGACCCCGGGAGGCTCCCCAGCGCGGGCGAAGGCGACCGCGCTCCGCGTCGCCGAGCCCGACATGCCAGCGGCGCGCGTGTTCGGCACCCTGCGCGCGCACCACGTCACGCACATCGACAACTTCGACGGGATCGTGGCCGACCAGGCCATCTCGGCCGCCGACCGGGTCACCCCCTCGTACGACATCAGCTCGCCGGCCCTGCGTGAGCGTCGAGCGGCTGCCACGGCCCCGGACGGCACGTCGGTGTCCGGCCACGTGCCGTTCCTGCTCTCGCCCGACGGCGCCCGGTGGGACGAGGTCCGCCGTGGCGCGCACGACGAGTCGCAGTGGTCCGATGCCGCCCGCAGTGCCCGTGGGATCGACTACGTGGTCCTCGTCGTCCCGACGGCAGCCTTCGGGGCGTCCGTGATCCTCGCCGACACGGATGCCGACGCCGAGGACGCCCGCTTCGCCGTGGGACCCGAGGCTGCGGCGAACCTGCTGCGCCGGACGGACCTGACGGACCCGGAGATGCACGGTCTCGAGCTGCTCGCCGGGCCGAGCGTGCCGTTCTCCTCGGTCGCGGTCATCGGCGTCCCGAACGACCGCACGCGCCACGCGGTCAAGGACATCCTCTCCGAGCACGGCGGCCACGCGCCCCGCGTCGCGGTGTTCCCGCCGTGGTTCGTCCCGCCCGTCGTGCCCGACGAGGACTGACCGCCCGTTCCAGCGGCACCGCGCCCCCGTACCGACGTCGACCCGCCCCAGGGAACGACGGACCGTGCGGGGGCGCGGTCCGTCGCCACCGGCGACCGGCGGACGGGAGGCCCTGTTCGCCTCCGACGCGCCGGTGTCGCCCGGTGGACGCGAGCGGACCGTCGGAGCCGCCGCCGGGCTGGTCCGGGGGCGCTGCGGACGCACCGTGCGGGACGGGACCGGGTCGGGCCTCCAGGGCGGCACTTCCGCGGCGGGCCGCGAAAGCAGGGCCATCCCGACACGCCCGAACCGGCGCGACACGCCCGGGTTGCACGGATGGTGACCCTATGGGAGACTTGTCCGGTTCCGGAATTCCAGCGGGTTCGCGCCCGCAAGGATCACTGCTCTGGCAGTGCACAACCCCTCTGTCCAGCAGAGCTGGGTTGGGCCGCAGGCAGCAGAACAGTTCGAGTCCCATCACCGTGCCGGTCAGCCGGTGTGGCGGGAACGACACGTCCACGCGGGCCGTCGTGTGCACCACGGCATGACCGTCCGCGCGGTTGACAGGAGAACAGCGGTCATCCCCAGCGGATGCGTTGATCCACGTAAACAGCCAGGTCCGCACAGGGCGGAGCCAGGCGGTGTCAGGCGGCCTGAGGGTGCGCGGCGCAGAGAGGACAGAGAACACATGGCGGGACAGAAGATCCGCATCCGGCTCAAGTCGTACGACCACGAGGTCATCGACACGTCGGCCCGGAAGATCGTCGACACGGTGACCCGTGCCGGTGCGACCGTGGTCGGCCCGGTGCCGCTCCCCACCGAGAAGAACGTGATCGCAGTGATCCGTTCCCCTCACAAGTACAAGGACTCGCGCGAGCACTTCGAGAAGCGCACGCACAAGCGCGTCATCGACATCGTCGACCCGACGCCGAAGGCCGTCGACTCGCTCATGCGTCTCGACCTGCCGGCCGACGTCAACATCGAGATCAAGCTGTAAGGGGGCTGCACTGATGGCGAACACAACCAAGACCGTCAAGGGCCTCCTCGGCAAGAAGCTCGGGATGACCCAGGTGTGGGACGAGAACAACAAGTTCATCCCCGTCACCGTGATCGAGGTCGGCCCGAACGTGGTCACCCAGATCCGCAACGTCGAGCGCGACGGCTACGAGGCGATCCAGATCGCCGCTGGCCAGATCGACCCCCGCAAGGTGAACAAGCCGGCCGCTGGCCACTTCGAGGCCGCCGGGGTCACCCCGCGCCGCACCCTCACCGAGATCCGCACGTCGGACGCAGGCGAGTACACGCTGGGCCAGGAGCTCACCGTGGACGCCACGTTCGAGGCCGGCGCGAAGGTCGACGTCGTCGGCACGAGCAAGGGCAAGGGCTTCGCGGGTGTCATGAAGCGCCACGGCTTCCACGGCGTCGGCGCCTCGCACGGTGCGCACCGCAACCACCGCAAGCCCGGTTCGATCGGCGCCTCCTCGACCCCGTCGCGTGTCTTCAAGGGCATGCGCATGGCTGGTCGCATGGGTGGCGACCGCGTCACCGTCCTCAACCTCACGGTGCACGCCGTCGACGCCGAGAAGGGTCTGCTGCTCGTCAAGGGCGCCGTCCCCGGTGCTCGTGGCCGCTCCGTCTTCGTCCGCACCGCCGTGAAGGGTAAGTGATCATGGCCACCACGATCGACATCCTCGACGCCTCGGGTGCCGTCTCCGGCACCGTCGAGCTCCCCGCAGCTCTCTTCGACGTCGAGACCAACGTCCCGCTGATCCACCAGGTCGTCACCGCGCAGCGCGCAGCGTCGCGTCAGGGCACGCACAAGACCAAGAACCGCGGCGAAGTCCGCGGTGCCGGTCGCAAGCCGTTCAAGCAGAAGGGCACCGGCCGCGCCCGTCAGGGTTCGGTCCGCGCGCCGGAGCACACCGGTGGTGGCGTCGTCCACGGACCGACCCCGCGTGACTACTCGCAGCGCACCCCCAAGAAGATGATCGCCGCAGCGCTGCTCGGCTCGCTCTCGGACCGCGCCCGCGGTGGCCGCATCTCCGCTGTGGAGGGCTTCGTCGCGGCCGAGGTGCCGTCGACCAAGACCGCCCGCACGCTCCTCGAGAAGGTCGCGCCCGTCAAGAACGTGCTCGTCGTGCTCGAGTCGGACGACGAGCTGACGCTCAAGTCGATCCGCAACCTGCCGAACGTCCACGCCCTGTCGTACGGCCAGCTCAACGCCTACGACGTCCTGGTGTCGGACGCAATCGTCTTCAGCAAGAGCGCCCTCGACGCCTTCATCGCGTCGAAGACCGTGAAGGAGGTCACCGCATGAGCGGCTTCAACAAGGACCCGCGCGACATCATCATCTCGCCGGTCGTCTCGGAGAAGAGCTACGGCCTCATCGACCAGGGCAAGTACACGTTCATCGTGGACCCCCGTGCGAACAAGACCGAGATCAAGCTCGCGATCGAGAAGATCTTCAACGTCAAGGTCGCCGGCATCAACACGCTGAACCGTCCTGGCAAGACCCGCCGCACCAAGTTCGGTCTGGGCAAGCGCAAGGACACCAAGCGTGCCATCGTGACGCTCAAGTCCGGTTCGATCGACATCTTCACGGCTGTCGGCTGAGGACCAGAGGGATAAATCATGGCTATTCGTAACTACAAGCCGACGACCCCGGGTCGTCGTGGCTCCTCGGTCTCCGACTTCGCCGAGATCACCCGTTCGACCCCGGAGAAGTCCCTGCTTCGTCCGCTGCCGAAGACCGGTGGCCGCAACAGCTCGGGCCGGATCACCACCCGCCACATCGGTGGTGGCCACAAGCGCCAGTACCGCGTGATCGACTTCCGTCGTCACGACAAGGACGGCGTGGACGCCAAGGTCGCGCACATCGAGTACGACCCGAACCGCACGGCGCGCATCGCGCTCCTGCACTTCGTGGACGGCACCAAGCGCTACATCCTCGCTCCGAACAAGCTCAAGCAGGGCGACGTCATCGAGCAGGGCGCCGGCGCCGACATCAAGCCCGGCAACAACCTGCCGCTGCGCAACATCCCCGTGGGTACGGTCATCCACGCGATCGAGCTCCGCCCCGGTGGCGGCGCGAAGCTCGCGCGTTCGGCCGGTGCCTCGGTGCGACTCGTCGCCAAGGACGGTCCCTACGCGCAGCTCCGTCTGCCGTCGGGCGAGGTCCGCAACGTCGACGCCCGCTGCCGCGCCACGATCGGCGAGGTCGGCAACGCCGAGCAGTCGAACATCAACTGGGGCAAGGCCGGCCGCATGCGCTGGAAGGGCGTCCGCCCGACCGTCCGTGGTGTCGCGATGAACCCGGTCGACCACCCGCACGGTGGTGGTGAGGGCAAGACGTCCGGTGGCCGTCACCCGGTCAGCCCCTGGGGCCAGTCCGAGGGCCGCACGCGCAAGTCGAACAAGCCGAGCGACAAGCTCATCGTCCGTCGCCGTAACGCCGGCAAGAAGCGCAAGTAGGAGTTCAGAAGATGCCACGCAGTCTGAAGAAGGGCCCCTTCGTCGACGAGCACCTGCTCCGCAAGGTCGTCACGCAGAACGAGGCCAACACGAAGAACGTGATCCGTACGTGGTCGCGTCGTTCGATGATCGTCCCGAACATGCTCGGTCACACCATCGCGGTGCACGACGGGCGCAAGCACATCCCGGTGTTCGTCACCGAGTCGATGGTCGGTCACAAGCTCGGCGAGTTCGCGCCGACCCGTACCTTCCGCGGCCACGTGAAGGACGACAAGAAGGGCCGTCGCCGCTAGGGCGGCGACGCAGAGGAGGAACGAAATGGTGGAGTCGATCGCACGCGTGCGACACATCCGCGTCACGCCTCAGAAGGCCCGTCGCGTCATCGAGCTGATCCGCGGCAAGCAGGCCCACGAGGCGCTCGCCATCCTGAAGTTCGCCCCGCAGGGCGCTTCGGAGCCCGTGTACAAGCTGGTCGCCTCGGCGATCGCCAACGCACGTGTCAAGGCGGACTCGACGAACAGCTTCCTGGACGAGCGCGACCTCTACGTGAGCCGCGTCTTCGTCGACGAAGGAACGACCCTCAAGCGGTTCCAGCCGCGTGCCCAGGGCCGTGCCTTCCGGATCAACAAGCGCACCAGCCACATCACGGTGGTCCTCGCGACCCCTGACGAGGCCGAGGCCGCCGCGACGAGCAAGAAGGCGAGCAAGTAATGGGCCAGAAGGTCAACCCGTACGGCTTCCGTCTCGGGATCACGACGGACCACGTCTCGCACTGGTTCACCGACAGCACGAAGGTCGGCCAGCGCTACGCCGACTACGTCGCCGAGGACATCAAGGTGCGTCAGTACCTGAAGAAGACCCTCGACCGTGCCGGCGTCGCCCGCATCGAGCTCGAGCGCACCCGTGACCGTGTCCGCGTGGACATCCACACGGCGCGTCCGGGCATCGTCATCGGCCGCCGCGGCGCCGAGGCCGAGCGCATCCGCGGTGAGCTCGAGAAGCTCACCAAGAAGCAGATCCAGCTCAACATCCTCGAGGTCAAGAACCCCGAGACCGAGGCCCAGCTCGTCGCGCAGGGCATCGCCGAGCAGCTCTCCGCCCGTGTCGCGTTCCGTCGTGCCATGCGCAAGGGCCTGCAGGGTGCACAGCGCGCCGGTGCGAAGGGTGTCCGCATCCAGGTCGCCGGCCGTCTCGGCGGCGCCGAGATGTCGCGCTCGGAGTTCTACCGTGAAGGCCGTGTGCCGCTGCACACCCTCCGCGCGAACATCGACTACGGCTTCTACGAGGCGCGCACCACCTTCGGTCGCATCGGCGTGAAGGTCTGGATCTACAAGGGCGACATCACCAACAAGGAGCTCGCTCGCGAGCAGGCGAACCAGCGTTCGTCTCGCCCGGAGCGTCGCGGTGGCCCTCGTGGCGACCGCAACGACCGTGGTGACCGCGGTGACCGTCGCGGCGGCGACCGCGGCGGCCGCGAGCAGCAGGCCCCGCAGGACGCGCCGGCCGGCGCAGGAGTTGAGGCGTAACCATGCTTATCCCCCGTCGAGTCAAGCACCGCAAGCAGCACCACCCGAAGCGCTCGGGTCAGGCCACCGGTGGCACCAAGGTCTCCTTCGGTGACTACGGCATCCAGGCCCTGACCCCCGCCTACGTGACCAACCGTCAGATCGAGTCCGCTCGTATCGCCATGACGCGGCACATCAAGCGTGGCGGCAAGGTGTGGATCAACATCTACCCGGACCGTCCGCTCACCAAGAAGCCTGCTGAGACCCGCATGGGTTCCGGCAAGGGTTCGCCCGAGTGGTGGATTGCGAACGTCAAGCCGGGCCGTGTGCTCTTCGAGCTCTCCGGCGTGAGCGACGAGGTCGCTCGCGAGGCACTCACCCGTGCCATTCACAAGCTGCCCCTCAAGGCACGCATCATCAAGCGCGAGGAGGGCGACGCATAATGGCGATCGGTTCCAAGGAGCTCCGTCCGACGGAGCTCGACACGTTCGAGAACGAGCGTCTCGCTGACGAGCTGAAGAAGGCCAAGGAGGAACTCTTCAACCTCCGTTTCCAGTCGGCCACCGGCCAGCTGGAGAGCCACGGTCGACTTCGTGCCGTCAAGCGCGACATCGCCCGGATCTACACCGTCCTGCGTGAGCGCGAGCTCGGCATCCGTGCCACTCCTGCGCCCGTCGAGACCGCAACCAAGGCCAAGAAGTCGACGAAGAAGGCTGACAAGCCCGCCGCGTCGGCCGAGGCCGAGACCGCCGAGGAGAACTGATGGCGAACGAAGAGAAGGACTCCGCCGCCCTCACCCGCGGCTACCGCAAGACGCGCCGCGGTTACGTGACCAGCGACAAGATGGACAAGACCATCGTCGTCGAGGTCGAGGACCGCGTGAAGCACGCCCTCTACGGCAAGGTCATCCGCCGCACCTCCAAGGTGAAGGCGCACGACGAGGCCGGTTCGGCCGGCATCGGCGACCTCGTCGTGATCAGCGAGACCCGTCCCCTCAGCGCCTCCAAGCGCTGGCGCCTGGTCGAGATCCTCGAGAAGGCCAAGTAGGCCCCCGGGCCCGCTTGGGGAAATAGGAGACAGCAGTGATTCAGCAGGAATCCCGCCTGAAGATCGCCGACAACACGGGTGCCAAGGAGATCTTGACCATCCGCGTGCTCGGTGGTTCGGGTCGTCGCTACGCCGGACTCGGTGACGTCATCGTCGCCACCGTCAAGGACGCGATCCCCGGCGGCAACGTGAAGAAGGGTGACGTCGTCAAGGCGGTCATCGTTCGCACCAAGAAGGAGACCCGTCGCAACGACGGCTCCTACATCAAGTTCGACGAGAACGCGGCAGTGATCCTCAAGGCCGACGGCGACCCGCGCGGAACGCGCATCTTCGGGCCGGTCGGTCGTGAGCTTCGCGACAAGAAGTTCATGAAGATCATCTCGCTCGCGCCGGAGGTGCTGTAAGCCATGGCGAACATCAAGAAGGGTGACCTCGTCCAGGTCATCACGGGCGCGACGCAGGAGCGTGGCGGCGACCGTGGCAAGCAGGGCAAGGTCATCGAGGTCCTCAAGGACAAGAACCGTGTCGTCGTCGAGGGCGTGAACTTCGTCACGAAGCACGTCCGCGTCGGCCAGACGCAGCGTGGTTCGAAGACGGGTGGCATCGAGCAGCACGAGGCTTCGATCCACGTCTCGAACGTCGCGATCGTCGACCCCAAGACGAAGAAGCCGACGCGCGTCGGCTTCCGCACCGAAGAGGTGGAGAAGGACGGCGTCAAGAAGACCGTCCGCGTCCGCTACGCCAAGAAGTCTGGTGAGAAGCTCTGATGACTGACACGACTGCCGCGACGACTGAGGCTGAGTCGACGACCAAGCCCCAGCCGCGCCTCAAGCAGAAGTACAAGAACGAGATCAAGACGGCGCTGACCGAGCAGTTCGGGTACGGCAACGTCAACCAGGTCCCCGGCCTGGTCAAGGTCGTCGTGAACACCGGTGTCGGCGAGGCCGCTCGCGACTCGAAGATCATGGACGGGGCCATCAAGGACCTGACCGCGATCACGGGTCAGAAGCCCCAGGTCACGATGGCCCGCAAGTCCATCGCGCAGTTCAAGCTGCGCGAGGGACAGGCCATCGGCGCACACGTCACCCTGCGTGGCGACCGTGCGTGGGAGTTCCTGGACCGCCTGCTCTCGCTGGCGCTCCCCCGTATCCGCGACTTCCGTGGTCTCAGCGACCGCCAGTTCGACGGAAACGGCAACTACACCTTCGGTCTCACGGAGCAGAGCGTGTTCCACGAGATCGACCAGGACCGGATCGACCGTGTCCGCGGGTTCGACATCACTGTCGTGACCACCGCGAAGACGGACGACGAGGGGCGCGCACTGCTCAAGCAGCTGGGCTTCCCGTTCCGCTCGGGCGAGCAGACGGTCTAAGCTACATCGGGCGACGCGGGCCGGAGGATGCAAGTCCTCCGGCCCGCACGCACGAACACACAGACCTCGGGGATTCGCTCCGGGGTCACTCGATCGCTCAGGTCGGCATTCGTGGAACGGGTGTCGAAACCAGGCGGAGAACGGAATCACATCATGACGATGACCGATCCGGTCGCAGACATGCTGACCAGATTGCGGAACGCGAACTCGGCGCACCACGACGCCGTCTCGCTTCCGAGCTCCAAGCTCAAGACGACCATCGCCGACATCCTCAAGCGCGAGGGCTACATCAGCGAGTGGAAGGTGGAGGACGCCCGCGTGGGCAAGACCCTCACCATCGAGCTGAAGTACGGCCCCGAGCGTGAGCGTTCGATCGCCGGCATCAAGCGCGTCTCGAAGCCCGGCCTCCGGGTCTACGCGAAGTCGACGGAGATCCCCCAGGTCCTCGGTGGCCTCGGCGTGGCGATCCTCTCGACCTCCTCGGGTCTCCTGACCGACCGCGAAGCCGAGCAGAAGGGCGTGGGTGGGGAAGTCCTCGCCTACGTTTGGTGATCGAACATGTCTCGAATCGGACGTCTCCCCATTGACATCCCCGCTGGCGTGACCGTCTCTGTGGACGGCCAGAACGTCGCGGTCAAGGGCCCGAAGGGCGAGCTCGCGCTCGTCATCGCCGAGCCCATCCAGGCCAGCGTCGAGGAGAACCAGGTCCTCGTCACGCGTCCCGACGACGAGCGCACCTCGCGCTCGCTGCACGGCCTGACCCGTACCCTCATCGCGAACCAGATCATCGGCGTGACCCAGGGCTACTCCAAGGGCCTCGAGGTCGTCGGTACCGGGTACCGCGTCCAGGCGAAGGGCTCGAACCTCGAGTTCGCGCTCGGGTACTCCCACTCGATCACGGTCGAGCCGCCGGCGGGCATCAGCTTCGCCGTCGAGGGCAACAACCGGGTCACCGTCAACGGCATCGACAAGCAGGCCGTCGGCGAAGTGGCGGCCAACATCCGCAAGCTGCGGAAGCCCGAGCCCTACAAGGGCAAGGGTGTCCGTTACGCCGGCGAGAACGTGCGCCGCAAGGCCGGAAAGTCAGGTAAGTGATCATGGCCATCGGAACTCGTACCCGAGTCAAGAGCAAGGCGGCCGCCAAGGCCCGCCGCCACAACCGTCTCCGCAAGAAGATCACCGGCACCGAGGCTCGTCCGCGTCTCGCCGTCACCCGTTCGGCACGCCACGTGTTCGTCCAGGTCATCGACGACACCAAGGGTCACACCCTGGCCAGCGCGTCGACGATGGAGGCCGACCTCCGTGCGTTCGACGGCGACAAGACCGCCAAGGCACGTCGTGTCGGCGAGCTCCTCGCCGAGCGTGCGAAGACCGCCGGCATCGACGCCGTCGTGTTCGACCGCGGTGGTAGCAAGTACGCCGGTCGCGTCGCCGCGATCGCCGATGGTGCCCGTGAAGGAGGGCTGAACCTGTGAGCGACATCGCGAACAACAGCAACGCCGAGGAGACCCCGGCCGTCGAGGAGACGACCGAGGTCACCAGCGCTGCGACGACCGAGGCCACCAGCGCCGAGGCGACCGAGGCCACCAGCGCCGAGGAGACCCCCAGCACTGACGAGACCCCGAAGGCCGACGCCAAGGCGGAGGCTGCTGCCCCCGTCGCCGAGCGTCCGGTCGAGACCGCTGCGGGCTCCGCGTCGAACAACCGCGACTCCGCCGACAACCGTGGCCGTCGTGGTGGCGGTCGTGACCGTCAGCAGGGCCGCGACCGCGACAAGCGCGGTGGCGACAGCCAGTTCCTCGAGCGCGTCGTGACCATCAACCGCGTCTCCAAGGTCGTCAAGGGTGGTCGTCGCTTCAGCTTCACCGCGCTCGTCGTCGTCGGTGACGGCAACGGGCTCGTGGGCGTCGGCTACGGCAAGGCCAAGGAGGTCCCCACGGCGATCTCCAAGGGCGTCGAAGAGGCGAAGAAGAACTTCTTCCGCGTCCCGCGCGTCGGCAACACGATCCCGCACCCGGTGCAGGGCGAGGCCGCAGCCGGCGTCGTGCTCCTGCGTCCGGCGGCTGCCGGTACCGGTGTCATCGCCGGTGGTCCGGTCCGCGCCGTGCTCGAGTGCGCCGGCATCCACGACGTCCTGAGCAAGTCGCTCGGTTCGTCGAACACCATCAACATCGTGCACGCCACGGTCGAGGCCCTCAAGCAGCTCGAGGAGCCCCGCGCCGTCGCCGCACGTCGTGGCCTCGACGTGGACCACGTCGTGCCGGCTCGCCTCCTGAAGGCCGAGGCGGCAGCACGTGCCGCAGCGACCGAGAAGGCAGGTGCCTGATGGCCATGCTGAAGATCACGCAGACGAAGTCCGTCATCAGCGAGAAGCAGTACCAGCGCGACACGCTCCGCAGCCTGGGTCTCAAGCGCATCGGCCGTACGGTCCTGCGCGAGGACAACTCCCAGAACCGCGGGTACATCGCGACGGTGGCGCACCTCGTGAAGGTCGAGGAGGTCGACGCATGAGCGACGAGAAGAACGAGCGCGTCCAGATCCTGAAGGTGCACCACCTTCGTCCGGCCGCAGGCTCCAAGAAGGACCGCACCCGTGTGGGTCGCGGTGAGGGCTCGAAGGGCAAGACCGCGGGCCGCGGTACCAAGGGCACGAAGGCCCGTTACCAGGTCCGCGTCGGCTTCGAGGGTGGGCAGATGCCGCTGCACATGCGCACCCCGAAGCTCCGCGGGTTCAAGAACCCGTTCCGCGTCGAGTACCAGGTCGTGAACCTGGACAAGCTCGCGGAGCTCTACCCGAACGGTGGCGACGTCACCGTTGCTGACCTCGTCGCCAAGGGCGCGGTCCGCAAGAACGAGAAGGTCAAGGTTCTCGGTCAGGGTGACATCAACGTGAAGCTCACGATCACGGTCGACAAGGTCTCGGGCTCCGCCCAGGACAAGATCGTGGCTGCGGGCGGCACCGTCACCGAGTAGTCCCGTCGGCGGCCCGTGCATTGCGCACGGGCCGCCGTTACGGTTTCCTTGATGGAGGCCCGGATCGCCGTACCAGCGGACCCGGGCCACGCGGTCGGCGCTTCCGGCCACGGGCGGTTCCGCCCGGCACGATCGGCAAGACCGGTCCCCAGAAGTTCGGAGTTCTCGTGTTCAGAGCGGTCGCGCGCATCATGCGCACCCCCGATCTTCGGAAGAAGATCGGCTTCACCCTCGCGATCATCGCGCTGTTCCGCCTGGGGTCCTACATCCCGGCCCCGTACGTCGACTACACGGCGGTGCAGACCTGTCTGGCGAGCGCCTCGTCCTCCGGCGGGCTCTACGACCTGATCAACCTGTTCTCCGGCGGCGCGCTGCTGAAGCTCTCGGTGTTCGCGCTCGGGATCATGCCGTACATCACGTCGTCGATCATCGTGCAGCTGCTGCGCGTGGTGATCCCGCACTTCGACGCCCTCTACAAAGAAGGCCAGACCGGTCAGGCGAAGCTGACCCAGTACACGCGCTACCTCACCATCGCGCTCGGTGTGCTGCAGTCCACCACCCTGATCACCGTCGCGCGCTCCGGTCAGCTCTTCGGCACGAACGCCAGCGCCTCCTGCTCGTCGATCATCTCGAACGACAGCTGGTACGCGATCATGCTCATGGTCGTCACCCTGACCGCCGGTACCGGCCTCATCATGTGGATGGGTGAGCTCGTCACCGAGCGCGGCATCGGCAACGGCATGTCCCTGCTCATCTTCACGTCCATCGCAGCGCAGTTCCCCTCCGCGCTCTGGCAGATCGAGCAGTCGCAGTCCTTCGAGCTCTTCCTGTTCGTCATCCTGGTCGGCCTGGTCATCATGATGGCCGTCGTGTTCGTCGAGCAGTCGCAGCGGCGGATCCCCGTGCAGTACGCCAAGCGCATGGTGGGGCGTCGTACCTTCGGCGGCAACAACACGTACATCCCGATCAAGGTGAACATGGCCGGCGTCGTGCCCGTCATCTTCGCGTCGTCCCTGCTGTACCTGCCGGCCCTGGTCGCGCAGTTCAACCAGCCCTCCGACGGCTCCGCGCCGGCGGCGTGGGTGACCTGGATCCAGAGCAACCTGACCTCGGGCGACAACTGGTTCTACATGGTCCTGTACTTCCTGCTCATCGTCGGCTTCACGTACTTCTACGTCGCGATCACCTTCAACCCCGAAGAGGTCGCCGACAACATGAAGAAGTACGGCGGGTTCATCCCGGGCATCCGTGCCGGTCGCCCGACGGCCGAGTACCTCGACTACGTCCTGACTCGGGTGACGTTGCCCGGTTCGCTCTACCTCGGTCTCATCGCGCTCATCCCGCTGGCAGCACTGGCGCTGTTCGGCGCGAACCAGAACTTCCCGTTCGGTGGCGCGAGCATCCTCATCATCGTGGGTGTCGGTCTCGAGACCGTGAAGCAGATCGACTCGCAGCTGCAGCAACGTCACTACGAAGGGCTTCTCCGTTGAGCGCACGTCTCATCATCGTCGGACCTCCCGGAGCCGGGAAGGGCACGCAGGCCGGACGCATCGCCGAGTCCTTCGGCATCCCGGCGGTGTCGACGGGGGACATCTTCCGCAAGAACGTGTCGGAGGGCACCCCGCTCGGGGTCCAGGCAAAGGCGATCATGGACGCCGGGGACTACGTTCCGGACTCGCTGACGAACGAGCTCGTGAAGGCCCGCCTGAACGAGGCCGACGCCGAGAGCGGGTTCCTGCTCGACGGGTACCCGCGGACCGTCGGCCAGGTCGAGTACCTCGACGGGCTGCTGGCCGAGCAGGGGACCGGCATCGACGCGGTCATCCGACTCGTGGCAGACCAGGACGCCCTGGTGGGGCGCCTGCTCAAACGCGCCGAGCAGCAGGGCCGCAGTGACGACAACGAGGAGACGATCCGTCGTCGCCAGCACGTCTACGTCGAGCAGACCGCGCCGATCGTCGACGCCTACCAGCAGCGCGGTCTCGTGGTCGAGGTCGACGGTCTCGGCGGCATCGACCAGGTGGGCGACCGGATCCAGTCCGCGCTCGCGTCCCGCGGGCTGACCGCCGGCGTCTGACCCGCGTGGTCCGCTTCCGCAAGCCCTCGATCTACAAGACGCCGGACGAGCTCCGCGCGATGGTGCGGCCCGGTCTGCTGACCGAGGCCGCGCTCGTCGCGGTGCGCGCCGCGATCCGCCCGGGCATCACCACGGGCCAGCTCGACGCGATCGCCGAGCGCACCATCCGCGACGGCGGCGGTGTCCCGAACTTCCAGCTCGTGCCCGGCTACCGGCACACCCTGTGCGTGTCGGTCAACGACGAGATCGTTCACGGGATCCCCGGTGAACGGGCACTGCAGCCGGGGGACCTGGTGTCGGTGGACGCCGGCGCCGAGGTCGACGGCTGGAACGGCGACAGCGCGTTCAGCATGGTCGTCCCCGGCGGCGACGCCCCGGTGACGGCCGCGCGGCAGCGTCTCACAGACGTCACCGAGCGGTCCCTGTGGCACGGCATCGCCGCGCTCTCCCGCGCCGCGAACCTCAACGAGGTCGGGGACGCGGTCGAGGACGCCGTCGACGAGACCGGGACCTGGGGCATCGTCGAGGACTTCACCGGGCACGGCATCGGACGGTCGATGCACGAGGACCCGCCCGTCTTCAACTACCGCATCCGTGGCGCTGGTCCGTCGGTGCGGCCCGGGTTGGTCGTCGCGATCGAGCCGATGGTGACCGCGGGGTCGATCGACAGCTCGACGGACGACGACGACTGGACCGTCCGGACCCTGGACGGGTCCGACGCCGCCCACTGGGAGCACAGCGTCGCCGTGCACGCCGGGGGCGTCTGGGTCCTCACGGCCAGCGACGGCGGCGCGTCCGGCCTGGCCCCGCTGGGTGTGACGCCGGTCCCGATCCCGTAGGTCGGGCCTCCCGTCCGGATCGTCGGCGACAGCCGGCTTGGAGGCCCGCAACGGGCCCGCCCCGTCGGTGTCAGTTGCCGACGGAGCAGGTCTCCTCGGCCGCGCTCTGCCCGGTGATCGTCGACGGCAGCGCCGTGGCCGACGCCGACGGTGCCGCTGCGGCCGGCGAGGACGCCGCGGCCGAGGGCGTGTCGCTCGGTGCGCTCGGTGCCGCGCTGTCGCCGGTGCCGCTCGCGGTGCCGGCTTCTTCGGACGCGCGCCCGGTCGACGAGTCGCCGAGCGTCGTCCTCTGGTCGGTCTGCAGGGCCAGGTTCAGCGCATGAGCGGCGTCCTGCGAGACGAGCACGTGGGCGGGGTCGTCCGGGTCGTCGATCACCGGGTACTGCACGAACAGCATGTTCGACGTGTTCATGCCGCGCAGTGCCGACGCCAGCCCGACGAGGGTGCGGGTCTGGGCGAGACCGTCGGAGAGCGTCATGTTGGAGAGCGCGGCGCCGGCGAGCTTGTACAGCGTGACGGGGTTGGAGAGCGTGCCGTCCGACGTGACCTTGCGGAGCAGGGCGGAGAGGAACACCTGCTGGGAGCTGATGCGGGCGAGGTCGCTGCCGTCCCCGACGCCGTGCCGGCTGCGCAGGAAGGCCAGTGCGTCCTGACCGGCCAGCGTGTGCTGCCCGGCAGCGAGCTGCAGGCCCGTGTAGGAGTCGTTGATCGGCTTCGCGACGCAGACGTCGACCCCGCCGACCGCGTTCGACATCTCGATCACGCCGTTGAAGGTGATGAGTCCCGCGTAGGGGATGGTGAGCCCGGTCAGGTTCTCGACGGTGTCGACGACGCAGGACACACCGCCGTGCCCGAGCGACTCGTTGATGAGCTGCGAGCTGACCGCGGGGTAGGTGGTCCCGGTCTGCGGGTTCGTGCACGCCGGGATCGGCACCTTCAGGTCACGCGGGAAGCTCACCGCCGTCAGCTGCTGGTGGTCCTGGGAGACGTGCACCAGGATCGTGACGTCGTTGCGAGCGCCCTCGACGTCCTCGTCGGAGTCGAACTGGCCGACGCGGGTGTCACTGCCGATGAGCAGGATGTTGGCGCCGCCCTTGATCGCCGTGATGTCAGCGGTCTTCGCGGTGCTCTGGTCGTCCTTGCTCAACTGCACGGTGTGCGGGGCCGTCGCGAGCTGGGCGCCCGCGATGGCGGCGACGCTGGTGCCGCTGACGAGCACGACCGCGAGGGCCGAGGCGACGACCGACACCAGGGTCGTCCAGCCGCGACGGCGCGCGAGACGTCCGTGACGGGCGATCGTCCGCGGTGGGCGGGTGGCTGGCACAGGGTCTCCGTTCGGCAGGATGCGTTGCCACCGTAGGGCCGGCGACCGCTCCGTCCCCCGGAGCACGCCGTGGAACCACTGTGGAACGCTGGAGGCCCCTTCAGGAACACCCCAGCTCTGGGGGCGCCGCGCGTGCACTTGGCAAACGGGCGGCTGTCCCATAAGATCGATCTTTGGTGTGCCATGCCCTGACGGGTGTGGCGCCCGACCCGCAGACCGGCTCGGGGATCACACCGGTAATCTAATCAAGCGACAGTGAGGCTATGGCCAAGAAAGACGGCGTCATCGAGATCGAAGGCTCGGTGCTCGAAGCTCTGCCCAACGCGATGTTCCGCGTTGAGCTGACCAATGGGCACAAGGTCCTCGCGCACATCTCCGGGAAGATGCGCCAGCACTACATCCGCATCCTCCCCGAGGACCGCGTGATCGTGGAGCTGAGCCCGTACGACCTGACCCGCGGCCGGATCGTCTACCGCTACAAGTGATCCGCGAGCTGGAAAGGAACGACTCGGCGAACCCGCCGAGCACGAAGCCAGCGAGCACGAGGAATCAGCAATGAAGGTCAACCCCAGCGTCAAGCCCATCTGCGAGCACTGCCGAGTCATTCGCCGCAAGGGCCGCGTCATGGTGATCTGCAAGAGCAACCCGCGTCACAAGCAGCGCCAGGGCTAGTCCTGCACTGCCTGACCGGATCGTCCTCAGGACGGCCTGCGCAGGAGCACAACTCAACATCGAACACGCAGTACCAGAACCCTCGTCCGGCCCAGTGCCGGACGGCGGGGGACACCTCGGGGCGGAGGCCCGAGCACCGGTACTGCGCCACACCTCCATCGACAACAGGAGCAGCCATCACATGGCACGTCTAGCAGGCGTCGACATCCCGCGCGAGAAGCGCGTGGAGATCGCACTCACGTACATCTACGGCGTCGGCCGCACCCGCGCGGTCAAGACGCTCGCGGACACCGGTATCTCCGGTGACATCCGCGTCAAGGACCTCACCGACGACCAGCTGGTCGCCCTCCGTGACCACATCGAGGGCAACTACAAGGTCGAGGGTGATCTCCGTCGCGAGGTCGCAGCCGACATCCGCCGCAAGGTCGAGATCGGCAGCTACGAGGGGCTTCGTCACCGTCGCGGTCTCCCGGTGCGCGGTCAGCGCACGAAGACCAACGCGCGTACCCGCAAGGGACCGAAGCGCACCGTGGCAGGCAAGAAGAAGGCCCGATAGGAGATCATCATGGCTACCCCCAAGACTGCCGCGCGCAAGCCGCGCCGCAAGGAGAAGAAGAACGTCGCCGTGGGCCAGGCCCACATCAAGAGCACGTTCAACAACACGATCGTCAGCATCACCGACCCGTCGGGTGCCGTCCTCAGCTGGGCGTCCTCGGGTGCCGTCGGCTTCAAGGGCTCGCGCAAGTCGACGCCGTTCGCGGCGCAGCTCGCCGCCGAGTCCGCTGCGCGTCAGGCGCAGGAGCACGGCGTCAAGAAGGTCGACGTCTTCGTGAAGGGCCCGGGTTCGGGTCGCGAGACCGCGATCCGTTCCCTGCAGGCCGCTGGCCTCGAGGTCGGTTCGATCAACGACGTCACGCCGCAGGCGCACAACGGGTGCCGCCCGCCCAAGCGCCGCCGCGTCTGACGCGAGGAGCAACCGGCCGTTCCCCGCTCGTCCCCTGACCGGATGAGGCGTTCCCTCCAGCGGAGCGGGACGTCTCCCCGCAGGAGCGAGCGGGGGCGGCCATTCCTGGTCGTTCGATCGCGTACGTCAGTACGCGTGATCACAACTCAACAGACCCGTCGGGGCCCGGTCGGCCCCGTCGTACCGCCAAGTGTCATATAGCGGACACTTCGCCGAAAGGAATCCCACAGTGCTCATTGCACAGCGCCCCACCCTGACCGAGGAGTCGATCTCCGAGCACCGCTCGCGCTTCGTCATCGAGCCGCTCGAGCCTGGCTTCGGCTACACCCTCGGCAACTCGCTGCGCCGCACGCTCCTCTCCTCGATCCCCGGCGCGGCTGTCACCAGCATCCGCATCGACGGCGTCCTCCACGAGTTCAGCACCGTCCCCGGTGTCAAGGAAGACGTCACCGAGATCATCCTCAACATCAAGAGCCTGGTCGTCTCCAGCGAGCACGACGAGCCGATCACCGCGTACCTGCGCAAGCAGGGTGCCGGACAGGTCACCGCGGCGGACATCTCCGCCCCGGCCGGTGTCGAGATCCACAACCCGGACCTCGTCATCGCGACCCTGAACGACACCGCGCGCTTCGAGCTCGAGCTGACCATCGAGCGTGGCCGCGGCTACGTCTCGGCGACGCAGAACCGCTCGGAGTTCAGCGAGGCCGGTCAGATCCCGATCGACTCGATCTACTCCCCGGTCCTCAAGGTCACCTACCGCGTCGAGGCGACGCGTGCCGGTGAGCGCACGGACTTCGACCGCCTGGTCGTCGACGTCGAGTCGAAGCCGGCCATCACGCCGCGCGACGCCATCGCGTCGGCCGGTCGCACGCTCGTCGAGCTGTTCGGGCTCGCCCGCGAGCTCAACACGGCCGCCGAGGGCATCGAGATCGGCCCCGCGCCGGTCGACGCCGTGCTCTCGAACGAACTGCAGACCCCGATCGAGGACCTCGACCTGTCGGTCCGCAGCTACAACTGCCTGAAGCGGGAGGGCATCAACACGGTGTCCGAGCTCGTCGCCCTGTCGGAGACGCAGCTCATGAACATCCGCAACTTCGGTCAGAAGTCGGTGGACGAGGTCAAGGACAAGCTCACCGAGCTCGGCCTGTCCCTCAAGGACACCGTCCCCGGATTCGACGGCGCCCACTTCTACAGCGGGTACGACGAGGACGAGTCCAGCAACTGACCTCGCGCTGATGCGCACGCGCGTCGTCACGGCGCGCACCACTCTTTCACCACTGGAGAACTGACATGCCGAAGCCCACCAAGGGCCCCCGCCTCGGTGGCGGTCCCGCCCACGAGCGCCTGCTCCTGAGCAACCTCGCCAACGCCCTGTTCACGCACGGCCGCATCACCACCACCGAGACCAAGGCCAAGCGCCTGCGTCCGGTCGCCGAGCGTCTCATCACGTTCGCGAAGCGTGGCGACCTGCACGCTCGTCGTCGGGTCATCGCGGCCCTGCGTGACAAGACCGTCGTGCACACGCTGTTCACGGAGATCGCGCCCCAGGTGGCCGAGCGCCAGGGCGGCTACACCCGCATCACGAAGCTCGGTTTCCGCAAGGGCGACAACGCGCCCCTCGCGTCGATCGAGCTCGTCCTCGAGCCCGTCTCGAGCACGCCGGCACCGGTGACGCGCAACGCTGCTCCGGCCGCCGCTGCGCCCGCCACGGAGCCGACCGCGGACGAGACCGACGCCGAGACCACCGAGGAGGCCCCGGTCGAGTCGACCGAGACCACCGAGGAGTCCGCTCCCGTCGAGTCCGAGTCCGAGACCCCGGCTGCCGCCGAGGTCGAGGCCGACGCCGCCGAGAAGGCCGACGACGCCAAGTAGTCGCACCTGCACCACCGGAACGACCCCCGCAGCGCACGCTGCGGGGGTCGTTCCGCGTCCGGGGAGCACCGCGCTTCCCGGGGAGCACCGCGCTTCCCGGGGAGCACCGCGCATCCGGGGAGTGCGGGGCCAGCCGCGCTCCCAGCGGGGCGCACGTATGGTGACCGGTCGGCCTACCGGGTGGGGGCCGACACCACGGAGGACACACATGGGATTCGATCACGTCGCGGGGGTGGGGACACGGCTCTGGCGATGGAGCCGGACTTCCGGCACACAGCCGCGCCTGCTGCACGCCGCCAAGGCCGCGGGGGCCGCTGCGCTCGCGTGGTTCGTGGCCCGACACGTCCCAGGGGTCGCCTCCGAGTACCCCTACTACGCCCCGCTCGGGGCGGTGATCGCCATGCAGACGACGGTCTTCGCCGGTCTGCGCAGCGGGATCCAGACACTCGTCGGCATCGCGCTCGGGATCGGCGTCGCCGGGTTCACGATGTGGGTCGGTGACCCGGGGATCCTGGCGGTCGCTCTGGCCGTCGGCATCGGCGTGCTGGTCGGCGGGTTCCGGGTCCTCGGGGAAGGCAGCTCGTGGGTGTCGACCGCGGCGCTGTTCGTGCTGCTCGTCGGAGGTGCGCACGCGGAGGGCTACTCGCTCGGGTACCTCGTGCAGATGGCCGTCGGCGTGGTCGTCGGCCTGCTCGTGAACTTCCTGGTGTTCCCGCCGCTGCACTTCTGGGACGCCGAGCACCGGATCGACGCGGTGAACGGGGTCCTCGCCGACCACCTCGACGGCCTCGCGGGGGTGCTGCGGGAGGGCAAGCGTGACGTCGCCGCCTGGGACCGGCAGCAGGACCGGCTGGACCGCGCGATCGCCGACGTGCGCTCGCGGGTGTCGATCGCGCACGAGAGCCGGAAGATCAACCCACGTGGCGCACTCCGCGGTTCGCGGGCCCGCCTGCAGCAGGACGGGGCCCGGTTCCGCGCCCTCGAGCGGGTCGCCTGGTACACGACGGACCTCACCGAGCTGGTGGCCCGGTCGGGACCCGTGGCCGAGGGGATCGGGCGCCCCGATCCGGAGTTCGCCGACCCCCTGGCGACGGCGCTCGACCAGATCGCCTGCGTGATCCGCGGCGAGAGCCCGGAGGACGAGGCCGACCGGGCGATCGCGGAGGTCGAGCGCGCCCTGGACGCCTCCCGCTCGAACCCGTCGCACGTCGCGGTCACGTCAGCGGCGCTGGTGTCGTTGCGCGGGATCGTCGAGTCGGAGCGCCGGGCCACCGCCGACATCGACACGAAGACCGGACCGTTCGGTTCCGCCAGGTCGGCGCAGACACCGCACTGACGGTACCGGACCGGTGCGTGGGCCACGGTCGAACCACCGGCTCCGTAGACTCGTCCCGTGCCGCAGCACCCCCGCCTCGCCGTCCTCGGGCCTGTCCTCGCCGAGGACCGGAACGGTGCGCTGGCGCCGGTGCCGGGGGCACTCGCACGGACCTTCCTGGTGGCGCTCGTGCTGGCACGCGGGCACGCGCTGAGCACCGAGACGCTCATCGACGAGCTGTGGGGTGACGCCCCGCCACGGGGCGCTCGCGCGGCACTGCAGACACTGGTCTCGCGGCTGCGCCGGAGCACGGCGGACGGCCTCGTCACGTCGACCAGCACCGGGTACGCCCTGGGCGTCCCGGCCGACGACGTCGACCTGACCCGCGCCGAGCGGGTCGCCGGCGGCGTCGAGCGCGACCGGCGGGACGTCGAACACGCGTTGGACCTGTGGCAGGGCGACCCGGGTGCCGACGTCGAGGGCGACCTGGGCGAGACGCTCGCAGGCCGGGCGTCCGCGGCGCGGACCGGTCTGCGTCGGGCGCTCGGCGCCGCGTTGACGGCGTCGGGCGACGCCGGCTCCGCAGCCGCGCTCTGGCGCGAGGAAGCCGAACGCGACCCCTTCGACGAGGTCGCGGTCGGGGGCGCGATGCGAGCGCTGGCCGCCGCCGGTCGGACCACCGAGGCGCTCGCCGTGTTCGCCGCGCACCGGGAACACCTGGCCGAGGGGCTCGGCGCCGACCCGTCCGCCGACCTGGTCCGGCTGAACGCCGACCTGCTGCGCCGGTCCACGTCCGCCTCGGGATCCGTCCGCCGGGTCGGGCTGCGGGCATCGCCCAACGCGCTGGTCGGACGGGAGGCCGAGGTCGCCGCCGTCACGGAGCTCCTGTCCCACGAGCGGCTGGTGACGGTCCTCGGTGCCGGTGGGCTCGGCAAGACCCGGTTGGCGCAGGCGGTCGCGGCAGCCGTGCGCGAGGACCACGGGGTGGTCGTCCTCGAGCTGGCCTCGCTGACCTCGGGCGAGGACATCGTCCCCGCCCTCGGGGCCCTGCTGGGGATCGCCGAGGTCCGGGGTGCCCGGTCCCTGCGCGACGCCGTCGTCGCCGACCTGCGCGGCCGAGTGTTCCGCGCGCTCGGCGACGAACCGACCGTGCTCGTGCTGGACAACTGCGAACACCTGGTCGAGGACGTCGCCTCCGTCGTCGCGGACCTGCTCGCGGTGCTGCCGTCGCTGCGCGTCCTGACCACCTCGCGGGCGCCGCTCGCGATCGCCGGCGAGGTCGTCGCCCCGCTCGCGCCCCTGCCCGTCGACGCCGACGGGGCCGCGGTCCGGTTGTTCACCGACCGTGCCCGGGCAGCCCGGCCCGGAGCGGTCCTGCCCGTCGACGCCGTGCGTCGGATCTGCACACGGCTGGACGGGTCACCGCTCGCGATCGAGCTCGCCGCCGCCCGGATCCGCGGCATGAGCACGGACGAGATCGAGCGGCGCCTGGACGACCGGTTCGCCCTGCTCCGCGGCGGTGACCGGAGCGCCCCCGAGCGACACCGGACGCTGCTCGCGGTGATCGAGTGGAGCTGGCGGCTGCTCGACGCGGGGGCCGAGGACCTGCTGCCACGCCTGGCGCTCTTCCCGGACGGGCTCGCGGTGGACGCGGTCGAGGCCGTCGCGGCTCCCGACCGCCGGCAGGACGCGCTCGACGACCTGGCCGAGCTGGTCGAGCAGTCCCTCGTCCAGCTCGTCGAGCACGAGGGGGAGCCCGTGCGCTACCGGCTGCTCGAGACCGTCCGGGAGTTCGGTGCCGCACGGCTGCGCGACCGCGACGCCACCCGGGCGGTCCGGGACGCGATGGTGCACTGGGGTCGGACGTTCGCCGGGTCCCGGCCCCTGTTCACCGCGACGGGCGATGCCCAGCGCCGGTGGTTCCGCGAGATCGCCCGCGAGGCCGACAACCTGGTCACGCTGCTGCGCTGGAGCCTGCAGGACGGTGACCGCACCAGCGTCGCGCAGGTGTTCTCGGCGCTGGGCGGGTACTGGACGCTCCGCGGCGCACACGGCGAGGTGGTCGCCCTCGCGCCCGAGGTGGTCGCGGTCCTGCGGACGGCCGACCCGGCCCCCGGGGACCGGGCGGCCACGGTCCTGGGACTCGTGCTGGTCGGCGGGTCAGCGGCGTTCAGCGACCGGCGCACGGCCGCTCTCGCGATCTCGACCCTCCGCCGGATCACCCGGCAGGGCTCGACGGGCCTGCCGGTGCTCGACGCCCAGGCCGCACTGCTCCTGACCCTCGGCCGCCCCGAGCGCGGGCTCGACCTGCTCGGCCGGTACCGTGACTCCCCGGATCCCGCGGTGTCGTGTCTGGCGTACACACTCAGCGCACCCCTGGCCGAGAACGACGGCGAGTCCGCCAGGGCCCTCGCCTTCTCGGACCGCGCCATCGCGCTGGCCCGACAGGTCGACGACGCCTGGGCGCTCGGTTCGGGGGCGGTCACCAGGACCCAGCTGCTCGCGCAGACGGGCCGTCACGCCGAGGCGCTGGCCGTCGCGGACCTGGCCAGGGACCAGCTCGAGGTGTTCGGGGCCGAGGACGACCTGTACGAGATCGGCTGGACCGTCGGCCTGTGCGCCGCAGCGACCGGGGACGTCGTCCAGGCCCGGGCGATCGCCGCCGACCTCGCGCACCAGCCGGTCGCGAACCGGGGTGGGCCGGACGGCGACGCGGCGCAGACCGCGGTGCTGGCGATCGCCATCGGCGCCGAGTGCGCCCGCAGCACCGGGGACCTCGACGCCGCTGCGACGGCGTACGTCCAGGCGTGGGACGTCGTGCTCCCGAGCCGCCGGACCGTGCCGCACTGGGTCCTGATGGCGGGCGCGGCCCGGATCGCGGCGCAGGACGAGGCGGCGGCCGGCCGGACCGCCGGGACCGCACCGGACCTCCAGGCCGTTGCCCGCACTCTCCGCGTGCAGGCGCTCGTGATGCTGCGGTTGCACCCGCGGTGGCTCGACCTGCCCGTGGTCGGGACGGCGCTGCTCGGTCTCGCCGTCGCGGCTGCGCGGAGCGGACGGCACGGCGAGGCTGCGCGGTGCTGGGCGCTGGCCCGGCGCTTCGGGTCGCGGCAGGACTTCGCGGTGCTCGCACACGACCGCCTGCGGCCCCTGGTGGTCGACGTGGTCGGCGAGCAGACGGTCGCGGACGCCGAGACGGCCTCGACCGGGTGGGACCGGGCCGAGGCCGTCGCGCGGGCACGCCTGCTGTTCGAGGAGCTGGGCGTCCGTCACGCCTTCCGCATGTAGGCGCGGACGGTCAGCGGGGCGAACACCGCGACGACCACCGCTGCGCCCACCAGCGAGAAGACCAGGTCGCCGCCGACGACCCCGTGGTTCACGAGCTCGCGCACGGCGGTGATGAGGTGCGAGATCGGGTTCACCTCGGAGAACCAGCGCAGCCAGCTCGGCAGGGTGTCCGCCGGCACGAACGCGTTCGACAGGAACGTCAGCGGGAACAGCACCAGGTTCGAGATGCCGGAGACGCTGGACGCGGTGCGGGCGACGACACCGAAGTAGGCGAAGACCCAGCTGATCGACCAGGCGACGACGATGACGAGCAGCCCGGCGACGACGACCGTCCACACGCCGTGCGCCGGACGGAGCCCCATCACGATGCCGACCACGAAGGTGATCGTCGTGGCGATGGCGTAGCGGACCGTGTCGGCCAGCAGCGCTCCGGCCAGGGGAGCGATCCGGGCGATCGGCAGCGACTTGAACCGGTCGAACACGCCCTTGTCCATGTCCTCGCGGAGCTGCACGCCCGTGACGATGGACGACGTGATGTTCGTCTGGACGAGGATGCCCGGGATGATGATCGGCAGGTAGGCCGCCACGTTGCCGGCGATCGCGCCGCCGAAGATGTACGTGAACATCACGGTGAAGACGATCGGCATCAGGGTGACGTCGAACAGCTGCTCGGGCGTGCGACGGACCTTGATCAGCCCGCGGTACGCCATCGTCAGGGACTGGCGCACGGTCGCGCCGAGGCCGGTCCCACCGACGCCGGGTCGTGGTGCGATGCGGGGCGTGGTCGGAGCAGTGGGGGTCAGGGTGGTCATGCGAGGCTCCCTTCGAGCTCGCGGTCGGCGTCGTCAGCCGCGTCGGCGGTCGGCGAGCCGGTGATGGTCAGGAAGACCTCGTCGAGCGTCGGCTTCTGCACGCTCATCTCGGCGAGGGAGATGCCGGCGTCGCGGAACGAGACCAGCAGGTCGGTCACCCGGTCCGGGTCGGTCATCGGGGCGGTCAGCCGGGAACCCTCGGGGCTGACGACCGCGTCGACGCCGAGCGCCGTGCGGACGATGGTGCGCGCGGCGTCGAGCCGCAGCGCGTCCGCCAGCCGGAGCTGCAGTGAGGCCGTGCCGATCGAGGCCTTGAGCTCGTCACTCGTGCCCTCGGCGACGACCCGGCCGTGGTCGATCACCGCGATGCGGTCGGCGAGCTGGTCGGCCTCGTCGAGGTACTGCGTCGTGAGCAGGACCGTCGACCCGGTCGCGACGAGCTCGCGGATGGTGTCCCACATCTGCGCCCGGGTGCGCGGGTCGAGACCCGTGGTCGGTTCGTCGAGGAAGATCAGCGGGGGCTGCGCGATGAGGCTCGCCGCCAGGTCGAGCCGCCGGCGCATGCCGCCGGAGAACGCCTTGAGCGGACGGTTCGCCGCCTCGGTCAGGCCGAAGCGCTCGAGCAGCTCGTGCGACTTGCGCTTCGACTCGGCCCGGCTGAGCCCGAGCAGCCTCGCGAAGACGACGAGGTTCTCGGTCGCGCTCAGGGTCTCGTCGACGCTGGCGTACTGGCCGGTGACGCCGATGAGCCGACGGACCTGCTGGGCCTCACGGCGCACGTCGTGCCCGAACACGCGGGCCTCGCCGCCGTCGGCCTTGAGGAGCGTCGCGAGCATGCTGATCGTGGTGGTCTTGCCGGCGCCGTTCGGCCCGAGCACGCCGTACACGGTGCCGGCCTCGACGCGGAGGTCGACGCCGTCCACGGCACGGTTCTGCCCGAACGTCTTCACGAGGCCGATCGCCTCGACCGCGAGGGGTGTCGTGGTCATCGTCGGTTCCTTTCTCCGGTGGGACGTCGACGGTCGCGTCGATGTCGAGGTCGATCGTGCCGCCGGGCACTCACGTGGCGCTGACGCGGCGCTGACGTCGGTACCGTTGCGGTGTGAGTGGAGGAACCGTGCGGCTCCGGCTGGACGTCGCGTACGACGGGGCGGCGTTCTCCGGGTGGGCCAGGCAGCCCGGACTGCGGACCGTGCAGGGCGCGCTCGAGGCCGCTCTGGCCACGGTGTTCACGCGGTGGGGCGAGCCGCCGCAGCTGACCGTCGCGGGCCGCACCGACGCGGGTGTGCACGCCACCGGGCAGGTCGCGCACCTCGACCTCGACGCCGCGCAGTGGGCGGCACTGGCGCGGCCGCGGCGTGCGACGGCCGACGGAGCGCAGCGCGGACCGCTCGACGGGCTCGTCAAGCGCGTGAACGGGATCGCCGGGGCGGACGGCGACGTCGTCGTCACGGGGGCGACGGTCGCTCCGGACGGCTTCGACGCCCGGTTCTCGCCGCTCTGGCGACGCTACGAGTACCGCGTCGCGGACACCGACGCCGTGCACGACCCCCGTCGTCGCGGGCACACGCTCTGGTACCCGGGGCGTCTGGACCCGGCGGCGATGGAGCGCGGTGCGCTGACACTGCTGGGGCTGCACGACTTCGCGGCGTTCTGCAAGCCGCGCGAGGGTGCGACGACGATCCGGACGCTCCAGGCGTTCCGCTGGGACCGCGAGCCGGACGGCGTGCTGGTGGCGAGCCTCCAGGCCGATGCCTTCTGCCACTCCATGGTGCGGGCCATGGTCGGGGCGACCATCGCCGTCGGCGAGGGCCGGTTCGGCGCCGACCGACTGCAGGAACTCCGCGTGGCGGGGGAGCGGACCAGCGCGTTCAAGGTCGCACCCGCACGGGGGCTGACGCTGACCGAGGTCGGGTACCCGTCCGACCACGAGCTCGCCGGACGTGCCGCGCAGACCCGGGCACGTCGGACCGAGCCCGGGTCCTCGGATAGCGTCGGGGGATGAGCTCCCGCGAACCCCGGTCCGTCGTCTCCGTCGCTCCCGGTGTGGTCTTCGTCGAGGGTCCGGTGTCGAACTGGGTCGTCCTGGCAGAAGAGGACGGTGTCGCCCTGATCGACGCCGGGTACCCGGCCGACACCGGGCTCGTGCTCGACACCGTCCGGTACGCCGGCCACGACCTCGGGGACCTCCGTCGCGTGTACGTCACCCACGGGCACGTCGACCACGTCGGCGGCATCCCCGGCATCCTCGAGCTGTTCCCGCACGTCGAGGTCCTCGCCCACGCGGCGGAGCTCGACAACGTCCGCGGGCCGGCGCGTCAGCAGGTCACCCCGGCCGGGATCGGCGGGCGGCTCGCGTCGCCGCGGGTGCTGCGGTGGCTGGCGCGGGCCGTCCGGTCCGACGCACTGCGACCGGTCGCCGTGTCCTCGGCCCGCGCCTTCACCGGTCACGACTTCGAGGGACGCGCGATCACGCCGTTCCCCGCGCCCGGCCACACCGACGGTTCCACGGCCTACCTGCTGCCGGCCGCCGACGCCATCGTCACCGGGGACGCGGTCGTCTCGCACCACGACACGCAACCCGGGTCGTGGAGCCCCCGCCCGCGGATGATCACGCCGTTCTTCACGCACGACCAGGCCCGGGCGGTCGAGTCGGCCGGCGCGCTGCCGATCCCCGAGATCGTGCTGCCGGGGCACGGTCCCGCGGTGCACCGGGTGGGTCGGGAGTGGCTGCCGGTCGGCACCTGACGACCCGTCCGCGGATGTTGCCGTCTGCAATGGTTCACCTGGTCGAAACCTGAAGGACCCTGCAGGTCTGTACGGTCTGAGGGTTCCCCGCCCCCGACCAGAAGGTCAGCATGCCCACGAACGTCCGGCGCACCCTGCTGTGCGCCACGGTCGCCGCGACACTCCTCGCCGCACCACTCGCAACCGCCACCACAGCCAGCGCGGACACCGCGGGCACCGGTCTCGTCATCGGTGAGGCCTACCTGAAGGGCGGCAGCGCGAAGCAGCCGTTCACGAACAAGTTCGTCGAGATCGCCAACCCGACCGACGCCAGCGTGGCGGTCGACGGCTGGTCGCTGCAGTACCGCGCCGCCGCCGCCTCCGCGGGGTCCACCACCGTCGTGCCCCTGACCGGGTCCGTCCCGGCGCACGGCACCTACCTGGTGCAGGGCGGCTCGAACGGCACGAACGGTGCAGCACTCCCGACGCCCGACGTGGTGTCGACGCTGAACGCCTCGGGTTCGTCGGGCACGCTCGTGCTCTCCGACCAGGCGTCGGCGCTGACGCTGCCCGTGGGTTCGGTGTCCGCGGGGACCACCGGTGTCGTCGACGTCCTGGGCTACGGCACCTCGAACACGTTCGAGACCGCGCCCGCGACGACCGGCACCGCCAACGGCGTGCCGGACGCCCTCGTCCGGGCCCCCGGCGCCGTGGACACCGACGACAACGCGGCGGACTTCACGCTGTCGTCGTCGGTCACCCCGACGAACTCGGCGGGCGAGACGGCAGCCCCGACCGACCCGACGACACCGACCGACCCGGGCACGCCCGCACCGACCGACCCCGCCGAGGCGGTCACGATCGCGCAGCTCCAGGGCACGACGGACACCTCGCCGTTCGTCGGCAGGAACGTCGTCACGAGCGGCGTCGTCACCGCGGTCTACGCCACCGGCGGGTTCGACGGCTACACCGTGCAGACCCCCGGCACCGGGGGCGCCCTCGACCTGACCGCGCACACGGCGTCCGACGCGGTGTTCGTGTACTCGGCCGCCACCGCCGGTGACGTCCGCGAGGGCGACCACGTGCAGCTCACGGGCGCGGTGTCGGAGTACTCCGGCCTGACCGAGCTGACCGTGGCCGCCGGCGGCATGACGAAGCTGGCCGACACGGTCGCCGCGCCGCAGCCCGCCGCCGTCGCCTTCCCCGCCACCGACGCCCAGCGCGAGTCGCTCGAGAGCATGCTCGTCGCACCGCAGGGCGACTACACGGTCGCGGACAACTACACGACCAACCAGTACGGCGAGGTCGTCCTGGCCAGCGGCACGAAGCGGCTCGTCCAGCCGACCGAGGTCGCGCGTCCCGGAACCCCGGCGGCGCTCGCCGTCGCCGCGGACAACGCCGCACGCAAGGTCACGCTCGACGACGGCGGCAGCACGAACTTCCTGTCGAAGGCGAACCAGTCGATCCCGGTCTCGTGGCTGACGAACGACGCTCCGGTCACGGTCGGCGCTGCCGCCACCTTCACGAAGCCCGTCGTCATGGACTACCGCAACAACGCGTGGAAGTTCCAGCCCACGTCGCCGATCACGGGGGCGACCCCGAAGGCCGACCTGCCGACGACGTTCTCGAACGTGCGCACCGCGAAGCCCGCCGACGTCGGCGGTGACGTCAAGCTCGCCGGCTTCAACGTCCTGAACTACTTCCCGACCACGGGTGACGAGCTGACCGGCTGCTCGTACTACACCGACCGCGAGGGCGACCCGGTCACGGTGAACTCGGGCTGCGACGCCCGCGGTGCCGCCGAGCAGGAGGACCTCGAGCGCCAGCAGGTCAAGATCGTCAAGGCCATCAACGGCCTGGGCGCGGACGTGGTCTCGCTCGAGGAGATCGAGAACTCCCGCGAGTTCGGGCAGGACCGTGACGCGGCCGTCGCCACCCTCGTCGGCGCGTTGAACGCGGCGACCGGCAGCGACACCTGGGCGTACGTTCCGTCCCCGAAGACGCTGCCCGCCAGCGAGGACGTCATCCGTCTCGCCCTGATCTACAAGACGGCCCGGGTCGCGCCCACCGGCGAGTCGACCATCCTGCTGGACTCCGCGTTCACGAACGCACGGCAGCCCGTCGCGGACGCGTTCCGCCCGGTCGGCGGCAGCGCGGACGACGAGTTCCTGGTGATCGCGAACCACTTCAAGTCGAAGGGCTCCGGCACCGGCGAGAACGCCGACCAGGGCGACGGCCAGGGCGCCTCGAACGCGGACCGCGTGCGGCAGGCGAAGGCCCTCGTGACCTTCTCCACCGCGATGCAGCAGCAGTACGGCACGGACAAGGTGTTCATGCTCGGCGACTTCAACGCCTACAGCAAGGAGGACCCGATGGTCGTCCTCGGCGACGCGGGCTACACGGACCTCGGTCCGGCGCTGGACTCGTCGGAGTGGTCGTACGTGTTCTCCGGCCTGAGCGGGTCGCTGGACCACGTGCTCGCGTCGCCTGCTGCCCTCGCGACCGTGACCGGTGTGGACATCTGGAACATCAACTCGGTCGAGTCGGTGGGCCTGGAGTACAGCCGCTACAACTACAACGTCACGGACCTGTACACCGACGACGTGTACCGGGCGAGTGACCACGACCCGATCCTGGTCGGGTTCGACCTGGCCGACGGTGGGACGCCGGGCGACGGTGGGACGCCGGGCGACGGTGGGACGCCGGGCGACGGTGGCTCGCCGACCCCGACCCCGACGCCGGGCGGGACGACGCCGGTCCCCGCGCCGGTCGCGCCGTCGGAGTCGTCCCTCACGGACGCGGACCGCGGGGGCGTGACGGCGCCGGCGTCGGCCCGTCCGGGCGAGACGATCACCGTCGGTGTCGGCACCGCACACGCCGGTGAGCGCGTGTCGGTCTGGCTGTTCTCCGACACGGTGCTGTTGGGCACCGAGACGGTGGCCGCCGACGGGACGGTCCGGGTGACCATCCCCGCGGACGCGTCCTCCGGTCCGCACCGTCTCGCCGTGACCGCGGCCGACGGGTCCCTGATCGGGTGGACGACCATCACGATCGACCCGGCCACCGGCGAGCTGGCGTTCACGGGTGCGGAGCTCGGTGGCGGGATCGCCGCCGCGCTGCTGCTGCTCGTCGCGGGGACGGGCGTGCTCGTCGCGCGTCGTCGCCGCGTCAGCGCCGCGTAGCAACAGCGGACAGGAGGCTCGGTGCCGGCTGGCACCGGGCCTCCTGTCCGTCCCGGGGCACGCTGCGGTTGACCCGTGCAAGCGGCGTCCGGTAGGCTCTCACCTTGGTCTGCGCGCCGTTGTGCGCCAGACAGTCAGATGAGCCCTCCACCGGGGCGTTCAGCGGGTGTCGCCCGCCAGAACACCTCACCGGAGTGGGATTCACGGACTCCTCACCTCGACACGAAAGCAGCACTCCTGTGACTCGCACGTTCTCACCGAAGCCGGCAGACGTCCAGCACGACTGGATCGTCATCGACGCGACCGACGTCGTCCTCGGCCGTCTCGCCTCGCACGTCGCCGCCCTGCTCCGCGGCAAGCACAAGGCCACCTTCGCCCAGCACATGGACATGGGTGACTTCGTCATCATCGTGAACGCGGACAAGGTCGCCCTCACCGGCTCCAAGCTCGCGAAGAAGGTCTACTACCGCCACTCGGGCTACCCGGGCGGCCTCACCGCGACCTCCTACCCGGAGATGCTCGAGAAGCACCCGACCCGCGCCGTCGAGAAGGCGATCCGCGGCATGCTCCCGAAGAACACGCTGGGCCGCGAGCAGCTCAAGAAGCTCAAGGTGTACGCGGGTCCCGAGCACCCCCACGCCGCGCAGCAGCCCAAGACGTACATCTTCGACCAGGTCTCGCAGTAACAGCGGCCACGACGACTTCCAAGAACGAGAGAAAACTCATGGCTCAGATCGCTGACTCCCTCGACCAGACCCCCGAGAGCTTCACCACGGAGAGCGCACCCGCCGCTGCCGAGGCCGCTCCCCGTCAGATCCTCAACGTCTCCGGCGGTGCCGTCGGCCGCCGCAAGGAAGCAATCGCGCGCGTCCGGCTGGTCCCGGGCTCCGGCACGTTCGTCGTGAACGGCCGCACGCTCGAGGACTACTTCCCGAACAAGCTGCACCAGCAGCTCATCAACGACCCGTTCAAGGTGCTCGAGCTCCTCGGCTCCTACGACGTGACCGCCCGCATCACGGGTGGCGGCCCCTCGGGCCAGGCCGGCGCGCTCCGCCTGGCCATCGCGCGCACGCTGAACGAGATCGACCGCGAGAACAACCGCGCCACCCTCAAGAAGGCCGGCTTCCTCACCCGTGACGCCCGCGTCATCGAGCGCAAGAAGGCCGGTCTCAAGAAGGCCCGCAAGGCGTCGCAGTTCTCGAAGCGCTAGTCGCACGGCGAACCCGATCGCAATGCCGCGTCTCTTCGGAACCGACGGCGTTCGTGGCCTCGCCAACGGCGAGTTGACGGCCGCGCTCGCACTGGGCCTTGCCCAGGCGAGCGCGGCCGTGCTCACGCACGGACACCATGCGGACGCCCGTCGGGCGTCCGGTCGACCGCGCCCTCGCGCGGTCCTGGCGCGCGACCCGCGCGTCTCTGGCGAGTTCCTCGGCGCTGCTGTGGCAGCCGGGCTCGCCTCCGCCGGGGTCGACGTGCTCGACGCCGGCGTCATCCCCACCCCCGCCGCCGCGTTCCTGGTCGCGGACATCGACGCCGACTTCGGCGTGATGATCTCCGCGTCGCACAACCCGGCCCCCGACAACGGGATCAAGTTCTTCGCCACGGGTGGCAAGAAGCTCCCCGACGAGGTCGAGGACCGCATCGAAGCGGCGATGCACGACCAGTCGGCACCCACGCCCACGGGCATCGGCGTCGGGCGGATCACCCGCTTCGCGGACGCCGAGGACCGCTACGTCGTGCACCTGCTGGCGACGCTCCCGTACCGGCTCGACGGCATCCACGTGGTGCTCGACTGTGCCAACGGGGCCGCCGCGGGTGTCTCGCCCGAGGTCTTCGTGAACGCCGGTGCCCGGGTCACCCTGATCGGGGCCGACCCGGACGGCTGGAACATCAACGACGGTGTCGGGTCGACCCACATCGACAACCTGGCTCGTGCCGTGCTCGAAGCCGGCGCCGACGTCGGGATCGCCCATGACGGCGACGCCGACCGCTGCCTGGCCGTCGACGCCCGGGGCAACGCGATCGACGGTGACCAGATCATGGCGATCCTGGCGCTGTCGTTGCAGGAACGCGGACACCTGGTGTCCGACACGCTCGTCGCGACGATCATGTCGAACCTCGGACTGAAGCGGGCAATGGCCGACGCGGGGATCACCGTCGTCGAAGCTGGCGTCGGTGACCGGTACGTGCTCGAGAAGATGAACGAGGGCGGCTACTCGCTCGGTGGCGAGCAGTCCGGCCACATCATCTTCCAGGAGTACGCGACCACCGGCGACGGCATCCTCACCGGGCTGCACCTGGTCGCCGAGATGGCCCGGACGGGCAAGACCCTGCAAGAGCTCGCCGCGTGCATGACCGTGTTCCCGCAGGTGCTCCTCAACGTCAAGGGCGTGGACCGGCACGGGCTGGCCGACCAGGGCGTGCAGGACGCCGTCGCTGCCGCCTCGGCAGCGCTCGGTGACACCGGCCGCGTGCTGCTGCGCCCCTCGGGCACCGAGCCTGTCGTGCGCGTGATGGTCGAGGCCGCCTCGCAGGAGGACGCGCAGCGCATCGCTGAGGAGCTCGCCGCCGTCGTCGAGGACCGTCTGGCGCTCGACGCGGCGTAGGGACTGCGCACTGGCGGTGCTCCCGCGGTGCCGTTCGTACCTGATCAACCGGAACCCGTTCGAACCACGGCTGCCCGTGGTTCGAACGGGTCTTCGTTGTGCGCCGCCGGTCCGCACTGCGGCCCCGTCCGCACTGCGGCCCCGTCCGCACTGCGGCCCGGCGCGCCCGCGGTGCTGCGCGCGCGACGGCGTCGGCCGCCCGCGCGCTAGATCTTGCGGAGCAGGACCGAGTTCACCTTGTGGTTCGCGCCCTTCTTCAGCACGAGGGTCGCCCGGGAGCGCGTCGGCAGCACGTTCTCGACCAGGTTCGGCTCGTTGATCGCCCGCCAGACGTCGGTCGCGGTGCGCACGGCGTCCTCGCGGGACAGGCTCGCGAACCGGTGGAAGAACGAGTCCGGGCTGGCGAAGGCCTCTTCCTGCAGCGCCAGGAACCGGTCGACGTACCAGGACTCGATGTCGCGGGTCTTCGCGTCGACGTAGATCGTGAAGTCGAACAGGTCCGACAGCGCCAGGCGTCCGTGCAGCGGCGGCGCGAGCACGTTGAGCCCCTCGACGATCAGGATGTCCGGCTGCCGCACGACCACCTCGGCGTCGGGCACGATGTCGTAGACCAGGTGCGAGTAGAACGGCGCCCGGACCTCGGTCGCGCCGCTCTTCACCTGGCTGACGAAGCGCAGCAGGGAGCGCCGGTCGTAGGACTCGGGGAAGCCCTTGCGGTCCATGATCCCGCGGCGCTCGAGTTCGGCGTTCGGGTACAGGAACCCGTCCGTGGTCACGAGCTCGACCCGGGGTGTGTCCGGCCAGCGCTTCGTCAGCTCCCGCAGCAGTCGCGCCACGGTGGACTTGCCGACGGCGACCGAGCCCGCGACACCGATCACGAACGGCGTCCGGCTCGCCCGTTCGCCCAGGAAGCGGCTGGTCTCGGCGTGCAGGTCGCGCGCACCGGCTGCGTACAGCGTCAGGAGCCGGGAGAGCGGGAGGTAGACCTCCTGCACCTCCTGCATGTCGAGCCGGTCGCCGAGGCCCCGGAGCTGGACGATCTCCGTCTCGGTCAGGGAGAGGTGCTCCTTCGGTGCGAGCTGCGCCCACTCCGCGCGCGGGATCTCCACGAAGGGGGTGGGGTGCGCGACGGTGGTCTCCGGGATCGGCATGGGATCGAGCGTACAGACGGGAGGCGGGGCCCACGTCGGCCGGTTCCGGACCGACGCGCCAGCGGCGGGCCGGCCGTGCCCGATGGGGAGGATCACGTGCGCCGACCGGCGCGGGTGACCGGAGCCTCCCGTCCGGTGCCGTGGTCGCGCTGGGCGCGACCGCTCAGGCGGGCAGCGCCGCCTCGATGGCGGCGATGACCTCGGGGGCGTCCGGCTTGGTCGTCGGGCGGAAGCGGGAGACGGTGCCGTCCGGGGCGACCAGGAACTTCTCGAAGTTCCAGATGACGCGCCCCGCCTTGCCGCTGGCGTCCGGCGTCTGCTTGAGCTCCTTGTAGAGGGGGTGGGCGCCCATGCCGTTCACCTTGACCTTCTCGGACATCGGGAACGTTACGCCCCACGTGGTGGAGCAGTACTCGTCGATGGCCTCGGATGAACCGAGCTCCTGCAGGAACTGGTTGCTCGGGAACCCCAGGACCGTGAAGCCGCGCGGTCCGTAGGTCTTCTGGAGCTCCTCGAGCTGCTCGTACTGCGGCGCGAGCCCGCAGCGCGACGCGACGTTCACCACGAGCACCGCCTTGTCGCCGTACTCGCCGAAGGTGGTCTGCTCGCCGTGCAGCGTGGTGATGGCGATCTCGTCGAAACGTCCCATGTGGGTCACGGTATCCCCGGGGCCTGCTCCTTCGCAGTGCGTTGCGCCGGGCGCATCGTAGGATCGTCGCCATGTGTGGAATCGTGGGCTACGTCGGCAGCAACAGCAGCACGGACGTGCTCCTGGGGGGTCTGCGTCGGCTGGAGTACCGCGGGTACGACTCGGCCGGCATCGCGGTCATCGACCCCGCCGGTGACCTGACCTCGGCGAAGAAGGCGGGCAAGCTCCAGGCCCTGGTCGACGAACTCGACGCGCACCCCATCGCCGACGGCGGCACCGGCATCGGCCACACCCGCTGGGCGACCCACGGCGGCCCGACCGACGAGAACGCGCACCCGCACCTGGCCGACGGCGGCAAGCTCGCGCTCATCCACAACGGCATCATCGAGAACTTCTCCTCGCTGCGGGACGAGCTGGTCGCCGAGGGCGTCGAGTTCCTCAGCGAGACCGACTCCGAGGTCGCCGCACACCTCGTCGCCCGCGCGTTCCGCGACACCGGTGACCTGACCGCCGCCATGCAGCAGGCCGTCCAGCGACTCGACGGCGCGTTCACGCTGCTGGTCGTGCACGCCGACCAGCCGGGTGTCGTCGTGGGCGCCCGTCGCAACTCGCCCCTCGTCGTCGGACTCGGCGACGGCGAGAACTTCATGGGCTCGGACGTGGCGGCGTTCGTCGCCCACACGCAGCGCGCGCTGTCGATCGGACAGGACGAGATCGCCACGATCCGCCCCGACGGCGTCGACGTCATCCACTTCGACGGCACCCCGGCCACCCCGAGCGAGTTCGAGGTCAACTGGGACGCCTCGGCCGCCGACAAGGGCGGCTGGTCCTCGTTCATGGCGAAGGAGATCAGCGAGGAACCCGAGGCGGTCGCCAAGACGATCCTCGGCCGCGTGCACGAGGGGGCCGTGACCCTGACGGACCTCGAGCCGATCGCCGAGCGCCTGCAGCACGTCGACCGCGTCATCGTCATCGCGTGCGGCACTGCGGCGTACGCGGGCATGCTCGGCAAGTACGCCATCGAGCAGTGGGCACGCGTGCCGGTCGAGGTCGAGCTGGCGCACGAGTTCCGGTACCGCGACCCGGTGCTCGACGAGAACACGCTCGTGGTGTCGATCAGCCAGTCCGGCGAGACCATGGACACGCTCATGGCCGTCAAGTACGCGCGAGAGCAGGGCGCGCAGGTCCTCTCGATCTGCAACACCCAGGGGGCGACCATCCCGCGCGAGTCCGACGCGGTCATCTACACCCACGCTGGCCCCGAGGTCGCCGTCGCGTCGACCAAGGCCTTCCTGGCGCAGGGCGTCGCGCTGTACCTGCTCGGGCTGCACCTGGCGACGCTGCGCGGCACGATGACGGCCGAGCAGATCGCCGAGCAGGTCACGGAGCTCGAGGGGCTGCCGGCCAAGCTGCAGCAGACCATCGAGGACGCCGCCGGGGTCGCCGAGCTGGCGAAGTGGATGGCGGACACCCGCAGCGTGCTGTTCCTCGGCCGCCACGTCGGGTACCCCATCGCCCTCGAGGGTGCGCTCAAGCTCAAGGAGCTCGCCTACATCCACGCCGAGGGCTTCGCGGCCGGCGAGCTGAAGCACGGTCCGATCGCGCTGATCGAGCCGGGGCAGATCGTCTTCGTGATCGTCCCGTCGCCCCGTGACGCCCGATCGCTGCACCCGAAGGTCGTGTCGAACATCCAGGAGATCCGCGCACGCGGCGCCCGGGTGATCGCCATCGCCGAAGAAGGTGACGCCGCCGTGCTGCCCTTCGCCGACGAGGTCCTGCGGATCCCACTCGCGACGCCGCTGTTCGAGCCGCTGCTCGCCGTCGCGCCGCTGCACATGTTCGGCATGGAGCTCGCGGCCGCCAAGGGCCTGGACGTCGACCAGCCACGCAACCTCGCGAAGTCGGTCACCGTCGAGTAGTCGCGTCGTGATCATCGGCATCGGGGTCGACGTCGTCGACCTGGAACGGTTCGAGCGGGTGCTGACGCGCACGCCGGCCATGCGGACACGTCTGTTCACCCCGTCCGAGCAGGTGCGGGACGGCGAGCCGCGCCCGGTCGCCTCGCTCGCGGCGCGGTTCGCCGCGAAAGAGGCGCTGATCAAGGCGTTCGGGTCGAGCGCGGGGCTGAGCTGGCAGGACCTCGAGGTCGTCTCGGACGACCAGCGGAACCCGTCACTGGCGCTCCACGCCGAGGCACAGCAGGTCGCGACAGCGCGTGGGGTCACCTCGGTGCACCTGTCGCTCTCGCATGACGGTGGGATCGCGACGGCGTTCGTGGTGTTGGAAGGAACAGGGGACAGGGTTTGAGTGCGTTCACGGGCATCACGGTCGATCGCCAGGCGGCGGTTCTGTCCCTGATCGTCGGGGGGAGGGCGAAGTGAGTGCGTTCACGGGCATCACGGTCGACAGGGAGGCCCTGATCGCCAACTACGCGACCGTCGCCGACCAGGTGGCCCCGTCCGGCGTCGTCGCGGTCGTCAAGGCGAACGGGTACGGACACGGTGCGGCTGACGCCGCCCGGGCGTTCGTCGACGCCGGCGCGGAGTGGCTCGGCGTCGCCGACATCGACGAGGGCATCGCGCTGCGGCAGGCCGGCATCGACGAGGGCGTGCGGATCCTCGCCTGGCTGCACGCCCCGGACGAGGACTTCCGGCGCGCCGCGCAGTACGGCATCACCCCGGCGGTGTCGAGCGTCGAGCAGCTCTCGAGCGCGGCCGACGCCGAGGTCCCCGCCGTGCACGTCTGCGTCGACACGGGACTCAGCCGGAACGGTGCCGTCGAGTCCGAGTGGCCCGAGCTCTTCGACCGCGCCGGTGCCCTCGCCCGCAGCGGTGCCCGGACCCGGGTCGAGGGGCTGATGTCGCACCTGTCGAACGCCTCGCGCACCGACGACCTCGACCAGGACGCCGCGCTGCAGCGGGCACTCGACGGACTGGCCGCGCGCGGCATCCGCCCCGACGTCGTGCACCTGGCTGCCAGTGCCGCGGGCATCGCGCTGCCCGAGACCCGCCGTGACCTGGCCCGTGTCGGCATCGCGCTGTACGGCCTCAGCCCGTTCGCCGACCGGACGTCCGCCGACCTCGGCCTGCGCCCCGCGATGCGCCTGACCGCCTCGGTCCTCCGGACGGTCGTGGTGCCGGCCGGTGACGGCGTCAGCTACGGGTACACCTGGCGTGCCCAGACCGACACACGACTGGCCGTCATCGGGCTCGGGTACGCCGACGGGTTCGACCGTGCGTTCGGCAACCGCGTCTCCGTCCGCATCGGTGACCGTCGGTTCCCGGTGGTCGGCCGGGTCGCGATGAACGCGATGCACGTCGACATCGGTGACGCCGAGGTCAGCGTGGGCGACGAGGTCGTGCTGTGGGGCGACCCCGCGAACGGCGACCCGGCGGTCGAGGAGTGGGCCGCCGCGGTCGGGACGATCAACTACGAGGTGGTCGCCCGACTCGGGCAGAGCATCGAACGGAGGACGACGTGAGCGCGCCCCTGCGCCAGGCGGTCATCGACCTGGACGCCTACCGCGCCAACCTCGACCTGGTCCGCGACTGGATGGACCCCGTCGAGGTGATGGCGATCATGAAGGCCGACGCGTACGGGCACGGACTCGAGCCGATCGCGCTCGCCGCGGTGGACGCCGGTGTCCGCTGGATCGGGGTGCTGACCGTGCCCGCCGCGCTCCGGTTGCGGGCGATCGGTGTGGGCGAGGACGTCCACCTGTTCACGTGGCAGCACGACCCCGGACTCGACTTCCGCGACGCGATCGACTCGGCCGTCGACCTCGGCGTCTCGAACGTCGCCGAGCTGCAGCGCATCGTCGACGCGGTCGACCAGCGGCCGGCGCGCGTGCACCTCGGCGTCGACACGGGGCTGCACCGTGACGGTGCGTCGCTCGACGACTGGCCCGCGCTGGTCGAGCTCGCCCGCGATGCGCAGCGCGAAGGTCGGATCGAGGTCGTCGCGGCCTACACGCACCTGGCCGAGTCCTCGGACCAGGACGACGCCACGGCCGTGTCCCGGTTCGACCAGGCCGTGGAACGCGCCGAGCACCTCGGGCTCGACCTGCCGATGGAGCACGTCGCGGCGTCGCTCGCGGGCCTCGAGCGCAAGGAGTACCGCAGGGACATGGTCCGGATGGGCGCGAACCTGTTCGGGATCCCGGGCGCGGACGGCGTCTCGGCGGCGGACCTCGGGCTCGAGCCGGTGATGACCCTGACGGCCTCGGTCGCGAAGACCAAGCGGGTGCCGGTCGGGACGGGCGTCTCGTACGACTACACATACCGGACCGACCGCGAGACGACGCTCGCCCTGGTCCCGGTCGGCTACGCGGACGGCGTGCCGCGGCTCGCGCAGGGCCGCGTCGAGGTCGCGATCGGCGGCACGCGGTACCCGGTCGCCGGCCGTGTGGCGATGGACCAGTTCCTGGTCGACGTCGGCGACGACGACGTGCGGGTCGGCGACACGGTCGTGCTGTTCGGAACGGGCGAGCACGACGAGATGACCGTGCTCGAGTGGGGCTCGGCGCTCGACACCATCGGCGAGGAGATCGTCTGCCGCATCGGCGCCCGCGTGCAGCGGGTGTACGAGGGGCACTCCGTCGAGGGGCGTGTCGGGGAGTACCTGCGCGGGGACCACGCGTGAGCGTCCTGCTCGACACCACGATCGCGAGCACGGACGCGATGGGGGAGCTCGGTGCCCGGCTCGCCGGGGTCCTGCGCGCCGGTGACCTCGTCGTGCTGACGGGGCCGCTCGGTGCCGGCAAGACGACCATGACCCGTGGGCTCGGGGCCGCGCTCGGGGCTCGCGGGCAGGTGTCGAGCCCGACGTTCGTCCTGGCCCGGACCCATCCGACGACGGCCGGCCCGGACCTCGTGCACGTCGACGCCTACCGGTTGTCCGACCCGGTCGAGCTCGACGACCTCGACCTCGACTGGGACGGCGCGATCGTCGTCGTGGAGTGGGGTCGGGGGATGGTCGACGGCATCAGCGACAGCGTCCTCGACGTGGAGATCTCCCGCGCGACCGGTGCCGACGCCGTCCCCGCGGTCGACGACCTCGACCCGGACGACGTCCCCGACGAACCCCGCCGTGTCGTGGTGACCGGCTCGGGCCCGCGCTGGGACGGCGTGGTGCTCTAGCCCCCGACGACCGACGACCGACGACCGACGACCGACGCCCCCGCCCGGCGCCAGGGCTCGTCAGGGCTTGTACGCGTAGGTGCTCACCGAGTCGATGTAGAGGTGGCCCTTCGCGCCCCAGTTGCCGACCTGGAACATGAAGCGGTGCGGTGTCCGTGGCACGTCGCGGGTGACGGTCGTCAGCAGCTTGTCGTCGAGGTAGTACTTGACCGACTTGCCCGGGATCCACTCGACCGCGTAGGTGTGCCAGTCGCGCCACGACGCCCGGGTCGAGACGCTCGTCGCGAGGTCCTCCTTGCCGGGGGTCATCGAGTGCTGGTGCAGCATCGGCGAGTCCTCGAAGTTGCTCTCCGGGAAGTCGATCTCACCCTCGGACCAGACGTTCGAGGTCGGCCAGAGGATGAACGCCGCGCCGTTGCCGTCGCCGCCGGTGGCACGGGCTCGGACGGTGAACTTGCCGCCGACGGCACCCCACGCGCCGACCCGCGACCCGAAGGTGCCCGCCGCACCGCGCTTGCCGTCCAGCGTCACGTCCATCATCCCGTCGTGGGTGCTGACCTGCGAGCCCGACCAGTACATGCCGCCACCCATCCCGTCCGGGTACGGCTGCCACGAGTCGACGTACTTCTGCGCGAACGGCCCGTTCGCTGGCATCGCGGTGGTGAAGTTCTGCGCGAACGAGAGCTTGAACGGGCTCGTCGTCGCGGCGGTCGCGGTCGCGGTCCCGAGCGGGGCAGCGATGAGCGCTGCGCTGAGGACGACGGCCGCGAGAGCCGCCTTCGTGGTGCGTTCCTGCATCGTGTGTCACTCCCTTGGGTGCAGACGTCCCGACGAGCCTGCACGGGGTCCTCTCGGTCGGCACGGGCCATCCGACAGCAGCGACTTGCCCCCAGTACGTGGGCGAACCCCCTGGTCTGTCCGCGATCGGCCGGTCGCCGTACCCCTCGCGGGGAAGACGGGTCCCGGCACGTCGGACCCGACGTCCGGCCGGCAGCGGTCGGCCTCGCGACGCGCGCCTACGATGGACGGGTGCTGCTCGCGATCGACACCTCCGCCGGGACCTCCGTGGCCGTGGTCGACCCCACGACGCACCGCGTCCTCGCCGAACGGTCGACCGACGACTCCCGTCGCCACGCCGAGGTGATCGGCCCCTTCCTGCGGGACGTCCTGACCGACGCCGGCATCACGGCCACCGACGTCACGGGCGTCGTCGCCGGCATGGGACCCGGACCGTTCACGGGGCTGCGGGTCGGCATCGCGGCAGCACGCACGTTCGCCGCCGCACGGGGAGTCCCCGTGCACCCGCTCGTCAGCCACGACGCCGTCGCGGCCGACGTCGTCGCATCCGGCGACGGTGCCCCGTTCGTCGTCCTGACGGACGCCCGCCGCCGCGAGGTGTACTTCAGCGTCCACGACCTGGCCGGCACGCGCACCGCGGGTCCCGGTCTCGCCAGGCCGGCCGACCTGGACGACGTGCTGGGGGCCTCCAGTGGGTTCCGGCGGGTCACCGCCGTCACCGTGCCGGGCGGGAGGCTCGGCCAGCTCGCCGCGGACCGGCTCGCCTCCGGCAGTCCCTTCGCCGAGGACACCCCCCTGTACCTCCGCGACCCCGACGTCACGATGCCGGGCGCACCCAAGCGGGTGGCTCGGTGACACTGCCGGACGGGCTGCGCCTGCGGCGCGCCCATCCGCAGGACCTGGACGACGTGATGTGGCTCGAGCACGCCGCGTTCCCGACCGACGCCTGGTCGGCCTCGCAGATGTCGGGCGAGCTGTACTCCCCGCACGGCTTCTACGTGGTGGTCGAGACGACCGACGGGTCGGCGCCGACGGTCGTCGGGTACGCCGGGCTGTCGTCGCTGCCGGGCAACCCCGTCGCCGACGTGCAGACCATCGCCGTCGCGGCCGAGCACCGGGGTGCCGGCATCGGGCGCGCCCTGTTCACCGAGCTGCTCGACGAGGCCCGTCGACGCCGCGTGCACGAGGTCTTCCTCGAGGTCCGGGCCGACAACCCGGTGGCCCAGACCATGTACACCGGCTTCGGGTTCGTGCACATCGCGACCCGTCCGCGCTACTACCAGCCGGACGGGGTCGACGCGTGGGTGATGCGTGCCGCGCTCGCCCCGGAACACCCGAGCGGCCCCGGACCCGTCGGACAGGAGACCCTCGATGCGTGAACCCCTGGTGCTCGGCATCGAGACCTCCTGCGACGAGACCGGCATCGGGATCGTCCGCGGCACCACCCTGCTCGCCAACGTCATCGCCTCGAGCATGGAGGAGCACGCCCGCTACGGCGGGGTCGTGCCCGAGGTGGCAGCACGCGCGCACCTCGAGGCGATGACGCCGACGCTGACGCAGGCGCTGGCCGAGGCCGGCGTGACGCTCGACGAGCTCGACGCGGTCGCCGTCACCGCCGGTCCGGGACTCGCCGGCGCCCTGATGGTCGGTGTCGGTGCCGCGAAGGCGCTCGCCGTGGCCACGGGCAAGCCGCTGTACGGCGTGAACCACCTGGTCGGCCACGTCGGGGCCGACGTCCTGCGCGCCGACGGCAGCAGCATCGAGCTGCCGACGGTCGCGCTGCTCGTGTCCGGCGGCCACACGTCGCTGCTGCTCGTGCGGGACCTGGTCGGGGACGTCGAACTGCTCGGCGAGACGATCGACGACGCCGCGGGCGAGGCCTTCGACAAGGTCGCTCGGCTGCTCGGACTGCCCTACCCCGGCGGCCCGCAGATCGACCGGGCCGCGTCGGACGGCGACCCCACGGCGATCCGCTTCCCCCGCGGGCTGACGCTGCCCAAGGACATGGCGGCGCACCGGTACGACTTCTCGTTCTCCGGCCTCAAGACCTCGGTCGCCCGCTGGGTGGAACGCTGCCGCGACGAGGGGCGCGAGGTCCCCGTGGCCGACGTGGCCGCGTCGTTCCGCGAGGCGGTCGTGGACGTCCTGCTCACGAAGGCGCTCAACGCCTGTCGTGACACCGGAGTCCACCGGCTGCTGCTCGGCGGCGGCGTCGTGGCGAACGCGCGGTTGCGTGCCGTCGCCGCCGAGCGCTGTGCGGCCGCTGGGATCGCGCTCCGGATCCCACCGCTCGACCTCTGCACCGACAACGGCGCGATGATCGCGGCCGTCGGGGCCCGCCTGGTCGCGGAGGGGCACGCGCCGAGCGACCTGGGCATCGCGGCGGACTCCACCCTGCCGGTGACGACCGTCCAGGTCTGAAACCGCCGTCCACGGCGTGTGGGAGGATCGCTGTCGATGGCCGCACGGGCTGTCGGGAGGGGTGCAACGTGTCCGATCAGAACCAGTGGCCGAAGCCGGGCGAGCAGCAGTCGGACGGGCAGCGGCCGGACGCATCGGCTCCCGCGCCCGGGTCCGCCGCCGAGCCGAACGGGTACGGCCAGGACACTCCGCAGCCGCCGCAGTACGGCCAGCAGCCGCCGCAGTACGGCCAGCAGGCCGGACAGACGCCGCAGTACGGCCAGCAGCCCTCCGGCCAGCAGTACGGCCAGCAGCCCTCCGGCCAGCAGTACGGCCAGCAGCCGTACGGCCAGTCGCAGCAGCCCCAGTACGGCGCTCCGCAGAACCCGTACGCCCAGCAGAACCCCTACGCCCAGCAGCAGGGCCAGCAGAACCCCTACGCCCAGCAGCAGGGCCAGCAGGGCCAGCAGGGCCAGCAGGGCCAGTACAACCCCTACGCCGCCGGCGGGTACCAGCCCTACGCGCAGCGGCCGAAGACGAACATCCTCGCCATCCTGTCGATCGTGTTCGGCCTCGGCGCGATCCCGTTGTTCTTCATGGCGGTGCTGCTCGGCCCGGCCGGTGCGATCCTCGGGCACGTGGCCCTCGGCAGGCTCAAGCACAACGGCGAGCAGGGCCGCGGCCTGGCGCTGACCGGCATCATCGCCGGATGGGTGATGCTCGGCGTCTGGATCCTCTGGGTGGCGTTCCTGTTCTGGATCGGCGCCCACGCCAACGACTACTCGGACTACGGCACCGGGACCGGGTCGGGCACCGGCGCCCTCGTCGGCTGACCCGCGGCGCCCCGCGCCTCAGACGACCGCCTGAGGGAGCCGTTCACACAGGACGGCGGTGTGGCGGCCCTCCAGTCGGGTGAGCACCAGCGTCGCCTGGCGACTGCCGCCACGCAGCCGCAACCGCTTGCGGAACTGCGCGGGGTCCACGTCGACCCCGCGCTTCTTGATCTCCACCGTGCCGACACCGTCGGCTGCCAGGCGTGCGCTCAGCTGCTTGACGTCGAGCGGCAACGTGTCGAGGACCCGGAAGCCCTGCGCGAACGGCGTCGTCACGGGACGGTCGGCGGTGACGTAGGCGATCCCGTCCGAGAGCATGCGGCCGTCGAACGAACGCGCCAGGTCCCCGATCAGACGTGCTCGGATGACCGCCCCGTCCGGCTCGTACAGGTAGTCGCCGATCGAGCCGACCTCGACGTCCTCGGAGTCAGCATCGCTCGTCAGCTCCGCGATGCCGTGGGAGCCGATGACGGTCGCGGCGCGACGGATGCCGGGCCGTGCGAGCGGGCCGAACCAGAGCGCGAGCTCGACGACCTCGCGGTCGACCGAGGTCCACTGCGCCTCGGCGGTGTCGGGGATGAGGTCGCGATCGACGCCCGGACCGAGCTTCACGCCGGTCGGTGTCCTCGTGGCGGCTGCGAAGACGGTGTCGAGTGACGGCGACCAGTCGTCCGGGTCCGCCAGCCGTCGGGTGTCGCTGTGGCCGGACGTCCGACGCGCGGGGTCCATCCAGACCCCGTCGACGCGGGACAGGTCGAACGCCGCTGCGTCGCCGAGCTCGACCCGGGCGTCGGGCCAGAGTGCCAGGTTGTGCGTCGCGACCGCCGCGGTGACCTCGTCGCGGTCGACTGCCGTCACGGCGAGGTCGAGCGCGGCCATCGCCATCGCGTCCCCGCCGATGCCGCACCCCAGGTCGGCCACGCGACGCAGCCCCGCGGCGGCGAAGCGGCCGGCGTGCTGTGCGGCGACGGCGAGCCGGGTCGCCTGCTCGAGGCCGGCCTCGGTGAAGAGCATCCGGCTCGCGAAGTCACCGAACTTGCCCCGGGCCTTCTGCCGCAGCTTCGCCTGGGTCAGGACCGCCGCGACCAGCGCGGGGTCGTGCCCCTCACGGCGCAGCCGAGCGACGACCCGCACGATCTCGCCGCCGTCGGACACGGCCGGCGTCCGGTCGAGCAGCGCCATGCCGTCCGGCGTCAGCAGCTGAGCGAGTTCCGTGGCGTCCATGAGACGATCCTTCCATCACCAGGAGCTCTGGCACTCGGATTGACCGAGTGCCAGCAGCCCCCTACAGTTGGACCTGGCACTCTCGTGTGTCTAGTGCCAACCGGTTTTCATCTGTACCGAGTCAGTACCGAGAAAGAAGAGGTCACCGTGGCCGTCACCATCAAGCCGCTCGAAGATCGCATCGTCATCCGTCAGGTCGAGGCGGAGCAGACCACCGCGTCCGGTCTCGTCATCCCGGACACCGCGAAGGAGAAGCCGCAGGAGGGCGAGGTCGTGGCCGTGGGTCCGGGTCGCATCGACGACAACGGCAACCGCGTGCCGCTCGACGTCGCCGTCGGCGACAAGGTCATCTACTCGAAGTACGGCGGCACCGAGGTCAAGTACTCGGGCGAGGACCTGCTGGTCCTGTCCGCGCGCGACGTCCTCGCGGTCATCGAGCACTGACCCCAGCTCCACTCGTCGAACGCCCCGGCAGCCTCGTGCTGCCGGGGCGTTCGCCGTCCCGGTCGCTGACCGTCCTGGAGGCCCTGGCCGCGTCCGCCTGTCGGCGCACGTCCGTAGCATTGCCGGGTGAGTGAGCGCGTGGCCAGGAGCGAAGCATCCGTCGGGGTCCTGCAGGCCGTCGTGGCCTACGGGCTCTGGGGGCTGATGCCGCTGCTGTTCACGGCGATGGCCCCGGCCGGTGCGTTCGAGATCGTCGCCTGGCGGATCGTGTTCGGCCTCGGGTTCTGCGCGGTCGGCATCGCCGTCACCCGGTCGTGGCTCCGGACCCGCTCGTTGGTCGCACAGCGCCGCGTGATGGCGGTCATGGCGCTCGCGGCCGTGCTCATCGTCGTGAACTGGACCGTGTACGTCCTCGCGACCACGACCGGCCACACGGTCGAAGCCGCGCTCGGCTACTTCATCAACCCGCTCGTCACGATCGCGCTCGGCGTCGTGCTGTTGCACGAGCGGCTGCGTCCGGCGCAGTGGACGGCCGTCGGCATCAGCATCGTGGCCGTCGTCGTCATCGCGGTCGGGTACGGGCAGATGCCGTGGATCTCGCTGGTGCTGGCGTTCTCGTTCGGGCTCTACGGCCTCGTGAAGAAGCGCGTCGGCGGCACGGTCGACGCCCTGAGCGGCCTGACGATGGAGACGCTGTGGCTGACCCCGGTCGCCGTCGTGGCGCTCGTGGCGATGGGTGCGACCGGGCTCGGCGGCGGGATCACGTTCGGGGCCGCCGGGTGGGGGCACGCCCTGCTCATGGTCGCCGCGGGCCCGGCGACGGCCGTGCCGCTGCTGTTGTTCGCGTCGTCGGCCAGGCGGCTCTCGCTGTCGACCCTCGGGCTGACGCAGTACCTGACCCCGGTGATGCAGCTCGTCGTCGGCGTGGTCGTCCAGCACGAGGCGATGAGCACGTCGCGCTGGGTCGGGTTCGCGATCGTGTGGCTCGCGCTGCTGGTCCTGACCACCGACTCGTTCGTGGCGTCCCGGCGTACCAGGCGCACGCCGCTGCCCGCCGCAGTGGTCTGACGGAGCCGACCCGGGCCTCCCGTCCGGTGCCGTCCGGCGCCATCCGGCGCTGTCCGGCGCCATCCGGTGCCATCCGGTGCCGTCCGGTGCCGTCCGGTGCCGTTCGGTGCCGTGACGCGGGACGGCCCCGACAGCAGTGCTGCCGGGGCCGTCCTGGTGGTGCTGCGTTACTTCTTGACCGAGCCCTGGATGGCGCTCTGGTAGACCGGCTTGTTGTCGCCGTCGAACTTGTAGATGCCGATGTAGGCGCTCGACGGGTCGTTGTTCGAGTCGAACGGACCGATGCCGGACGGGCCCGTGTAGTGGACGTCCTTGCCGTCGTCGAGGAGCTTCTTGCAGTCGGCGAAGGTCGAGCACTCGGTGCCTCCGTCTGCACCGGAGACCTTGTCCATGTTCGCCTGGATGGTGCCGGCGTCGGTGCCCTTGCCCTTCACCGCGGCCAGCGCGGCCAGGGTGGTGGCGTCGTAGGACTCGGCTGCGTACGAGTAGTCGGCGAGGTCCTTACCGGACGACTTCTTGTAGTAGTCGGCCAGACGCTGCTTCAGCTCGTCCTTCGGCGAGGCACCGGGGATAGTGCCCTGCGCGCCCTCGAGCGTGCCCGGGTCGAAGTCCTTCGAGTAGTCCGCCGTGTTGCCGTCGGACATGTAGATCTTCGCCATGTCCGCGTTCTGCGACTTCAGTTCGGGGACGATCGACTTCGTCTCGTCGAAGGCCAGGACGACGATCGCGTCGGGCTTGGTCGCGAGTGCGGCCGTCACCTCGGACGAGAACGTGGTCTGCCCGGGCGGGAACTCCTGGCCCTTGCCCTTGCCGCCGTAGACGACCTGGCCGCCGGAGGCCTCGACCGCTGCCTGCACCGAGTTGCGCAGACCGGTGCCGTAGGTGTCGTTGAAGACCAGGAAGGCGACCTTGGCGTTGCCGTCACCCGTGACGAGCTGACCGAGCGCGGAACCCTGCACCGAGTCCGGCGGAGCGGTCCGGTAGTAGTACGACGAGTAGCCCGACAGGTCGCTCGCGGTGTTCGCGGGCGAGATCTCGACGATGCAGTTGCTCGTGAGCTGGTCGATGACGTTGAGCGTGACCGAGGAGGACTCGGCGCCGATCGCGACCGGGACCTTGGCGTTGACGAGCTTGTTCGCCGCGGCGCTCGACACGGTCATGTCCGTGCTGTCGCCGGAGTCGGTCTGCGGGTCGATGGAGACGTCCTTGTCGAGGACACCGCCCGCCGAGTTGATGTCCTCGACGGCCAGGCCCACGCCCGACTCGGCCGGGGGGTTCAGGTACGCGAGCGAGCCCGTGAGGGGCAGGATCGTCCCGATCTTCAGCGCGTCGGTACCCGGGGTCGACGGAGCCTTGCAGCTCGATGCCGGGTCCTTCTTGGCGGAGGACGCCGACGACGAGGGGTCGGAGCTGCTGCCTGCCGTGGAGCACGCCGCGAGCAGCACTGCGGCCGCTCCCGCCAGTGCCAGCGCCGTGGTGACGCGGGTGGTTCTGATCATCCGTGGAACCCTTTCTCGGCACGGAGGCCGAAGTCGCATCGGGTCGAGTGCGACGCCTCCGTGTGGATGCGAGCAAAAGTAGGGCGATTGTGTTTCGCCCGTGTGTCGAAATCAGAACCTGGACGTTTCGTTACCGAGCCGTGACGAAGCTGTGCAAGCACTCCGGAACGATCCGAGCCCCGGGAACACGACAGCGGCGGCCCTCGTCGAGGACCGCCGCTGGCGTTCGTGCCGTGTGGGCGCTACCGGGTGTAGTTCGGCGCCTCGACGACCATCTGCACGTCGTGCGGGTGCGACTCCTTGAGCCCGGCGGCGGTGATGCGGACGAACTTGCCGCGCGCCTTGAGCTCGGGGACCGTGCGGCCGCCGACGTAGAACATCGACTGCCGCAGCCCGCCGGTGAGCTGGTAGACGACGTTGCCGACGGAGCCGCGGTAGGGGACCTGGCCCTCGATGCCCTCGGGGATCAGCTTGTCGTCGTTCGGGACGTCCGCCTGGAAGTAGCGGTCCTTCGAGTACGAGGTCTTCTTGCCGCGGGTCTGCAGTGCGCCCAGGGAGCCCATCCCGCGGTACGCCTTGAACTGCTTGCCGTTGACGAAGACGAGGTCCCCGGGGGACTCGTCCGTGCCCGCCAGCAGCGAGCCGAGCATCACGGTGTCCGCACCGGCGACCAGGGCCTTGGCGATGTCGCCCGAGTACTGCAGCCCGCCGTCGGCGATGATCGGCACCCCGGCCTCGCGTGCGGCGAGGGACGCCTCGTACACGGCGGTGACCTGCGGGACGCCGACCCCGGCGACGACGCGGGTGGTGCAGATGGAGCCGGGTCCGACGCCGACCTTGACGGCGTCGACACCGGCGTCGATGAGCGCCTGCGCGCCGGCACGGGTCGCGACGTTGCCGCCGATGACGTCGACGGCGTCGAAGGACCGGTCGGCCTTGAGGCGGCGGACCATGTCGAGCACGCCCTCGCTCTCGCCGTTCGCCGTGTCGACCACGAGAACGTCGACCCCGGCGTCACGGAGCGCGCACGCGCGCTGCCAGGCGTCACCGAAGAAGCCGATCGCGGCACCGACGCGCAGCCGGCCCTCGTCGTCCTTGGTCGCGTCCGGGTACTGCTCGCTCTTGTCGAAGTCCTTGACGGTGATGAGCCCGCGGAGCTTGCCGTCCGCGTCGACGAGCGGCAGCTTCTCGATCTTGTGCTGCGCGAAGATCGCGATCGCGGACTCGGGGTCGATGCCCTCGAGCGCGGTGATCAGCGGAGCCTTCGTCATGACGTCGCGCACGAACGTGGTCTGCTGCTCGAACGGCGCGACGAAGCGCATGTCGCGGTTCGTGATGATGCCGACCAGGGTGCCGTCCGCCTCGATGACGGGCAGCCCGGAGACCCGGAACTGGCCGCAGAGCGCGTCGACCTCGGCCACGGTGGCGTCCGGCGTGGTGGTGACCGGGTTGGTGATCATGCCCGACTCGGACCGCTTGACCTTGTCGACGTAGGCGGCCTGGTCCTCGATGGAGAGGTTGCGGTGCAGGATCCCGATCCCGCCCTGGCGTGCCATGGCGATGGCCATGCGGGACTCGGTGACGGTGTCCATCGCTGCCGAGAGCAGCGGCACGTTCACCGAGATCCGCTTGGTGAGCCGGGACGCGGTGGACGCCTCGCTCGGGATGACGTCGGTGTGCCCCGGCAGGAGCATGACGTCGTCGTACGTGAGTCCGATGAATCCGAACGGATCCGGCTGGTCCATGGGTCCCCTTCGTGGGCGAGGTGAAGTGGTCTGCAACACCGGACGCAGCGTCGGGTTCCGGATGGACCATGCTAACGCGCGCGTCGCGCTGCGCATTCCGGCTCGTCCCGCAGCGGACCGGTCCGGTCGGGAGGCTCGTCCCACGCCCGGCGGATCCCTTCCTCCACATGGTCACAGTTTCGGTACGAATCACACAGGGAACGTTTCGGAAACACCCGCGACACAAATGCGCCATAGGTTCCTCGACATCCGAACGAGAGGCTCTTCCGTGGGATCCATCACTCCTGCGGGGCCGGCGCTGCTGCGCCGGTTCCGCCCCGGTGCGCCAGGCCGTCGCCGACTGGTGCTCGTCGTCGTGCTCGTCGCGGCCTTCCTGGCGACCTTCCTCCTCGACTGGGCGGCCAGCGCCCCGGCGATCGGTGCGGGCGCGACGCCGACGGCATCGGCGTCGGCGTCGGCGTCGACCGGCTCCGCCCCGTCCAGCACCCAGCCCTGCACCGTCAGCACCACGAACGGGTGCATCCAGGGCACGATCCTCGACTCGAAGCGTGAGCCCGCGTCCGGTGTCGACGTGGACGTCGCGGGGCCGGGTGGCTTCACCGCTACGTCGACCACCACCGACGCCGGGCGCTGGTCGGTGAGCGTGCCGGCAGCGGGGCAGTACAGCGTCACCGTCGACCAGGACACGCTGCCGAAGGGCCAGTTCCTGACGAACGCCGCCGACGCCAAGCGCACGGTGCAGGCGAACCTCAACGCGAACGCCGGGCAGATCTTCCAGCTGTCGGACCAAGAGGGCGCGACGACCTCCGAGGCGACCTCGAGCGTCACCGCCGCGCGCGCCTGGCAACAGTTCGCGTCCGGCATCCGGCTCGGGCTGCTCATCGCACTCGCGTCGATCGGTCTGTCGCTGATCTACGGCACGACCGGGCTGTCGAGCTTCTCCCACGGCGAGCAGGTCACCCTCGGCGGACTGCTGGCCTACCTCTTCGCGAACCAGCTCGGCGTGAACATCTGGCTCACGGGCGTCATCGTCGTGGTCCTCTGCGCGGCGAGCGGGTACCTGCAGGACATGGTCATCTGGCGGCCCCTGCGGCGGCGGCGCATCAGCCTGACTCAGCTCATGATCGTCACGATCGGCCTGTCGATCGCCGCGCAGTACGCGTTCCAGTACTTCTTCGGCGCCAGCACCGTCCGGATCCAGCAGAGCAACCCGACCACGGTGACGTTCGCCGGGATCACCCTGACGGTGCAGTCCTACGTCGCGATGGGGATCGCGCTCGTCGTGCTGATCGCGACCGGTCTGTTCCTCGCGAAGACCCGCTTCGGTCGGGCGACCCGTGCCGTGTCGGACAACCCGGCACTGGCGTCCGCGTCGGGCATCGACGTCGACCGGGTCATCCGGTTCGTGTGGACGCTCGCCGCCGGCCTCGCGGGGCTGTCCGGCGTCATGCTCGGCCTGGTGCTCAACGGCGTGAACTGGCAGACCGGTCTCCAGCTGCTGCTGCTCATGTTCGCCGCCGTCACCCTGGGCGGTCTCGGCACCGCGTACGGCGCCCTCGTCGGGTCGATGATCATCGGCGTCGTCGTGGAGCTCACCAACCTCGTGCTGCCGGGCGACTTCAAGTACGCCACGGCGCTCGTCATCCTCATCCTCATCCTGCTGTTCCGGCCGCAGGGCATCTTCGGCCGTGCCGAGCGGATCGGCTAAGGAGCGCCGCCATGGACTACCTCGTCAACCTCATCCAAGCGCTGACCCAAGAGGCACTCGCGCCGACGACCGCCGCGTTCGCGCTCGCGGCGATCGGCCTCAACGTGCACTTCGGTCTGACCGGCCTCGTGAACATGGGCCAGGCGGCGTTCCTGCTGCTCGGGGCCTACGGCTTCGCGATCTCGATCACGAACGGGCTGCCCTTCGGGATGGCCGTCCTCGTGGCCCTGCTCGTCGCGATCGTGTTCGCGATCATCCTCGGCATCCCGACCCTGCGGCTCCGCGGCGACTACCTGGCGATCGTGACGATCTCCGGCGCGGAGATCATCCGCATGGTCGGCAGGTCGAGTCTGCTGACCACGACCACGGGCGGCTCGAACGGCATCACCGGGTCGAGCTACCGCGACCCGTTCAACGCCCTGAGCTTCCTGCCGGACGGCACCACCACGATCCTGTGGTTCACGTACTCGAACAACGGCGTCAACGGCTGGTGGATCCGCATCGTCGGCTGGGGTCTCGTCGCCCTGTTCACCGTCGTGCTGTTCCTGCTCATGCGCAGCCCCTGGGGCCGTGTCGTCAAGGCCATCCGCGAGGACGAGGACGCCGTGCGGTCGCTCGGCAAGAGCGTCTACTCGTACAAGATGCAGTCGCTCGTGTTCGGTGGTGCGCTCGGAGCCCTGGCCGGCATCATCTACGTCCTGCCGAGTTCGGTGCAGCCGGACGCGATGGGTCGCTCGATGACGTTCTTCATCTGGACCGCGCTCATCCTCGGCGGTGCCGCGACGGTGTTCGGACCGGTGCTCGGAGCCGTGCTGTTCTTCGTCGTCCGGCTCGGCATCAGGACCCTCGCGAGCGACTTCATCCCCAACTCGATCATGAACTCGCAGCAGGCGGAGCAGTTCTCCTACGTGCTCGTCGGCGTCGCGCTCATGCTGCTCATCGTCTTCCGCCCGCAGGGACTCCTCGGGAACAAGAAGGAGCTGACCTTCAGTGTCTGAGTCACCAGTGCCCACCGCGGTGTCGCACACCCCGGGTGCGGCCAAGCCCGACGCCATCCTGACCGTCGACAACATCACCAGGCGCTTCGGCGGCATGACCGCGGTCGACGTCGACCACCTCGAGGTCCAGCGCGGCTCGATCACCGCGCTCATCGGGCCGAACGGTGCCGGCAAGACCACGTTCTTCAACCTGCTCACCGGCTTCGACAAGCCCTCGAGCGGCAAGGACGCCAGCTGGGTCTTCAACGGCGCGACCCTCGGCAACACCGGCGCCGCCAAGGTCGCGCGTGCCGGCATGGTCCGCACGTTCCAGCTCACGAAGGCGCTGTCCCGGCTGACGGTGATGCAGAACATGCTGCTCGGCGCGAAGGACCAGCCCGGTGAGAACTTCTTCGCCGCGCTCGTCAAGCCGCTGTGGTCCAAGCGTGAGCGGGAGATCACCGCCAAGGCCGAGGACCTGCTCGCCCGGTTCAAGCTCCTCGAGAAGAAGGACGACTACGCCGGGTCGCTGTCCGGCGGTCAGCGGAAGCTGCTCGAGATGGCGCGGGCGCTGATGTCCGACCCGACGATGATCATGCTCGACGAGCCGATGGCCGGCGTGAACCCCGCGCTGACCCAGTCACTCCTCGGACACATCCAGTCCCTGCGCGACGACGGCATGACCGTGCTGTTCGTCGAGCACGACATGCACATGGTCCGGCACATCTCGGACTGGGTCGTCGTGATGGCGGAGGGCCGGGTCGTCGCCGAGGGGCCTGCGGGCACCGTGATGGACGACCAGGCGGTGATCGACGCCTACCTCGGAGCGCACCACGACACCGACCTCGGCGACGACTCGCTCCTCACCGAGGAGACGTACGAGGAACTCGCCGACGAGGTCGCCGGTGAAGACCAGACGGCAGCCGGCGAGCGTCCGGTGGCAGGCACGGCGGAGTCCGCCGACGACGGGAAGGCGACCCGATGACCGACGCGAGCGACGCGATGGACGCGAACCGGGCCTCCAGCCCGACCAACGGCGGGACCGGGACGGCCACGCTCGAACCGGTGATGCGGGCCAGCGGCCTCGTCGCCGGGTACCTGCCGGGCGTGAACATCCTCAACGGCTGTGACCTGGAGTGCTTCCCGGGTGAGCTCATCGGCATCATCGGCCCGAACGGCGCCGGCAAGTCGACGCTGCTCAAGGCCCTGTTCGGACTGGTCTCCGTGCGTGAGGGTGCCGTCACCCTCGACGGCGAGGACATCACGAACATGAAGGCCAACAAGCTCGTGCAGGCCGGCGTCGGGTTCGTGCCGCAGTCGAACAACGTGTTCCCCTCGCTGTCGATCGAGGAGAACCTGCAGATGGGGCTCTACCTCCGACCGAAGAAGTTCTCGGAACGGCTCGAGGTGATCTACGACCTGTTCCCGGTCCTCGGCCAGCGGAAGGGCCAGCGTGCGGGGTCGCTGTCGGGCGGTGAGCGGCAGTCGGTCGCGATGGCCCGCGCGCTGATGATGGACCCGAAGGTGCTGCTGCTCGACGAGCCGAGCGCCGGGCTGTCGCCCGTGCGACAAGACGAGACCTTCATCCGCACCCGGCGGATCAACAAGGCCGGAGTGTCGATCATCATGGTCGAGCAGAACGCGCGACGCTGTCTGCAGATCTGCGATCGCGGGTACGTGCTCGACCAGGGCCGGAACGCGTACTCGGGCACCGGGAAGGAGCTCGCCGACGACCCCAAGGTCATCGAGCTCTACCTCGGCACGCTCGCCAAGGACGTCGACGCCGCCAAGTAGGGGGGTCGACCCGCCGGTGTCGCTGTGGGGGCGGCACCGGCACCGAGCGGGGTCGTGCGAAGACGCTGTCGCGCCGCACGGCCCCGCTCTCGGACGCACGACGGCGTCTCGCTGACGCAGTGCCGGCCAGGAGGCACGTCCCACCGCCGACACGCGGGTAGCGTTCCCGACGTGGACAGGATCGCGGCACGCGCCATGGACGCCCTGGTCTGGGTCGTGTTCGTGGTGCTCTTCGTCGGTGCGGCGCTGCTCGTGAAGGTCGCCGCGCTGCTGCTGGTCGTGCTGGTCGTGCTGGCGCTCGGCCTGGGCCTGACGCTCCGTCTGCTCCGGCAGCGCCGACGCCGCACGCGCTGACGCCGCACGCGCACGCTCCAGCGCCCGTGCTGCGGAGCCGCCGCCCCGTGCGGAGTTGCACGCCTGGTGCGAGCCTGTTTCCGCGCACCAGGCAGTCAACCGCGCACCGAGGCGAAACCTCGCACGGTGCTTCAGCGCACCGGGCAGCCAACCGCGCACCGAGGCGCACCCGTGCACCGCGTGGAGGGCGCCCGGTAGGGTTGTCGGGTGAGTGAAGTCGAGATCGGTGCAGGCAAGCGCGGACGTCGGGCGTACGCGTTCGACGACATCGCGGTGGTTCCGTCGCGGCGCACCCGCGACCCGCGCGACGTCAACGTCCAGTGGTCGATTGATGCCTTCACCTTCGAGGCCCCGATCCTCGCGGCACCGATGGACTCGGTGGCCTCGCCCGCCACGGTCATCCAGATGGGGCGTCTCGGGATCCTGGGCGTGCTCGACCTCGAGGGCCTGTGGACCCGGTACGAGGACCCCACCCCGTTCTACGACGAGATCAAGACGCTCACGGACGGCAACGTCACCAAGCGGATGCAGGAGATCTACGCCGAGCCCGTCAAGGCCGAGCTGATCACCGCGCGCCTGGCCGAGATCCGCGCGGCCGGCGTCCCCGTCGCCGGGTCGCTCAGCCCGCAGCGCACGCAGGAGTTCTCGCAGACCGTGGTCGACGCCGGGGTCGACCTGTTCGTGATCCGCGGCACGACCGTCTCCGCCGAGCACGTGTCGCAGAGCACCGAGCCCCTCAACCTCAAGAAGTTCATCTACGAGCTCGACGTCCCCGTCATCGTCGGCGGCGCGTCGACCTACACGGCGGCGCTGCACCTCATGCGCACCGGTGCTGCCGGCGTGCTGGTCGGCTTCGGCGGCGGCGCTGCGTCGACCACCCGCGCCGCGCTCGGCATCCACGCCCCGATGGCGACCGCGGTGGCTGACATCGCCGGTGCCCGTCGCGACTACATGGACGAGTCCGGCGGCCGCTACGTGCACGTGATCGCGGACGGCGGGCTCGACACCGCGGGCGACGTCGTCAAGGCGATCGCGATGGGTGCCGACGCCGTCATGCTCGGCACCGTCCTGGCCCGCGCCACCGAGGCACCCGGCGGTGGCTTCCACTGGGGTGCCGAGGCGCACCACCCGGAGCTGCCGCGTGGTCGCCGTGTCGAGGTGGGCACGATCGCGCCGCTCGAGAACGTGCTGAACGGGCCGACCCCGACGTGGGACGGCCGCGCCAACATCGTCGGCGCACTGCGTCGCTCGATGGCCACGACCGGATACTCCGACGCCAAGGAGTTCCAGCGAGTAGAAGTGGTCGTGGCGCCCTACCACCGCTGACGCAGTGCACCGGCGCCGGACGGCAGCACATCGACGTGCTGGCCACCACGGCGACGCTGTCACCGGGCAGCACGGAGGCGATCATGGCAACGACGGTCTCGGGCAAGAAGGCACCCAGCGGTGCGTTCGGCACGGCGGGGTTCGATCCAGGGGCGAAGCTGGGGCCGGACGAACGGGCCGCCGCGATCGAGACGCTGAAGACCCAGGAGCTCGACGTCCTGGTCGTGGGCGGCGGGATCGTGGGCGGCGGCAGTGCGCTCGACGCCGTCACCCGCGGCCTGAGCGTGGGCATCGTCGAGGCCCGTGACTGGGGATCGGGGACCTCGAGCCGCTCCTCGAAGCTCGTGCACGGCGGCATCCGCTACCTCGAGCAGCTCAACTTCACCCTGGTGCGTGAGGCCCTCATCGAACGTGGCCTGCTGCTCCAGCGCATCGCTCCGCACCTGGTCAAGCCCGTGCGCTTCCTGTACCCGCTGAACCACCGCGTGTGGGAGCGCTTCTACATCGGGATCGGCATGGCGATGTACGACGCCTTCAGCTGGTCCGGCGGGCGACCGCCAGGGGTTCCGCACCACCGGCACCTCACCCGGACGCAGGTGCTCCGTTCGATGCCGTCGCTCAAGAAGGACGCGTTCGTCGGGGGCATGACGTACTACGACGCCCAGGTCGACGACGCCCGCTACGTCGCGTCGCTCGTGCGCACCGCGGCGTCGTACGGCGCCCACGCCGCCGCCCGTGTCCGCATCGAGGGCTTCATCAAGGTCGGGGAACGCGTCGTCGGAGCGCATGCGCACGACATCCAGACGGGTGAGCGGTTCGACATCCGAGCCAAGCAGGTCGTCAACGCCACCGGGGTGTGGACCGACGACACCCAGGCGATGGTCGGCACCCGCGGACAGTTCAAGGTGCGGGCGTCGAAGGGCGTGCACCTGGTCGTCCCGCGCGACCGCTTCCAGTCGAACATGGGCATGATCCTGCGCACCGAGAAGAGCGTGCTGTTCGTGATCCCGTGGGGCCGCCACTGGCTGGTCGGCACCACCGACACCGACTGGTACCTCGACAAGGCGCACCCGGCCGCGACCGCCGCCGACATCGACTACATCCTCGAGCACGTCAACAAGGTGCTGCGGGTGCCGCTCACCCGCGAGGACGTCGAGGGCGTCTACGCCGGCCTGCGACCGCTGCTGGCGGGGGAGTCCGACAGCACGTCGAAGCTCAGCCGCGAGCACGTCGTCGCGCACACCGCGCCCGGGCTCGTCGTCGTCGCCGGCGGCAAGTGGACGACCTACCGGGTGATGGGCAAGGACGCGATCGACGAGGCCGTTGCCGCCATGGACGGCCGCATCCCGGAGTCGACCACGCAGGACATCCCGCTGCTCGGCGCCGAGGGCTACCCCGCCGCATGGAACAAGCGCGGCCGCACCGCGAAGACGTTCGGCGTGCACAAGGTCCGCATCGAGCACCTGCTGAACCGGTACGGCACCCTCGCGACCGAGGTCCTGGACCTGGTGAAGGAGGACCCGGCGCTCGCCGAGGCCCTGCCGGGAGCCGACGACTACATCGGCGCCGAGGTCGTCTACGCCGCGTCGCACGAGGGAGCCCTGCACCTGGAGGACGTCCTGGCCCGCCGCACGCGCATCTCGATCGAGGCCTGGGACCGCGGCGAGTCCGCTGCCCCCGTCGCCGCGAAGCTGATGGCCGGCGTGCTCGGCTGGGACCAGGAGCAGACCGAGGCCGAGGTGGCGAACTACCTGAAGCGCGTCGCCGCCGAGCGGGAGTCGCAGCTGCAGCCCGACGACGAGTCCGCGGACCGGGTGCGGCTCGAGGCACCGGACATCGCGTTCGGCTTCGACGAGGACGACGTCGTCGTCGGCGGCGGCCGCTCCAGCGGCGCGGAGGGCGCCAAGGCCTCCGACGAGCAGGTGATCGGCGAGAAGACGAGCGAACCCCGCTGACGCGGGAACCGCCGGACTGGAGGCCCGTGACCGGCTGGTCACGGGCCTCCAGTCCGTCACCGGGTCAGACCAGCGCTGGCACAGCGTGGTCGGTCCGCGTGACGGCACCGTCGACGACGGTGACGAGCGAGTCGAGGGTGTCGCGGTGCACCAGGTCGTGGGTGACCAACAGCGTGGCTGCCCCGCGCTCGCGGGTGAGCCGTGCGATGAGGTCCATGACGGCCGCCCCGCGCTCCTGGTCGAGGGCGCTCGTCGGTTCATCCACCAGCAGCACGTCCGGTTCGTGCACCAGGGCACGGGCGATGGCGACGCGCTGCCGCTGACCGCCGGACAGCTGCGCGGGTCGCAGGTGCGCCTGGCCGGAGAGCCCGACCGCGTCGAGGAGCTCGTCCGCGCGGCCGGGGAGCCGGCGTCGTCGCGCGCGGTCGGTCCCACCGAGCTCGCCCATGACGAGCAGCTGCTCGCGGGCGGTCAGCGAGGGCAGCAGGTTGGACTGCTGGAACACGATCCCGATCCGTTCGCGTCGCAGGACGGTGGCCTCGTCTCGTGACAGCGCCGCGGCGTCGACGTTGCCGATGAGCACCCGGCCCGAGTCGGGACGGATCAGGGTCGCGGCGACCGCCAGCAACGAGGACTTTCCGGAGCCGGACGGCCCGGTGATCCCGGTCACGACCCCGGCATCGGCGCGGAGTGTGACGTGGTCGACCGCCGTGACGCGCGAGCTGCCGTCCGGGAAGGTGAGGGTGACGTCGTCGAGGGTGATCATCGGTTGCTCCCGAGTGCGGTGAGGGGGTCGGCTGCGGTGACGGTGCGCAGGGCCACGGCGGCTCCGGCCAGGCCGAGCAGGACCATCGCGGCGGCCGGCACCAGGGTGGTCAGGGGGTCCAGCAGGAACGGCAGTGCGCCACCGGCCAGGGCGCCGAGACCCACGACCGCTGCCATGCCGACACCGATGCCGGCGACGAGTACGACCAGCGCCTGCCCGAGTGCGTCGCGGACGAGTGATCCCGTGCTCGCCCCGAGGGCCTTGAGGACGGCGACGTCACCAGCCCGCTGCATTGTCCACACCGTGAAGAACGCGCCGACGACCAGGGCGGAGACCCCGAAGAGCATCACGATCATAATGCCGAGCGAGCCGATCTCGGACTTGAAGGTCTCGAGCGCGGTCAGGCTGCGCAGCGGTGTCGAGGCCGACGTGTGGGTCCGGTCGGCGACGGCGGACCAGTCGGGGTCACCGGAGACCGCGAGCAGCGTCGCCCGGCCGTCGCCACCGACCCGTTCGTCCGCCGCGGCCCAGGCGGCCGGCGTCATCGCGACGACCGGCGTGTGGCTGTACCAGGCGTCGCCCCCGACGCTCGCGACGCGGTAGTCGGTCCCGGTGATCGTCACGCGGTCGCCGACGCCGACGCCCAGGTCGTGCGCGGCACCCGACGAGAGACCGAGCTCGTCGTCGGACCGAGGGGCGAGGGCACCGACGGTCGATCGCTCGTCGTGGGGCAGCCCGACGAGCGCGACCCCGACCACTGCCGGGGATCCCGCGCCGGAGGCACGGCCCTGCACGATGCCCACCGACACCACTTCGTCGACCCCGGCCGCGTCCTGCCATCCGACGCGGGCCCCGTGGTCGATCGTGGACTGCGCGAACGAGGGCTGTCCCGTCGACGGCTGCTGCAGGACCAGGCGGTCGCCGGGCAGCCCCAGCACCGCCGAGACGTTCTGCGCCGCCAGCCCGCCGGTCAGGCCGGCGAGGAACCCCACCAGCAGGGTGATCAGGGCGACGACGCTCCCGATCAGGACGAACCGACCCCGCGCATGCCGCAGGTCACGCCAGGCGACGAACACGATGACTCCTCTCCGGGCCGGGACGGTCCACGGCACGCAGGACCAGCCTGGTGACCGGCTGGCCGCGGGTCATCGCCGGTGGGTTCGGTCTCGGCATCGACCGTTCGGTTGATGCCCGCGAGCCGTCCGCTCCCTACGCTGGAGGTCCATGTCGCACAGCACGCTCACGCCGGTGTTCGTGGGGCTGCGGACGGGGCTCCACGTGCTCGTCGCCGCCCTCACGGCACTCGTCGTCGTGCGCGTGCTCGTCGCACCCGGGCACACCCCCTGGCTCGCCATGACGCTCGTCGTCCTCTTCGCGATCGTCTACGTGCTCGGCGGCCTGGCAGCGGCGCCCCGTCCGACCCGGCGCGTGCTCGCCGGAGCCACGTGGCTCGTCGCGCTGACGGTGGTCTGGATCGCGCTGCTCGTGCTCGTCCCCGAGGCGGCGTACCTGGTCTTCCCGCTGTTCTTCCTCTACCTGCACGTCCTACCGCGGGTCGCCGGCCCCGTCGCCGTGCTCGTCGCCACCGGGATCGCGATCGTCGCCCTCGGCCTGCACGGTGGGTTCACCGTCGGCGGGGTGGTCGGACCGCTCGTCGGGGCCGGGGTCGCCCTGCTCATCGGGCTCGGGTACCGGGCACTGGCGCGGGAGGCACAGGAGCGCGAGGAACTCGTCGCCCGGCTCATCCGGACACAGGACGAACTCGCCGCGACGCAGCACGAACAGGGGGTCCTGGCTGAACGCGCTCGACTCGCTCGCGAGATCCACGACACCGTCGCCCAGGGCCTGTCGAGCATCCAGATGCTGCTGCACGCTGCCGAGTCGGCCGACGGTGACCGACCGGGCATCGCGCACGTCCGGCTGGCCCGCCAGACCGCTGCCGAGGGCCTCGCCGACACCCGCCGCTTCATCCGCGAACTCAGCCCGCCGACGCTGGAACAGGGGATCGGGTCGGCGCTCGACCGGCTGGCGGGGTCGCACCGTGCGGGCGCGGGGCTGACGGTCGACGTCGACGTCCCCGATCAGGTGGCGCTGCCCATGGCCACGCAGACCGCGCTCCTGCGGATCACCCAGGGCGCCCTGGCGAACGTCGTGCAGCACGCGGACGCCACGGCCGTGCGGATCGCCCTGGTCGTCGACGGACCCAGCGCAACCCTGACCGTGTCCGACGACGGGCGCGGGTTCGACCCGGTGGCCGTCCGGGCTCGTGCCGGGTCCAGCGACTCGTTCGGCCTGGTCGCGATGAGCGAGCGGGTGCGGCAGCTCGACGGCCGGCTCGACGTCGACTCGGCACCCGGCAGCGGCACCACCGTGCGGGTGGTCCTGGGCGGTGCCCCGTGATCCGCGTCGTGATCGCCGACGACCACCCGGTGGTGCGGGCCGGACTGCGCGCGCTGCTCGACACCGCGGCCGACATCACCGTGGTCGGCGAGGCCGCCGCACCGGAGCGCGCCGTCGCCCTCGCAGCCGCGCTGGCACCCGAACTCGTGCTGATGGACCTGCAGTTCGGGCAGTCCCAGACCGGCGCCGACGCCACCCGCGCGATCCGGGCCCTCGACGCCCCGCCGTATGTGCTCGTGCTGACCAACTACGACACCGACGGCGACATCCTGGGCGCGGTCGAGGCCGGGGCGAGCGGCTACCTGCTCAAGGACGCCCCGCCGGACGAGCTGCTGGCCGCCGTCCGTGCCGCCGCCGCCGGTGAGAGCGCCCTGGCCCCGGTCATCGCCAGCCGGCTCATGGAACGGGTGCGCTCACCACGGGTCAGCCTGTCCGCGCGCGAACTCGAGGTGCTGCGACTCGTCGCGTCGGGGGCGTCCAACGGCGACGTCGCCGCGTCCCTGCACATCACCGACGCGACGGTGAAGACGCACCTGGTCCACGTGTTCTCGAAGCTCGGGGTCTCGTCGCGCACGGCGGCCGTGTCGGCAGCGCGGTCACTCGGCCTGCTGCGCTGAACCATCTCCGGACGACGGGGCCCGGGGGTGCGCTGCTCGGGCGCGTCCGAGGCTGCGGAACAGGGTCGCGAGCAGGACGACGGGGATCGCGACGAGGGCGGCCAGGCTCGTGCCGTACAGCACACCGGAGAACGCGCTGTGGGACCCACCGGACACCCCGTAGGCGTCTGCGACGTCCATCCCCAGGAAGAAGCCGGACTGGAAGACGGCCACGGCACCGAACGTGAGCAGCGCGAGGTGGCAGACGGCTGCCACCGGGACGGGCATCCGACCCCGGATCGCAACGACCGCGAAGAAGGCGGCCAGCGTGACTCCGACGCCGGCGGTGACCAGGACGCCGACGACGTCCTGTCCGACGTCCATCCCGATCGCCTCGACGCGGTGGTGGATCTGCCCGAGGGTCGCGCCGGGCACCGCGGCGAGCGGATCGAACACGAGTCCGTCGAGCGCGAGCAGCGTCGCGTACGCGGTCACGACGACGGCGCCCAGCACGGGGCCGAACACCTGCGCACGCATCCGGCAATCCTCGCGACGTCGGTGTCCCCGACGCATCCACCGGCGGGATGACCTGTGGAGAACGGAATGCCTGGGCCCCCACGGTGGTTAGCATGGGTGTCCTGGGAAAGGGAGCCATCATGGTCGACGTTCATCGCGTCAAACTCCCCGGCGTCGGCGTACTGCACAGCTTCTACACCGACGACGGTGGCAAGTGCGGGGTCATCACGCACCGGTCGGGTCACTCCGACCTCATCTCCTTCGCCGACGTCTCCGACGGCGCCGACAAGTCGGAGAAGGTCTCGCTGCGGCTGAGCGACGACGAGGCCCACACCCTGGCCGAACTCCTCGGTGGCACCCGCATCACCGAGGGCCTCGACAAGCTCGACGAGATCCCAGGGCTGTCCATCGACTGGTTCTCCGTCGACTACGACGACGCGATCGCCGGCAAGCCGCTCGGCGACCTGCACGACTCGGGCTTCATCGGCCTGACCGTCGTCGCCGTGGTGCGCGGCGACAGCGCGAACCCCGCCCCCTCGGCGGACTTCGTCGTCTTCCCCGGCGACACCATCGTGGTGGCCGGGGCCCCCGAGAAGGTCTCGAAGGCCTTCTCGTTCTACCGCAGCGGTGCGCTCGCGGCAGCAGCTGCGGCCGAGGCGCCGCCCCGGAGCTAGCGGCATGCACCTGGGTGGTGAGCTGCTCACCATCGGCGGCCTGTTCCTCATCGCCTACGTCCTCGGACGGCTCGGCAAGCTCATCGGCCTGCCGGCGATCCCGATCTACATGGTCGTGGGGCTCATCGCGAGCCCGCACACGCCCTGGATCGGGCTGAGCGTCGAGTCGCACACGATCGAGCTCATCGCGACGTTCGGCCTGATCCTGCTGCTCTTCAACCTCGGGCTGGAGTTCGACCAGGAAGAGTTCTACGGCAACGCCGGCAAGCTCCTGGTGTCGGGCGGCACCTACGTCGCGATCAACATGGCCGTGGGGTTCGCCTTCGGGTTCTCGCTCGGTTGGGGGACCCGCGAAGCCCTGGTCATCGCGGGCATGACCGCGACGTCGTCCAGCGCGATCGTCACGAAGCTGCTGATCGAGCTGCGGCGTCTGGCGAACGACGAGACCCCGATGATCCTCGGTGTGACCGTCATCGAGGACGTCTTCATCGCCATCTACCTGGCGATCGTGTCGGTCGTGCTGTCCGGTGACACGAACATCTGGGGCGTGGTCGGCAAGCTCGCGCTGGCGTTCGGCTTCCTCATCGTCATGTTCAGCCTGGCGCGCTGGGGTGGCAAGCAGGTCTCGAAGATCTTCGCGACCCGCGACGACGAGCTGTTCACGGTGCTCTTCTTCGGGCTCGCAGTCATGTTCGGTGGCATCGGGGACCTGCTCGGCGTGACCGACGCCATCGGTGCCTTCGTGATCGGTCTGCTCTGCGGCGCGACCCGCTACCGCGACCGCATCGAGCAGCTCGCACTGCCGATGCGCGACGTCTTCGCCGCGTTCTTCTTCGTCAACTTCGGGCTCGGCCTCGACATCTCGACCTTCGGCGAAGTGCTGTGGCCCGTCCTCGGTGCGATCGGCATGACCGTCGTGCTGAACGCCGTCGCCGGCCAGCTCGTCGCCCGGATGAACGGCTTCTCGGCCCAGCAGGGCATCAACACCGCGGTCATCCTGGTGAACCGCGGTGAGTTCGCGCTGATCCTCGCGACGCTGTCGGCGGCTGCCGGACTCGAGGAACGGATCACCGCGTTCGCCGGGCTCTACGTGCTGGTCATGGCCGTCCTGGGACCGATCCTGGCGACGAACTCGGACCGCATCGGTCGCCTCGTGCTCCGTCCGGGGCGGGTGCGCAAGCTCCGCGGCCGTGAACGAGCCGCGGCCGAAGCGGCAGCCGCTCGCCGAGCCGAACGCGACCGTCGGTTCGCCGAGGAGATCGCCCTCGTGGAGGCGGCTGGCAGGGACGAGCGCGAGAATGGTGCACCGGGGACGACCCCCGAGGCAGAGCCGGAGACGGTGAGCAGCGGGACGTCGTCCGTCGAGATCCCCGCCGAGCGTCCCGAACGCCCGGCCCGAGCACGCGATCCGGAGTACTGACACGCATGTGGGCCGTTGCCCGTCGACCGAAGTGGATCGCGCTGCTGCTGCTGGCGCTGGTCCTCGCTGCGGTGTTCGCCGCCCTCGGCAAGTGGCAGCTCGAGCGCAGCATCGAGAACGGCAAGCCGGCTCCGGCCACCACCGAGACGCGACAGGTCCTCTCCGACGTCTCGAAGCCGGAGCGCGGCGTGGGTGACAGCCTCGCCGGGCAGAAGGTGACGGTCACGGGCCGGTTCGTGGCCGGCGACACGACGGTGCTGACCGGTCGCAGCGGCGGTGGCCGCTACCAGACCGTCGGACACATGGTCGACACGACCACCGGAGCGAGCCTCCCGGTCGTCATCGGGTGGTCCGACCAGCGTGGAGCCGCCGTCGCCGGTGGCGAGCGCCTGACGGACGGTGCGGACCTCACCGTCCAGGGCCGCTACTACCCGTCCGAGTCCCCGGACCAGGACGCCTTCCAGCAGTCGGAGTACTCGGCGGTCGCGCCCGCACGGTTCGTGAACACGTGGAAGGCGTTCGACGACCGGATGTACGGCGGCTACGTCGTCGCCGACGCCACCACCGCGGCGAAGGCCGACCTCGGCACCATCGCCGACCGCGCCCCCACGCGCGAGGTCCAGTTCGACTGGCTCAACCTGTTCTACGCGATCGAGTGGGTCGTCTTCGCGGGCTTCGCCGTCTTCCTGTGGTGGCGCTTCGTGAAGGACACCTGGGAACGCGAGGAAGACGAGCGTCACCAGGCCGATCTCGGCTTCCCCGCAGCGGGTCCTGACGGTGCTGACAGCGCCGCCGGGGCGAGTTCCGACCGACGGTAGGATCGTTGCCATGGCTCTGACCGTCCGCACCCGCGACATCCCGAAGATCCCGGGGGCGGTGCGGCTGTACCGCATCTCCGCGTACATCACCGGTGTGCTGCTGCTCGCCCTGGTGATCGAGGTGATCATCAAGTACACGCCGCTCCAGCTCGAGATGCAGCTCGGTGGCGGTGCGTTCTTCGTCCCGAACGGCACGGCGGGCCAGGCCCCCGGCACGTTCAACCTGTCGATCGCGATCCTCATCGCGCACGGTTGGCTGTACGTCGTCTACCTCTTCATGGACTTCCGCCTGTGGAGCATCATGCGCTGGCGGCCGTCGCGCTTCCTGCTGATCGCCCTGGGCGGGATCATCCCGTTCATGTCCTTCGTGGTCGAGCACCGCATGCAGAAGGCCGCCATGACCACCTACCACGAGCTGACCGCGCAGCAGGCGCGGGAGAAAGAGAGCGCTCGGTGAGCGAGACCGACCAGCGTCCCGTCCTCGTCGTCGACTTCGGAGCCCAGTACGCGCAGCTCATCGCTCGCCGCGTGCGCGAGGCCAACGTCTACAGCGAGATCGTTCCCCACTCCATGAGTGCTGAGGAGATCCGCGCGAAGGACCCTGCCGCCATCGTGCTGTCCGGTGGTCCGTCGTCGGTGTACGAGCAGGGCGCGCCCGCGCTCGACGGTGCGATCCTCGAGCTCGGCGTCCCGGTGCTCGGCATCTGCTACGGCTTCCAGGCGATGGCCTCGGCCCTCGGCGGGACGGTCGCGAACACCGGCCTGCGGGAGTACGGCGCCACGGACGTCACCGTGACCGGCACCTCCAGCACGCTGCTCGGTGGCCAGCCGGAGTCGCAGACCACGTGGATGTCGCACGGCGACTCCGTGTCCGCCGCGCCCGAGGGGTTCGAGGTCCTCGCGTCGAGCTCGTCGACGCCGGTCGCCGCCTTCGCGTCCGACGAGCGCAAGCTCTACGGCGTGCAGTGGCACCCCGAGGTCAAGCACTCGGCGTTCGGCCAGGCCGTGCTCGAGAACTTCCTGCACCGTGCCGCCGGTCTGCCCGGCGACTGGAACTCGAACAACGTGATCGAGGAGCAGGTCGCCCGCATCCGCGAGCAGGTCGGCTCCGCGCGTGTCATCGCCGGCCTGTCGGGTGGCGTCGACTCCGCCGTCGCGGCGGCCCTGGTGCACAAGGCCGTCGGCGACCAGCTGACCTGCGTGTTCGTCGACCACGGACTGCTCCGCGCCGACGAGCGCAAGCAGGTGGAAGAGGACTACGTCGCCTCGACCGGTGTCCGGCTCGTCACGGTCGACGCCGAGCAGCAGTTCCTCGACGCGCTCGCGGGCGTCAGCGACCCCGAGCAGAAGCGCAAGATCATCGGGCGCGAGTTCATCCGCACGTTCGAGGCCGCTGCCGAGGCACTCGTCCTCGAAGCCCGCGCCGACTCATCCGAGGACGGCGCTGGCCAGGTCGAGTTCCTGGTGCAGGGCACGCTCTACCCGGACGTCGTCGAGTCCGGCGGGGGATCGGGCACGGCGAACATCAAGTCGCACCACAACGTGGGCGGGCTGCCCGAGGACATGACCTTCAAGCTGGTCGAGCCGCTGCGCACCCTGTTCAAGGACGAGGTCCGCGCGGTCGGTCGCGAACTCGGGCTGCCCGAGGTCATCGTCGGCCGCCAGCCGTTCCCCGGACCCGGCCTCGGCATCCGCATCGTCGGGTCGGTCGACAAAGAGCGCCTCGAGATCCTGCGTGCCGCTGACGCCATCGCCCGCAACGAGTTGTCCGCCGCGGGCCTGGACGACGAGATCTGGCAGTGCCCGGTCGTGCTGCTGGCCGACGTGCGCTCGGTGGGCGTGCAGGGCGACGGCCGCACCTACGGTCACCCGATCGTGCTGCGCCCGGTGTCCTCCGAGGACGCCATGACCGCGGACTGGACCCGCCTGCCGTACGACGTGCTCGCGAAGATCTCGAACCGCATCACGAACGAGGTGCGCGACGTCAACCGGGTCGTGCTCGACGTCACGTCGAAGCCGCCGGGGACGATCGAGTGGGAGTGAGTCTCCCGTCCTGAGGGGGTCCGGCGCGCAGGCGTCGGACCCCTTCGTCGTCCGGGGCGCGGGGAGGGCGGCAAGGTTGCCGGCGGCGCGGGACGCCGACGTCGCACAACACGCCGCTCAGTCTCGCCGAGATCGCTCGACGTGCCGGCCGAAGGCGGCGGGAGCGGCAGCTTTTGCGACCCAGGCGCGTCGGACACGGCGCGTCGTGCGACGTGGGCGTCGGTCCGGCGGCAGGGCGTGGGTTGCGCGCGGGGTGGGTTTGCGTGACCGTGCGCACGCCCGGAACGACGAAGGGCCCCGGCGAGTGCCGGGGCCCTTCGTCGCGTGCGAGTGGTGCTAGTTGCGCTGGCTGCTCGCGATGATGGCGAGGATGCGCAGGATCTCGAGGTAGAGCCAGACGAGGGTCACGACGAGGCCGAACGCCGCGGTCCACCCGTAGATGCGCGGAGCACCACGCTCGACACCGGTCTTGATCTGGTCGAAGTCGAGGATGAGCGAGTACGCCGCCATGATGACGACGAAGACGCCGATGAGCACGCCGAGCGGGATGCCGAAGACGGTCACCCCGAGCAGGCCGAACGCGCTGTTGGTCACGCCGGTCCACATGAGCACGAGGTTCACGAGCGAGAAGGCCATGTAGCCCACGATCGCCACCAGGAAGAACCGCGTCGCCTTGGGCGTCGCGCGGACCTTGCCCGAGCGGAACAGCAGCAGCGTCACGAAGAACACGCCGAGGGTGCCGAAGACCGCCTGGGCGACGATCCCGTCGGTCTCGGGGTAGGCCGTCTGATAGAAGTGCGAGATGCCGCCGACGAACAGTCCCTCGAAGAACGCGTACGCCAGGACCAGGCCCGCGGACGGCTTCTTCTTGAAGGTGTTGACGAGTGCGAGCACGAACCCGATGACCGCACCGGCGATCCAGACGATCGGCGGGAGGTTCCACCCGGCCACCGCACCGACGACGAGCACGCCGAACGCCATGAGCGTCTTGACGATCGTGTCCTCGTACGACATGCGGTCCGTGTCGACGGTGTTGGCCGCGGGACGGTCGTACATGTACTGCAGCTGCTCGGGCGTCATGCCCGCGGACGGCTGCGGGGTCTGGCCCCACCCGCCGCGCTGCTGCTGCTGCTGCTGCTGCTGCGAGCCGGCGCTCCAAGCGTTCCGGCCCGCGTCGTTGAAGGCGGGGGACTGGTCGAAACCGGGCTTGAAAGCCATGGTGTCCTCGGATTCCTCTGGTCTCAGGTCGTGCAGGAACGGTGGTCCGTTCCTTCGCGTCCTCTCAGCCTAGGTGGGGTCGACCCGGAAAGGCTGGGGATTCGCGGCGAGCGGACGCCGGTGGTGGCACCGCTGCGTGAACTCTACGGCGGGGTGCTGCGCAACTGATCGGCGGTCGGCGGGAGTTGCCCGTGAGATCAGGGGTTGACACGAGTAAACCCGGGGCGCGAGCATGGACGCGCAACGATGCACCCCGCCAGAAGGAGCCCAGCATGACGTTCACCCTCGGCATGGTCGGAGCCGGCCAGTTCGCCAGCCACTTCGCCACCCTGTTCGACAAGCACCCCGGCATCTCCGCCGTGTACGCCACAGACGTGCTGCCGGAGCGCGCGCAGCAGCTGGTCGACGAGCTGCGCCTGGCGGGGACCTTCCCGTCGTTCGAGGACATGCTCGCCAGCTCCGACGTCGACGCCGTAGCGATCTTCACCCAGCGGTGGACCCACGGACCGCTGGTGCTGCAGGCGCTCCGGGCCGGCAAGCACGTCTACTCCGCCGTGCCGATGGCGACGGCCCAGACCGAGATCGAGTCGATCATCCAGGCGGTCCAGGAGACCGGCCTCACCTACATGATGGGCGAGACCAGCCAGTACAACCCGGCGACGGTGTTCGCCCGCAAGAAGTACGAGGACGGCGCCTTCGGTCGGGTGTTCTACGCCGAGGGCGACTACGTGCACGACATGGACCTCGGGTTCTACGACGCGTACCGGTACAGCGGCGGTGACGACTGGAAGGCCACGGCGAGCTACCCGCCCATGTGGTACCCCACGCACGCCATCGGTGGAGTCCTCGGGGCCGTGCCGCGGCACGCGACGAGCGTCAGCTGCATCGGTGTCCACGACGACCGCGGCGACGGGGTCTTCGACACCGAGGTCAGCATGTTCGACAACGACTACTCGAACATGACCGCGCTGTTCGAACTCGACGGCGGCGGTTCCATGCGCATCAACGAGTTCCGTCGCGTCGGCTTCCCGTCGTACATCCGCGAGAGCCGCTTCCGCTGGTTCGGCACCGACGGCACCTTCGAGCAGCTCGTCACGAACTCCGTCTGGCAGGACCGCGACGGCGTGACCGACGTCTCCGACCAGATCGCCAACCGTCCGACCATGGACGAGGACGACCCGCGCCTGGCCGACGTGTCGCCCGCACTCCGCAGCTCGTTCGTGTCCGGCCACGCGCCCGTGCACGACGACCTGACCGGCCGGCTGCCCGCCGAGTTCGACTTCGCGCCCAACGGCCACGAGGGCTCCCACCAGCTGCTGGTCGACGACTTCGTCACCGCGGTCAACGACCGGGTCCTCCCGCCGGTCAACGCCTGGCAGGCCGCTCGCTACACGCTGCCCGGCCTGGTGGCGTTCGAGTCCGCCAAGCGCGGTGGCGAGCGCCTGAGCATCCCGGACCAGGGTGACGCCCCCGTCGCGGTCGGCGAGCGCCTGCCCGTCGCCGACCGGGTGTCATGATCGACCGGTGACCGACCCGAGTGCCAGGACGCGGACCCGCAAGCCGACCCGTCGTGACGTCGCGCGCCTCGCCGGGGTGTCGGACGCCGTCGTCAGCTACACGCTGAACGGCGGCGCTCCGGTCGCCCCGGACACCCGGCTCCGGGTCCTGGCGGCGGTGGCCGAACTCGGGTACCGCCCGAACCAGGCAGCCCGGGCGCTGCGGTCCGGCTCGGCCCGCACGCTCGTGCTCGCCGTGCCCGACGTCGCCGACCCCGTGTTCTCGAACCCGTTCTTCGCCGAGTTCGCGGCCGCCATCGAGTCCGTCGCCCGCGAGCGCGGGTACGCCCTCTCGACCACGGCCACGACCTTCTCCCCGGAGGGCCTGCGATCGCGCTTCGAGGAGTTCGCGGCACGGATGGTGGACGGCGTGCTCGTCCTGTCGAGCGGCGCCGCCGACCGCGACGCGATCGATCCCGTCGGCCTGCCGTGGGTCGACCTCAACGTCTCGGCCGCGCGCGAGGGCGTCGCGAGCGTCGGGACCGACCTGCGCTCCGGAGCCGAACTCGCGACCGAGCACCTGCTCGACCACGGACGGACGCGCGTCGCATTCGTCGGCCAGGCCGACGTCGGTGAACCCCGGCATGCCGGGTGGCTGGCAGCGTGCCGGAGCCGGGGCGTGCCTCCAGGCCGGGTCGTCGCCGGCGGCTACACCCGCGAGGGCGGGTACGCGGCCGGCCTCCGGATCGCGGACGACCTGGCGACCGGCGACGGCCCGGACGCGGTGTTCGCGGCGTCTGACCGCACCGCGGTCGGGGTCCTGCGGGCGTTCCACGAGCGGGACGTCCGCGTGCCGGAGGACGTCGCCGTCGTCGCCTTCGACGGCTCGTGGGAAGCCGAGTACACCTGGCCACCGCTCAGCACCGTCCGGCAGCCGGTCGAGTCGATGGCCGAGGCGGCGGTCCGCGGACTGCTCGACGGGTCCGCGCCCACGCACCGGCAGTTCCCTGTGGAACTCGTCATCCGGGCGTCATGCGGGACCCACGAGCCGGTCACCGAGGCGCGTTAGGGTCGGCCGCATGACCCCCCTGGTGATCGCGCACCGAGGTGCCTCCGGGTACCGCCCCGAACACTCGCGAAGCGCGTACGAGCTCGCGATCGCGCTGGGCGCCGACGCGATCGAGCCCGACCTGGTCCCGACCAGGGACGGCGCGCTGGTGCTCCGCCACGAGAACGAGATCTCGGGCACGACCGACGTGGCCGACCGCCCGGAGTTCGAGGACCGCCGGACGACCAAGACGGTGGACGGGCAACGCCTGACCGGGTGGTTCACCGAGGACTTCACGTGGGACGAGCTCACGACGCTCCGCACCCGCGAACGGCTGCCGCAGCTGCGTCCGCAGTCGGCCGCCCACGACGGCGACGAGCCGATCCTGCGGTTCGAGGACCTGCTCGGGATCCTCGACGCGGCGCCGCGCCCGGTCGGACTCGTCGCGGAGGTCAAGCACGCGACGTACTTCGACGGTGTCGGCCTGCCGATGGGGCAGCTCGTCGACGCGGCGATCGGCGCCGCCGGCTGGCGGGGCGACGACCGGCTCACCGTCGAGTGCTTCGAGAAGGGCGTCCTCCGCGACCTCGGCGCACGTGGGGCGGGCGGTCGTCTGGTCTACCTCCAGGAGGCCCGTGGCAGTGCCGCGGACGAGGTCGCGACCCACGGGTCGTCGGCTCCCACGTACGCGACCGAGCGGACCGACGCGGCGCTCGCGGCGCTCGCCGACGAGTTCGACGGCATCAGCGTCCCCCTGGGCACCCTGATGGCGGGCGTCGACCCGGTGGCGGTCGACGACCCGGGCCCCGTTCGTTCCGACGTGGTCGAGCGAGCGCACGCCGTCGGGCTCGACGTGTACACCTGGACGCTGCGGCCGGAGAACCGGTTCCTGCCGGCGCCACTCCGTCGTGGCGGGGACGTGGCCGCGCACGGGGACTGGGAGCGCTGGTACACCTCGGTGGTCCGGACGGGCGTCGACGGCGTGTTCGCGGACCACGCCGACCTGGCCGTGCGTGCCCGGGAACTGGTCGCCGACCCCGCCGCCGTCCACCGCAGCGGGGGCTGACGGTGTCGGGGGGCGTGCCTAGACTGGTCTGACATGACGATCGTGCTCGACCCATTCGACTCGACGCCCGAGCCGGGTGCCGGGGACCGCCCCTACGAGGACCCGTTCACCGCCGGTCTGAACCCCCAGCAGAAGCAAGCGGTCGAGTACCGCGGCGAGTCCCTGCTGATCGTCGCCGGCGCCGGTTCCGGCAAGACCAGCGTGCTCACCCGGCGCATCGCGCTGCTGCTGGCGAACCGCGAAGCCTGGCCGTCGCAGATCCTGGCGATCACGTTCACGAACAAGGCCGCGGCCGAGATGCGCGAGCGGGTGCGGGCCCTCGTCGGCCAGGCGTCCGAGGGCATGTGGATCTCGACGTTCCACTCCGCGTGTGTGCGGATCCTGCGGCGTGAAGCCGAGCGGTTCGGGTTCCCGCAGTCCTTCACCATCTACGACTCCGCCGACTCGCGTGCGCTCCTCAAGCGGATCATCAAGGACCTCGAAGCGGACACCCTCGGGCTGACCGTCGGTGCCGCCGCGTCGAAGATCTCCAAGCTCAAGAACGAGCTGCAGGACGTCGACACCTACGCGCGGAACATCAACGCGAACGACCCGCAAGAAGTCATGTTCACCGAGGTGTTCCGGCGGTACACGAACGACCTGCGCCGGGCGAACGCCTTCGACTTCGACGACCTGATCGGACAGACGGTCTTCCTGTTCCGGGCGTTCCCCGAGGTCGCGGCGCTGTACCAGCGACGGTTCCGCTTCGTCCTGGTGGACGAGTACCAGGACACCAACCACGCCCAGTACTCGCTCATCCGCGAGCTCACGCGCCCCGTCCCCGTCGAGCAGGTCGACCGCCTCGAGGACGAGGGCCAGCACGTCGCCCGCATGCGCGAGGCCGACGGGTCGATCGCCGGTGCGTCGCTGACGGTGGTCGGCGACTCGGACCAGTCGATCTACGCCTTCCGCGGGGCCGACATCCGCAACATCGTCGAGTTCGAGCGGGACTTCCCGAACTCGAAGGTCATCCTGCTCGAGCAGAACTACCGGTCCACGCAGAACATCCTCGACGCGGCCAACGCGGTCATCGCGAACAACTTCGACCGCCAGGTCAAGAACCTGTTCACCGAGGTCGGCGCCGGCGACAAGATCATCGGCTTCACGGGCTACACCGGCCACGACGAAGCCCAGTTCGTCGCGGACGAGATCCAGCGCCTGCACGAGGACGGCATGGACTACCGCGACATGGCGGTGTTCTACCGGACCAACTCGCAGACCCGTACGCTCGAGGAGATCTTCATCCGGGCGGCGATCCCGTACCGGGTGCTCGGTGGCACCAAGTTCTACGAGCGCGCCGAGATCAAGGACGCCATGGCGTACCTGATCACCGTCGCCAACCCCGCCGACCCGATGGCGCTCCGCCGCGTGCTCAACGTGCCCAAGCGCGGGATCGGCGCCGTCACCGAGACCACCCTGCAGCGGTACGCCGACGACCACGACGTCACGATGCGTGAAGCCCTGCGGCACGCGGACGAACTCGGCTTCGGGCCGAAGGTGCGGAACGCGATCACGGCGTTCGCGGCCCTGCTCGACGACGTCTCGGCCAAGGCGACCGACCAGCCCGTCGTCGACACGCTGACGCAGCTGCTCGATGGTTCCGGCCTGCTCGAGCAGCTCCGGAAGTCCCCTGACGCCCAGGACTCCGCACGCGCCGACAACATCGACGAGCTCGTCGCCGTCACGCGGGAGTTCCAGAAGAACAACCCGGACGGCACGCTCGTCGACTTCCTGACCGAGGTCTCCCTGGTCGCCGCGGCGGACGAGCTCGACGACTCCTCCGGCACGGTGTCGCTCATGACGCTGCACACGGCCAAGGGGCTCGAGTACGACGCCGTGTTCCTGACCGGCGTCGAAGAGGACCTGCTGCCGCACCGGATGTCCGCGAACGAGCCCGGTGGTCCCTCCGAGGAACGCCGGCTCTTCTACGTGGGCATCACGCGCGCCAAGAAGTCCCTGTTCCTGTCGCTGGCGATGACCCGCGCACAGTTCGGCGACGTCAACGTGGCGATGCCGTCCCGCTTCCTGCAGGAGATCCCCGAGGGGCTCATCGAGTGGAAGCAGTCGCCCGGCATGGCGAACAGCCGTGGTGGCACGCAGCCCCGGGCGCTCAACGCGAAGCGGGACGGCGCGGGACCCGGTGGGTTCGGCGGCGCAGGCGGCGGCGGTGGCTACCGCGGTGGTGGCGGTTGGGGTGGCGGCTCGTACGACCGGGCGGCGGCCGCGGCGAAGACCCGCCCGAAGACCGAGTGGGCGAACCGCGTGTCCGGACAGGTCCGCGACAACGGCGACATGGAGCTGGCCGCGGGCGACCGCATCACCCACGTCGACTTCGGCGAGGGCACGGTGTCGGCCGTGACGGGACAGGGCGCCAAGCGCATCGCCGAGATCGCCTTCGACGCGGCCGGCCGCAAGAAGCTCCTCATCAAGATCGCCCCGATCGAGAAGCTCTAGCGGCGGCGGCGGCGGCGGCGGCCGCTGCGGCCTCGGCCTCGGCCCGCTACGGCTGCAGGACCGCCGACGTCCAGCCGTCCGGCCCCAGGCGGTACTGCAGGCGGCGGTGCATCCGGTCGCGACTGCCGTGCCAGAACTCGACCGAGGTCGGCTCGAGCCGCCATGCGCGCCACGACGCCGGTCGCGGCACGTCCTCGGACTCCTCGAGCAGCGCGTTCGCGTCGTCGATGAGGTCCTGGAACGAGCCGTCGAGCGGCGCGGACTGGTCGGCGACCGCGGTGGCAGCGCGCGACTTCGGCGACCGTGCGGCGAACAGCTCGTCGGACTCCTGGTCCGACAGCTGCACGACGGTGCCCTCGAACCGCAGCTGCTGCATCGTCTCGCGCCAGTAGACCTGCAGTGCGGCGGCCGGGTTCGCGGTGAGCTGCCGCCCCTTCGGGCTGTGGCTCGAGGACCCGAACACCAGCCCGCGGTCGTCGATCGTCTTCACGTCGACGGTGCGGGCGCTCACGACACCGTCGTCGGCGGTCGCCAGGGTCATCGACATCGGCTCGGACACGTCGCCGTCCTGCGCGTCGGCGACCCAGGTGCGGGCGACGTCGAGCGGGGAGGCGGGTGGGTCGTCGAGCTCGGGGAAGGCGAAGGACGTGTCACCGGACAGGGGAGCGGAGGCCATGCCCCCAGCCAACGCCCGTCAGCCCTGCCACGTCCAGGTGACCGGGGGACGTCCGCCGCGACGTCCGGACGCGGACGCGACGGGCTCGTCCGACCGCACGAGTGCCGCGTTCGTCCGGAGCGATCGGTTGAGGTTGCCAGGATCGGGCGCGCTGCCGGTCAGCCCGGTCTGCAACCGCGCCGCGTCGGCCGTCGTGAACCGCGGTCCGAGCAGCGCTCGCGTCAGCGCCGTGTCGCGCCAGAGCCGGGTGCGCGCGTGGTCGAGGGCAGCCTGGATGATCCGGTCGTGGTCGAACGGGAGGCTCGGCTCGGCCCCGGTGGGGTGGCGCCAGACGGTGTGCGGCTGGTCAGCCCCCCGTGCCGCGTCCGGTGGTCCGTCGGCAGCCACCACCGCGACGAACGCGATGCTGATCGCCGCGTCGCGCGGGTCGCGTTCCGGCCCGTCGAACGCGCCGATCTGCGCGAGGTGCCGGACTGTCTCGGGGCCGATGCCCGCCTTGGTGCGCAGGGCGCGCCGTGCAGCGTCGGTCAGGCGTTCCGCAGGGTGCAGGAGCACGCCGGGGAGTGCCTCCTGGCCGGCGTACGGGTCGTACTGCCGACGCGCGGTGGCGACCAGCAGGCCGGCCGCCGAGAAGGACATCGGGACGACGTCGATCGCGATGAGCGGCTGGTCGCGGGTCGTCACCGCGTCGGTCACGAGGCCGCTGCTGCTCGTCGGGCGGCGCGTTCGGTGCGCTCGCGGCGGAGGGTCGCCCGGACGTCGGCGAAGGACTGGTGCACCAGGAAGCGGCCGTCGGTCCAGACGGGCTGGAGCAGGCTCGTCTCCTCGTCCGATGCGGTGGCCTGGTCGGTCTGGTGGATCTCGCCGGTGGCGTCGCGGTGCAGGGCGATCCGGCCCTTGGCGCTCTTCTTGCCGCTGCCGGTCTTCGGGTCCTTCTGGATGTCGACCGGTTCGCCGTCGACCAGTGCCCACGTGGCCTTCACCGCGCTGCCGAGGTTGTCGCGGGTCATGTACTGGTACGTGTACGACCCGATGCCGAGCACGATGTTGTCGCTCGCGTAGCCCTTGGCGGCCAGGCGCTCGTAGATCCGACGGGCGCGGTCGAGGGTGATGCTGTCGCCGTAGATCACGCCGATGTGCTGGTCGAGGACCTTGTACCCGGCGTCGTTGACGGTGTGGCCGAACAGCTCGTCGAGCAGCTCGACGACGCCCTTCTGCTCGTGCGACCGCCCGTCGGCCAGCAGCTGGTCCTCGGGAACGTCGTGCACGGTGCCGGTGACGATGTCGACCGGGTCGCCGGAGTCAGGGCGGATGACGAGCTTGCCGTCGCGGGCCGTGATCCGGTCCTTGAGCTGCGGGAGCGTCTCGGTGATCACCTTGAACAGGTCGAAGCCGTCGCTGACCGCCGAGACGATGCCCGTCGGGTAGACGTCGAGGATCTGCTCGAAGGTCGCGAGCTCGCCGTCGGCACCGCGCACGCACATCACGCTGTGCTCGGTGGCGGGGACGCTGGCAGCGACCCAGCGGTTGTCACCCGGGTAGTAGCGGTCGATGAAGTCGAGCGTCGGCATCGAGTCGGTGCCCAGGAACGAGAGCAGGTGCCCGGCGCCACCGGCTGCCGCGGACTCGATGCTCGATTGCCCGCGGAACGAGAAGTCGTGCGCGGCGAAGTCGATGCTCTCCGGCACGGCGCCCGTGCGCGCCGCCCAGTCCTCCATCAGGTCGCGGTACTCCAGCGCCTTCGTCGCGACGGTGGAGGGGTGCCAGATCGACGCCGACAGGGCGGTCTCGATGTAGTTCGGCAGCCAGAAGAACTCGTCGACGGTGTTCTCGACGGTCAGGGTGGCGACGCCGATCGGGGCGAGGGTGCCCTCGGGGAGCGCGCGGATCGTCAGGGGGAGGTACCCCAGGCGGTGCAGGGCGCGGACGTGGTCGACGCCGATGTGGTTCAAGCCGAAGTACCCCTCGAGCGCCTCGGAGAACAGCCGGGCGACCTCGTCCTCGTCAGCGGCGAAGAACGGTGCCCATGCCTCGACCAGGTGTCGCTGGATGAACGCCTGCAGTCCGAACACCACGGCGTGGGTCGACTCGGGCATGTGCGCGTTCGAGCGGTTCGTCCAGTTGATCAGGATGCGGGTCGTGCCCCGGGGGTAGACCTGCCGGTGTGAGTGCTTGTACCCGTCGACCGCCAGCAGCGGAGCGATCGGGCTCGCGGTGGTGATGCGCGGGGCCAGTGCGGTCGTGGTGTCGGTCATCGGATCTGCTCCGTCAGGTAGGGGGTGAGTTCGATCGTGCGCAGGCCGGGCACGGCGTTCTGCGCGGGGTACGAGTCGGTCGTGACGATCTCGCCGAAGTGGTCGGCGAGCTGGGGTGCCCGGCCGGAGAACACGCCGTGCGACACCCAGAGGCCGAGGCGCTCCTTCGGGAGGCCGGTGCTGCCGGCCAGTCCCATGAAGGTGCCACCCCCGTCGCAGATGTCGTCGACGACGAGCAGTCGGCCGGTGTCCGGCAGCGGCTCGCAGGAGAAGCCGTCGAGCTTGCCCGTGTCGGGGTTGCGGTGCTTCTCGGCGCGGAACACCGGCAGTCCGCAGGCGTCGGCGACGGCGGTCGCCCGGGCGACGGCACCCTTGTCCGGGGCGATGACGCCGCTGTAGTCGGACCCGGCGACGACGGTGTCGCGGACGACCCGTTCGCTCGTGACGACGGTGAGGCGCTCCACCAGTCCGACGATCACGGGGGAGTGCGGGTCGAACGCGATCACCTGGTCGAGGTGGAAGCCGTTCAGGACGTCCGCGTAGACCCGGGCACCGAACGGCAGCCCGCGGTCCTGGCGTGCACCGGGCAGGTACGGGACGAGCGCGACCGACTTCGCGCCGCGCTGGCGGACGGCGTCAGCCCACATGCCGAGCATGAGCAGGTCGTCGCCGCTCGTGCCCCGCAGCGTCGCGATCTCGGTCAGGTCGGCAGGGCTGCCGTGCTCGACGGCGACCTTGACGTGCGCTTCGCCCGCGGGGAAGCGCATGGTGGAGAACGTGGGGGCCACGGGGGTGCCGCCCCGGTCCCAGGTGCTGAGTTCGACTGCCATGACCCGAACCTAGCACGGTATTTGTCGGTGTGACAACTACCGGTATCGTGCTGCCGTCGCCCGCATCGCCCGCAGCAGCAGCGGCCCCGGCAGGCGGAGCACCGCACCCGGCACGAGCGCGCGGACGCGACGGATCCACGCCGCGGTCCGTCGCCAGCGCCGCCGTTCGCGCGGCCCCCACGCGAAGCCGTACTGCGTGCGCACCACGTCCGGCAGCATGCCGACGGTGACGATCCGCACGAGCGGCATCGCCGCACGGACCCACAGGGGTGCGAATATCGGGTGGAGCAGGTCGCGCGCGACACCGCGGGCGTCGTCGGTGACCCGCAGACTCGACAGCGCCTGGTCCCAGTACGCCACGAAGGCGGCAGGGGTCGCCGGCCAGCGCTCCGGCGGCACGCGCAGCGCCACACCGAGCGGGGCGTACGCGTCGAGCGCCCGGCGTGCGAGCTCGGGCGACACCGGGGTGCCGAACGCCTCGTGCGCCCGGATCGCCGAGTCGTACAGGGTCGCGGCGACCCAGAGCTGCCGGTCGACCTCGTCCGCGCCGGCGACGGGCGCGTGTGCCCGGTTCACGAAGCCGGTCGCGGTCGCCGCGTCGGCAGGCGACCCGATCACGACGGCGTACACGTACATGAGCGTGTGCGCGAGGCGCTGCTGCGGCCGGCGCGCGAAGTCGGAGTGGCGGCGCACGCCCGCAGCGACCACCGGGTCGGCGATCTGCAGCAGGATCGCGCACCCGCCGGCCAGGACGGGCGTGCTGTCCGCCAGGAACCGCACCAGGTCGCGGTCGCGACCCGACGACGGACGGGAGGCTCGGCGCACGTCCGGCGCCGAGCCTCCAGTCCGGTCGTTGGTCACGGCACCAGTGTGCCGGACCGGTCCGCCGGTCAGAGCGGCTTCGTGCCCAGGTCGTTGCCGAGGTCGGGGCGCTCGGTGTCGTCGTCGTGCTCCCACAGGTCGGCGCTCGCCTCGCGGGGTGCGCCGCCGGTGGGGCCGTCGTCGGTGCCGTCACCGGGCTGCGGCTCGACGGTCTCGCCGGCGACCGCGTCGTTCGTGACGGTCTCCAGGGACTCCTCGGTCTCGTCGACCTCGTAGGGGCCGACGTGCTCACGGTCGACGTCGTCGTCGCGACGCTGCTGCGAGTCGAAGTCGTCGACGGGGCTGATGCCGGGATCGCTCATGGTGGTGCTCCTCGTGTGGTTATGGTCGTCAGGGGTCAGGGGTCAGGGGTCAGGGGTCAGGGGTCAGGGGTCAGGCGTCGAGTCCGAGCTGAGCCGCGAGGCCCTTCTCGTCGGTGGCGCCCCAGCGTTCGGCGATCTTGCCGTCACGGAACCTCGACACCTGGATGCCTCGGACGGTGAAGGCCTTGCCGGTCGGCTGGTGGCCCTGGAACACGCCGGTGTGCGTGCCGCGGATGGTGAAGACCGCGGTGATGTAGTCGTCGGTCACGACGAGCGGGTCCGGCTCGAGCGCCAGGTCCGGGAACGCCGTCGTGAACTGCTGCCAGAAGTCCACGATGCCGGCCAGCCCCGGGGCCTGGTCCGGAGCGGGGTCGTGGTCCACGACGTCGTCGGCCCACACCTCGTCGAACCGGTCGAACGCGCGTGCCTCGAGGATCTCGCCGAGTCGTTCCTGGGCCTGCTGGTTCTGTTCCGCGGTCATCCGCGCTCCTTCCGTCGGGTGTTCCTGTGTACGCCGCACGGCTCCGAGCGCCGCCCAGGATGTCGCCCGTTCACCCGGGCGTCACCGGCAGGACACGGAGGACGTGCACACTGCTCGTGCTCGTGCTCGGGGGAGTGGAGCGCGGTCGCCGGCCTGGAGCCGGGCGACCGCGCATCCCCCCGCCGGTCGTCAGACGCGCTCGAGCAGGTGCCGGTCCTCCACGTCCGCGAGCGCCAGCGTGCGGTAGCCCGCCGACTCGAAGAACACCGTCAGCCGGTCGTCCTCGGTGCTCATCACCGTGCCGTGACCCCACTCCGCGTGCTCCACGTCGGCGTCCGGCGGCCACTCGGCGTCGTGCGACCCGTCGGCTGCATGCGTGACGGCGGCGGTGCCGGCGGTGCACGTGTCGCAGTTGCCGCACGGCTCGGCGAGTTCGTCCCCGAAGTACCCGAGCAGGAACTGTCGCCGGCAGCCCTGTGTCTCGGCGAACTCGCGCATCATGGCGATCCGGGACTCCTCGACCCGCTCGCGCTCGTGCGCCCGCTCCTTCGCCGCCCGGGCAGCGGCATCGGCGGTCGCCGGGCCGTCCGCCGCGCGGGCGACGCCGTCGTGGCCGTCGACGAGCACACCGGCCTCGACGAGGGCGTTGACCGCCCGGCCAGCGGTGCGTGCGGCGAGGCCCGATGCGTCCGGCAGGTCGGTCCGGGCGATCGCCCCGGATGCGGGGACGGCGTCGAAGACAGCGCGGAGCGAAGCGGGCCGCGGGCTGCCGGACGCGAAGAAGCGTCGCAGGCCCAGGTCCTCGGCGCGGTAGTGCAGCGTGGCCAGGGCATCGTCGCCGTCACGACCGGCGCGTCCGACCTCCTGGTAGTAGGCGTCGACGGACTCGGGCACGTCGGCGTGCACCACGAAGCGGACGTCGGGCTTGTCGATGCCCATCCCGAACGCGCTCGTGGCGACCACGACCTCGACGGAGCCGTCGTGGAAGCCGGTCAGCACCCGCTCCCGGTCCCGCACGCGGAGTCCGGCGTGGTACGGCTGTGCGCGGCGACCGTGCTCGACGAGCTCGTCGGCATACACGAGGGTCTCGGCCCGCGTGGCGACGTAGACGACCCCGGCGCCGGGCAGCCCGGCGACCTGCGCGACGACGGCCTCGCGCTTGCCCTCGTCGTCCTCGTGGCGTCGGACCTCGAGCCGGAGCTCCGGACGGTCGAACCCGGCCGCGAGCACGAGCGGGTCGCGCATCCCGAGCCGCGCGACGACGTCGTCCCGCACGGGGGCGGAGCCCGTCGCGGTCAGGGCCAGCACGGGCGGACGCCCCAGGCGCTCGATCGCCTCGCCGAGCGCCAGGTAGTCCGGGCGGAAGTCGTGGCCCCAGGACGACACGCAGTGCGCCTCGTCCACCGTGACCAGGCCGACCCCGGCGTCGCGCAGGCGGTCCTGCACGTCGGGCTTCGCGAGCTGCTCCGGCGCGAGGAAGACGTAGCGGACGTCGCCCGCGGTGACCGCCTCCCACGCCTCGGTCAGGTCGCGGGACCGCTTGGTGGCGTTCACCGTCACGCCCTTCGGTGCGTCAGGGTGCTGTGCCAGGCCGACGACCTGGTCTTCCTGCAGCGCGACCAGCGGCGAGACCACGACGACCAGGCCGTCGAGGGCGAGTCCCGCCACCTGGTAGATCGCGGACTTGCCCGAGCCCGTCGGCATCACGGCGAGGGCGTCCCGGCCCGCGAGGACGGCGTCGATCACGGTCTGCTGGTCGGGGCGGAGCTGCCAGCCGAAGACCTCGGCGGCTCGGGTGCGGAGTGCGTCGTGCATCGATCCACCGTGCCGAGCCGGTCCTGGCGGCCTGCACCGGGACTGCGCGCGGTGGCCATCCGGTCGGCGACGGCCGAACCACCCGACGTGATCCGTGCCTCCCGACGGACGCACGCGTTGTCCACCTGCCGCCGCTAGTGTGGTCCGCGGCCGTTGTCTCGACATCGAGCGACCCTCGACGGAGAGTGCTGCGACCGCGTGGAACCGATGCCGATCGCACGAACCGTGCGGGAAGAAGAACAGCGTGGATCTTTTCGAGTACCAGGCCAGGGACCTCTTCGAGTCCTACGGCGTCCCTGTGCTGCAGGGCATCATCGCCGACACCCCAGAGGAGGCGAGGGCGGCTGCCGAGAAGATCGGTGGCGTGGTCGTCGTCAAGGCGCAGGTGAAGGTCGGCGGCCGCGGCAAGGCCGGCGGCGTCAAGGTCGCGAAGACCCCGGACGAGGCGTTCGAGCACGCGCAGGCGATCCTCGGCCTCGACATCAAGGGCCACACCGTGCAGCGCGTCATGGTCGCCCAGGGTGCCGACATCGCCGAGGAGTTCTACTTCTCCGTGCTGCTCGACCGCGCCAACCGCTCCTACCTGTCGCTCGTCAGCGTCGAGGGCGGCATGGAGATCGAGCAGCTCGCGGTCGAGAAGCCCGAGGCGCTCGCCCGCGTCGAGGTGAACCCGCTGACCGGGATCAACCAGGAGGCCGGCGAGGACATCGCTCGCCAGGCCGGGTTCCCGGACGAACTCGTCGAGCAGGTCGCCGGTGTCTTCGTGAAGCTCTACGACGTGTTCGCCGGCGAGGACGCCACGCTGGTCGAGGTGAACCCCCTCGTCCGCACGGGTGACGGTCAGATCCTGGCGCTCGACGGCAAGGTCTCCCTCGACGAGAACGCCGACTTCCGCCACGACGCCCACAAGCAGCTCGAGGACACCGCCAGCGAGGACCCGCTCGAAGCCAAGGCGAAGGCGCACGGCCTGAACTACGTCAAGCTCGACGGCCAGGTCGGCGTCATCGGCAACGGCGCGGGGCTCGTCATGTCGACGCTCGACGTCGTCGCCTACGCCGGTGAGCGCCACGGCGGCGTCAAGCCCGCGAACTTCCTCGACATCGGCGGCGGTGCCTCGGCCGAGGTCATGGCCAACGGCCTCGACGTCATCCTCGGCGACCCGCAGGTCAAGAGCGTGTTCGTGAACGTGTTCGGCGGCATCACCGCCTGCGACGCCGTCGCGAACGGCATCGTCGCCGCGCTCGGCATCCTCGGCGACGCGGCCACCAAGCCGCTCGTCGTGCGCCTGGACGGCAACAACGTGGAAGAAGGTCGCCGGATCCTGGCGGAGGCAGCGCACCCGCTCGTCACCGTCGCCGCGACCATGGACGACGCGGCCGAGCAGGCCGCCGAACTCGCCGCCGCAGCGGCCTGAAGGGACTGACCATGTCGATCTTCCTCAACAAGGACTCCAAGGTCATCGTCCAGGGCATCACCGGCGGCGAGGGCACCAAGCACACCGCACTCATGCTCAAGGCCGGCACGCAGGTGGTCGGTGGCGTGAACGCCCGCAAGGCCGGCACGACCGTCACCCACGGCGACGTCGAGCTGCCCGTCTTCGGCTCGGTGCGCGAGGCCATCGACACCACCGGTGCCGACGTCTCGATCGTCTTCGTCCCGCCGGCGTTCGCGAAGGACGCCGTGATGGAGGCCATCGACGCCGAGATCCCGCTCGTCGTCGTCATCACCGAGGGCATCCCCGTGCAGGACTCGGCCGAGTTCTGGGCGCACGCCAAGGCGCTCGGCGGGAAGACCCGCATCATCGGCCCGAACTGCCCGGGCATCATCACCCCGGGTGAGTCGCTCGTCGGCATCACTCCGGCGACGATCACCGGCAAGGGCCCGATCGGCCTCGTCTCGAAGTCGGGCACCCTGACCTACCAGATGATGTACGAGCTGCGTGACCTGGGCTTCTCGACCGCCATCGGCATCGGCGGCGACCCGGTCATCGGCACGACGCACATCGACGCGCTCGCCGCGTTCGAGGCCGACCCCGAGACGACCGCGATCGTGATGATCGGCGAGATCGGCGGCGACGCCGAGGAGCGCGCTGCCGACTACATCAAGGCGCACGTCACGAAGCCGGTCGTCGGGTACGTCGCGGGCTTCACGGCCCCCGAGGGCAAGACGATGGGCCACGCCGGCGCGATCGTGTCCGGCTCGGCCGGCACCGCCGAGGCGAAGAAGCAGGCGCTCGAGGCGGCTGGCGTCAAGGTCGGCAAGACGCCGTCCGAGACGGCAGCGCTGCTGCGCGAGGTGGTCGCCGCCCACTAGCGGCTGAGGTCCCTCGGAAGACCAGACGGGAGGCCCGGTGCCAGTCGGCACCGGGCCTCCCGTCCGTCTCGCATCGTGTGCCAGAAGGCTTCTGCTGAAGGGTCAAGAGCAGCCGGGGCGCCGTGCAGTCCGGAGGAGGTCGACGGCCATGGAGTCGGTCGCGAAGCCGAGTCCGAGGGAGTGGACGACGGCGACGCAGCCGTCGTCCAGTGATCGGACGATGCTGACGTGAGCGTCTCGCGTGGCTCCGTTGATGAAGTCCGCTCCGTCGCGCCGTGACCATCCCGGAGGCGTGTCCGCGCCTCGTGCACTCCATCTGGCAAACGCGACCAGGTCGTCGAACGTGGACCACACCCCGCCGGCAGCCGCGAACGGACCGTTGCTGAGCGTCCAGGGTCGACGAGGCGCACCGTTCGTCCCCGAGTGCACCGCCATCAGCTCTTGGTCGGGAGCAAGGGTCGGAGACCGCGCAAGATCTGCGCCGAACACGTTCTGTCGCGTCCAGTCCCACCATCCGCCAGTCGTGGCATCGAGTACCTCGCCGAGAACCGCGTACCCCGTGTTGGAGTACAGGTACGCCCCTCGGTCCCCAAGGGGCACCGACCACCGTTCAGGTAGTGCTCTGTTCGCAACCGACCGGTAGGGGTCGCGGGACGGGCGCAGCATCATCTGCCATGGAACGCGGAGCAGCCCGCTTCTGTGCTCGATCAGCTCCCCGATCGCGTACTTCGCGCGCGGCAACCTCGGCACGAGGGCTGCGACCTCGTCGTCCAGGGAGAAGGAACCGCGCCGGGCCGCTTCCGTCACCGCCGCCGCGGTGAGGCTCTTCGTCACGCTGCCCCACTCCCGCAGGAGGCGATGATCGAAGTTCCCGGAGGCGTCCCGCTCGACGCCTCCGTCGGGCAGTACCAAGGCGCTGATCCAGCTCGCCTTCCGGCGGCTCCGCTCAGCCACCATCGCCACGCGTGCCCCGCGCGAGCGCCGGAGGAGCCAGCCGAGATCGGCTGGTGATGTTCGACAGGATGCCGCGACTGATCTCCATGAGAACTCCCTTGCATCCGGCACCGGAATTTCACCGTACACGGTTCCTCGGATGGCGTGTCGAGCTCGCAACCTCAGAGCGCGGGTCGTGGAGCTCGGACGATCAGCCGCGCGTCAGCCCGACTCCATGCGGCCGGGCACGTATCCTCGCTGCGATGAACCGCCTGGGAACCGCTCTGCTCGCCGCGATCGAAGCGGTCGTGACGGTCGGCGTCGGCCTCGGGATCGCCCTGGTCCCGCTGACGCTGCTGTGGGGCTTCGAGTACGGCCTGCAGGTCGACTGGGACGTCTTCTGGAAGGCCGCGGGCAGCGTCTGGCTGGTCGGCCACGGGGTGGACGTCACGTTCGTGCTCGGTGCCGCTGCGGCCAAGGCCTCCGGGGTCAGCGGCGCGGGCGACCCGATCACGATCACGCTGGCCGCACTCGGGTTCGCGGCGGTCACCGCGTGGCTCGGCGCACGTGCCGGCCGCCGGTTCGCCGAGACCGAGCACCGGGTGACCGGGATCCTGGTCGGGACCGCCGTCGCAGCGGTCCTCGGGCTCGGTGTCGGGTTGTCGTCGACGTCGGCCGCGACCCACCCGGCCCTGTGGCAGGCGGTCGTCTTCCCCGCGCTCTGGTTCGGTGTCCCGGCACTCGCCGCCGCCGAGGTCTGCCGTCGTCGCCGCTCGATGCCGGCCGACCCGGTGACCGGGCGCGTGCTCGACCAGCTCCACCGCGTCCCCGAGGTCTGGCGCACCGTCGCCGGTTTCGGGCTGCGTGCGGGCACCGCGGCGACCGCGGCCGTGGTCGCCGTCGCCGGCATCGTCGTCGGGTTCCTGCTGTTCGGGTCGTTCGCCGAGGTCATCACCCTGTACGAGCGCTCGCACGCCGAGATCGTCGGCGGGGTGGCACTCACCGTCGGCCAGCTCGCCTTCCTGCCCGATTTCATCGGCTGGGCGACGTCGTGGCTCGTGGGCCCGGGCTTCGCGATCGGCACCGGGTCGACGGTCTCCCCGATCGGCACGACCCTGGGGCCGATCCCCGCGCTGCCGGTGTTCGGCGCGCTGCCGGCGTCTGGTCACACCTTCGGGCTGCTCTGGATCCTGGTGCCCGTGCTCGCCGGGTTCGCCGCCGGCGGGCTCCTGCGTCCCCGGCTCGTCCGGGCGCTGGGGGCGGACGACAGCGCGCTGCTCCGGGCTACCGCGGGTCTGGCGACCGGCATCGTGGCCGGGATCCTGACGGGCGGCATCGCCTGGCTGTCGTCGGGGTCCTTCGGTCCAGGGCGTCTCGCCGACGTCGGACCACACGCCCTAGTCGTCGGGCTGTTCGCCGCGCTCGAGGTCGGCGTCCCCGCGATCGTCGCGCTGGCGATCGGGCAGGACCTCGTGCGCATGCCCGAGCGCCGCTGGGCCCGCGAGCACTGGCACGAGGCCGACGAAGATGCCCGGGACGACGCCGAGGTGCACGCCGAGGGATCCCTCCTCGACGCCCTCGACCGGGCCGGTGCCGGGCGCACGACCGACGTGCACCGCTTCGCCGTCTCCGAGGCCCACCACGCCGCCACTCGCGCGGGCGACCACGGGACCGACAGTGCCGTGACCGAGCCCGTCGAGGACGACGCGCGGCGCACGTCGGACGCGCCACGGTCCTCCCGGTCGGACCCCGACCACCGACCTGATCGCGACCCGGACCACGACGTGTCGCTGCCCGACTGGGCGCGCTCCGGTGCGCCGACGTCGACGCCTGCTGCTCCTCGTGAACAGCCGTCGACGCCGGAGCCGTCCGCCGGACCCGGGAGTCGGGTCGGCGCCGTCCGCGACCGCCTGCGCGGCGCAGCGGACGGGGTCAAGGGCCGGGCCGGGGACCTGCGCGGGCACGCCGACGGCCTGCGCGGCCGCACCGACGGCCTGCGCGGCCGCGCCGCTGCGCTCCGCAGCCGGGCCGGCAGCCTGCGGGACCGCGTGACGGGCGCCGACGCCGAGCGCGCCGACACCGCGCCCGACGACCGCCCCGACCTCCACCGTCCGGAGCGTCCCGAGGTCGCCGGAGCCCGCGACGAGCAGCGCGCGTTCCCGTGGAGCACCGCCGAGTTCGTCTCCGGTCGCGACGACGCCGACGAGCCCACGCCGCCGCCGGCCGCGCCGGGGCGGTGGGACACGACCGACCAGGTCCCCGAGGACGAGCTGCCGTGGTGGCGCCGTCCGAAGGGCGACCGGTGACGGGCGTCGCACGCCACGACCGCCGGTAGGGTTGTCCCGTGCTCGAACTGGTCGTCCTGATCTCCGGTGCCGGCTCGAACCTGCGGGCCCTGCTCGAGGCGACCCGCGACGCCGAGTACCCCGCCCGCGTCGTCGCCATCGGTGCCGACCGCGACGCCGAGGGACTCGGTCTCGGCGAGGAGTACTCGATCCCGACGTTCTCGGTGCCGTACTCGCGCTACGACTCGCGCGCCGACTGGGGTCAGGCGCTCGCCGAGCAGATCCGCCCCTGGTCGCCGGACCTGCTCGTGCTCTCCGGACTCATGCGCCTGCTGCCGCCGGCCGTCGTCTCCGAGTTCGGTCCCGCGGTCATCAACACCCACCCCGCGTACCTGCCCGAGTTCCCGGGCGCGCACGGCGTCCGTGACGCCCTGGCCGCAGGGGTCAGCGAGACGGGTGCCAGCGTGATCCAGGTCGACGACGGCGTCGACAGCGGGCCGATCCTGGCCCAGGAGCGCGTTCCCGTGCTGCCGCACGACTCCGAGTCGACGTTGCACGACCGCATCAAGCCGGTCGAGCGGCGCCTGCTGATCCAGACCGTCCTCGACATCGCCAACGGACACATCGACCTGAAGGGCACCACGAGCGCATGAGCGTCCACGCCGCCGACCCCAGCCTGTACCGCGACCGGGACGTCGTCCCCGTGCGTCGTGCCCTCATCTCCGTCAGCGACAAGTCCGGTCTGCTCGAGCTCGCCGGGGCACTGGCCGACGCGGGGGTCGAGCTCGTGTCGACCGGGTCAACCGCGCAGACGATCCGCGACGCCGGCTACACGGTCACCGACGTGTCGAGCGTCACCGGCTTCCCCGAGTCGCTGGACGGCCGGGTCAAGACGCTGCACCCGTCCGTGCACGCGGGGCTGCTCGCCGACCTGCGGCTCGAGTCGCACGAGCAGCAGCTCGCCGACCTCGGGATCGAGGCGTTCGAGCTCGTCGTCGTGAACCTGTACCCGTTCGTCGAGACGGTCGCCTCGGGTGCCGACACCGCGACCGTGGTCGAGAACGTCGACATCGGCGGCCCGGCGATGGTCCGCGCGTCGGCGAAGAACCACCCGAACGTGGCGATCGTCGTCTCGCCCGCGTCCTACGCCGAGGTCGTCGAGGCCGTCCGCGCCGGCGGGACCTCGCTCGAGCTCCGGAAGCGCCTGGCAGCACAGGCCTTCGCGCACACCGCCGCGTACGACACCGCGGTGGCCTCGTACTTCGCCAGCGACGTTGTCGACGCAACCGCAGGCGACGTGGTCGCGTCCGACCCCGACCTCGAGACACCCGGCACCTTCGACGACCACCTGTCGTTCGACGCCGACCTGACCGCGACCCTCCGCTACGGCGAGAACGCGCACCAGGCAGCGGCGCTGTACTCCGGCGACGGCGGTACCGGGATCGCGCAGGCGACGCAGCTGCACGGCAAGGAGATGTCGTACAACAACTACGTCGACGCCGACGCAGCCGTCCGTGCCGCGTTCGACTTCACCGAGCCGGCCGTCGCGGTCATCAAGCACGCCAACCCCTGCGGCATCGCGGTCGCCGCCCCCGACGCCGCCGACCCGATCGCCTCGGCACACGCCGCCGCACACGCCTGCGACCCGCTGTCCGCGTTCGGCGGGGTGATCGCCGCGAACCGTCCCGTGACCGTGCAGATGGCCGAGACGGTGAAGGACGTCTTCACCGAGGTCGTCGTCGCCCCGGGCTTCGACCCCGAGGCCCTCGAGATCCTGTCGCGCAAGAAGAACATCCGGCTCCTCACCCTGCCGGCCGACTTCGCACTCGCCCCGCGCGAGGTCAAGCAGATCTCCGGCGGGTTCCTCGTGCAGGACGCCGACCGCTTCACGGCGTTCGACCAGTCCACGTGGGACCTGGTCGCCGGCGCGCCCGCCGACGACGCGACCCTGGCTGACCTCGCCTTCGCGTGGAAGGCGGCGCGTGCGGTGAAGTCGAACGCGATCCTGTTGGCGAACCGCGGTGCGAGCGTCGGGGTCGGCATGGGCCAGGTCAACCGGGTCGACTCGTGCCACCTCGCCGTGACCCGCGCCGGTGACCGTGCCGCCGGGTCGGTCGCCGCCTCCGACGCCTTCTTCCCGTTCGCCGACGGACTGCAGGTCCTGCTCGACGCCGGGGTGCGCGCAGTCGCGCAGCCGGGGGGCAGCGTCCGTGACGACGAGGTCATCGCGGCGGCGACGGCGGCCGGCGTGACGATGTACTTCACCGGCGAGCGGCACTTCTTCCACTGATCTGAACAAATCGTGGCAAGGCCATTGCGCTGCGGAGATCCTCTGAATAGCCTGTAAGGCTCTGCGACAGGCAGCCGACGATCCCTCGGGAACGGCGGCACCGCAGACACAACGGTGACGAAGACGACGACTGGAGTGACGATGGACATCTCGACCGGAACAGTGGCGACGGCCGCCCGCGCAGGTCACGTGTCCCTCGTGGGGACCGCTTCCGCTCCGCGACCCCGACGGGCCGCGGCCGCCGCCTAGCCAGGCCGTCTCCCACGGCCTCGCGGCGCCGCACCACCACGGCGACCGCGAACCACCCGCCTGAACCCGGGGGACACCTGTCCTTCGGTGCCTACCGGCCCGACCGACGTCACGCAGGTGACGGCGGTGGCGCGCGACCACGCGCCCGGCTGATGACGACCACGCAACGCACACCGAGCCTCCAGGCCGGTCCCGAGCAGACGACGCACGCACCGCGGGCGGCGTCGGCCCGGTCGGCCGGGGACCCGGCAGACGCATGAGGACGCAACGCATGTCCAAGTCGCCCACCACGGCGCGCCCGTCCACCTTCCGCGCGATCGCGCGGATCTACCCCTACGTGAAGCCCTTCCAGGGCCGCCTCATCGCCGGCATGGCCGCGGCGATGGGAGCCTCCCTGGTGGCGCTCGCCATCCCCTACGTCCTGCAGTGGCTCGTCGACGGCCCGCTGTCGTCCAAGGACGATGCCCAGATCTGGCCCGCCGGGCTCGGTGTGCTCGCCCTCGGCGTGCTCGAGGCGTTCTTCATCGCCTCGCGTCGCCGCATGGTGATGCGCCCGTCGACCCGCATCGAGACGAGCATGCGCAACGCGCTGTACGCCAAGCTGCAGGACCTGCCCGTCGCGTTCCACGACCGGTGGGAGTCGGGGCAGCTGCTGTCCCGCTCGGTGTCCGACCTGTCGCTCATCCGCCGCTGGCTGGCGTTCGGCGTCGTGCTGCTCGTCGTCAACGTCGTCACGATCGTGGTCGGGTTCGTCGTGCTGTTCACCTTCGGGTGGCTGCTCGGCCTGATCTTCCTGATCGCGTCGATCCCGCTCTGGATCAACGGGCTGCTGTTCGAGCGTCGGTACTCCGTCGTCGCGCGCCGCAGCCAGGACCAGGTCGGCGACCTGGCGACGAGCGTCGAACAGTCCGTGCACGGCATCCGTGTGCTCAAGGCGTTCGGCCGCGGCGGGTACAAGCTCGAGGAGTTCAGCGAGCAGGCCGAGGCACTGCGTGGCACCGAGATCAAGAAGGCGAAGGCCATCGCGAGCATCTGGCTGTGGCTGCTGCTCGTACCGGACGTCGCCTTCGCGCTGTGCCTGCTGGCGGGGATCTACCTGGCCAGCCAGGGACAGCTCAGCGTCGGGCAGCTGTTCGCGTTCTTCGCGACGGCGACGGTGCTGCGGTTCCCGATCGAGTCGATCGGCTTCCTGCTCTCGATGACGTTCGACGCGCGCACCGCGGTCGACCGCTTCTTCGAGGTGATGGACTCCGAGAACACGATCACGGACCCGGAACACCCGAAGACGATCGCCGAGCCGCACGGTGCGCTGTCCTTCAACGCCGTGCACTTCCGGTACCAGGACTCCGCGGCGCAGTACCCGGACCTCATCAACGGCGTCGAGCTGCGGCTCGAGCCCGGTGAGACCATGGCGCTCGTCGGGCTCACCGGCTGCGGCAAGACGACGCTGCTCTCGCTGGTGCCACGGCTGTACGACGTGACCGGCGGATCGGTGACGATCGACGGCGTCGACATCCGTGACCTGACGCGTGAAGAGCTGCGACGGCACGTGGGCGTCGCGTTCGAGGACGCCACCCTGTTCTCGACGACCGTGCGGGAGAACGTGCTGCTCGGTCGCCCGGACGTCACGGGTGAGGCTGCCGACGCGCTGCTCCGCGAAGCCCTCGACATCGCACAGGCGTCGTTCGTCGACGACCTGCCCGACGGCGTGGACACCCGCGTCGGAGAAGAGGGGCTGTCCCTGTCCGGTGGGCAGCGGCAGCGGCTCGCGCTGGCGCGGGCGATCGCGGCACGGCCGTCGGTCCTGGTGCTCGACGACCCCCTGTCGGCGCTCGACGTCGACACGGAGGCCCGCGTCGAGGCCGGCCTGCGCCGGGTCCTCGCCGAGACCACGTCGCTCATCGTGGCGCACCGTCCCTCGACGGTGACGCTCGCGGACCGCGTCGCGCTCATGGAGAACGGCGTCGTCACCGCCGTCGGCACCCACTCGGAGCTGATGGCCACGAACGACCACTACCGCTACGTCATCTCGTCCCTGGACGAGGACGACGCGACCGCACGACAGGAGGCGATGGCATGACCCAGCAGGGAGACACCAACCAGGCCCTCGGCACCCCGGCACAGCCCATCGGCACCACGGACCTGCCAGGAGGCTCGGATCCGGAACTGCAGGACACCGCGGCCGCGCAGGCTGCCGCACCCGTCACCGCCTCGATCACCACGCTCGGCGTGCGCGGCGAGGAGCGCGAGGACTTCACCAAGGCGGAGAGCAAGCGCCTGCGGCGCCGCTCGCTGTCGCTGCTCGGGTCGCTCGCGGCGCCGCTGAAGGCCCGCCTGGTCCTGCTCGGCATCGTCGTGGTCGTCTCGACCGCCGGGACCGTCGCCGGACCGGCGCTGATCGCGTGGGGCATCGACAACGCCCTGCCCGACGTGCTGGAGCGGAACGACTGGGTCCCGGCGTTCGGGGTCGTGGCGACGTACATCGTCGTCGCGGTCCTCGGCGCGGTCCTCACCGCGTGGTACACGGTGCTGGCGGCGCGGATCAGCCAGGCGATCCTGTTCGACCTGCGCAAGCGGGTGTTCCTGCACACGCAGCGCCTGTCGCTCGAGTTCCACGAGACCTACACGTCCGGACGGATCATCTCCCGTCAGACGAGTGACCTCGACTCGATCCGCGAGCTGCTCGACTCGGGGCTGAACCAGCTCATCCAGGGCGTGCTGTACATGGCGTTCACCGCGGTGGCACTCGTGTCGCTCGACCCCACGTCCGGGCTGGTGCTCGCCGTGTCGCTCGTGCCGCTGTGGTTCCTGATCCGCTGGTTCCAGTCGAACTCGCAGACGCTGTTCCGTGCCACCCGTGTGGCGTCGGCCCGCGTCATCGTGCAGTTCGTCGAGACCATGACGGGGATCCGCGCCGTGCAGGCCTTCCGCAAGGAGTCCCGCAACAAGGACGAGTACGGCGGCTTCGTCGAGGACTACCGGGTGGCCAACACGAAGGTGTTCAACCTGTTCGGGACCTTCGACCCGGTGCTGGTGCTCATCGGCAACGTGACCCTCGCCGCGGTGGTCGTCATCGGTGGCTTCCGCGTCGTCGGCGGATCGCTCGAGGTCGGCGCGCTGCTCGCGGTGGCGCTGTACGCCAAGCGCTTCTTCGACCCGGCGCAGGAGCTCGCGATGTTCTACAACGGGTACCAGTCGGCCTCGGCCGCGATGGAGAAGATCTCCGGGGTGCTCGAGGAACGTCCGAGCGTGCCGGACCCCGTGAAGCCGACGAAGCTCGCCGACGCCAATGGCAAGATGGACTTCGACGACGTCGAGTTCGCCTACAACGCGGGCAAGGTCGTGCTGCCGGCGTTCGACCTGCACATCCCGTCCGGGCAGACGATCGCCCTGGTGGGGTCGACCGGTGCGGGCAAGTCCACGCTCGCCAAGCTCATGGCGCGGTTCTACGACCCGTCCCGCGGCTCGGTGAAGCTCGACGGCGTGGACCTGCGGGACCTCGACACGAAGGACATGCGCCGCGCGATCGTCATGGTCACGCAAGAGGCCTACCTGTTCTCCGGCACGGTCGCGGACAACATCGCGCTCGGCAAGCCGGGGGCGTCCCGCGCCGAGATCGAGTCCTCGGCCAAGGCGGTCGGCGCGCACGAGTTCATCATGGCGCTGCCCGACGGGTACGACACCGACGTGAACAAGCGCGGTGGTCGTGTGTCGGCGGGGCAGCGACAGCTGCTGTCGTTCGCCCGGGCGTTCATCGCGGACCCGAAGGTGCTCATCCTCGACGAGGCGACGGCGTCGCTCGACATCCCGTCCGAGCGGCTGGTGCAGGAGGGTCTCGAGACCCTGCTCGCCGACCGCACGGCCGTGATCATCGCGCACCGGCTGTCCACCGTCGCGATCGCCCACCGGGTGCTCGTGATGGAGTACGGCCGGATCGTCGAGGACGGCACCCCCGACGACCTGATCGCGGGCACGGGGCGGTTCGCCCAGCTGCACGCGGCCTGGCGCGACTCGCTGGTGTAGCCGCCGGGCGACCGGTCACGGATCGCACCCCTGCACGCGCATCGCGCCCCGCTCCTGCGGGGCGCGACGTGCGTGCGGGGGTGCAGCTCCGCCCGACTCGGGCGTGGTTGGCTGGTCCGCATGACAGACGACAGCCCGCAACCCGGCGGTGTGGCCCTCCGGGACCCGTTCATCGGCGCGCCGTTCACCGAGGCGCTCCGCCGGTTCTGGCGGAAGTACACCGTGTTCACCGGACGGGCGTCCCGGTCCGAGTTCTGGTGGTGGTGGATCACGTCGCTGGCGATCGGGCTCGTGCTGCAGCTCGTGCCCCAGGTGTTCACACCGGACACCCCGATGCTCGAGAACCCCGTGGGGTCCTACCTGTTCGTGCTCTGGGTGCTGGCCACCCTGGTCGGGTCGCTCGCGCTCGGCGCCCGACGGCTGCACGACGCGAACCTGTCCGGCTTCTGGCAGTTCCTGCACGTGCTGCCGGGCATCGGGTCGCTGGTGCTCTTCGTGGTGTTCCTGCTGCCGTCGAACCCGAAGGGCACCCGCTTCGACGTCTGACACTCGGGCGCGGCTCGTCGCCGAAGGCTCCCGGGGAGTTGGTAGTTCCGCGCGTGGCGCGTCGTCCCGCGCGTAGGGGGTCGTTCGTCCGGTGCCCGGGCGCCCCGGTGGTCGAGAGCGGTGGTCAGTCGGGAGCGGAGTGACGGATCTGGTTCGGGAACGTCGAGCGGAGAGAACCGGATTCGTCATCGACGTGGAGGGGAACCGGCATCCGGGCGCCCGCGGTGGGTTGGACTTATGACATCAATGCGCTGGACCCGTGATGTCGCGACGCTGTTGGGTGGGGGGAACGCAGAGAACGCCGCCCCGTGATCAGGGCGGCGTTCTCGTGTGGTGCTGTGCGCTGGTGGTGCGGGGGGTGTTACTTGATCTGGGCGGTGATGGTGGCGGTACCGACGAGGAGGCCGCCCTTGACGGCGTCGGTCTTGAAGGTGCTGTTGAGCAGCTTCGCGGCGTCGTCGGAGACGTGGACCGTGGTGCCGGTCAGGATCGCGTTGTCGCCCTCGAGCTGCAGCGGCTTGAGCGTGCCACCGTGCAGGGAGAACAGGTACGCGTTCGACGCGGCGACCTCACCGTTGACCAGGACGTCACCGTAGAGCTTGGACGAGCCCGGGTTCACGACGAAGTTCTCCAGCGTGACGGTCGTGCCGCCCGCGGCGAGGGTCAGACCCGAACCGTTGTGGTTCAGCAGGCCCTGCACGTAGGGACGGTACGACCCGTCCGGGGACCAGTAGGTGACGGACCCGGCGGTGATCGGGAACGACACGGCGCCGTCGGCGAGCTTCGCCGAACCCGACACACCCGGGGTCAGGCCCAGGCTCGTCAGGGCGTCGGTGAAGCCGGAGTCGAGGGCGACGGAGGTGTTCCCGCCCTTGACCTCGGGGACCGATGCGACGGGGGCGGGGATCTTCGACGAGGACGACGCGACCGTGTGGATCGTGGGCGTCGCGGCGTTCGCGGCGGTGATGCCGAACCCGGCACCGCCGAGGATGATCGCGCCGGCAGCGGCGACCGAGAGGGTGGTCTTGGTGATCTTGCGCATGGTGGTGAGTCCTTTGCTTGTCGCGCTCGACGCGCTGTTGCTGTGTGCACGCCGAACACACCCCGACAAGGGGTGGAGAACCAGCGACCTGCGGCTGGTGAGCGCTCCGGGTGTTTCCCGGCTGGTGACAATGATTCGGCACCCTCAGCGGAGTGGTTTGGTCAGTTCTCGCCTGTTACCGCTTCGTGACCAACGGGTCCCTGCGTGCCGTCCAGCTCGGGTGACCAGCGCGCGCGACGCATGTCGATCCTCCAGGCCGTCCGGCCCCACGTCAGGGGCGTGCCCTCGACCCGGTAGTGCTCCAGCGCGCGTGCTTCGTGGTGGACGGGTGGCAGTCCACCGGACCGCACCACGCGCCACCACGCCAGGTCGGAGCCCTCGTGGGCCATCACCTTGCCGACCGCCCGCGAGGCCCGCGATCCGAGGACAGCAGCCACGTCGCCGTAGGTCATCGCGCGTCCGGGCGGGATCGACCGGACGACATCGGCGACCGCTTCGCCGAAGTCCTGCTCCACTACAGGGAGAGCACCGCGAAGTGGTCGCCGTACTGGGTCTCGCGGACGACCTCGAAGCCGACCGCGCGGAAGAACTCCTCGGGGGATCCCTCGCCCGGTTCGTAGACGACCGTCAGCCGGTGGAAACCGCGCTTGCGGGCCTCGTCCGCCAGCCCGTGCACGGCGAAGCGACCGACGCCACGGCCCTGTGCGGTGCCCGAGACGTTGACGCGCCAGATGCACGCCTGCAGTTCTTCCTGCGCGTTGTCGGCGTCGAAGCTGCCGATGATGAGCCCGACGACCTCGTCGCCGTCGAGGACCACGCGCGGCCACGACGCACTCGGCTTGACGTCCGACTCGGCGACGCCGTAGGTCGTCGGTTGCACGAACTGCTCCTGCCCCGGCTTGAGCGTCAGGGAGTTGGCCGCGGTGGCGGTCGCGGCGGAGAGTTCTTCGAGGCGGAGGTCCGTCATGCGGTCAGGCTAACGGTGCGACCCCCGCCGGGGCCAGCCGCGGCGGTCACACTCCTGCATCGACCGCCGGCGCCACCGGGGCGTACCGAGCGAGCAGGACGTCACGCCAGGTGCGGATCGCCGCCACCGTGCCGACGACCATCGCCGCGAACAGACAGAGGCTGCTGAGCGTGCCCAGCAGCTGCCAGCCGGAGTTCCACGCCCACGGCCACGTGTCGAGGCCCATGCCGACGGCGGTGAGGAGCAGCGCCGCCGTCCCGGTCCGGGTCATCCGTCCCGCGAGCGCCCACACGCCGAGGGCGATCGAGAGCACCACGACGAACGACGCCGGGACACCGCGGTGCGTCGCGGACCCGACGAGCCCACCGACCACCACCACGAACGGCACCAGGACGTTCCAGACCGGGCGTCCCGACCGTGCCGACATGACCACTGCGGCGGCGGCGACCACCGCCGTGACGATGCCGAGGAGGCGGATCGCCCACGGCGCGAAGTCCATCCCGCCCCTGGTCACGATGCCGACGACCACCAGGACGACGCTGAGGCCGACCGATGCCCAGGACAGCGCGGTGCGCCGGTCGACGTGTTCGGGGAGCAGTCCGCGCTTCCGGGCGGCCCGGAAGCCGACGACGAGCGCGACGAGGACGGCGATCGCACCGGCGATGATCCAGGTCAGGCTGCCGAGTGCCTCCTGGGCCGCGGCGATCGAGGACTTCAGCAGGAAGCCGCTGCCGCCCCAGAGCAGCGCCCAGGTCAGGCTCCCGACGAGCGAGGCCGTCGTGAAGCGTGCCTGTGGGAGCCTCGCGGTCCCGGCCGCCAGCGGCGTCAGCGTCCGGATCACCGGGACCAGCCGGGTCGCGATGATCGCCACCGCACCACGGCGTTCGACGACCGCGATGGCGGCGTCCCACCGTTCGACACCCAGGCGCTGGACGAGCTTGCGGTCTCGGATCCCGCTGCCGAACCGACGGCCGAGGAAGTACAGCACGTGGTCGCCCACCGAGGCGCCGACGGTGACCGCCAGCACGAGCACGACCGCGCCGACCACGTCGTCGAAGGTCGCCCCGAGGAGCAGGACCGCGATCTCACCGGGGACGAAGGGGCCGAGGCCGAGGACCTCGAGTGCGGCGAAGCCCGCGGCGATCAACCACCGCACGGCGTCGGGGATCTGGTCGGCGCTGTTCGTCAGCCAGGAGAGGATGTCCATGTCCGGAACGGTAGGCGCGCGGCGGCCAGGACGTGTCGTTCCCTCGTCTCTTCGTCGTGGTACCCCGGGACCACGACGGCGCTCGCGCCCGCGGTATGGTCCAGGCATGGCGGAACACCGGCGCGGCGCGAACCTGCCGTCGATCGGCGGCTTCAACCGCACTGTCGTGCTCGACGCGGTCCGCCGGTCGCCCGACGGGCTGAGCCGCGTGGAGCTCGCCGGGCGGACGGGCCTCAGCGCACAGACGGTCTCCAACGTCACGCGGTTCCTGATCGAAGCGGGGATGATCGCCGAGTCCGGCACGGTCGTGTCCGGTCGCGGCAAGCCCCGGACGATCCTCCGGCTCGAGCCGGACAGCCGGTTCGCCGTCGGGGTCCACGTCGACCCGGCCGTCGTGACCTACGTCCTGCTCGACCTCGCCGGCACGGTCGTCGCGTCGACCACGACCTCGACGCCGACGGCGGACGACCCGGACCAGGTGATCCGGACGATGGCCGCCGCGGTCGACGGGCTCGTGGCGTCCGCCGAGGTGGACCCCGACGGCGTCCTCGGGGTCGGCATCGCCAGCCCCGGTCCGATCGACGTCGACGCCGGCATCGTCGTGGACCCGCCCTTCCTGCCCCGGTGGCGGGGCGTGCCGCTGCGGGACGCGCTGGCCGAGGCGACCGGCCACCCCGTGCTGCTCGAGAAGGACGTCACCGCGGCGGCGGTCGGCGAGATGTTCCTGGCGGGTGAGTCATCGGCGCGGAACTTCGCGTTCGTCTACTTCGGGACCGGCTTCGGCGTCGGGCTCGTCGTCGACCACGAACCCGTGCGCGGGACGGGGGCCAACGCGGGAGACGCCGGGCACCTCATGGTCGACCAGGGCTCGCTGGCGGGGACGCCGGACGGCAACGGCGATCGCGGCGAGGTCGGTGCGGCGGTCGCACCCGAGCGCCTCGTCCGCCTGGCAGCGGCGCGGGGGCTGGACCTGACCGGGGGCCTGTCGGAGACGGCCGAGCCCATGGACGCGGGTGCGGTGGACGCCGCGTGGGACGCCCTGGCCGCAGCCATCGACGCGGGTGACCCGACGGCGACCGCGCTGGCCGCCGAGGCCGGGACCGTCATGGGGCGCGCGGCGGTCGTCATCGTCAACCTGCTCGACATCGACCGCGTCGTGTTCGGCGGACCGTTCTGGTCGCGGATCGCGGCCGCGGCGCTGCCCGCCGCGTGCCAGGCGATCACCGGCTCGCCGATCCTCGTCCCCAAGCACCCGGTCACGGTGGTCGAGACCGACCGTGGGGCCGACGTCGCCGCGGTCGGGGCCGGCTGTCTGGTGCTCGACGCCGCCCTGTCGCCCCGGGCGAGCGCGCTGCTGATCCGTCGCTGACGGGGCGGCGCACCACCGGGCGTTCACCGGCCCGTCACCGGCCGGACGCTCGGGTGCTGAACAGTCGTGCAGGTCCACGCCTCCTCGCTCGAAGGATCCTGCATGCCCTCCCCTGTCCTGCGCCTCGGCGCCGCCGCCGCGACCTGCGCCGTGCTCGTGGCGGGCGTCCTCGCCAGCACGCCGGCCGTCGCAGCCGGCCCCGCCCCCGCAGCTGCGACCCCGGCCGCCGCCGCGACGCCCGATGCGACCGCGACGCCCGACGCCACCGCGACCCCGGATGCGACCCCGGCCGCCGCCGCGACGCCCGCTGCCAGTGCGGCCCCGACCGCTGCGGCCCCGACCGGGCTCGTCATCAACGAGGTCGAGTCCAACGGCGACGACGTCGACTGGGTCGAGCTCGCGAACACCTCCGCTGCCGCCATCGACATCAGCGGCTTCTCGATGCTCGACGACAGCGACTCGCACACCCCGTACGTCCTGCCCGCGGGCTCGGTCGTCGCGGCGGGGGGTCACTTCGTGCTCAACCAGAAGTCGTCCACCGCAGCCGGGTTCGACTTCGGGCTCGGCAACCCCGACGAGGTGCGGGTCTTCGACACCACGGGCGCCCTGGTGCTCGACTACGGGTACCAGGTGCACGCGCAGGTCACCGACGGGCGCTGCCCGGACGGCACCGGGCCGCTCGTCGACACCACCGCGTCGACGAAGGGCGCGGCGAACGACTGCTCCTCGCCGGTCCGCATCAACGAGGTCGAGTCGCAGGACGGTGTCCCCGGTGACTGGGTCGAGCTGACCAACATCGGCAGCACGAGCGTCGACCTGGGCGGCTACGTCCTCCGGGACAGCGAGGACGACCACACGTACACGATCCCGGCCGGCACGACCGTGGCCGCGGGCGGCTTCACCGTGCTCGACGAGGCCGACTTCGGCTTCGGGCTCGGCAAGGCCGACTCGGCGCGGCTGTTCGCCCCGTCGGGCACGCTCGTCGACAGCTCCACCTGGACCGCGCACGCCGCGACCACCTGGGGCCGCAACCCGGACGGCACCGGCGACTTCGCCGAGACCGCCGAGGCGACCAAGGGGCAGGCGAACCGCTTCGCGGGCGTCGTCACGGCCGAGGCCTGGCCCGGCGGACCGGACGAGACCGCACTCGACGACGAGGACGCCTTCTCCGGTGACCTCAGCGGCCTGGACTGGCAGCCCTCGTCCACCGCGACCGGCGGCGGCGTGCTCTGGGGCGTCCAGAACGGCGACGGACTGCTCTACCGGATTGTCTCCGACGGGGCGGGCGGCTGGGCACCGTCGAACGCCGCGGGCACGACGCTGCACTACGCCGACGGGTCGGGCACGCCCGATGCCGAGGGCGTGACCGTCACCGCCGACGACCCCGGTGCGGTGTACGTCTCCACCGAGCGCGACAACGACGTCTCCTCGACCAGTCGCCCGGCGGTGCTCCGCTTCGCCACGGACGACGGCTCCGAGCGGACGCTGAACGCGACCGACGAGTGGAACCTGGCCGCAGACTTCCCCGGTCTCGGAGCGAACGCCGGACTCGAGGGCGTCACCTGGATCCCGGACTCCTGGCTGACCGCGCGGGGCTTCGCCGACGAGCACACCGGGGCCGCCTACGCGCCGTCGAGCTACCCGGGCCACGGCTCCGGCCTGTTCTTCGTCGGCGTCGAGGGCACCGCGAGCACGTACGCGTACGCCCTGATGGACGACGGTTCGTTCCAGCGGGTCGCCACCATCGCCTCCCCGTTCGCGGTCGTCGCCGACCTGCAGTTCGACCCGACGCTGGACGCGCTGTGGGTCGTCTGCGACGACGCCTGTGCCGGACGCACCGCGCTGTACACGATCACCGACGGCGTCTTCGCGCCGCAGACCGTGTACGAGGCGCCGGCGGACGCCGACCGCACCCTCGCCAACGAGGGCTTCGCGATCGCCGACGTCTGCACGGACGGCGAGCGCGCGACCTTCTACGCCGACGACAACGACACCGACGGCTTCTCGCTGCGCACCGGCACGTACCCGTGCACGGACGACGGCGGCACCACCCCGACGCCCACCCCGAAGCCGACGCCGACGCCGACGCCGACGCCGGGTGAGGGTGGCACGCCCGCGCCGGCTCCGGGTGCGACCGCTCCGGCCGCGCCGTCGGAGTCGTCGTTGACGGAGGCTGCCCGCGGTGGGATCACGGCTCCGGCGTCGGCCCGTGCGGGTTCGACGATCACGGTCGGTGTCGGGATGTCGCACGTCGGTGAGCGGGTGCGCGTGTGGCTGCTGTCGGACCCGGTGCTGCTGGGGACGGAGACGGTGGCAGCGGACGGGACGGTGCGGGTGACGATCCCCGTCGGCACGACTCCGGGTGCGCACCGGTTGGCAGTGACCGCTGCTGACGGCACCCTGATCGGCTGGGCGTCCATCACGATCGACCCGGCCACCGGTGCCGTGTCGGGCGGTGACCTGGCGTTCACGGGTGCAGAGCTGGGCGGCGGGATCGCCGCCACGCTGCTGCTGCTCGCAGCAGGGACCGGCGTGCTCATCGCGCGTCGTCGCCGCCGCGCCAGCGCCGCGTAGCGACGTCCGGGACGGGAGGCCCGGTGCCAGCTGGCACCGAGCCTCCCGTCCTGTGCTCGCTGCACTGCATCGAGGGAGCAGGAATTGTCGGGTCGGGTCCGGTGACTCGACGTTTCCTGCTCCCTCGACGGGGGCGGGGATGGGGACGGGACGGGGACGGGTGCGCGGGAAGCGGACTGCCGCCGAACCGTGACGATTCCCTCTTGACAAGCAATAAGTCAATACGGTGGACTAACTGCGCAGCGCGGGCACGGTAGCCCGCGGATCCGTGCAAAGGAGCACCGATGAAACGCACCCGCATCATCGCCGGACTCGCAGCCGTGGCAGTCGCCGCAGTGGGTCTGGCAGGCTGCTCGAGCTCGGGGTCCGCCTCGAGCGACACCATCAAGATCGCCTACCAGAAGTTCGGCGCCTTCCAGCAGCTCGACGCCCAGATGAAGACCGTCAAGACCGAGTACGAGAAGGCGAACCCGGGCAAGAAGGTCACCCTCGTCCCCATCCAGGCGCAGGGCAACGACTACTACACGAAGCTCGCGCTGATGAACAAGGCCGCAGCGACGGCTCCGGACGTCATGTACGAGGACACGTTCCTGGTGAAGGCCGACGCCCAGGCCGGCTACCTGTTGCCGCTCGACAAGTACACGGCGAAGTGGAAGGACTGGGACCAGTTCTACGACAACGCCAAGCAGGCCGGTGAGGGCGTCGACGGCAAGACCTACGGCGTCCCCATGGGCACCGACACCCGTGCCCTCTGGTACAACAAGGACATCTTCAAGAAGGTCGGCCTGCCGGTCCCGTGGCAGCCCAAGACCTGGGACGACGTCCTCGCCGCGGCGAAGACGATCAAGGAGAAGTCCCCGGACACCATCCCGTTCAACATCTACTCCGGCAAGGCCCAGGGTGAAGCCTCGACCATGCAGGGCTTCGAGATGCTGCTGTACGGCGCGGACGGCTCCGGCAACACGCTCTACAAGGACAAGAAGTGGGTCACGGGCTCCAAGCAGTTCCAGGAGTCGCTGCAGTTCGTCAAGGACGTCTACCAGGGCGGCCTCGGCCCGACACCGCAGCAGGCGCTCGACACCAACGTCGGCACCACGATCGCCCAGACCTGGCTCCCCAAGGGCCAGCTGGCGATCGACCTCGACGGATCGTGGCAGTCGGGTACCTGGCTGAAGACCGGCACGGCGCCGTGGTCCGAGTGGAACGACGTGATGGGTCAGGCAGCGATGCCGACGCAGAACGGGCAGGCACCGGGCTACAACAGCATGTCGGGTGGCTGGACCCTGGCGGTCGGCAAGAACTCGAAGAACCCGCAGGCCGCGTTCGACTTCATCTCGACGTTTCTGAACAAGGACGGGTCGCTGAAGTACGACACGGAGAACAGCCAGATCGCCGTCCGCAAGGACGTTGCCGAGGACTCCGCGTACACGGACGCCAACCCGACGTTCAAGTTCTTCTCCGGGCTGGTGGAACACACCAACTTCCGCCCGGCGACGAGTGACTACTCGCAGATCTCGAACGCCGTCCAGGTCGCGATGGAGTCCGTGATGACCGGTCAGCAGACGCCGAAGCAGGCGGCTGCCGCGTACGACGACTCCGTCGTCCAGACGGTCGGCAAGAAGAACACCGTCTCCGGCTGACGCCACCCCCCATCGGACAGGAGGCTCGGCGCACGTCGTGCCCCGGGCCTCCTTCCCGGTACCCCACCTTCGGAACCCCCTCCGCACCCGGAAGGCATCCAGCGTGTCCACCACACCCCTCGCGCCGACGCTGTCGGCGCCCGGTGCGCCCAAGCGCACCGACCCACCCGTGCCGCGCAAGCGGCGCCCGATGCGCAACGCGGCGCGTGCCGTCCCCCTGCTGCCGGCTGTCGTCCTGCTCGTCATCTTCCTGGTCGGCCCCGTCATCTCGTCGTTCTACGGGTCGTTCACGAACTCCGCGCTGACCGGCGTCGGCGCTTCGGACCAGCAGTTCGTCGGCATGAAGAACTACGTCGAGCTGTTCCAGGATCCCGACTTCCCGAAGTCGGTCATCCTGACGGTCGTCTTCCTGTTCGCCTCGGCCGTGGTCGGGCAGAACGTGCTCGGGCTCGGCCTGGCGCTGCTCATGCGCGAGGCCAACAAGGTCGTCCGGTCGATCGTCGGCACCTTCGTCGTCGCGGCCTGGGTCCTGCCCGAGATCGTCGCCTCGTTCGCCGCGTACGCGTTCTTCAACGACCAGGGCACGCTGAACTCGTTCCTCGCCTTCTTCGGCATCAAGGGCGCCAACTGGCTGTATACGTTCCCGATGCTGGCGATCATCCTGGCGAACATCTGGCGCGGGACCGCGTTCTCGATGCTCGTGTACTCGGCCGCCGTGCAGGAGGTCCCGGAGGAGATCACCGAGTCCGCCGAGGTCGACGGTGCGACGGGCTGGCAGCGGCTCGTGTACATCACGCTGCCGGTGATCCGTAGGAGCATCTCCACCAACCTGATGCTGACGACGCTGCAGACGCTGTCGGTGTTCACGCTCATCTACGTGATGACGGGTGGTGGTCCGGGGACGAACTCCTCGACCCTGCCGATCCTGGCCTACCAAGAGGCCTTCAAGTTCTCGCAGCTCGGCTTCGGGACGGCGATCGCGACCATCCTGCTCGTCGTGGGTGCGGTCTTCTCGATCATCTACATCAAGGCCCTGAAGCCGGAGGTGGACTGACCATGGCGATCACCGTTCCCGACCGTCCCGTGTCCAACGTCACCCGGTCGGTGACCGCACCGGGTGCGCTGCACATGACGTCGCCCCGCGGCCGCACGATGCGGTGGACGGCGAACATCGTGCTGCTCGTCATCGCGGCCTGCTTCGCGGTGCCGCTGCTCTGGCTGGTCTTCGCCTCGCTCGACGCACAGGCCTCGCTGTCCGTGAAGATCCCGTCGCAGTTCACGCTCGACAACTTCACCAAGGTGCTGACACCGGAGCTGTCCTTCATCCCGCTCGCCAACAGCCTGCTGCTGTCCGGGGGCACGGCCGTCGTGACCGTGGTCGTCGCGCTGCTGGCGGCGTACCCGCTGTCCCGGTACAAGATGCGCGTGAACAAGCCGTTCCTGTACAGCATCCTGTTCGGGACCGGTCTGCCGATCACCGCGATGATGGTGCCCGTCTACGCACTGTTCGTGTCGCTCAACCTGATCGACAACATCTACGGCTGCATCTTCTTCCTCGCCGCGACCAGCCTGCCGATGGCGATCTGGATGGCGAAGAACTTCATGGACTCGGTCCCGATCTCGCTCGAAGAGGCCGCGTGGACCGACGGTGCGTCGATGTTCACCACGCTGACCCGGATCGTCATCCCGCTGATGCGTCCGGGCATCGCCGTCGTGTCGATCTTCGTGTTCATCCAGGCGTGGGGGAACTTCTTCGTCCCCTTCGTCCTGCTGCTCTCGCCGGACAAGGTGCCGGCCGCCGTCAGCATCTTCAACTTCTTCGGGCAGAACGGTGCGGTCGCCTACGGGCAGCTCGCAGCGTTCTCGATCGTCTACTCGGTGCCCGTCATCGCGCTCTACGTGCTCGTGTCCCGCGGCCTCGGCGGGGGCAACGCCCTCGCCGGCGGCATCAAGGGCTAGCCGCCAGCGCTCTCCTCGGAAGGAACATCCCGCAATGCACAAGGACGAACCACTCGTCGAAGCCCGGATCGCCCGCCTGGTGCGTGACCGCGTCGACCCCGCGGTGCACCGCCGGTCCGCACCGGTCACCATCGAGGCGTGGGAGGTGCCGGACGAGCCGGTGCCCTTCGACCAGGCCGTCGGCCAGACGTACACCCCGTTCCAGGTCGGCTCGCCCTGGGGCGGCCGCCCCTGGGGCACCACCTGGTTCCACGTCACCGGCACGGTGCCGGCGGACTTCGGCACCGCCGAGGGCACGACGGCGGAACTGCTCGTCGACCTCGGGTTCACCAAGCGGCACCCCGGCTTCCAGGCCGAGGGCCTGGCGTACCGCCCGGACGGCACCACCATCAAGGCCATCGAGCCGCGCAACAACGCCGTGCCGCTGACGGTCGGCCCGGGGGAGTCGTTCGAGCTCTACGTCGAGGCCGGCGCGAACCCGGACATCGGCGGCGACTCGTTCCAGGGCGCGACGCCGCTCGGGTCCCGCTCGACCGCGGGCGACGACCCGATCTACCGCGTCGCGGCGCTGCACGTCGTCGAGCGCGACGACACCGTCTGGGAACTGCAGCAGGACCTCTGGGTCCTGCGCGGCCTGATGGCGGAGCTCCCGACCGACGGCACCCGCGGCGCCGACATCCTGCGCGCACTCGAGCGTGCCGCCGACGCGCTCGACCCCGACGACGTCGCCGGCACCGCCGCTGACGCCCGGGCCGTCCTGGCTCCGGTGCTCGCCGTCCCCGCGTCCGGCGCAGCGCACCGCGCGATCGCCGTCGGGCACGCCCACATCGACTCCGCCTGGCTCTGGCCGGTCCGCGAGACGAAGCGCAAGTGCGCCAGAACGTTCTCGAACGTGCTCGACCTGATGGACCGCGACCCCGACTTCACGTTCGCGTGCTCGTCCGCGCAGCAGTACGCGTGGATGCGGGACGAGTACCCGTCGGTCTTCGCGCGCATCAAGCAGCGCGTCGCCGAGGGACGCTGGATCCCGGTCGGCGGGATGTGGGTCGAGTCCGACACGAACCTGCCCGGTGGCGAGGCCCTCGCGCGCCAGTTCGTCGCGGGCAAGCGGTTCTTCCTCGAGGAGTTCGGCGTCGACACCCCCGAGGCATGGCTCCCGGACTCGTTCGGGTACACGGGGGCGCTGCCGCAGATCGTCCGCGCCGCGGGGTCGAAGTGGTTCGTCACGCAGAAGCCGTCGTGGAACGAGACGAACGTCATCCCGCACACCTCGTTCAACTGGGAGGGCATCGACGGCTCCCGGATCCTCACGCACCTGCCGCCGGCGGACACCTACAACTCGGACGTCTCGCCCGCCGACCTGCACCGTGGGGAACGGCAGAACAAGGAGCGCGGGACCGCGAACACCTCGATGCTGCTCTACGGCTTCGGCGACGGCGGCGGTGGACCGACGCGCGAGATGGTCGCAGCCGCCCACCGGCAGCACGACCTCGACGGGTCGCCCCGGGTGTCGCTCGGCACCCCGGCGCAGGTGTTCGAGCAGCTCGAGCAGGAGCTCCCGACGCCCGGGGTCTGGTCGGGGGAGATGTACCTCGAGTTCCACCGCGGCACCTACACGTCGCAGATCCGGACCAAGCAGGGCAACCGACGGTCCGAGCACCTGCTGCGCGAGGCCGAGCTCTGGGCGGCCACCGCGGCCGTGCGGCTCGGACTCGACTACCCGTACGACGAACTCGAACAGGCCTGGCACACCGTCCTGCTGCAGCAGTTCCACGACATCCTGCCGGGCTCGTCAATCGCCTGGGTCTACGAGAACGCCGAGGAGAACTACCGGCTCGTCGCGGACACCCTCGAGGGGCTCATCGGCACCGCCACGACCGCACTGGCGAACGGCGGGGCCGCGGCGCTCGCCGGGGTCGGTTCGTCGTCGGCGTCGGTCGCCGGGGGCGGGTCGGGGCTGCTCGACGCGCCGTCGTCCGAGGCCGTCGGCGGCACGGGCACCAGCGGGTCGTTCGTGCGCTTCAACGCCGCGCCGGTCACGTCGGGGCACGCCGCCGCGCTGGGTGGTTCCGTCGGTCCCGAGACGCAGGCCGTGCCTCCCGTCCCGCACGGTGACGGCTTCGTGTTCGACACCGGCGCGGTCGTGGCGACCATCGACGCGGCCGGCCACGTCGTGTCCTTCGTCGAGCACGGCACCGGGCGCGACGCGATCGCCCCCGGGGCGGCCGGCGCGGAGTACACCGTGTTCCGCGACACCCCGAACCAGTGGGAGGCGTGGGACATCGACCGCGCCTACCAGCGCAACGGGAAGCCGCTGTCCGCGTCCTCCGTCGCGATCGAGGGCGACACGGTGGTCGTCGTGCGCGCGGTCGGTTCGTCGACCGTCACCACCCGGTACTCGGCCGTCGCTGGCGAGCCGGAACTCGTGGTCGAGACCGAGGTCGACTGGCACGAGCAGCAGAAGCTGCTGAAGCTGGCGTTCCCGCTCGACCTCAAGGCGGACCAGGCCTCGAGCGAGATCCAGTTCGGCCACATCGACCGGCCGACGCACCAGAACACGTCGTGGGACTTCGCCCGGTTCGAGACGAGCGCCCACCGCTGGGTGCACGTGGCCGAGCCCGGGTTCGGGGTCGCCGTCGCGAACGACTCGACGTACGGGCACGACATCACCCGCGCGACCCGTCCGGACGGCGGCACGACGACGCTCGTGCGCGAGTCGCTGCTGCGCGGGCCGACGTTCCCGGACCCGCACGCCGACCAGGGGCACCACGTGTTCCGCACGGTGCTGCGTGTCGGTCCCTCCGTGCTCGACGCGGCCGACTCGGGGTACCGGCTGAACCTGCCGGTGCGGTCGGTGGCCGGGTCGACCGAGGTGTCGCCGCTGGTGACGGTGTCGTCGCCGCAGGTCCTCGTCGAGGCCGTGAAGCTCGCCGAGGACCGCTCGGGTGACGTGGTCGTGCGGCTGTACGAGGCACTCGGCGGTCGGGCGACCGACGTCGGCATCGACTTCGGCTTCGACGTCGCGTCCGTCACGCAGGTCGACCTGCTCGAACGGCCGCTGGACGCATCGTGGGACGCGGGGGAGCCCGTCGTCCTGACGCTCCGCCCGTTCGAGATCGTCACGCTGCGGGTGCGGCGGGCATAGACCGCGGCACCGGACGGACACGGGTGCGTCCGTCCGGCGCCGTGTTGCACGGCGGGTTGGCAGGCCCGTTGTGTGTGGCGCGGAGGAAGTCGAATCGCGCGCAGGGGGTCGGATCGCGCGTGGTGGGTTGGAGTTCCCGACCGACCACGCGCGATCCGACTTTCCAGCGCAACCGGTGTGGGAACGAACGAGGACTCCTCCACAGAGCGTCTGACTGGAGGGTCGTCCACAGTTCGGTCCGTCGCCCCCGTTCAGCTGTCCTCGGCCCGGCAGCGTGGTGGCATGGAACGACCGCTCCCGATCATCAGGGCCACTGCGATGCGAGAGGCCGGCCGAGTGGGTTCGACGCTGCGGCGACGTGCGGGAGAGCCCGGTCCGGACGGGCTCGTGCGCCTGGGGCCCAACGCGTTCGCGCGAGCGACGGACTGGGCTGGGGCAGGGACGCGCGTCCGCTACGTCACGCGCGTCTGGGCGCGACTCGCCCGGCTCAGTGAACCGGCGTCGGCGTCGCACGTGTCGGCTGTCGCCCTGCACGGTCTCGCCTGGCTGTACGGCTGGCCCGACACCGTCCACCTCACGGTCCCGAAGTCGCGCTACCGGTCCGCCAGCAACGGCCTCGCACTGCACACGCGGCCGTTGTGTCCGGACCAGGTCAAGCGGGACGGGCCGATCACCGCGACGAGCATCCCGCGCACGGTGGTCGACGTCGCGCTGACGGGTGACGTGCGGGCGGCGGTCGTCGTGGCTGACTCGGCCCTCCGCGCCGGGGCGACGCCTGACGAACTCACAGCGGCACTGCCAGCGGCCCCGGGCTCACGGGGGCGTCGTACCGCCGAACTCGTGCTCGACCTGGCGGACGCGCGGTCCGGGTCCGTCGCCGAGTCACTCGGGCGCGTGGTCTTCCGTGAACTCGGGCTGCCCGAACCCGTGCTGCAGCAGGAGTTCGTCGTCCACGGCAGGCGGATCATCGTGGACTTCTGGTTCCCGGAGCAGGGCGTCGTCATCGAGATCGACGGCCGTGCGAAGGACACGCAGGACCGCTACCGCGCAGGTCGTTCCCCGACCGAGGTCTTCATCGACGAGAAGCGTCGCCAGGAAGCCGTGCTCACCGTCCCGGACGTCAGGCGGATCCTCCGGGCCGAGCGGCGTGACCTCCTGCACCCCGAACTGCTCGTGCCGCGTCTTCGTGCTGCGGGTCTGCCGTGCGCTCTCCGCCCCGGCAGCAGTGACCGCCTGGTGGTCGGTTGATCCCGGAGGCCTAGCGTGGGCGCATGCCCGTCACCGAGATCTGGCTCGTCCGTCACGGCGAGTCCACCGCGAACGTCGCTGCCGAGCGCGCGGAGGCGGCCGGTGACGACCTGATCGCGATCGAGCAGCGCGACCCTGACGTCCCGCTCAGCACCGTCGGGGAGCAGCAGTCGCGAGCCCTCGGTACCGAGCTCGCCGAACGCGGCATGGGGTCCGTGCCGGTCGCGCTGTGGGTGTCGCCCTTCCTCCGGGCGCAGCAGACGATCGACATCGCGATCCAGTCCGGCGGTGTCGACGAGCCCCCGCGACGGGTCGACGAGCGACTGCGCGATCGCGAGCTCGGCGTGCTGGAGCGCCACACGCTGCGCGGCGTGGCGAACCGCCATCCGGACGAGGACGAACGCCGGCATCGGCTCGGCAAGTACTACCACCGGCCGGCGGGCGGCGAGTCGTGGGTCGACGTCCAGGCCCGGCTGCGCTCGGCCTTCATGGACATCGACCGCATCGACGGCCCGGAGCGCCTGGTCATCGCCGCGCACGACGTCGTGGTGACGCTGGCCGTGGCGGTGTGCCTGGACCTCGACGAAGCGGCCCTGACGGAGTTCACGGCCGCCAACCCGGTGGGCAACGCGTCCTTGACCCGTCTCGGCCGCGCGGGGCTCGGCCAGCCATGGACCCTCGTCGAGTTCTCCGCCGTCGAGCACCTGGCCTGACCCCAACCCGATCCCGCCGGTCCAGCCGCGGCCCACATGGATGGTCGTTTCGCGCGTAGGTAGCCCGAACTTCCGACCGACAACGCGCGATTCGACATCCTTTGCTCGGAACGGGCCCCGGAGGCGCGCACCCGCTAGCCCCGCAGGGTCTCCACGGCCTTGTCGATGCGGCGCTGCCGGGTCTCCGGTGACTTCGCCTGCTCCACCGGGTCCGCCAGCGCCCGCTGACGCGAGTTCGACAGCGCATCGAACGCCGCTCGCACGCCGGCCGACGACATCGCCGCCACCAGGTCCTCGGGCAGGGGCACCTCGCGCGGTGCGGTGTCGACCACCAGCGTCACCTCGACCGCGTCCCCGCCGGCGACCCCGGACGCCGCACGGTGTGCTGCCGACAGCGGGACGAGGTACTGCCCGCCCATCACGCCCACGGTCGAGCGGTAGGTGTACCCGCCGTTCAGCGTGACCACCACGGCCGGGCGCTTGCCCGCCCCCAGCGCTTCGATGACCTCGGGCGGGACGGGCAGCCCGGTCGCCGTCTGCCGTGCCTGCAGGACCGCCGTCGTGAACTGCACCCGTGCCTCCAGTCCGAGCCAGCAGCGGCGACCGCCGCGTCGTGAGGAACCGTACAACCGCACCGCGAGTTCCGCCAGCGTTCACCATCGCACCACGAGCCGGATACCGGCCGCGTCCACGATCATCCAGAACCCGATCCGCGGGGTCCCCGAACGCACCCGAAAGGCACTCTCCGTGCAGAACAAGCGCACCCTGGCCGGCATCGCCCTCGCCGCAGCCGCAGTGGTCACCCTCGCCGGTTGCTCGGCGACGAGCTCGGCATCGACCGGCAGCAGCAGCAGCGGCGCCGCCGACTGGAAGACGGCAACGAGCGCCGAGAGCGCCGGCGGCATGGACGCACTGGTGAAGGCCGCGAAGGCGGAGGGGCAGCTCAACGTCATCGCGCTCCCGCCGACCTGGGCCAACTACGGCAAGATCATCGACGGCTTCAAGCAGAAGTACGGCATCACGATCAACTCCGCGAACCCGAACGGCTCGAGCGCCGACGAGGTCGCCGCCGTGAAGTCGCAGAAGGGCCAGTCGACGGCGCCGGACGTGCTCGATCTCGGCAACGCCGTGCTGCAGCAGAACCTCGGTCTGCTGACGGACTACAAGGTCGCGAACTGGAGCGACATCCCCACGACCCTCAAGGAGCAGGACGGCGCCTGGACCCGCGACTACACGGGTCTGATGTCGATCGGGTACGACTCCAGCAAGATCAAGGACGCCCCGAAGGACCTGGAGGACCTGCTCGGCTCGGAGTACAAGGGCAAGGTCTCGATCGCCGGTGACCCGACCCAGGCGAACCAGGCCGCCAGCGCGGTCTACCTCGCCGCGCTCGAGAACGGCGGCTCGGCCGACGACATCACGAAGGGCGTCGACTACTTCGGCAAGCTGAAGCAGGCCGGCAACTTCCAGAACGTGCTGCCGTCGCAGGCCACGGTCGCCTCGGGTGAGACCCCGGTCGTCGTCCAGTGGTCCTACAACAACCTGGCGTGGGGCCCGGCTGCGGGATCGTCCGGCAACAAGCACTGGAAGACCGTCGTGCCGAAGGGGCAGGCGCTCGGTTCGTACTACGCGCAGGCGATCAACAAGGACGCCCCGCACCCCGCCGCTGCCCGCCTGTGGCAGGAGTACGTCGCCAGCCCGACCGTGCAGAACCTGTACCTGCAGGCCGGCGCGTTCCCGTCGACCCTGGCCGCGCTCGAGAAGTCGGGCAAGGTCGACCAGGACGCCCTCGACGCCGCCGGTGGCGCGCCGAAGGACTACGTCGAGCTGACCGACGACCAGGTGACCGCGGCCGCGAAGGTCCTGGCGGCCAAGTGGTCCTCGACGATGGGGTCCTGAGCAGCATGACCACCGCATCGGCGCCCGGCGCGACCGGGGGACCGGCCGCCACCCTCGTCACCAGCGAGCAGGCGACCGCAACCCGGTCCGGCGCGGGCGTCGATGCGCTCGCTCGTCGCGGTGCCGGTCCCCGTGCCCGGCGCCGCGTCGGCATCGCGTGGCTCGGTCTCACCCCGTTCGCCGCGTACGTCCTGCTCTTCCTCGCCGTGCCGGCGCTGATCGCGGTGGGGTCCGGCTTCTTCGACGCGACGGGGAACCTGACGCTGGCGAACCTGTCGGCGTTCCGCGACCCGAGCGTCCTCCGTGCCTTCGGCGGCTCGTTCGGCCTCTCCGCGGTCTCCGCCGTGCTCGGTGCCGTGATCGGTGCGCTCGTCTGCTGGGCGCTCGCCGCGCTCCGGCCGGACGGGGTCGTCCGGTCGATGATCGACTCCGCGGCCAGCGTGCTGGCCCAGTTCGGCGGCGTGATGCTCGCGTTCGCGTTCATCGCCACGATCGGCACGCAGGGGCTCGTCACGGCGTGGCTCGTGTCCACGTTCCACTGGGACCTCAACGCCGACGGCGCCTTCCTGTACACGGTGCCCGGCCTGGTGATCCCGTACGTCTACTTCCAGGTACCGCTCATGGTCCTGACGTTCATGCCCGCACTCGAGGGCGTCAAGACCCAGTGGGGCGAAGCCGCCGCGACGCTGGGGGCATCGCGCGCGACGTACTGGCGCCGTGTGGCCCTGCCCGTGCTCGCTCCGGCCTTCTGGGGATCGCTGCTGCTGTTGTTCGCGAACGGGTTCTCGTCGTTCGCGACCGCGGCGGCGCTCATCTCGCAGGGCGGCATCGTCCCGCTGACGATCCGCGCGCAGCTCACCAGCGAGACGATCATCGGCCTGCAGAACGTGGCCGGGGTGCTCGCCCTGGGCATGGTCGTCGTGATGGCGGTCGTCATGGGCGCCTACTCGCTGCTGCAGCGCCGCGCCGCCCGGTGGCAGCGATGAGCGCGGGAGCGCCGGCGCGTCCGGCTCGTTCCGGTCGGTCTGGAGGCCCGGCCCGCGTCCCACGGTTCGGCGCGGCCCCGTCACGGGGCACCGCGGCGGTCGTCCTGGTCGTCGTCGGGCTCGTGTTCGCCGTGCCGCTGGTCGCGCTGGCGCAGTTCACGTTCCGCCAGGGCACCGACGGCAGCCTGACCACGGCCCACTACGCGGCCATCGCGGACCCGGCGAACATCGGCACGTACCAGCCGGTGTTCGACGGCCTCGGTGCGTCACTCGTGATCGCGGTCATCGCCGTCGCGATCGTCCTGCTCGTGCTCCTGCCCGCCCAGGTCATCACCGCCCTGCACCACCCGCGACTCCGACGCGTCGTGGAGTTCGTCTGCCTGGTGCCGATCACCGTGCCGGTCGTCGTGCTCGTGGTCGGGTTCGTCCCCGTCTACCAGGTCGTCGCCCAGGTGTTCGGGTCCGGCGCGTGGACCCTCTCCTTCGCCATCGGCATCATCGCGCTGCCGTTCGCCTTCCGTCCGATCTCCGCCGCGATCACCGCGATGGACCTGACCACGCTGACCGAGGCGGCCCGTTCCCTCGGGGCGTCCTGGTGGACGGTCACGTGGCGGGTGCTCCTGCCGAACCTGCGTCGGGGGATCCTGGCCGCGTGCTTCCTGACGATCACGGTCGTCCTCGGTGAGTACACCCTGGCGTCGTTCCTCTCCCGCACCACCTTCCAGACGGCACTGCTCCTGGTGCAGGGGACCGACCCGTACGTCGCGGCGATCTTCTCGCTCGGCGCCCTGGTGTTCGGGTTCCTGCTGCTCGTCGCCATCGGCCGGATCGGACAGCGCCGCACGCGCGTCCGTCGTCACCAGACCAAGGACCCCGCATGACCACCACCGCACCCGCCGCTCCCGCCTCGCTGGCCGGCACCGGAGCCGTCGTCGAGCTCGACGCCGTCGAGAAGCGCTACGGCACCCACCGCGCGCTCACCGGGCTGTCCCTGCGGGTCGGACCCGGCGAGTTCCTGTCGCTCCTCGGGCCCTCCGGCTGCGGCAAGACGACGGCGCTCCGGGCGCTCGCCGGCCTCGAGGCGATCGACGCCGGCGCCATCCGCATCGACGGCGTCGACGTGGCGAACACGCCCGCGAACAAGCGCGACATGGGGATGGTGTTCCAGCAGTACTCGTTGTTCCCGCACATGACCGTGCGCCAGAACGTGGCCTTCGGGCTGGAGATGCGTCGGGTGCCGGCGGCGTCCCGGCGCGAGCGCGTCGTCGAGGCACTCGACATGGTGCACCTCGCAGACTTCGCCGACCGGTACCCGCACCAGCTCTCCGGCGGGCAGCAGCAGCGCGTGGCACTCGCCCGTGCGCTCGTCACCCGGCCCCGCGTCCTGCTGCTCGACGAGCCGCTGTCCGCGCTCGACGCCAAGGTGCGGGTGTCACTGCGCGAGGAGATCCGGCGCATCCAGACCGACCTCGGCATCACGACCGTGTTCGTGACCCACGACCAGGAGGAAGCGCTCGCCGTGTCCGACCGGATCGCGGTGATGAACGCCGGCAACATCGAGCAGATCGGCACGCCCGAAGAGCTGTACCGCTCCCCGTCCTCGGCCTTCACGGCGGATTTCGTCGGGCAGTCGAACCGGCTCGGGGGCGACCTGCGTGGTGGGGACGTGTTCGTGTACGGCTTCCGGGTTCCCGCGCTCGACCCGACCGCCGCCGACGGCCCGGTGCTCGCGTACGTCCGGCCCGAGGACATCGCCTTCGCTCCCGAGGGTGTCACCGGGACCGTCATCTCGTCGAGCTTCCTCGGGTCGATCCGGCGCACCACCGTCCGGCTCGACGACGACACCGTCATCACCGTGCAGCACGAGGTCGGTGACCGACGGACGACGGGTGACGCCGTCGCCGTCCGGCTGCTCGGCGCCCCGGTCGCGGTCGCGCCGGTCGCCTGACCGGGTCAGCGCTCGAAGCGTGCCTCCGCGGCGCCGGCCAGTGCGATGCGCACACGCTCGCGCATGTTCTCGGACATCGTGGGCAGGTCGGACACCGGGGCCCAGAACGCCTCGGTGTTCTCGCCGTCGGCCGGGTACGGGTCGCCGGAGACCCAGCGGCACGCGAACACCAGATCGAGGTACTGCGCACGGTCGCCGTTCGGGTAGGTCATCTCCGGCAGGGTCTGCACCCACGTCAGACGCTCGGCGACGGCCACGACGTCGGCTTCCTCGAGGACCTCGCGCTCGGCGGCGACGGCCGGCTGCTCGCCCGGGTCGACGATGCCCGTGACGGGGGTCAGCGCGCCGCTGTCCGCGCGCCGGACCACCAGGAGCTCCCGGTCCTCGCCGGCGCCACGGGTGACGACGGCGGTGACGCCGGTCAACCAGAGCGGGTCGGTGCCGATCTTCTCGCGGAGGGCCAGGACGAAGTCGGGGGTCGGCATGGGGCAACGCTACCGACGCGGTGGAACGGCGGAGCCCCGGCGCACCGACGGTGGTCGGTGCGCCGGGGCTCGTCGTCTGAGCGCAGCGGACCTAGTCGAGCCCGCGCACACGGAAGGTCGTCGGGGCGGAGACCGCATCGCCGACCTTCTTCACGATGGTGAACGTCTGCGCGCCGGAGTGCGAGACGGGGACCAGGTAGCGCCAGTTCGGCGAGATCCGCCGCTCGGTCGTGACGCCCGACTCGTCCGTGAACAGGTACCTGCCGTTCGGGAGGACCGTGCTCGGGGCATCCGGGATCGTCAGCTCCGCGGTCTTGCGGTCGGGCAGCACGCGGCCGCTCGCGACGACCGGCGTCGCGATCTCGTCGCTGCTGTCGCCAGGGGCGGTGAAGCCGGGGTCGGTGTCCCCGGGGGCGGGCTGGGCGACGATGTCCTCGGTGCCGGTCCGGGTGTCCACCTCGTGGGTCAGCGGTGCTGACGTCTGGCCGGCCTTCGTCTGCGTGATCGAGTAGGTGTTCTGCGCGTTGCGGGCCACGGTGCCGGTGAAGGCGGCCATGCCGGTCGCACCGATGTCCTCGCGGTGTTCCGTGCCGTCACTGTCCGTGAAGGTCGCGGTCGCCCCGGGGACCCCGTAGAGGTTGAAGAGGATGCGGTCACCCTGCACGCCCGGTTCGAAGGCGAAGGTCGGTGCAGGCAGGTCCTTGCCCGTCCTGTCCACGACGACCTCGGTGCGCGCCGAGGTGCCGGCCGGCAGCACGTACTCGGCGTGGTACACCGTCTTCTCACCGAACGGCGCGGCGACCCAGAGCTGCACGCCGTCGGACCCGAGCGGGCCGTACCACTCGCGGTCCTGGACGAGCGAGCCGGATGCGTCGTACAGCTTGATGTGACCACGACCGCCGTCGTTCCCGAGCTCGGGAGCATCGAAGAGCAGGCTCTGGTGGTCCCCCATCGTCTGGCCGAGCGTGACGACGGGCGCGGCGACACCGCTCGCGGTGAAGCCGGTGTCGGTGTCACCCGGTGCCGGCTGCGCGACGATCGGATCGGGCGTGTCGCCGCTGTGGTCGTCGCCGTGGACGCCCAGGTGCAGCACCTCGGACGGGGAGGACGCACCCGTCGCCGCGGTCGTCACGGCGGTGACGTCGTGCACGCCCGGCTTGAGCGGGCGCACGGTGTCGCAGTGCGCGATGCCGATCGAGCCGGGGAGGACCGGAGCAGTGCAGAGTTCCGAGCCGTCCGCGTCACGGACCGTGACCGACCCACCGGTCACGCCCTCCGTGAAGAGCTCGAACACGGCACGGTGGTCGCTTCCGATGGTGACGGTGTCGTACGCGTCAGGCTGCAGGAAGTCGCCGTCGTACGAGACGGCGATGAACGAGGGGGCAGCGGTGGAGGCCGTGGCTGCGGACGCGGGAAGCGCGCCGGCACCCGCGGCGAGGGTGGCGAGGACCGCGGCCGCGATGGCAGTGGGGCGGTAGCGATGGACGGAACGGGACATGAGACTCCAGGGTCGAAGGAATGAACATATGAAATATCTCATACGCATCGACCTGATCGTGACCATCGCCCTGATTGGTCATGACCAGTAGAGTGAGCTCGTGGAGATCATCATCCTGCCCACGCCCGCCGAGGTCGGTCGGGTCGCCGCTGCGAAGATCGCGTCCGTCGTCGCGGCCAAGCCGACCGCCGTGGTCGGTCTCGCGACCGGGTCCAGCCCCCAGGGCATCTACACCGACCTGCACCGCCGCGTCGCGGCAGGGGAGATCACCTTCGCCCAGGCCCGCGGCTTCGCCCTCGACGAGTACGTCGGGATCCCGCTCGAGCACCCCGAGTCCTACGCAGCCGTCATCGCCCGCGACGTCGTCGAGCCGCTCGGCTTCGACCCGTCGCGCGTCCGCGTGCCCGACGGCCGCGCAGCCGACATCGAGTTCGCGGCGAAGGAGTACGACGCCGCGATCCGGGCTGCCGGTGGGATCGACGTGCAGATCCTGGGGATCGGGGCGAACGGGCACATCGGCTTCAACGAGCCCACGTCGTCGTTCGCGTCCCGCACCCGGATCAAGACGCTCGCCCCGTCCACGCGCGAAGCCAACGCCCGGTTCTTCGACTCCCTCGACCAGGTCCCGACGCACTGCATGACCCAGGGACTCGGCACGATCCTCGAGGCCCGGCAGCTGGTCCTCGTCGCGCAGGGCTCCGCGAAGGCCGCCGCGATCGCCGCCGCGGTCGAGGGGCCGCTGTCGTCGTTCGTCCCCGGCAGCGCCCTGCAGCTCCACGAGCACGCCACCGTCGTCGTCGACGAAGCCGCCGCCGCCGAGCTGCAGCTCGGGGACTACTACCGGTACACCTACGCGAACAAGCCGGAGTGGCAGCGCTTCGAGTAGCCCGTCAGCTGCGGGCGGTGTACGCGTCCCGCAGGCGTGACAGGCCCTCGCGCAGGGTCTCCTCCGAGCACCCGAAGTTGAGTCGGGCGAAACCGCGACCCGGTCGCCCGAACGCCGGCCCGCTGGCGAGCGCGACCTTCGCCTCGTCGACGAGCACCGCGGCGGGGTCGTCGCCCCACGGCAGCGCCCTGAGGTCGATCCAGGACAGGTACGACGCCTGGGGCTGGCGGTGCAGGGCCCCGGGCAGGACGTCGCCGAGCTCCTCGGCCAGCACCCGCCGGTTCGCCGCGAGCTCCGCGAGCAGGGACGCCAGCCACGGGCCGCCCTCGCTGAACGCGGCGACGCTGGCGGTGTAGCCGAGGATCCCGGTGCGCTCGACGACCTCGGTGGGCATGTCGTCGAACCACGATCGCGCCCGGTCGGACGCCCCGACCATCAGCGCGCACTTGGTGCCTGCCAGGTTCCACGCCTTGCTCGCGCTGGTCAGGGCGACCCCGACCGCGGCGGCCTCGTCGCCCGCGTCGAGGAACGGCGTGAAGGTCGCATCGGCGTGCGTCAGCGGGGCGTGGATCTCGTCCGAGACGACGACGGCGTCCCACTCGGCCGCCAGGCGTGCCAGGGCGGCGAGGGACTCCCGGTCGTGCACGAGTCCGAGCGGGTTGTGCGGGTTGCAGAGCAGCACGGTCCGGGCGCCCTCGGCGAAGGCGCGACGGATGCCGTCCAGGTCGATGCGCCATGCGGCCGTGGTGTCGAACGGGTCGGCCGCCCCCTCGGGAGCCAGCAGCGGTACCTCGGTGACCGAGCCGCCGGCTTCGGTGATGTAGTCCCAGAACGGCGGGTACACGGGCGGCATGATGACGACCTGGTCGCCGGGCTCGATGACACGGCGCAGCGTCTCGACCGCGGCGACGGAGACGTCCGTGGTCGTGCGGACGAGATCGGGGTCGACCTGCCAGTCCCAGCGGTCACGGGCGAAGTCGGCGAAGGCCTCGGGGAGCGCCCGACCGTGTCCGACGTACCCGGTGTCGCCCGCGCTGACGGCGGCGGCGAGGGCCTCGCGCACGGGCTCGGCGAGCATGCTGTCCATCTCGGCCACGAACATTGGCAGCACGTCCGGCGGGTAGGCCGTGTACTTCTCGCTCGTGCGGGTCCGGCGTGCATCGAAGAGGGAGACCATGACGCTCATGCGCTCATCCTGGTGCATGCACGGTGAAATCCGGACGGCCGATCCGTGACGTCGTGACCGTCCCCCGTCCGAGGGGGCTAGCGTCACCGACGTGACCCGTCCTCGCGTGCACCGTCGCCCGCTCCTCCGTCCGGTCCCTCTCGCCGCAGCGGCCGTCGCCGTCGCGCTGCTGGGCGCGGTGGTCGTGACCCCGCCGGCCACCGCCGCCGGCACGACGGGGGTGACCACGGCCTCCCGGCCGGCCACCGACCCGGCTGCTTCCGTGGACCCGTTCATCGGGACCAGCCACGACGGCAACACCTGGCCCGGCGCGACCGCGCCGTTCGGCATGGTCGCGTGGAGTCCCACCGGCACCGCCGGCGACCAGACGTCGACACCCGTCGCGAACGGCTACTCGTACGACGTCGACCGCCTGCGCGGGTTCAGCCTGACGCACCTGAACGGCGCGGGCTGCGCACCCGGTGCCGCCGGCGACGTGCCGATCATGCCGGTCACGACCGCCGTGACGACCTCGCCGTCTGCCGACACCACCGATGCGGTCTACGCAGCGGGCTACTCCCACGACCAGGAGTCCGCCAGCCCCGGCCGGTACGGCGTCCAGCTCGACAACGGTGTCCGCACCGACCTGGCCGTCACGACCCGCGCCGGCGTCGGCGCGTTCACCTTCCCCGCCGGGAAGGCCGCCAACCTGCTCTTCCGCACCTCGAACTCGATCAACGGCAGCGAGGACGCCACCACCAGCGTCGACCCCCGCACCCGCACGGTCAGCGGCAGCGTCCTGACCGGCGGCTTCTGCAGCCGCCGCGCCAACGGCGGCGGCGCGACGAACCCCGACCGCCGCAGCTACTACCGCCTGTACTTCACCGCGACCTTCGACCGTGACTTCACGAGCACCGGCACCTGGAAGGACGGCACCGTCCAGCCGGGAGGCACGCACGTCTCCGGCGGAGAGGGCTACCTGACCGGGGCCGACCGTGCCGGACGCGGCTCCGGCGCGTGGATCGGGTTCGACGCGCGTCGCGGTGCGACGGTGCACGCCCGCGTCGGCATCTCGTACGTCAGCGCGGAGGGCGCCGTCGCGAACCGCGACGGTGAGGTCGGCCGGCGTGCGAGCGTCGACAGCGTGGCGGCGGCCACCCGGGCGTCGTGGAACCAGGAGCTCTCGCGCATCCGGGTCGGTGGCGGCACGCCGGAGCGGACCACCCAGCTGTACACCGCCGTCTACCACGCGCTGATGCAGCCCAACACGCTCAACGACCGGGACGGCCGCTACCTCGGGCCGGACCAGCGCGTCCACCGCATCGACCCGGGACACCGCGCGGTCTACGGCACGTACTCCGGCTGGGACCAGTACCGGGCGCAGATCCAGCTGCTCGCGCTGCTGCGGCCGGACGTCGCTGGTGACATGGCACAGTCGATGCTGCGGTTCGCCCAGCAGAACGGCGGCGTGTGGGACCGGTGGCTGCACCTCGGCGCACCGACCCACGTGATGACCGGCGACCCCTCGGCCGCGACGCTCGCCACCTGGTACGCGATGGGCGTGCGGAACTTCGACGTCCGTGCCGCCTACCAGTCGCTCCGCACCCAGGCGACGACGCAGAACGCCGACGCGCTCAGCGACATCGGGTGCCCGGGCCAGTGCCTGGCGCAGCGACCCGGGCTCGACCAGTACCTGCAGCGCCAGTACGCCGCGAACGACGACTGCCACTGCTGGGGTGGCGCGGCGGAGACCCTCGAGGACTCGATCTCGGACAGCGCGCTCGGGTACTGGGCATCGTCGCTCGGGCTCCGCTCCGACGCACGGATGTTCGCCGCGCGCGGGACGTACTGGGCGAACACGTTCGACCCGGCCGTCGGGTACCAGGCCGCACGGCAGGCCGACGGGTCGTGGGCACCGGACTGGTCGCCCTCGACCGGCGTCGGGTTCGCGCAGGGGACCAGCGCGCAGTACACGTGGCTGGTGCCGCAGGACGTGCAGGGCCTGTCGCAGGCGCTCGGGGGCGACGCCGCTGCGGTGGCACGGCTCGACACCTTCTTCCACGACGACTCGGGTGCGTTCGCGGTCACCGGCGGCGACGCCACGAAGTTCGACCCGACGAACGAGCCCGACATCCACACGCCGTGGATGTACAACGCGCTCGGGCAGCCCTGGAAGACCCAGGAGACCGTCCGCCGGGTCGTCGACGACGCGTACGGCACCGGGCCGAGTGGGCTCCCCGGCAACGACGACCTCGGCACGATGAGCGCCTGGTACGTGTTCGCGTCGATCGGGCTCTACCCGCAGACACCCGGGCGGGCCGAGATGCTCGTGGCCAGCCCGACGTTCTCGACGGTCGACATCCGGCGGGCCAGCGGGCAGCGGATCGTCATCCGGTCGTCCGGGACCGACACGTTCGTGCAGGGCGCCCAGCTGGACGGCCGGACACTCGGGCGGTCGTGGGTGCCGTCCTCGTTCGTCAACCGGGGTGGGACGCTCTCGCTGCAGGTCGGTGCGGCGCCGGACACGACGTGGGCCACCGCCCCGCGGGACCGGCCGCGCGACCGCTGATCAGCCGGCGAGCTCGGGTGCTGCCAGCAGGCGTGTGAGCGTGCTGCGTCCCAGCGCATGCATGGCCGGGTTCGTGTCGCGGTAGTACCAGGCGAGCCCCAGTGCCTGCTCGAGCGCCCACGCTGCCCCCCGAGACCACTCCACGTCGTCGCTGCCGACGCGCGTGCGGAACACCGCGCGCGCGTCGCTGTCCAGCATGTGCCACACGGCGACCAGGTCCAGCGCCGGGTCCGCCGGGCCGGTGCCGCCCGCGTCGAGCACCCCGGCCAGGCGGTCCCCGCGCACCAGCACGTTCGCCGGGATCAGGTCGCCGTGGGTCATCGCGTGCCGGTCCGGCTCCGGGAGTACGCGGAGCCGTTCCCACATCGACCGCAGCCGTTCGACGGGCAGCAGCCCGCCGCTGCGGGCGAGGCACTCCGCGACCCAGTCGTCGTGGTCCGGCAGGTGTCCTCCACGGCCGCTGCCCGCGAAGGAGCGGCCGCCCGTGTCGGCCGCGCGGAGCCGGAGCACCAGCGTGGCCAGGTCCTCGGCGAACGGCGTGCTGCGTGCGGCCCCGGCGGGCGTCCCGACGTCCCCAGGGATCCAGGTGTGCACCGTCCAGGGCAGCGGGTACCCCTCGCCCGGTGCGCCGATCGCGACCAGATCGGGTGTCGGGAGCGCTGCGATGCCCGCGAACTCCCGTGCGGCGTCGGCCTCGTGCCGCATCGTGGCGAGGACCGCGTCCGGGTCCCCGGCGTGCAGCGGGCAGCGGACGGCCAGGTCCTCGCCGAGCCGGAAGACCGCGTTGACCGTCCCCGCCAGCGGCAGCGCCCGGACCGGACGACTGCCCAGCGCCGGGAACTGGTGCTCGACGAGACGACGGACCCGGTCGGCGTCGACCGCGAGCTCGTCGTCGTGCATCACGGGCGATCGGCCCCCGCGGACCCGTGCGGGACGGACAGCTCGCGGCCGGCGCCCCACACGCGCAGGACCTCGAGGGTGGGCGACAGCGCGACCAGATCCGCCGCATGGCCCGGCGCGAGTCGACCGAGCCTGTCGCCGAGGCCGATCGCCGTCGCCGGGATGCTGGTCAGCGCCGCCACGGCCTCGGGGAGGGACGCGCCGACCTGGGTCACGGCCATCCGCAGCGCGACGTCCTGCGTCAGGGTGGACCCGGCGATGGTGTCCGTGCCCGCCACGTGGGCGACGCCGTCGGTGACGGACACGTCGAGCGACCCGAGCGTGTACGCGCCGTCGGGGGACCCGGCGGCGGCCATGGCGTCCGTGATGAGCGCGACGCGGCGCGGTGCCGCACGCAGCAGCACCCGGGCGACCGAGGGGTGCACGTGCACGCCGTCCAGGATGAGCTCGAGCGTCACGCGGTCGTCGGCGACCGCGGCGGCGATCGGCCCGGGCGCACGGTGGTGCAGGCCGGGCATGGCGTTGAACGCGTGGGTGAGGACCGTGGCGCCGGCGTCGAAGCCCGCGCGGGCCTGGTCGAACGAGGCGACGGTGTGCCCGACCGCGGCGACGACCCCGGCTGCGTGCACACGGCGGATCGCGTCGAGGGCACCGGGCAGCTCCGGTGCGATCGTGACCTGTCGCACCACTCCGTCGCCGGCGGTGAGCAGGGCCTCGACGTCGGCGGGGGTCGGCGGCACCAGGAAGTGCTCGTTGTGGGCGCCCTTGTTGTCCGGCGACAGGAACGGCCCCTCGAGGTGCACGCCCACGATCAGCGGGTCGGTTGCCATCACGGACCGGACGTGGTCGAGCGTGGTGGTGATCGCCGGGACCGGGTTCGCGACCAGGCTCAGGACCGAGCGGGTCGTGCCGTGCGCCCGGTGCACCGCGAGGGCGGCCCCGAAGGCGTCGTCCTCGTACGCGGCACCGCCGGCGCCGTGCCCGTGCAGGTCCACGAAGCCGGGGACGAGGGTGGCGTCGCCGAGGTCGACGACCTGGTCCGCCGCGGGCGCATCGGGTCCGGAGCCGACCGCGTGGATGGTCTCGCCGTCGAGCAGGACCCAGCCGTCGGGGGTGGACCCGGCCACGTCGACCAGGTGCGCGGCGCGGACCAGGGTGCGCCGGGCCTCCAGGCCGCCAGCGCTGGGAGCGGGACCCGCGTCGGCACCGGGGCCGGCGATGTGCCCGCCGCCCGCGCTCACCGTGTCTCCCGACGGAAGGTGACCACACCGGACGTCGCGGCGACCAGCACGAAGACCAGGCCGACCACGGGGTGCCCGATCGAGATCCAGGCGCCGCCGGCGGCGACGATGAGCGCGACCTCGACGATCGTCTTGCCCACGATGTCCGTCTCGATCGGCGAGCGCGAGGAACGGAACAGGAAGTAGACCACCGCGGCGAAGAGCGGCGCACCGATCACGAACAGCAGCCCGGGCATCGGGAACGGCCACGCGTAGTACCCCCACGTCGCCAGGGAGAGCAGGCCGAACACGCACACGACGACGCGCAACACGCTCCAGACGTCGACACGGCGGGGGGACACCGCGTCGTCGTGCGGGTCCGGGGTGTCCGACCAGTCCACCGGGGACTGCGGGGCGTTGCTCATGCGGTGCCTACTTGAAGATGATCGTGCGGGCGCCGTCGAGGAGGACCCGGTCCTCCGCGATCCAGCGCACCGCCTGGGTGAGCGTGCGGGACTCCTCGTCCTGGCCGATCGAGACCAGTTCGGACGGGTCCTTCGTGTGGTCGACGCGGACGACGTTCTGCTCGATGATCGGCCCCTCGTCGAGGTCGCTCGTGACGAAGTGCGCCGTCGCGCCGATGAGCTTCACGCCGCGGGCATGGGCCTGTCGGTACGGGTTCGCACCCTTGAACCCGGGCAGGAACGAGTGGTGGATGTTCACCGCACGGCCCCGCAGGGCGGTGCAGAGCTCCGGCGACAGGATCTGCATGTAGCGCGCCAGGACGACGAGCTCGATGTCGTGCTCGTCCACCGCCTGCAGGACGCGCTGCTCCATCGCCTGCTTGCTGTCGGCGTCGGTGACCGGCCGGTGCTCGAACGGGACCGAATAGAACGCCGCCAGCTCGGACAGCTCAGCGTGGTTGGACAGCACGAGCGGCACGTCGATCGGCAGCTGCCCGCTGCGCTGCCGGTACAGCAGGTCGTTCAGGCAGTGCCCCGCCTTCGACACGAGCACCAGCGTGCGCATCGGCCGGCCGACCACGTCGAGCTGCACGCGCATGCCGTACCGCTCGACGACCGGAGCCAGGGCCTGTTCGAACGTCGACCGGTCGACCGGGGCCATGACCTGCAGGCGCATGAAGAACGTGTTGGTGTCGTGGCTCGAGAACTGCTGCGACTCGGTGATGTTGCCGTTCGCCTGCACGACGGCTCCGGAGACGGCGTGCACGATCCCGGGCTGGTCGTCGCAGACCAGCGTGAGGGTCCAGTGCGTGGCGGTGCTGTCGGTCACGGGATCAGGCTACCGGGGGCGGACCGGACGGGAGGCCCGGCGCGGCTCCGGTGGGTACGCCGCGGTCGCGCGCTGCGCTGCGTCCGTGGTGCGAGCTGCGTTCGCGCAACCGATTCCTCCTCGAACCACGCGATCGCGTGGTTCGAGGAGGTTCCGGTTGTGCGAAGCCCGCCGGGCCCCGGCGGTCGCGGCCGCGCCGCGTCCGCGTCAGGCCGCGGGGCGCTCGCGGAGTGCGCGGTCGCCGATGGTGAGCATGCTCAGCAGCACGGCGATGCCGACGATCACCCACCCGAGCACGTGCAGGTCGGCGGTCGTGGGGCCCTGCCCGAACACCCCGCCGATGAGCGAGGACGCCGCGATCGCCCCGATGTAGACGCTGGTGCGCGAGAGCCCGGCAGCGGTGCCGATCGACTCCGCGGGGACGATCCGGTACAGCGCGGCCTGGTTCGACACCGAGGCCAGCGCCTGCGGGATGCCGAACAGCGCGGGGGCGAGCGCCAGCAACACGAGCGGGGACCCGGTGTGCAGCCCGAGCAGCAGCAGTCCGCCGACGATCGGGACGGTGGCCGCGACGATGAGCGGGCCGCGGACGGCCGTCTTCCGGGCGATCAGGAAGGACGCGATCCCGGCGATGACGGCAGCCGGCAACTGGATGTACCCGGCCTGGTCGCTGGAGTACCCGGCGACGTCCTGCACCCACTGCGAGAAGCCGTAGGTCATCGTGTACGCGAGCATGTAGACCAGGAACAGCCGGACGTAGGTGCGGCTCAGGGCTCCGTTCCGCGCCAGCATCCGCACGTCGATGAACGGCTTGGTCGCGCGGAGCTCCCAGAGCACGAGCGCGACGAGCAGCACGACTGCGACGCCCAGCAGCCACCACAGCCCGGCCGTGATGTCGAGCAGGAACACCAGCAGCGCCGAGACCGTGCCCGTCATCAGCACCATGCCGAACGGGTCGAGTGCCGTGAGCACCGGGACATCGGCGTCGGTGCGGGGGCGGAGCCGGTCGGAGGGCAGCCAGAGTCCGGCGACCACCAGTCCGAACGCGGCGAGCGGGACGTTCACCAGGAAGATCGCGTGCCAGCCGAACGCGGCGATGAGGGCTCCGCCGAGGGGTGGCCCCGCCGCGGCGGACACGAGCGAGGTGATCGACAGCGCGCCGAGCACCAGCGGCGGCGTGGGCTTGCCGATGCGCAGGGAGTGCTGCCGCAGCGTCGTGAGCGCCGCCGGGTACGCCGACGAGGTCCCGATGCCGATGAGCACGCGGGCGAACACGGCACCACCGAACCCCGTCAGCACCTCGGGGACCACCCCGGCGATCCCGACGACCACGAGCCCGGCCATGAAGACCTTCTTCGGGCCGAAGCGGTCCGCGAGCTTGCCCATCGTCGGCTGTGCGATCGCACTCGCCAGGTAGAGCGCCGCCACGAGCCAGATCGCCTGGGAGGCCCCGATGCCGAGGTCGCGCGAGATCGGTGCGAGTGCGACGGACACCATCGTGGTGTTGATCGGGTTGAGCAGCGGTCCGACCAGGACCGGGATCAGCAGCTTCGGGCCGAAGCCGCTGCCGCCGGAGTCGGGGGTGACGACGGGGACGGGACGCGTGGAGGTGGACGTGGTGCGGCTTCTTCCGGGGTGGTGGCCGGTCGTCAGGACTCGGTCAGGGGGGTGAGGATGGCGATGGCACGGGCGACGGTGTCGCGGTCGTCCGCCGGCAGGGCGGCGAGGCGGTCCGCCAGGACGCCGGTGCGGGTCGCCCACGAGTCCTGGCGGGCGCGGGAGCCGCCGTCCGTCGCACGGACGAGCGTGCGTCGACCGTCCGCAGGGTCGGGTCGGCGTTCGACGAGCCCGAGGTCGACGAGCGCCTGCACGGTCGCGCCCATCGACTGCGGACGGACACCCTCGGCCCGTGCGAGGTCAGCGACCGTCGACTCACCGTGGCGCAACAGTCGACCGAGTGCGGCGGTCTGCGAGGCGGTGACCTGGTCGGCCTTGCCCGTCAGCAGGGTCCGGCGGATGCGGCCGTGCAGCGTGAGCAGGTCGCCCGCGAGCTCGACGTGCGATTCCATACCGTCACGGTACTACTTCGGCAGCCGGGCTTGCAAGGTTGCCTTCTGGTTTCAGGCCTCGAAGACGATCCGCCGCTTCGTGACCGTGAAGCCGGCCCGCTCGAACGCCCGGCGCATCGGCACGTTCTCGGAGTCCGTCGTGCCGACCACCCGCGGTTCCCCGGCAGCACCGTGGACGCGGAGCGCCGCGGCGAGCAGCGCGTCCACGACGCCCCTGCCCCGGTGCTGCGGCAGGACCGCGATGTAGCTGATCGCGGCGTCGTACGCCGTGCGGGTCGCCAGCACGAAGCCGACCACCAGTCCGTCGGCGTCCTCGGCGACGAGCCAGTCCTGACGGCGACCCGGCAGGGTCAGGTAGAACTCGAGGTCATCCGCCGCGGTGCCGTGCGCACCGAGCTCGGCGACGGTGGCGCGGGTGTGGGCGTCGAGCGAGCCGACGGTGACGCGGGCGAACAGGTCGAGGAACTCGGCGTCGTCGCCGGTCCGGAACGTCAGGTCGCCGTCCGTGCGTGCCGCCGGGAGGCCCGTTCCCGGCTCCCACGCGACGCTCACCCGTTCGGTGGTTCGGCCGAGCCCCGCGGTGCGTGCCGCCTGCTCGCGCCAGGCGACCGCGGCGACCGCCCGCGGGTCGTCGTGCCAGTCGACGGCGACGTCGACCACCCACTCGGGCAGCGTGCCGAACGCCTCGGCGCCGGCGCGGATCAGGCCCGCGGCGACGGCCACACGCTCGTCATCGTCGGAGACGTCCACGATCAGGTCGTCGAGGGTGGAGGGCTTCGCCGCGTCCGAGCCGCCCCACCACAGCGCTCGTCCGATCGGGCGGCCGTCGCGCTCGGCGAGGAACGACCACTCCGGGCGGTAGTTGCGCGTGACGGACTCCTGCCGGTACCGGTCTGCATCGATCCACGAGACGGGGTCCGACGTCGAGAACGCGAGCAGGGCCTCCAGGTCGTCCGGAGGCGACGCACGGAACGTGACGGTCACCGACGGCTCGTCATCGTCGTCACCAGGTGCTCCTGGACGTAGCCGAGCCAGTCGTAGACGTCGCGCAGGCCGACGCCGTCCGCGGCGGTCCGGGTGGCTTCCTCGGTGTCGGCATCGACGATGCCGAGCCGGTCTGCGATCGTGAGCCGTAGGTCGGTCAGGCAGCGGAGCCAGGACTGCTCGTCCGCCGGGGTCAGCGCTCCCGCACGCGCGCCGGTCAGCCAGGCGTGCACGGTCTCGGCGTTGGCGGACTTGGCGTCCCGCAGGTCGTCCCGGGTGTACCGGCGGAACTCGCTGCTGGCCTGTCGGTCGCCGGGGTAGGCGTCCGGGAACATCCGGAGCGTCACCGGGTCGGAGTCGAGGTCGCCGCCGAGCAGCTCGCGCAGCTGCTCGACCAGGCTCGTGAGCAGCGAGCGCTCGCCGGAGGCGAGGCCGAGGTGGATGCCGTCACCGCGACGGACGAAGGGGATCACGAGTCGGATGCCCGGTCGACCGTCGCCTGCAGGCCGAAGCCGTGCATGGCCTGGACGTGTCGTTCCATCGCCTCGCGGTTGCCGGTCGCGACGACGGCACGCCCCTCGGAGTCGACCTGGTGCATCAGGCGCTCGGCCTTCGCACGCGGGAACCCGAAGTAGCTCTGGAAGACGTACGTGACGTACGACATCAGGTTGACCGGGTCGTCCCAGACCACCGTCACCCACGGGACGTCCGGCCGGAGCCGGGTGCGCTCGTCCGTGTCGGCGTCGATGCGCTCGTCGACGGACGGCGTCAACAGGGTCATGCAACCAGGGTGACACAGACGGGGCGGCTCGGTACGATCGTCTCGTCGCGACTGGCGTCGGATGGGTCACCATCAGGGAGCGACACTCGACACGGTGCGTGGCCGTACGCCTGGGCCACGCCGACCGATCCTCGCCGCCGGACACGCTCCGGCTCGTCACCAAGGAGTCCCGTGTCCATCACCGATCTGTCCCCCTTCGTCGCCGGTTCGCCCGAGTCCCCGGACGCCTCCGGCGCGGCGTTCGACCAGGCCGCCGCACGCGCCGCCTTCAACGCCCCGCTCAGCGAGGTCGACCCGGAGATCGCCCGGGTCCTGCAGCAGGAGCTCGGTCGTCAGCGCGACTTCCTCGAGATGATCGCCTCCGAGAACTTCGTCCCCCGCGCCGTGCTCGAGTCGCAGGGCTCCGTCCTGACGAACAAGTACGCCGAGGGCTACCCGGGCAAGCGCTACTACGGCGGCTGCGAGTACGTCGACGTCGCCGAGTCCCTCGCCATCGAGCGCGCCAAGAAGCTCTTCGGCGCCGACTATGCCAACGTCCAGCCGCACTCCGGCGCCACGGCCAACGCGGCGGTCCTGCACGCAATCGCCTCGGCCGGCGACACGATCCTCGGGCTCGAGCTCGCCCACGGCGGGCACCTGACGCACGGCATGAAGCTCAACTTCTCGGGCCGGATCTACAACGCCGTGTCCTACGGCGTCGACCCCACCACGTTCCAGGTCGACTACGACGACATCCGCGCCAAGGCCGTCGAGCACCAGCCCAAGGTCATCATCGCTGGCTGGTCGGCCTACCCCCGCCAGCTCGACTTCGCGAAGTTCCGTGAGATCGCGGACGAGGTCGGCGCCAAGCTCTGGGTCGACATGGCGCACTTCGCGGGGCTCGTCGCCGCGGGCCTGCACCCGTCGCCCGTCCCGCACGCGCACGTCGTGTCCACGACCGTGCACAAGACGCTCGCCGGTCCGCGCTCGGGTCTGATCCTGTCGAACGACGAGACCCTGTTCAAGAAGCTCAACTCCGCCGTGTTCCCGGGCCAGCAGGGCGGGCCGCTCATGCACGTGATCGCGGCGAAGGCCACCGCGTTCCTGCTCGCCGCGACGCCGGAGTTCAAGGACCGCCAGGAGCGCACCATCCGCGGCGCCCAGGCCCTGGCGGCACGCCTGACCCAGGACGACGCGCGCCAGGCCGGCATCGACGTCCTGACCGGCGGCACCGACGTGCACCTGGTGCTGGTCGACCTGCGCGAGTCCGAGGTCGACGGCAAGCAGGCCGAGGACCTGCTGCACGAGGTCGGCATCACCGTGAACCGCAACTCCGTGCCGTTCGACCCGCGTCCGCCGATGGTCACCTCCGGGGTCCGCATCGGCACCTCGGCGCTCGCCACCCGCGGGTTCAGCGACGCCGAGTTCACCGAGGTCGCCGACATCATCGCGCTGACGCTCATGCCGAACCCGGACGTCGCAGCGCTCTCGGCCCGGGTGAAGACCCTGACCGACGCGTTCCCCCTGTACGCGTGAACGACACCGCACCGCTGGTCCACGAGCGCTGGGCCGGCGAGGGCTCTGCCGTCCGCATCGACGGCACCGCTCTGGCCTCCCGCACGCTCGACGACCTGAAGACCCGGATCGACCGGCTGCACGACCACGGGTTCCGCCCGGGCCTCGGCACAATCATGGTCGGCCAGAACGCGGGCTCGGTGTCGTACGTGGCGGGCAAACACCGCGACTCGGCGCAGATCGGGCTCGACTCCATCCGGATCGACCTGCCGGAGACTGCGTCCGCCGCCGACATCCGTGCCGCGATCCTGCAGATGAACGACGACCCCCGGGTCACCGCCTTCATCGTCCAGCTCCCGCTGCCGCAGGGCATCGACCCGATCCCCATGCTCGAGCTCATGCACCCGGCCAAGGACGCCGACGGCCTGCACCCGACGAACCTCGGCGAGCTCGTCCTCGCCGTCCCGGGTGGCGCCGGCACGATCGACGCCCCGCTGCCCTGCACCCCGCGCGGCATCGTCGCGATGCTCGAGGCGTACGACGTCCCGATCCGGGGGCAGCACGTCACGATCATCGGCCAGGGGCTGACGGTCGGACGCCCGCTCGGGCTGCTGCTCACCCGGCTCGAGGCCACGGCGACGCTGACCCACTCGCTGACCGAGGACGTCGCTGCCGAGTGTCGTCGCGCCGACATCATCGTCGCCGCGGCCGGGGTCGCCGGACTCGTCAAGCCGGACTGGGTGAAGCCGGGGGCCGCGGTCATCGACGTCGGCATCACCCGCGTGGTGAACGAGGAGACGGGCAAGGCCAAGCTGCACGGCGACGTCGACCCGGCGGTTGCATCGGTGGCGGGGTACCTGACACCGACGCCGGGCGGCGTCGGACCGATGACGCGGGCGATGCTCATGAAGAACGTCGTCGAGGCCGCCGAGCGCCACCTGCACTGAGCGGGCGGGGCCGCGGGGCGGTCGCCGCGTTCGCACAACCAAAACCACCTCGCACCACGGCAATCCGTGGTGCGAGGTGGTTTTGGTTGTGCGGAGCCGAGCCGAGCCGAACGGGCGGCCGCCGGGCAGGTCAGTCGCGCCGGGCGCCCTGTGCTGCGTGCACCGTGAACACGGTCGGCTCGCGGTACCCGGCCTCGGCGAACGCGGCCACGGCGGCAGTGCTGATCGCCTCGCGCTGCCCGGCGTCCACGAGTGCGATCGCCGCGCCACCGAACCCGCCGCCCGTCATCCGAGCCCCGACCGCACCGTGCGCCATCGCGGTCGCGACGGCCAGGTCGAGCTCGGGGACGGAGATCTCGAAGTCATCGCGCATCGACTCGTGCGACGCGACGAGCAGCTCGCCGATCGCGCGGGGGCCGTGCTCGCGCAGTGTCCGCACGGTGTCGAGCACGCGCTGGTCCTCGGTCACGATGTGCCGCACCCGCCGGAAGGTCTCGTCGTCGAGCAGCTCCTGCGCCCGGGGGAGGTCGTCGACGGTCACGTCGCGCAGGGCCTCCACCCCGAGCACCTGTGCCCCCTTCTCGCACGATGCCCGCCGCGCGGCGTAGCCACCCGTGGCATGGGCGTGCTCGACACGGGTGTCGATGACCAGGACCTCGAGCCCGTTCGCCTCGAGCGCCATGTCGACCACGGCGGTGTCGAGTGTCCGGCAGTCCAGGAACACCACGGCATCGCGCTCGCCGAGCAGGGACGCAGACTGGTCCATGATCCCGGTGGGGGCCCCGACGGCGTGGTTCTCGGAGTACTGCCCGACGCGGGCGAGCTGCTTGCGGTCGAGCCCGAGTTCCCACAGGTCGTTGAACGCCAGCGCGACCCCGCACTCGATCGCCGCACTGGAGGACAGGCCGGCACCGACGGGCACGTCGGACTCGATGAACACGTCGAACCCGGTCTTGTCGCTCAGGTCGGCGCCCTGCTCGCGCAACGCCCAGGCGATGCCGAACACGTACGCGGACCACCCGTCCATCGCGGCCGGGTCGAGGTCGTCGAGGGAGAGCGAGACGACGGACTCCGGGTCGAACGCGGAGGCGACGCGCAGCACCCGGTCGGTCCGCGGTGCGATCGACGCGGTGGTGCGCCGGTCGATCGCGAACGGCAGGACGTAGCCCTCGTTGTAGTCGGTGTGCTCACCGATCAGGTTGACGCGACCGGGCGCGGAGTACCGCACCGTGGGCCCGTACCCGAACACCTGCTGGAACGTCATGCGCGCTCGATCCCTCCTCGGATGAACTCGGCCGCCTTCTCGGGCACGAGGTCCCCGATCCAGGCGCCCATGGCGGCTTCACTGCCGGCCAGGAACTTCAACTTGTCGGCTGCCCGCCGCGGGGACGTGATCTGGAGCATCAGCCGCACGGTGTCGCGAGCAGTGTGGACGGGCGCCTGGTGCCACGCGGCGATGTACGGCGTGGGGTCGCCGTAGAGCTCGTCGAGGCCCCGCGTGAGCCGCAGGTGCATGTGGGCGAGCTCGTCCTTCTCGGCATCGGTCAGCCCGGCGAAGTCCGGGACGTGGCGGTGCGGCAGCATGTGGATCTCGATCGGCCAGCGCGCGGCGAACGGTACGAAGGCGGTGAAGTGCTCGCCGGCCAGCACGACCCGTTCGGAGTCACGCTCGTTCGCCAGGTGCTGCTCGAAGAGGTCCGGCCCGAAACGCTCGATCGAGTCCAGCAGCCGCTGCGTGCGCGGTGTGACGTAGGGGTAGGCGTAGATCTGCCCGTGTGGGTGGTGCAGCGTGACGCCGATCGCCTGCCCGCGGTTCTCGAACGGGAACACCTGCTGGATGCCCGGCATCGCCGACAGTGCAGCGGTGCGGTCCGCCCAGGCCTCGACGACGGTGCGTGCCCGCGACTCGGAGATCGACGCGAACGACCCGGCGGTCTCGGGCGAGAAACACACGACCTCGCACCGGCCGACCGAGCGGAAGGTCCGGTTCAGCCCGACGTCGGTCAGGTCGCCGAGCGAGCCGGGGGCGTCGTCGGCCTGCAGTGCCGGGCCGAACGACGGCGAGCGGTTCTCGAACACCGCGACGTCGTACACGCTCGGGATCTCTGACGGGTTGGCAGCGGACTGCGGCGCGAGGGGGTCCTGGTCGGCCGGGGGCAGGAACACGCGGTTCTGCCGGCTGCTGGCGATGGAGACCCACTCGCCGGTCAGGACGTCCTGTCGCATCGTGGCCGTCACGGGCCGCGGGTCGAGCGTCCGTTCGTCGACACGGCGCTCGGCGGACAGCTGCGTGTCCGCATCGTCGAAGTAGATGAGGTCGCGGCCGTCCGCGAGCTTCGTCGCGCGCTTGGTGATCACCGATCCATCCTAGCCGCAGTCCGAAGCGTTGCGAAAGTGATCGGAAGCAGGCGAAACTTGGGCCGTGACCGACGACGACCTCTCCTTCCTGGCCGGCACGATGCCGGCGCCGCTCCGCCAGGACCGCATCGTCACGATCGTCGACGGCGCGCCAGGCATGGTCAGGACCGCTGCGCTCGCCGCGGCACTCGGCACGAGCGAGGTCACGGTCCGTCAGGACCTCGCGGTGCTCGACCGGGAGGCTCGGCTGCGGCGGGTGCACGGCGGTGCGGTCCGTCTCGGTGTCGGTTCCCGCGAGCGACCGTTCGAGGAGACCGCCGTCGAGCACCAGGTGGCCAAGGCCGCCATCGGCCGCGCCGCGGCCGCGCTGGTGCGGTCCGGGGAGTGCGTGCTGCTCGACGTGGGCACGACGCCGGCCGCCGTCGCCGAGGCGCTCGTCGCTCGCGAGGACCTGGTCGACGTCACCGTCGTGACGAACTCCCTGACGACGGCACTCGCCCTCGAACGCGCCGTCCCGCGGTTCACCGTGATCGTCACGGGTGGCACGCTCCGGCCGCTCCAACACTCGCTCGTCGCGCCATTCAACAACACCGTCCTGCCGGTGATCGCGGCGGACGTGGTGTTCCTGGGCGGCACGGGCCTGGACGTCGAGCACGGCCTGACGAACGTCAACCTGCCCGAGACCGAGGCCAAGCGCGTCCTCGCCGCCGCGGCCGGGCGTACCGTCGTCGTGGTGGACGGCTCGAAGTTCGGGCACGCCCACGTCGGGGTCGTCCGGGCCCTGGCCGACATCGACGTCGTCGTCACCGCGGACGCGCTGCCGGAGGACGTCGCACCGGTGCGGGCAGCGGGCGTCGACGTCGTCGTGGCGGACGACAGCACGGCATCGGGAAGGAACCACAGCGCATGACCGCAGCAGCACCCACCGGAGGTCAGTACCGCCTCCGTCACGCCGGCCCGGACGGGGTCGTCGAGGCGGTCGTCACCGAGGTGGCGGCGGGCATCCGCCAGCTCACCGTCGCGGGCTTCGACCTGACCGAGCCCTTCCCTGTGTCCGAGGCGCCCGCGGGAGCGAACGGCATCGTGCTGGTCCCGTGGCCCAACCGCGTCGCCGGAGGAGCCTGGGAGCTGGACGGCAAGCGCCAGCAGCTCGACGTGTCCGAGCCGAAGTTCGGCAACGCCTCACACGGCCTGCTCCGGTTCTCGCCGTACCGACTGGTGGCGCAGACCGAGTCGGGAGTGGAGCAGACGGCGACCATCCATCCGCAGCACGGATGGCCGTTCACCCTCGAGACCCGCGTGCACCACGAGCTCGTGGATGACGGCATCCGCATCACCCACACCGTCACGAACCGCTCCGGCGTGCGCGCTCCGTTCGCCGTCGGGTCGCACCCGTACCTGCGCGCCGGTGACACCCCGGCCGAGGACCTCGTCGTGACGCTCGACGCCGCCACCGCGTTCACCGTGGACGAGCGGAAGATCCCGAACGGCACGCAGTCCGTCGACGGCACCGACCTCGACCTGCGGCAGGGGCGTCGCGCGGGGGATTCGGACCTGGACACCGCCTACACCGACGTCACGCCCGACGACGAGGGCATCCGTCGGACGACGATCCACGGTCCGGAGGGCGACGGCGTCCAGCTGTGGCAGGACCCGTCCTTCCCCTACGTGCAGGTGTTCACGTCGCGCGAGTTCCCGCGTAGCGAGGGCGAGGGCAAGGGCCTGGCGGTCGCGGTCGAACCGATGACGGCGCCGGCCGATGCGCTGAACTCGGGGGAAGGCCTGCGCTGGCTCGAGCCCGACGATTCCTGGACCGGCTCGTGGGGGATCCGCCGCGTCTGGTCCTGACCCGGCCGGCGGTCAGCGGCGACGCATGCGGAGCGCTTCGACCGCGAGCGACTCGGAGTCGTAGCGGCCGATCTCCTGCGCCCACGCGGGGTCGTCCCCGCGCAGGGCGATGAACTGCTTGCGCTGCCGGCACACGTAGCCGAGCACGCTCGACGCCGTGGACACCTCGGCGAAGTCCTTGCGGATGTGCCGGGTCGTGACGTGCGCGTTCCGCCGGAGCGTGTCCAGCAGGAGCTGGTCGCTCATGGTGGTGTTGGTCGCTGCGGCGAGCTCGACGATGCGGCGCGCGTCTCCGGTGCTGCTGGACTGCGTGGCGTCGATGTGCTCGATCACGGTGTACCCCGTTCGTTCTGGTGCGGATGGTGCGACGGGAACGACCTCGGTCGATCCGGGTATGACACTATCGGCGGCAGACCAGCAGATCGCTGTGGGCAACCTGGGGTGTGCAGAAGGAACGCCATGAGCTGCCTGTGGAGCACTTGTACCCCGAGGGAAGCGGAGTGGGCCCCGTGGGGCTCGAACCCACGACCCTCGGATGAAAAGTCGGGTGGGCGGTGCCAGTGGGCCCCGTGGGGCTCGAACCCACGACCCTCGGATGAGAAGTGGGGTGGGCGGTTCCAGTGGGCCCCGTGGGGCTCGAACCCACGACCCTCGGATGAAAAGTGGGGTGGGCGGTTCCAGTGGGCCCCGTGGGGCTCGAACCCACGACCCTCGGATGAAAAGTCGGGTGGGCGGTTCCAGTGGGCCCCGTGGGGCTCGAACCCACGACCCTCGGATGAAAAGTCGGGTGGGCGGTTCCAGTGGGCCCCGTGGGGCTCGAACCCACGACCCTCGGATGAAAAGTCGGGTGGGCGGTTCCAGTGGGCCCCGTGGGGCTCGAACCCACGACCCTCGGATTAAAAGTCCGGTGCTCTACCAACTGAGCTAGAGGCCCTCACCCGCAAGGCTAGCGGGCGAGGGCCTCCGGGACCGAATGCGTCGGGACGGCGGCGGAGGTCACCCCCGCCGGCTGGTCAGCGTGCGCAACAGCCACATGACCACCGCGATGACGAGCAGCACGAGGCCGACCCACAGCAGGAACTTCAGGCTCGCGGTGAAGCCACCGACGAACAGCAGGATGACCGCGATGACGGCCAGGATGATGAGCAGCGGGTTCATGAGGGTCCTCTCTTCCGTTGTGGGAGGAGTCCCTCCCTCGCCCGCACACGGTACGCGGAACGGCCGCGACGGGTTGCGCTGGTAGGGAGCGGGCGTGTCACCGGCGACGCCTACACTGCTGCGGTGCCTCGCGATCACCACCGTCCTGTCCACTTCACCGACGCCGAGTTCGCCGCGCTGCAGGGCGGCGAGGACCCGGCCCTGGTGAACCGCGTCGCGCACGAGACCGCGAACGCGCTGCTGCACCGCGTGCGCCAGGACCCCGACCCGCAGGTGGTCGAGCGGCTGGTGACCTACACGGACGTGCACGGCATCGAGGCCGTCGCCGAGCTGTGGGCACGGGTCGGGGCGCACACGCTGCCGGGGGCGCTGTGGCGGATCTACCTGATGCGCACGGTGATCCGGCAGAACCCGGACGAGATCGCGTACTTCTTCACGCGCGGCACGGAGCGGATCACCACGATCGACCAGGCCGTTGCCGGGGCCGAGCAGCCGACCGGCCCGGCGGAGATCCTGTCGCTCGCGGACAGCATCCTGCACGGGCTGTACACGGGGGACTTCGCGGTGGCACTCGACCGCGGGGCGGCCTTCTGTCGACTCGCCGCCGCGGGGGCGACCAGCGTGGCGGACGACTCCGACCTGACGGCGGAAGCGCGTGCCAGCGTCCTGACGGTCCGCGCCTTCCGTCTGGCGGAGCTGGCCGAGGACCTCTCCGCAGCGGCGGCGCTCTGGCGCCGCGACGCCCTGGACTGACGGCCCGCGCGGCCGGACGCGGCGGACCTGCACCGGGCCTCCTGGCCGGACGCCGAAGCGTCTACCGGAAGCAGGCAGAGGAAGACCGTCCCGGAAGCAGGCAGAGGAAGACCGTCCCGGAAGCGGGCAGAGGAAGACCGTCCCGGAAGCGGGCAGAGGAAGACCGTCCCGGAAGCGGGAAGAGGAAGACCGGGCCGCAGAAGCGCCTCTCGGCGCGAGGCCGCTCGAAGCGGCGAATTTTGGAGCCCGGGGCTTGCTGCGGCCCGGCGAGGTCGAGTCTACGAGATCCCACCCGAGCGCGCGTCCGTGTTCACTCTCGGTGGACACGGACACGCCGGGCGCGTCGACGCGGGAGGCGCTCCGAGACGACGATCCGGACGAGAACCGGTCTTCGAGCAAACCGACTGGGCGAGGGTGCCGAATCATCAGCGTGTGACGGAACCCATGGGTCGTCACACGGCGAGGGTCACCCTGTGCGACTCGACCCGGTCCACCCGGCCGGAGTAATTCCCTGCGGGTCGCGCAGGGCCCCTCGTGCCGACCGTTCCCGAGACACCGCACAGCCGAACACCGGCGGTGAATCGGACCACCCGAGCACCGGAAGGAGGAAAACCTGCAATGCTTGCGATCGTGGAACGCGACACCGACAGCTGGAGCTCGACCGAGCGCGCCCCTGTGTCCGCTGACTCCCTCCTCCTCCGGGTCGCCCAGGGCGACCAACAGGCCTTCTCCGAGCTCTACGACGAACTCGCCGGCCGGGTCCTGGGGCTCATCACACGGCTCCTCCGGGACCGCGCACAGTCCGAAGAGGTTGCACAAGAGGTCTTCCTCGAGGTCTGGCAACAGGCCGCGAAGTTCGACACCGGCCGCGGCAGTGCAGCGAGCTGGATCCTCACCATGGCCCACCGCCGGGCCGTCGACCGGGTCCGGGCCGCACAGTCTTCTCGAGACCGCGACACCAAGATCGGCATCCGCGACTTCGAGTCCGGGTTCGACCAGGTGTCCGAGTCCGTCGAGATCCGCATCGAACACGAGCGGGTCAGCCGGGCCCTCGGTCGTCTGACCGAGTTCCAGCGCCAGGCAGTCCAGTTGTCCTACTACGGCGGCTACTCGCACAGCGAGATGGCCGAGATGCTCGGGGTGCCGATCGGCACCGTGAAGACCCGTCTCCGCGACGGGATGATTCGTCTACGCGACGAGATGGGGGTGACGTCATGACACAACGACACGACGACCCCGCGCTCCTGACCGGATCCTGGGCGACCGACGCCCTCACCGAGGACGAGCGCCGCGAGTTCGAGATCGCACTCGCTGAATCCCCCGAGCTCCGTGCCGAGGCTGACTCGCTCGCCGAGACCGCACGTGCCCTGGCCTACGCGGTCGAGTCCGTCGCACCGCCCGCGTCGCTCAAGTCCTCGCTGATGGCGGCGATCCAGACGATGCCCCAGGCTCCCGCCGAGCCGGTCGCCCCGGCGCGTCACCTCGCCTCGACCGAGGCGCCCGAACCCGTCCAGGAGGCCCCCAGCGCCTCCGTCACGTCCCTCGCCTCCGGTGGTGGCGCGGCCAGTGCTGCGGCTCGCCGTCGGTGGTTCCAGCGTCCGGCAGCGTTCATCGGTGCCGTCGCGGCAGTCGGTGTGGTGTGTGTCTCCCTCGGACTCGGTGCCGGCGGCGCGATCTTCGGCAGCGGCTCCGGCCCCGAGGTCACCTCCTCGCAGGCAGCGTCCGGTCTCGACCAGATCTACGCCTCGCCCGACTTCGCACGGAAGAGCGCGACGGTCACCGGCGGCGGCACGGCAACGGTCGTGTGGTCGGACCAGCTCGGCAAGTCGGCCGTCATCCTCGACGGCGTGAAGGCCGCTCCGGACGACAAGACCTACGAGCTCTGGTACATCGGTTCGCAGGACACCGGCGGCACCATCAAGTCCGCCGGTCTCATGAACGACGTCGACGGCGGCGTGCGCTCGGCGGTGCTGAGCGGCGAGAAGGCGAGCGGCGCGACGATCGGCATCACGGTCGAGCCCGCCGGTGGCTCGAAGCAGCCGACCACGACCCCGATCGTGGCGGTCCCCACCGACTCGGTGTAGTCCCCGCGACCAGGAAGGCCCGGCACCGTCCCTGTGGACGGTGCCGGGCCTTCGTCATGACCACGAGAGGCCCGGCACCGTCCGTTGCGGACGTGCACCGGGCCTCCAGGCCGTGCCAGGTGTCAGCTCATCCGAAGCGACCCGAGACGTAGTCCTCGGTGGCCTTGACCGACGGGTTCGAGAACATCGTCGTGGTGTCGTCGTACTCGATGAGCTTGCCGGGGGCGCCGGTACCCGCGATGTTGAAGAACGCGGTCCGGTCGCTGACGCGCGACGCCTGCTGCATGTTGTGGGTCACGATGACGATCGTGAAGTCCTTCTTGAGCTCCTCGATCAGGTCCTCGATCGCCAGGGTCGAGATCGGGTCGAGTGCCGAGCAGGGCTCGTCCATCAGGAGCACGTCGGGCTGGACGGCGATCGCGCGAGCGATGCACAGACGCTGCTGCTGCCCACCGGACAGGCCCATGCCGGGCTTGTCGAGGCGGTCCTTGACCTCGTTCCAGAGGTTGGCACCCTGCAGCGACCGCTCGACGATGTCGTCGGCCTCCGAGCGGCTGATGCGCTTGTTGTTGAGCTTCACGCCGGCGAGCACGTTGTCCTTGATGGACATCGTCGGGAACGGGTTCGGGCGCTGGAACACCATGCCGACCTGGCGGCGGACGATGACCGGGTCGACGCCCGGGGCGTACAGGTCGTCGCCGTCGATCTTGACCGAGCCCTCGACGTACGCGCCGGGGATGACCTCGTGCATGCGGTTGAGCGTGCGGAGGAACGTGGACTTGCCGCAGCCGGACGGGCCGATGAACGCGGTGACCGTGCGGGGCTCGATGATCATGTCGACGCCCTCGACGGCGCGGAACTTCGAGTAGTAGACGTTGAGGCCGTCGACCTCGATGCGCTTGGACACGGTGATCCTTACTGTGTTCGGGACTCGCGCTAGCGCGAGAGCTTGGGGGCGAAGAGGCGGGTGACGAAGCGTGCCAGCAGGTTCAGGAGCATCACGATCAGGATGAGCACCAGTGCGGCGGTCCAGGCCCGGTCGACGAACGGCACCGGGTTGGCGCCCTGCTGCGAGTACTGCGTGTAGGCGAACACCGGCAGGGTCATCATCGGGTTGCCGAACAGGTCGTAGTTCATGCTCGACGTGTAGCCGGCCGTGACCAGGAGCGGTGCGGTCTCGCCGATGACGCGGGCGATCGCGAGCATGACGCCCGTCGTGATGCCGGCGAGGCTCGTGGGCAGGACGATCTTCACGATGGTCAGCCACTTCGGGACGCCGAGCGCGTAGGAGGCCTCGCGGAGTTCCATCGGGACGATCTTCAGGACCTCTTCGGTGGACCGCACGATGATCGGGATCATCAGGACCGCGAGGGCGATCGAGCCGACCAGGCCGAAGCGGGCACCCGGGCCGAGGAAGAGCGCGAAGAGCGAGTAGGCGAACAGGCCGGCGACGATCGACGGGATGCCCGTCATGACGTCGACGAAGAACGTGATGCCGCGAGCGAGTGCACCGCGGCCGTACTCGACCAGGTAGATCGAGGTGAGCAGGCCGATCGGGACGCTGATCAGCGCCGCGAACAGCGTGATCTCGAGTGTGCCGACGAGCGCGTGCAGCGCACCGCCGCCGACCGAGATGACGCCGCGCATCGAGTACGAGAAGAAGGCGACGTCGAACCGGGCGAGCCCGTCGGCGATCACGGTCCACAGCAGCGAGACGAGCGGCAGGACCGCGATCACGAACGCGGTGATCACGAGCGAGGTGACCAGCCGGTCGACGGCCTTGCGTCCGCCTTCGACGATGCGCGAGACGACGACGATCAGGACGTCGAACAGGACCGTGCCGAGGAACAGCGCGGCCACGACGTTGAAGTCCTTGACCGCACCGCCGGCGTTGAGCAGCGCGAAGACGAGGGCCAGCGCGACCCAGCTGCCGCCGAGGAGCAGCCACGGGACGGACTTGTGCAGCTTGCCGTTGGCGAAGACGTTGCCGGCGGACTGACGGAGTGCGAGGGACATCGGGGCGTGACCTCTCAGCTGACGCGTGCGCGCACGATGTACCGCGCGAGCATGTTGATGACCAGGGTGATGACGAACAGGATCAGGCCCGTCGCGATGAGCGCGTTCAGGGCCGTTCCGGACGCCTCGGCGAACTGCAGGGCGATGTTCGCCGCGATGGTCGAGGGGTTGAGCGACGTGAGCACCTTGAAGGTGACGTTCGTCGAGACCGACAGCACCAGGGCGATGGCCATCGTCTCGCCGAGAGCACGGCCGAGACCGAGCATGACCGCGGACACGATCCCGGACTTGGCGAACGGCAGGACCGACAGGCGGATCATCTCCCAGCGGGTGGCGCCGAGGGCGAGGGCGGCCTCTTCGTTGAGGGTCGGCGCCTGCAGGAAGATCTCGCGCATGATCGCCGTCATGATCGGGATCGTCATGACCGCGAGCACGATCGACGCGGTCAGGATCGTGCGACCCGTGCCGGAGACCTGCCCGGAGAACAGCGGGATCCACGCGAAGTACTCGTTGAGGAACGCGTAGAACGGCTTCACGAACTGCGACAGCACGACGATGCCCCACAGGCCGTAGACGACCGAGGGCACCGCGGCGAGCAGGTCGATGACGTAGCCGAGCAGCGGTGCGATGCGCCGGGGCGCGAAGTGCGAGATGAAGAGGGCGATGCCGAGCGAGAGCGGCACGGCCATGACGAGCGCGAGCAGCGCGGACCACACGGTGCCGAAGACCAGCGGGCCGACGTACTCCCAGAAGTTCCCGGCCTGGTTCGGCAGTTCGCCGACCTTCGCCGAGAAGGCGGGGATGCTCTGCCAGACCAGGAAGGCCGCGACCAGGGCGAGGACCACCAGGATGAGGCCACCGGAGATGACCGAGGCGGCGGAGAACACGCGGTCGCCGACACGGACGACGGCCTTGGGCTTCGGCGGGGTGATCGAAGGACCCTGTTTGACGGGTGCGGTCGTCATGGGGAGTGGACTCCTGTCGGGAGACGGGGAAGTGCCCGGACGCCGGTGGTGGGTTGACCGGCGTCCGGGCTCTCGGTGAGGAGTTACTTGATGGAGGCGACCGCGTCAGCGGCCTTCTTGCCGAGGTCGCTCGACAGGGCGGCCGACTTGGCCTCCGAGGCGGCGGCCTTCTGGGCGTCGTCCGAGACCACGTAGGTCAGGTACGACTTGACGAGGTCGGCCTTGGTCGAGTCCTTGTACTCCTGGCACGCGATGGCGTAGGAGACGAGCACGAGCGGCCATGCGCCCTTGGCGGTGTCCTTGCGGTCGATGTCGATCGCGAGGTCGTTGTCCGCGCGGCCGGAGACCGTCTCGGAGTCCGCGACGACCTTGGCAGCACCGTCGGCGCTGATCTCGGTGGCGGTGTCGCCGACCATGAGCTTGGCCTTGGCGAGGTCACCCGCACCCGAGTCGTCGATGTAGGTGATCGCGTTCGAGGCGCCCTGCATGGCCGAGGCCACACCGGAGGTCTTGGCCGCGGCGTCGCCGACCTGGTACGGGAACGTCTGGCTGGGGGCCTCGGTCCACACGTCACCGGCGTTCGCCGACAGGTACTCGGAGAAGTTCTGCGTGGTGCCCGAGTCGTCCGAGCGGTGCACGACCGTGATGTTCGCGTCCGGCAGGTCGACGCCCTTGTTCAGGTCGGCGATCTGCGAGTCGTTCCACTTCGTGATCTTGCCCGAGAAGATGCCCGCGATGGTCTTCGCGTCGAGGCTCAGGTCCTTGACGCCGTCCACCTTGTAGGCGATGGCGATCGGGGAGATGTAGACGGGGATGTCGGTGGCCTTCGAGTCCGCTGCGCAGTTCGCGAACGTGCCCGAGAGCTCCTCGTCGGAGAGTGCTGCGTCCGAGCCGGCGAAGTCCGCCGCGCCGGACATGAAGTTCTTGCGGCCAGCGCCGGAGCCGTCCGGCGAGTAGTTGACCGTGACGCCGGAGGCCATGTCCTGGAAGCCGGTGGCCCAGACGGTCTCGGCGGTCTGCTGTGCGGAGGAGCCCGAGCCGGTCAGGGTGCCGGAGAGCTTCGAGTAGTCGACACCCGAGGCCGAGGCCGACGAGGTGCTGCCCGCGCCGCCTTCGTTCGCCGCGCACGAGGAGAGCACGACCGCGCCGGCGATCGCGATTGCCGCGACCGAGCCGATTCGCTTGATGTTCACAGGGGTCCCTTCGGGAAGTGAGTGCAGGTGGGACCGCTGCTGGTCCCGTGGGTCGGTGCCGACCCGCGAGCGACTGTAGGGACGTGAAGTGACCGGATTGGTCTCGGCCGGTGAACGGAAGGTGAACGAGGGGTTGTCGCGGCGCGGAACCGGCGCGAGGGCGCGGTCGGGGGAGCATGCTCAGGAGCAGCGTGCCTACGGACTGGAGGCTCGGGTCGGCTCGGTCCCGCTGGCGTCTGCCCGGTGGACACCTGGCTCTACGGTGGAGCGGGTGGGGCTTCGGTCAGCCCGAGACCGGGTTGCGGTGGGTCTCGACCGCGACGAGTGCGCCGTCGGCGATGTGCATCACGGCGAAGTCCCCGACCGACAGCATCGCGGCGCGGCGCAGGTCGAACCGGCTGGTGTCCGCAGCGGTGTCGGTGGCGATGCGCGCGACGATGTCCGGCAGCACCGGGCCGTGGGAGCACAGCACCGCGGTCCTGCCCTTCGCCAGCCGCTTGCGGACGACGCCCTTGACGTCGGCCGAGCCCTGGTCGTGGGCGTCCTGGCTGATGTCGGCGGTGCTCGTGACACCGAGTCTGAGCGTGTCGGACAACGGCTCGACCGTCGCCAGGCACCGCGCAGCTCGGCTGCTGATGATCTTGCGCGGACCGTAGGCGGCGACCGGGGCCGCGACGGCCTTGGCCTGGGACCGCCCGACCGCGAGCAACGGGCGGGTGGCGTCCGGCCCGTGCCACTCGGAGCCGGGCGTCGTCTTCGCGTGCCGCAACGCGATGAGCGCGAACGTGTCGTGCTGTCCCTCGGCCACGCGGTCGGCGAAGCGCTCGAGGATCTCGACGTCGCGCGCGTAGGTCAGCCGGGCGCGCGCGTCGTCGATGCTCACCCACTCGATCGCTGCGACCTCGTCGTTCGGCTGGAACCGTCCGGCGCGCTCGTGTTCCTTCGTCGAGACCTTGGCGGCCCAGTAGTGGACGACCTTGTCGCGTCCGTTCGGCAGCACGTACTCGGCGGTGCCGAGCGGCGCGCCGAGGTGGACGCGGTAGCCGGTCTCCTCGTCGATCTCGCGCACGGCAGCGGTGGTGACGGCCTCGCCCGGGTCGACCTTGCCCTTGGGGAACGAGACGTCCTTGTGGTGCTCGCGGTGGATGAGCAGCACGACGGGGATGCCGTCCTGGTGGCGCCAGACGACCGCGCCGGCGGCGACCACGGGCCCCGAGGGTCCGCCCTTCACCGTGCGGAGCGCTTCCGGGACGAGATCTGCCGCATGATGACATTCTGCACGTCCTGCAGAGGGCGTCCGTCCTCGTCGGTCGATCGACGCGTCCACTCGCCGTCGGACTCCAGGTGCCACGAGCTGGTGGACTCGGCCATCGCCAGGTCGAACATCTCGGTGACCTCGTTGACGTGGGCCGGCTCGGACAGGCGCACGAGGGCCTCGACGCGGCGGTCGAGGTTGCGGTGCATCATGTCCGCGCTGCCGATGAACACGAACGGGTCGCCCTCGTTGTGGAACGCGAACGCCCGCGAGTGCTCGAGGTACCGCCCGACCACGCTGCGGACGCGGATGGTCTCGCTGACGCCCTCGATCCCCGGCTTGAGCGAGCAGATCCCGCGCACCCAGATGTCGATCGGCACGCCCGCCTGGCTGGCCAGGTAGAGGGCGTCGATGATCTGCTCGTCGACCATCGAGTTGACCTTGATGCGGATGCCCGACGGCTTGCCGGCGAGTGCGTTGTCCGTCTCGACCTGGATCCGCTTGAGCAGCCCCTTGCGCAGGTGCAGCGGTGCCACGAGCAGGCGCTTGAACTTCTTCTCGATCGCGTAGCCGGACAGTTCGTTGAACAGACGGGTCAGGTCCTTGCCCACGGTGTCGTCGGCGGTGAACAGGCCCATGTCCTCGTAGATGCGGGAGGTCTTGGGGTTGTAGTTGCCCGTGCCGATGTGGCTGTAGTGCTTGAGCGTCCCGCCCTCTTGTCGGATGACGAGCACGAGCTTGGAGTGCGTCTTGAGCCCGACCAGGCCGTAGACCACGTGCACGCCGGCCTTCTCGAGCTTGCGGGCCCAGGTGATGTTGTTCTGCTCGTCGAAGCGCGCCTTGATCTCGACGAGCGCCAGCACCTGCTTGCCCGCGGCCGCGGCGTCGATCAGCGCTTCGACGATGGGGGAGTCCCCCGAGGTGCGGTACAGCGTCTGCTTGATCGCGAGCACGTTCGGGTCGGCGGCCGCCTGTTCCAGGAAGGCCTGCACACTCGTCGCGAAGGACTCGTACGGGTGGTGCACCAGGACGTCCCTGGTCGCGATGGCGCGGAACAGGTCGGGCTTGGTGTTCGGTTCGCCCGGCTGGAACTGCACCGGGGTGGTCGGCACGTGCTTGGGGTAGTGGAGGTCGGGACGGGGGATCTTCGAGATCTCGAACAGGCACGCCAGGTCGAGCGGTGACGGCAGCCGGTAGACCTCTTGCTCGGTGATGTCGAGCTCGCGCACGAGCAGGTCGAGCGTGACCGGGTCCATGTCCTCGGTGATCTCGAGGCGGATGGGCGGGCCGAACCGACGACGGAGCAGTTCGCGTTCGAGGGCCTGGATGAGGTTCTCGGCCTCGTCTTCCTCGATCTCGACGTCCTCGTTGCGGGTGACGCGGAACACGTGGTGCTCGAGCACCTCCATCCCCGGGAACAGGTCGCCCAGGTGGTTGGCGATCAGGTCTTCGAGCGGGATGAAGCGCATGCGCCCGGAGTTGTCGTCCGGCAGCTTGATCAGGCGCGAGAAGTTCTGCGGGACCTTGAGGCGTGCGAACTCCTGGCGCTGCGACTTCGGGTTGCGGACGCGCACCGCCAGGTTCAGTGAGAGCCCGGAGATGTACGGGAACGGGTGGGCCGGGTCGACCGCCAGGGGCATGAGGACCGGGAAGATCTGCTCGGCGAAGTAGTCGCGCATGGTCAGTCGGTCGGCCTCGGCCAGGTCGGACCAGTGCTCGATGTGGATGCCTGCGGCGTCCATGTCCGGCTTGAGCGACCCGATGAACGCCTGGGCGTGCCGGTCCTGCAGCTCGTGCGCCTTGTTGGCGATGTCGCGCAGGACATCGCTGGGGGCGCGTCCGACGTTGGTCGGGACCGCGATGCCGGTGTCGATGCGGCGTTTGAGCCCCGCGACCCGGACCATGAAGAACTCGTCGAGGTTCGAGGCGAAGATCGCCAGGAAGTTGGCGCGTTCGAGGAGGGGCACCGTGCGGTCCTCGCCGAGCTCGAGGACACGCTGGTTGAACCGCAGCCAGCTGATCTCGCGGTCGAAGTACCGGTCCGTCGGCAGCGACTCGTGCTCGATCTCGACGACCTCGTCGAAGTCGTCGAGGTCGTGCGAGACGGATTCGCCGTCGAGCTGCGGTTCGGTGTCCATGCGCACATCCTGCCACCCGGTCCCAGGGGCGGGATCCGGGTCAGCGCTGCCTGTGGAGAACTCCGGCGGGTGACTGCTCCGGGAGGCCGTCGTGTTGGTGCCCCGCCTACAGGGGTAAGGCATCGTCATGATATACGAACGGTGACATCTGAGACGGGAATGTGGGTATGGTGGCGCTGTCAGAGCCTCCGGGGGGATTCCACTGCGCGGGGGTGCAGCTACGAAATGAAAGAGGTTCACCATGTCTCGTGTGCTCTCCACCGAGCAGGCCAAGTCGGCCATCCGCCAGATCCAGTCGATCGTCAACGGTGGTTTCACCGACCAGATCTCGCAGCTCGACGCCCAGGGGCGGATCCTGTCCGACTCCAACGTCTGGGACGGCCCGCTCGCATCGACCTTCCGTGGGTCGACCTGGCCGGAGACCAAGGCCGCCCTCGACAAGGCGAAGACCGAGCTCGAGCAGCTGCGCACGCAGCTCGACAAGATCTCGCAGGACATCTTCACTGCGGGTGGCGGCGCGTAGCCACCGCACCACCGTCCGGACTGCCGCCGTCGCGGCGGTCCGGACATGCCCGGTCCGGGGCGGACCGGGCAGCACGGCCTGACCAGCAGCTTCCTCGGGGGAACGACCATGGCGCAGATCCACGCCAACACCGATGCGATCGAGTTCGACGACGGCACCGCCGACGCGCTCGTCTCCGCGCTCAACGGCGCAGCCGAATCGATCTCGGGCCAGGCGGGATCACGGCGGTCGTACGTGACCACCGCGTCGCAGGAGTTCCGGGGGCACTTCTCGCAGCGCTTCGCCGAGAACGCCACGACGGCCACCGGCGACGCGAAGGACATCGCCGCAGCGCTCCGGACCGTCGCGGGGTGGGTCGGGACGATGAAGACCGCCGCCGCGACCGAGCGGGCCAACCGCAAGAAGGCGCGCGAGTGGCAGGCGCGCGAGGACGACCGCAACGGCGTGCAGGACTTCTTGAACGACACCTTCCACTACGATCCGATGCCACAGGTCGAGAACACGAAGCCGCCGTCGTTCCCCGCCCCGCCGGTCTCCGCGAGGCCGCGGCAGACGCCGAACCCGGGTGCCGGTGGTGGCGGGGGCGGCGGCACGTCGTCTGCCCGCCCGTCGGACCTGCGTTCGTTCGCCACGGGATCCGCTGCGTTGAACCAGGCCCTCGACGGCAAGCCCGGCCAGGTGTCGGGCAAGCTCGCCGACTTCGCGTCGAAGTGCTCCTGGGCGCACATCGACGCCGACGGCGTGGTCACGGCGTTCCGCCAGTGGCTCGCCGCGAACGAGCAGGACGTCACCTGGGCGAACACGATCGCCGACGCCTTCGCCGCTGCCGGTGGTGACGGTGCGGTCTCCACGGTCGCGGACTCGGCGCTCGCCGCTGCGCTGCAGGCTGCGGGTGTGAGTGCCTCCCGGTCCGACGTGCAGATCGACCCGCCGACCGCGTACGGCGCCCAGCCGACCACGGGCTTCTCGATGGACCCGGTGAACACCACGACGGGCAACTTCCTCGAGCCGGAGACCGACCTCGCCTTCGCGGGTGCGTCGGCGTCGCTCCAGGTCACCCGCATGTACAACTCGCTCGACGACCACGTCGGGGTGTTCGGTCCCGGGTGGTCCTCGGTCCTCGAGACCCGCCTGCTCCTGGACGACGAGGGCGCTTCGTTCGTCGGGGCCGACGGTCGTCAGGTCCGCTTCCCCCGCGAGGGTGCGGGATGGGCGCGCGGTGTCGGCGAGAACCGCTGGCTCGCGGTCGAGGGCGACTTGCTCGTGGTCCGCGACAACGACGGCGGACGCATCGAGTTCAGCCCGTCGGGCGTGTGGCTCGGCCAGCGTGGCGGCCCCGGCACCGCGGTCACGGTGCGGCGCGACGCCGACGGGCTCGTCACGGGCCTGGTGCACGAGCGCGGTCGGTCGGTCGACATCGACCATGTCGACGGCCGCGTCGTGGTGCTGCGTGGCTCCGACGGCCGACGGGTGGAGTACGCCTACGACGACCGTGGCCGGCTGGTGTCGGTGACCGACGCGGTCGGGACCCGCACCTACGGCTGGAACGACGACGACCTGGTCGTCACCGTCACCTCGGCCGCAGGGGTCGTCGAGGTCGACAACACGTACGACGCCCAGCGCCGCGTCACCCAGCAGATCAGTCCGCACGGGCGCACGGTGCGGTTCGCCTACCTGCCCGGACGGGTCACCGTGGTGTCCGACCCGGACGGCTCCCGTTCGAACTCCTACATCGCTGATGCCAAGGGCCGTCTGGTGGGCATCGTCGACTCGGACGACCACCGCCAGTCGATGAGCTACGACCCGCACGGCAACCTGGTGTCGGTGACCGAGCGTGACGGCTCGGTGACGGTCCACGCCTTCGACGAGCGCGGCCGGAAGACCCGCACGGTCACCCCCTCCGGTGGCGACCTCACCTACGGGTACGACGACCAGGACCGCGTGACGACGGTGGTGACCGAGTCAGGCTCGGTCGTCGGCTACGAGTACCTCGGCGACGACCGGGATCCGTCCGTGGTCATCGACCCGGTCGGCGGCCGAACGGAGCTGGCCTGGGACGCCGGGCTGCTCAAGCGCGTGGTGGACCCGACCGGCGTGACGATCACGCTCGAGCACGACGCGTTCGGCGAGCTCGTGTCGACGACGAACGCGGTCGGTGACACCGCGCGGATCGAGGTCGATGCCGCGGGTCGCCCGGTCGCCGGGGTCAGCCCGTCGGGTGCCCGCACCGAGTACCGCTACGACGCGGCAGGCCTGCTCATCGCCCGACAGGATCCAGACGGCGCGGTGTGGCGGTTCGAGCACACCGAGGGTGGTCGGACCAGCGCGGTCATCGACCCGCTCGGTGCGCGCACCGAGTACACCTGGTCAGCCGACGGCGAACTGCACACCGTGACCGACCCGCTGGGTCGCACCACGACGCAGACGTACGACGACCAGGCCGAGCTGGCGCGGCTCGAGGTGCCGGGTGGTGCGGTCTGGACGTTCGCGCACGACGGGTTGTCGCGCCTCCTGGCCGTCAGCGACCCCACCGGCGCGACCTGGCGGCGTGAGTACGACGTCAACGGCGGCCTGTCCGCGACCATCGACCCCACCGGCGTCCGTCAGGAGATCGCGACGGACGTGCCGACGGGCGTCGCGACACTGCGTGACGCGTTCACCGCGGCCACGGTGCGCTTCGACGCGTACGGGCGCCTGGTCGAGTCCACCTCGGACGAGTCCGGCTCGGAACTCATCACCTACGACGCGGCCGGGCGGCCCGTCGAGCTCGTCGACGGCGAGGGCGGGCTCACACGACTGGAACGTGACCTGGCCGGTCGGGTCGTCGCGATCGTGTCGCCCTCCGGTGCGCGCAGCACCTACGAGTACGACGCCTGCGGGCGACCGTGTGCCGCCACCGACGCGGCGGGGGCGCGCACCACGTTGGCGTACGACGCCGACTCACGCGTCGTCCAGCGGACGCTGCCCACCGGCGAGGTGGAAGCGGTCACCTACGACGCTGTCGGTCGCGTCGTGACGCAGTCCAGCCCCGGCTCCGGCACGGCGCGGTTCCGGTACGACCTCGCCGGCAGGCTGGTCTCCAGTCAGGACGTCCGCTTCGGTCGGCGCCGGTTCCGGTACGACGTCGCCGGCCAGCTCACCGAGGCCGTCAACGGCGTCGGCGGGGTCACCGCGTTCGCGTACGACGAGCGCAGTCGCTTGACCACCATCACTGACGCCGCCGGCGGTGTCACGCGGCGTGTGTACGACGACGCCGACCGGCTCGTCGCCGTCACGGACGCGCTCGGGCGGACCACGTCCGCCGCCTACGACGCGGCCGGACGGCAGACCAGCCAGACCGATCCGGACGGCCACACCACCACGTGGACGTTCGACGACGCCGGTCGGCAGCACCAGGTCCTGGTCGACGGCGTGCCGCAGTCCGAGATCCGCCGCGCCGCGTTCGACCGCACCCTGGTGGTCACCGACCACACTCGTGGCGCCGGACGTGCCGTCGAGCACGAGCTGCGGTACGACCGTCGGGGACTGCTGGTCCGTCGTTCGCGCGGTGACCAGTCACTCGGGTGGGAGTACGACGCCGACGGCAACCGGACGGCTCGTGTCGACCCCTCGGGAGCGCGGACGATCTACCGTCGCGATGCTGCTGGCCGCGTGGTCGGTGTCGAGCGCGACGGGCTCGGTGCGGGCACGTTCGCCTACGACGCGTCTGGCCGCATCGTGCAGTCCGCCACGGGTGATGTCGTGCAGTCGTGGTCGTACCACAACGGTGTGCTCGTCGCGCTCACGGCGACCACGCCCGACGGCGCCTCCACCACCACGATCGACCGCGATGCCGACGGTCGCATCAAGGCGGTCGACGCTCCGTCCGGTCGGGTGCCCTACGAGTACGACGCTGCCGGGCAGCTCGTGCGTGCGGGTGCGTCCACGTGGGAGTACGACGGCGGTGGACGACTGGTGCGCGAGGTCGTCGACGGCGTCAAGACCACCCACGAGTACGACGCCGCCGGGCAGCTGGTCGCGAGTGTGCGTGATGGCGGCCGCACGGAGTACGTGCACGACGGACTCGGGCGCCGTGTCCGTCGGACGGCTGCCGACGGTTCGACCACGGAGTACGCGTGGTCGGCGCTCGGGTACCTGTCGGCGATCGCCGACCGTGACGATGCGTACGCCGAGGTGGGCCGCCTGGATGTCTGGGCCGATGCGCTCGGAGAGTTGGCCGAGGTCGGTGGCGTGTCGACGTGGTTCGATTCCGCGTCCACCGTGCCAGCGTTGGTGGAGGTCGGCGGGACGTCGTTGCTGGACCTGCCCGGCGGTGTGCTCGCGATCGGTGATGCCTGGACGCAGCCCGGGTGGCGGAGTGCTCGGGCGACCGATGCTGCCGACCCGTGGGCTGTGCTGGCCGCGGCGAACGACCTCAGGCTGCCGTCGGGTGTTGCGCTGACCGGTACTGGTGGGCTGTCTGTCGGTGGGTTGGAGTGGCTCGGGGCGCGTGTGTACGACCCGGCGGCTCGAGGATTCCTGTCAGTGGACCCGCTCGCGCCGATCGTGGGCGCGGCGTGGGCGGGCAACCCGTACTCGTACGCGGGGAACGACCCGCTGCAGGCGCTCGACCCGCTGGGGTTGCGGCCGGCGACGGACAAAGACCTGCAGGCGTACCGGGACGCGCATCAGAGTGTGCTGTCGCGCGCCGGTCAGTGGGTCGGCGACCATAAAGATGAGATCATCGCGACGCTTGCGATCACTGCGGGAGTCGGACTGACGATCCTCGCGATGGCCACGCCGCTCGGGCCTCTGGCTGCCGTTGCTGTCATGGCGGGCTCTGGCGCTTTGCTCTCGGGTGGAATTTCCGTGGCCACGCAGAAGGCGAAAGACGGAAAAGTCGACTGGCGTCAAGCTGGTTTGGACGCAGCGATCGGTGGACTGTCTGGTGCGTTCGGAGGCGCGGCATCCTTCGGGATCTCAAAGGCCCTTCCAGCGTTAGGCAAGGTCGCCCAGGCGTCTATCTCTAGTGGGCTACAGAACGGCTTTGCAAATACCGTTGACTACGGTGCGAAGTCTGAAGGAAGGGGAAGCGTCGGCGGCTACGTGGGCTCTGCTCTCACTGGGACAGCGACCGGAGCTGCGTTTAGTGCCGGTTCAGGGACGCTCGTGCCGAAGTTGGCGTCAAAGGTCATCCAACTACTTGACATTCAGGCAGTAGCCTCGACGGGGCGCCGTGCGCTCACTGCCGCTTCGGCAGTCGCGCCGAATATCTCAGCGTGGCAGTCGGGAATCAGTAGCGTGGTTGACCATGTAGCTGGGGGTCTGCAAGCCGGCGTGAATGAGTGGGTCAGGCCTGGGCATGACACCAGTGCGGAGAATATACGCGGTACCATCATAAACGGTATGATTGGTGGCGCGCAGGGGCCTGAGGTACGTGATTTGACATCACGGCATTCAACTAGGGCAAGCTATTGAACAAGATGTTCCGTGACAAACAACAACTCGGGCTCGAGAACGCGCGACAGAAAAAGGTCTTCCGCAACAGAGTGGTAGCGATAATCATCCTTCTACTGGTTGTTGTTGCGCCAGTCGCGATCCTCGTTGGCGGTCCGACCCTGTTGATTGCTTACGACAAGGCACACATCATACGAATAGAATGCAAGGTCTCCGGTGCGGAAGCATCGCTCGGTTCGACGCGTTCCGGGAAGGGCATCGGGAGTACCGCCAATCAGGTTTTCATTGATTCAAGTTGTGGAGAACTGCTTCTCGAGCGAGGCGTGACTGCAAGCAACCAGAATAAGATTGCGCACAGTTTCAGAGCGGGCGAGCGGTATGAATTTGAGATTGGGAGCGCGTCCTACAGTTTGCGGGAATTCTTGCGGGCTGTGCACATTGCCCGAGTTGTCTACGGCTACGAATCAACGCAATGAGCGAAATTCGTGAATTCTATCAACGCCCGTCGAGGGGACAGGGGTAACAGGGCCGAAGGGCGCACTAACTGCTCGATGAAGGTGTGTTCGTCAGTGGTCGGCGCTCGCGTATCTGTCGGCGATCGTGGACCGTGACGATGCGTACGCCGAGGTGGGCCGCCTGGATGTCAGAGGTTCACCATGTCTCGTGTGCTCTCCACCGAGCAGGCCAAGTCGGCCATCCGCCAGATCCAGTCGATCGTCAACGGTGGGTTCACCGACCAGATCTCGCAGCTCGACGCCCAGGGGCGGATCCTGTCCGACTCCAACGTCTGGGACGGCCCGCTCGCATCGACCTTCCGTGGGTCGACCTGGCCGGAGACCAAGGCCGCCCTCGACAAGGCGAAGACCGAGCTCGAGCAGCTGCGCACGCAGCTCGACAAGATCTCGCAGGACATCTTCACCGCAGGTGGCGGCGCGTAGCCACCGCACCACCGTCCGGACTGCCGCCGTCGCGGCAGTCCGGGCGTTCCCGCCGCCGTGTCACGGCAGCGCCATCCGCGTCATCGTGCACACGACGGCGGCGGCGTGCCTGACGACACGATCCAGCTACATCTGCAGCGCACCGTGTCGGGCACTGAGCGTCAGTCAGCGGTCGACGACCGACCTGTCGGATCGGATTCCCCCCCATCCTGGTATGCAGGATATCGGCTAAGTGCCGTTCTGCCAAACCGCCCGGACAGCGGATATTCGCGAGCGCCCGAGAACGTGACCCGCGCGCCGACAGTGGCGGCCTGCCGGACCCGAGCCGGTCCTCCAGGCCGAGCGGCAGTGACCCGCCTGCTCAGGCCGGCGGCCCGCCAGCCGCGTCCGCTGTCGACGGCAGCCCGTGGACCCATCCCCGGAACGACTCGAGCTCGCCACCCTGCAACACCACAGCGGGCCGGGGCAGATCGCCCACCAGCAGCGCCAGTGCGTTCGCAGGGACACCTGCGAGCGCGGTGGCAGCCGGCGAGCCGGGTGAAGCGCACGCTGGTGAGCAGAGGTATGCCTCGGGCGTCCAGATGGACTCGGCGATCGCAAGCTTGCCTCGCAAGACCGCTTGGGCATCCTGCAGGTGGAGCGCCAACGCGCCGTCAGCCGTCCGGATCCGCACCACGGGCTGCGGTCGGCCGCGAACCACGACGAGCATCGTCCAGTCGGCGGACATGCCCGTTCCATGCCACTCCGGCACGGAGTTCCCGGACGGGCCTGTCGGAGCGGGTGCTGTGTGCTGCGGTTCCACGACCCGCTCGGCCAGGAACTGCTCGAACTCGTCGTACCCGCGGGCCAGTCCCATGACGGTGAACAACCGCCGGCCGTCCGCGTCGCGCGCGTCGAGCCCGCCGTAGGCGTTCGCGAGGGGCCGGATCGCAGCGATGGAGGTCAGCGGGATGGTGCGCTCCTGGCGGAAGCCGCGCCGGACGGTGAGCGCATCGGGCGACGTGACGATCCGGCCCCGGCGCAGCGCGGAGGCCAGCAGCAGGGCCCCGCAACCGGCCAGCAGGATCGCGATCGCCGCGATGGTCGGTGCCGGGCTGTCCAACTCGCCCGCACCGGCGATGCTGACCAGGGAGAGGAGCGCCCCGACCAGGACGAAAGCGATCCCGAGCACCCGCCAGACGACCCATTGCCACGTGCGGAAGCGGACCTCCATGTGCGTGGGGTCGGGTCTGCTGATCGGATCCCGCTCCGCGCGGCGGCGGTCGTTCCGCCGGACGGTCGCGCTGACGGTGAGCGGGATCAGGAAGGCGGCGAGGAAGGCCACGCTCACCGAGAAGAAGGTGGTCCACATGTCGGTCGTTCCCCCCAAGATCGGACAACCATCCCCATGTCGTATGGATGTCGTGTGCAACGTATCAGAGTGCGCTACCGTCGGATCAGGGCCCGAATGGTGGGGGAATCCACGGGCCGTCCGGAGCGGTCCCAGCGTTGTTCCGACAACCAGCATCGACGGGGTCGTCCATTCTCTCGGGGGGAAAGAACGTGGTCATCAAGCGTGCCGGCACGACTGGCGAACGACAGGTCGCACGCCGTGTCCTTGGGGCAGCGGCACTGACCGGTGCCGCCGCTCTGGTGCTCGCCGGTTGTACTGCCGGCGCCGAGCCCGTCAAGGACCCGTCGCGTGTGCTGCAGACGGTCGACACCCGGCTCGCGGCGGACGGCGCGGTCCGGTCGATCCAGGGCACCGCCATCTCCGTCTCCGGCACGGACTCGTCCAGCGCCACCACCGATCACGACCCGGCGAAGGCCACGAGCGACCTGCCGCTCCGCGTCACCACGCAGTACACGACGTCGAAGACGACGGGCAGTGACCTGGCGGACCTCGACGGCTACTCCGGCCGCGTCGAGATCGACCTGACGATCGAGAACCTGACGGTCCGGTCGAAGAACCTGACGTACGACGTCGCGGGCTCCTCGCGGACGACGCCGGCACTGGTCGGTGCCCCGTTCAGCATCGCGGCGTCGACGGTGTTGACCGGTACCGCCGCGAACCGGATCGTGACCGACAGCGCCGATGCCGACGGCACGGCGACGGACGGCGTGGTGAGCACGAACGCCGACGGCGATGCGGTCGTGCAGTGGGGGCGGTTGCTGGCACCGCCGACCTCGGGCGCGAGCAGCACGCTGCACCTGGTGGCGGACGTCAAGGACTTCGCGGCACCGACCGTGGACATCGCGGCGCAGCCCGGCATCACGACGGACCTGTCCTCCGCTGGCGTGATGAACGGTGCGTTCGGGTCCGACACGGACTCCGAGCTGGCGCTGCAGCGGCGCACGATCGACCTGATCGCGCAGGTGAACGAGGTGCTCGCCCGTGCGGGCGGCACCATCACCGAGGTCCGGTCGAACCTCGAGTCGACGTCCGAGACCCTCGGCGTGCAGACGGCGCAACGCCTGCAGCAGAGCAGCACGGCGCTGGCGGGCACGATGCAGTCGCTCACCGGCGAGCTCGGCTCGTTGCAGAGCGACCTCGGTGCGACGGCGAAGGCCACGCAGTCGACCGTCCTGCAGCAGCTCCAGCAGACGACGACCAGCCTCGACGCGCTGCTCGGGGGCACCTCGGCCACGGCTCCGCCCGTCACGCTGGACGGCACGGGTTGTGCGGCGACGCCGACGATGCCGACCACGGGCTCGAGCGTGTACGGCAACCTGCTGCGGGTGTCGGCACAGCTGAACGGGTACGCCGACGCGAGTGAAGCCTGCAAGCAGCAGGTCAGCATGCAGCTGGCCTCCGCCGTCGGTCCGACCGACCCGGGCACGACGACGTGCGCGGTCCCCGCCAACCAGGACTCGCTGACCTGCGCGCTGTTCGCGTCCTCGTCCGCCGTGGCGACGTCGCTGATCGGCCTCGTCGCGACGGGCCAGGCGCTCGCCGACCAGCTCGATCCGGAGCTGGCGGACAAGGCGATCGAGCAGTCGGACGCGCTCAACGGCACGCTCGGGCAGCTGGCCACGTCGCTCGACGGCCTGGGCAGCGACGGCGACGGCACGGTCGGACGGACGCTCGACGCGCTCGACACCGCAGTGACGCAGGCGAAGCAGGACCTCGGCCCGCTCCGGGAGTCGCTGCGCACCGTGAACCGCCAGGCAGCCTCGGCGCGATCCGAGCTCGGCACGGCCGGTGACCGGTTCCTGAGCACGTCGATGCAGGCACAGAACGGCGCCGTCGCCGACCAGCTCTGCCTGCTGGCAGCCGCCGGACAGCTCACCCCCGACCAAGCGGCGTCACTGCGCGGCTCCCTCACGGCGACTCCGTGCGCCGGTGCTCCCGACGGCACGACGCTCCAGCCGGGCCTGGGCTTCACCACCCCGATGGACGAGCGGCTCACGGCGCAGTCCGACGCCTGGGACGCCGTGGTCGCAGCCACCGCCACCGACTCCTCGACCGGTGTCGGCGGTGCGGTCGCGACGCTCGCCGCGCATCTGGACGCGGTTGCCGGCGCGGTCGCCGACGTCCGGGCGGCGATCAGCAACGACGACGGCACGATCAGCGGCAAGGTCGAAGAGCTGCACGACCTGGTCACGCAGGCGGATGGTCAGAGCGACACGGTGCACACGCTGCTCGTCGCCGTGAGCGACCAGCAGCAAACGCTGCAGGCAGCGGTCACGAAGGCGTTCCAAGACGCCTCGGACGACTCCGCCGAGCAGGTGCAGGGCATCATCGGCCAGCAGGTCCGCAAGGTCAGCGACACCGCCACGGGCAGTCGGGACGCCGTGGTCAAGGCCTTCGACGCGTCCATCTCCGGCCTCCGCTCCACCTCGGGTCAGGTGACGGCGGACTCGAAGGGCACGATCGACAAGCAGAAGGGCACGCTGCAGCAGGAGAGCGGCGCGCTGTCGAGCGCTGTCGACGCGCAGACGGCGTCGAGCCTGCAGCGCATCGACGCGAGCACGAGCGCGTCCACCCGCGACGTTGACGGCGCGCGGACCCTGCTGACCGGTGACCTCAACCGCGTGATGCTCGACCTGGGCGACCGCAAGGTCAACGGCTCCGGCATCCTCGGCGCGATGGCGACGAGTGCGGCGAAGTCCGACTCCGCTGACTACCAGCTCGCCCTCGCGTCGCAGAACGCCGCCGGCTACGCCAACGTCCGTGCCGAAGACGTGGCAGGCATCCTGCTCCAGCAGCAGCAGCTCCGGGCGTCGTTGGACGCCGCCACGAAGCTGCCGGCGTTCGCCCTCGACCTGCCATCGGGCGCCACGTCGACCACCCTGTACACGTTCCGCATCGGGGGCGCACGATGACCGCCGACACGCAGGGAGACCAGGACGGCCAGGAGGCCCGGCACGGCTCCCGACGTCGGCTCCTGTTCATCGGACTGGCCGTCCTGCTGGTCGCCGCGGTCGTCGCGGCGGTGCTGACGTTCCGCGCGCTGTCGGCCGAGCCGGCCGAGGCCGTCCCGGCCACGATCCCCGTCCCGGTGACCGTCGAGCACGTGCCGGCTCGGACGGCGATCGGGGTCGTGGTCACCCTTGGCGACGGTGAGGGGTCGGAGTGGAACCAGGCCGCCCAGGGCGCGGTCGTCGCGCAGCGTCGCCTGCAGCTCGGCGGCACCCGCGTGCAGCTCGTCACCCGGAACGACAGCGGGACCACCGCGGGTGCACGTGCGGCCGTGCAGGACCTCGTCCGTCAGGGTGTCGCCGGCATCGTCGTCGCGTCCTCGGGTGCGCACGTGGTTGCATCGACCGAGGCCGCATCGGACGCCGGTGTCCCGGTCGTGCTGCCGTACGCCGAGCACACCGACGACGCGTGGTCGACGGCGCCGTCGGTGCAGTCCCTCGCGACCGCGATGCAGCGGGCGCTCGGCGGAGCCGACTCGCCCCTGCTGGTCGACCTCGGCGGGGAAGCGCCGACCGGCCTGCGCGTCGCGCACGTCCTCTCCGCGGGCGCCACCGACCTGACGGTCCTCGCCACGACGGTGGCCGAGCGGACCGGTGTTGCCCAGCCCTCCGCGGACGCCACCACCGGCGACCCGACCGACGGCGCGACGGCAGTCGACTCGGACGCGGTCGTCGTCAGTGGCACTGCTGCGCGTCAGGGGGCGTTCGTCGCGGCCCTCCAGGCGGCCGACGTGACCGTCCCGGTGGTGCTCACCTCGGATGCGACGAGCCCGGCGTTCGGCGCGGCACTCACCACTGCCGGCGGCAGCGTCTCCGGGACGTTCCGGACCGCCGGAGTCGCGACCGATGACGCGACGGCGCTCGACGGGGACGCCGCAGGGCGTGCCATGTCCGCGTTCCTCGGGGCGGTCCGTGTCGGGGCGAAGGACCTGGATGCGGAGAACCTCACAGGTGACCAGCCGTTCTCGGCGGTGGCCGCCGGAGCCGACTCGCGCAGTCACGACGCTGTGATCGCTCTGGTACACGCCGTCGGTACCGCGCGGAGCACCGCTCCCGAGACCGTGACCGACGCCCTCGCATCGGCACCGCTGGACGCCGACGACGGCCTCGCCGGTCCGGCACTGGACTTCGGAGACCCGCAGGCACTCGGGGCCCGGGCGACCGTCCTGGCCTCGTCGGCGCAGGCCCTCGGGCTCCGGCCCGCAGCGGCCTCGACGTCGACGTTGGTGTGGTTCCCGGACACGTCGGGCACGGACACGTCGGGCACGACGGGTCGCTGACCCGACGAATGACGACAGGAGCGCACGCGCATGCGGGTGGTGATCGAGCTCGACGACCGAGTCGAAGCGGTCGAGGTGGACGGCTGGGCCGAGACGTCCAGCCTGGGGCAGCTCGTCCAGGCGGCGACAGGACACGTCCTCGAACCGGGCGCGACGTTGGCGGTCGACGCCCACATCACCAGCGCCGAGACCCCACTGCGCGACCTGGTCCTGCTCGAGGGGTCCCGCATCGCCCGCACGCCCGAGATGCGTCCCCGCACGACCGACGGGTGGACGGTCACGCTCGCGGGTGGCCTCGACGTCGGTCGGGTCCTGCCGGTGCCGCGTTCGCGACCGTTCGTCGTCGGGCGTGCGCCGCAGGCCGACCTCGTGCTGCCGACCGAGAGCGCGTCGTGGGAACACTGCACGCTCCAACACGAGGACGACCGCATCCGGATCCGTGACGCCGGCTCGACCAACGGCACCATCGTCGGCGGTGCACGCCTCGACGCCGAGGGCGTCCTGGTCACCGGGACCACGAGCGTCATCGTCGGCGGCGCCGTGCTGCTCGTGCGACCGACGCTGGCCGAGTCCACCGTGCCCCCGGCTGGCGCGTTGCCGAACCTGACCCCGGCGGCCACCGCGCCGTTCAACCGGCCCCCGCGGCCCGGCCGGGAAACCGAGCAGGAGACCGTCGTCCCGCCGACCCGCAAGGACGTCCCACCGGCGTCGAAGTTCAGCTGGATCACCGTGGCCGCGCCGCTCGTGCTGGCGGGCGCGATGGTCCTGCTGCTCGGCGACGCCCGCTTCGCACTGTTCGCGCTGCTCAGCCCGGTTACGGCGATCGGCATGTGGTTCGAGCAGAAGCACAGCCGGTCCAAGAACCTGCGAGAAGAGGACCAGCGCTTCGCCGCCGCCGTGGAGACCTTCCGCCAGGAGATCGCATCCGCAGCCGAGGTCGAGGCCGCACGCCGTCAGGAACTCGTCCCCGACCCGGCCACGGTCGTGCGCCGTGCTGCCCTGCCGACCACGACGCTCTGGCAGCGACGCTCGGACGACCCGGACTTCCTGACGCTGCACGCCGGGACCGGTGACGTGCCGTGGCGCCCGCAGGTCGACGGGCGCGCGACATCGACGAAGCTCGAGGACGAGGCGAAGGCCGCGATCGCCGACAGCCGGCTCACCGCGGCCCCGGTCGTGGCCGACCTGACCGACGCCGGCGTGGTCGGCATCGTCGGTGACCGTGACGGCGCACTCGCCCTGGCCCGCGCACTGCTCGCGCAGGCCGGGGTGCACTGCGGCCCGGCCGACCTGACCATCGGCGTGTTCTGCGACCAGGGGCGTCAGGACGACTGGGCCTGGGCCTCCTGGTTGCCGCACACCCGCGTCGCCGGCAGCAGCACGGGGGAGCGCTGGATGTCCGAGCACCGCGACCACAGCGCCGCGGTGCTCCGCGGGCTGCGCGACTCGATCGACGATCTGCCCACCCCGAACCTGCTCGTGGTCATCGACTCCGAGGTGCTGACCGAGGGCCGGGACGCCCCCGCGCGCAGCCTGCTCGGGCAGGGGCGGTCGGTCCCCGGCCGGTCGCCCCGGCCGGGCGAGCAGCCCCGGCGGGTCAGCGGCATCGTCATCGCGACCGGTGCGCAGCAGCTGCCCGCCGCGTGCACGACGATCATCACGGTCGACACCGACGCCGCAGCCACCGTGTCCCGCCCGGAGGACCGCTCCGAGGTGCACGACGTCGTGCTGGCCGGGCTCTCGACCGGCACGGCGGAACGCTGCGCGCGGGACCTGGCGCACTTCGACGACCCCGAGCTGTCGGTCCCCGGCGCCTCGTTGCCGTCGCTCGTCCGGTTCCCGGACCTGGTGCGCGTCGACACACCGGCGGCCGTCCGAGCCTCGTGGGAGGCCCGCACCGGGGTCTCCGCCCCGATCGGCTCGTCCGAGGCCGGTCCGCTCGAGCTGGACCTGGTCCGCGACGGTCCCCACGGGCTGGTCGGTGGGACGACCGGCTCCGGCAAGAGCGAGTTCCTCCGTTCCCTCGTCGCCGGTCTCGCCGCTCGCAACGACCCGACGACGCTGAACTTCCTGCTCGTCGACTTCAAGGGCGGGGCTGCCTTCGCCGCGTGCGAGCGGCTGCCGCACACGATCGGCACGATCAGCAACCTCGACGAGCAGCTCGCCGACCGGGCACTGCGCGCGCTCGAGGCGGAACTCGAGCGTCGGCAGCGGGTGTTCGCCGAGGCCGGTGCCGACATCGACAACCTCGACGCCTACCTGGCGACAGGACCCACGGAGCCGATGCCCCGGCTGCTGCTCGTGGTCGACGAGTTCGCGATGCTGGCCAAGGACTTCCCGGACGTCCTGACCTCGCTCGTGAGCATCGCCGCGGTCGGACGCACCCTCGGCGTGCACATGGTCCTGGCGACGCAACGACCAGCCGGCGTGGTCAGCGAGGACATCCTGGCGAACACGAACATGCGCGTCGCACTGCGCGTGCAGAGTCGCGAGGACTCCGTCAACGTCATCGGCGTCCCCGCGGCCTCGGCGATCAGTCGCCAGCAGACCGGACGCGCCTACGTGAAGCTCGGCCAGGACGACATCACGCCCGTGCAGACCGCACTCGTGACCGGTCGTGCGCGCGACGCCGCGGTCGGGGCCGCTGTGCTCGTCCGACCCACCGACGTGTTCGGTGTCGCCGCTGCGGCACCTTCGGCGGGGTCGACCGCCGCCGACGAGACCGACCTCGACCGGCTGATCGACGCGGTCCGCCAGGCGAACGACGCCGCCGGGTACGCTCCGCCGCGACCGATCTGGCCCGAGGCCCTCGGCGAGCGGGTCGACCGGTCCGCACTCGAGCCGGCGTCGGTCCGTGCCGACGTCGTCCCGGTCGCACTCGCCGACGACCCGGACCACCAGCGCCAGGTCACGACCGGCTGGGACCTGTCGCAGGGGAACGTCATGCTCATGGGGATCCCGGGCAGCGGCACCAGCACGGCCCTCGCAGCGATGGGTCTGCAACTCGCCGCCTCGACAGACCCCACCGACCTCGACCTGCTCGTGCTCGACATGGGCGCCGGCGACCTCGCACCGCTGCAGCACCTGCCGCACACCACGGCGTACGTCGGCTCCGGCCCGGGTGCCGGTGAGCTCCAGGCACGGTTCCTGCGGCACCTGCGCGCCGACCTGGAACGACGTCGCGCTGCGCCGGGCGGACGTCGGGCCATCGTGCTGATCGACGGGCTCGCCGCCCTGCGCGACGAGTACCAGGACTTCGAGGGGCAGCAGCTGCTCGATGGGCTGTACCGGGTGTACGCCGAGGGGCCGGCGCTCGGGATCTCGTTCGCGGTGTCGGCGACGCGTGCCAAGGCCGTGCCGAGCGCGATGGACGAGGTCACCACGCAGAAGTGGCTGTTCCGGCTCGCGGACCCGTACGACTACTCGTCGATCGGCGTGCGCCCGAAGGACGTCCCACCTCCCGTCCCCGGACGCTTCATCGACTCGGTCGCGCGCCTGCAGTCGCACGTGGCGACGCCCGCCGGCACCCTCGCCGACGCCGTGGCGCAGGCTGCCGGTCGCTGGGCCGACGCCCCGCGCAAGGCGAGCGCGGTCGGCCGTCTGCCCGACATCGTGTCCGTGACCGAGCTGTCGACCCGGGCGTCGTTCGACTCCGAGCCGTGGCGCGTGCCGATCGGCCTGGCCGAGGACGACCTGGGCACCGCTGTGCTCGAGGTGTACGAGGGGGAGCACGTCCTGGTCGCCGGCCCGGCACGGTCGGGCAAGTCGAGCGTGCTGATGGCGCTCGCTGACGCCGCCCGGACCGCCGAGAGTACGCGACCCGCGGTCTGGACGATCTGCGACCGCCGGTCACCACTCGCCGCCGGCGACTTCGACCGGCTGGCGGTCGGGCCGGACGAGGTCCCCGCGCTGCTCGCCGGACTGCGGCTCGAGCGCGGACCCGTCCTGCTGCTGGTGGACGACGCCGAGCGCTTCGACGACAGCGACCAGGCGCTGGCCGGCGCGATCGCGTCCGAGCGTCCCGGCCTCTGCGTGGTCGCCGCCGGGCGGTCGGCGGACCTCCGCTCCCTCTACAGCCACTGGACGAAGGCGGTCCGGAAGGCCCGGTGCGGGGTACTGCTCCAGCCCGACGTCGACTACGACGGCGAACTGCTCGGTGTCCAGGTCCCGCGTCGGTCCCCGGTGGCGATGACGGTCGGCCGCGGGTACGCCGTTTCCGGCGGTCGCGTCCGCCTGGTCCAGACCGCAACCGCGGACGGGGCGGTCAGCCGCACACCGTGACCGGGGTGGCGGACCGTGCGGTCGGTGGCACACCGTGACCGGGGCGGCGGAGCGGGCGGTCAGTGGCACACCGTGACCGGGGCGGCTGAGCGGGCGGTCAGTGGCACACCGTGACCGGGGCGGCTGAGCGGGCGGTCAGTGGCACACCGTGACCGGGGCGGCTGAGCGGGCGGTCAGTGGCACACCGTGACCGCGACCGCCGACCGGGTAGTCAGCCGCACACCGTGACGGCAACCGCCGACCGGGTGGTCAGCCGCACGCAGGGGCCCGGCGGCGGGCCGACGACGTCAGTCAGTTCCGCGTCGTGATGCCGAACGGCGCGCTCTCGAGGTCCGAGAACGCCCCGACCGACGCCCGCACCGTGCACGACGGCGCCACTGACAGCGCGGTCACGACGAGCCCGTCCGACGACACGGCGAGGGCACCCGAGCACCCGTCGGCGAACCGCACGCCGGACTCGCCGCCGGCCACGTCCTGCAGCATCTGCGACGGTGAACCACTCGCGGGACTGCGGTACAGCGGGTTCAGTTCGTCGGTCCCGCTCGGCCACACGGGGACCAGGGTGACGGGCAGCGTCGTCTGGCTGACGGTGCGGTCCGGCGTCTGCACGACGACGTCCTGCAGCCGTTGCACCGGGTAGGCCGTCCCCGAGACCGCCTGGTCGGTGAGGACCCCCGTGGTCGCGGTCCCCACGGCGTCGAGCCACGTCTGCAGTGACGCCCCGTCGGTCACCGAGGGCACCCGCACCGTTGCCTGCACCGCGACGTCTGCCCCGGGTGCGATCCGCGCGCCGGTGAGGGACCACGCGCACGCGGTGTCGACACCGGTGACGAACGGCTGGTTCCGGGCTGCGGTGACGTCGCCCTCGCGCCAGCGGACGGTCGGGCACGCGGACTCGGACGCGCCGCCGGACGCGCTGCCGGACCCGCTGCCGGACCCGCCGACGGACGCGCTGCCGGACCCGCCGCCGGATCGGGCGCTCGGCAGGACCTCGACCAGCGGACCGGACAGGGTGGCCTCCTGCGCGGTGTAGGTCACGGTCAGCTCGATCGCGCCCGACTCGGGGTCGAGCGTCGCTTTGCGGGTCGTCGTGAGGCCCGTCGGCAGCGGCCGGTCCTGCTGGTATGCGTTCGCGGCCTGGGCGGAGGCCTGTCGTCCGGGCGTGGAGCCGCCGGCACCGGGCAGCCAGACGACGGCTCCGACCACGAGCGCTGCGACCAGGACGACGCCGAGCGCACCGGAACCGAGCGCTCGGTTCGTCAGCCAGTCGGGCCGCTGGAACCGACCGGTCCGCGACGAGGCGGCGATCGAGTCGTCCGGCATGGGTGGCATCGGCTGCCGGGCCATCGGACGGACGACCGTCCGGGACCCAGCCGGACCGAGCTCCGGTGCCGGACCGGCATCCGGACCCTCACCTGCCCCCGTACCAGCCCACGGACCCGCCGCTGAGCCAGTCCCGGGACCAGACCCGGAACCAGGACCCGCTCCGCCGACACCCCGCACGACGGTCGCCGGCCGCTCCACCTCGGCGAACGTCTCCGGGGCCCCGAGCAACTCGAGCGCCGGCACCCCGGACAGCGACCTCGCCAACCGCCGCAGCGTCGCAGCAGCCTCGATCGCGGACGGCCGGGCCGCGGGATCCTTCGCGAGCATGGCGGACACGGCCGACCACAGCGGACCGGGGACGTCGAGCACCGGCGGCAGCGACGTGACGTGCCGGTACGCGACCGCGAAGTCCGTCCCGGGGCCGGCGAAGGGCGTCCGTCCGGCGAGCAGCTCGTACAGCATCACGCCCCCGCCGTAGACGTCGGCGGCCGGTCCGGAGCGCCCGTGACTGATCGCCTCAGGAGCCATGTACTGCGGGGTGCCGAGCAGCCCGGTGGTCGTGCGCTCGCGCTCGGCCACGACCGACGCGATCCCGAAGTCGGTCACCCGCACGAGCCCCGTCGCGTCCGGCGCCCACGCCGCGTCGAGCAGCACGTTGTCCGGCTTGACGTCGCGGTGGGTGACGTCCCGCTCGTGCGCTGCGGCCAGTGCATCGAGCGTCTCCGCCGTGATCGTCAGGGCGTCGCGAGGCCGGAGCGTGCCGGACGCGGTGAGCAGGTCGCGTGCCGAGCCACCATCGACCAGGTCCATCACGATCGCCAGGCGGTCCCCTTCGACCACGAGGTCACGGACACGCACGATCGACGGGTGCTGCAGCGCGAGCAACACCGAGCGCTCTCGGACGAACCGCTCGACGATGCCGGGGTCGGCGGCCAGCTCGGCGCGCAGCAGCTTCGCCGCGAACTCCGAGCCGCTGGCGTGGTGCGCAACGCGCCAGACCTCGCCCGTGGCGCCGGTGCCGAGCAACTCGACCAGACGGTAGGCCGCACCGAGCGGTTCCCCCGCGCCGTACTGCGCCCGGATGTGCTCCGTCACGGATCCCCCGACTCGAACTGATCGGCCCCTCGCCGACCGTGCCATGTTACCGGCCGGACGACGGCTCCGGCGCGGCGTACCGCACGTCGTCACCGGCCGGAGGCGTGCTCCGGCGCGGCGTACTGCACGTCGTCACCGGCAGGAAGCATGCTCCGGCGCGGCGTTCTGCACGTCGTCACTGGCTGGCGGCGTGCTCCGGCGCGGCGTACTGCACGTCGATCGCGTGCTGCGTGAACCCGGATCGGCGGTACAGCGCCAGCGCGGGTTCGTTGTCGCCCTCGACGTAGAGCGCCTGCGCACGCAGCCCACGACCCACCAGCCGCGAGGTCCCGGCCCGCATGAGCACACCGCCGAGTCCCTGTCCCTGCAGGTCCGGACGGACGGCCACGGCGTAGAACTCGCCGATGCCGTCCTCGACCTTGAGCCAGCACGAACCCGCCAGCGCACCGGTCGCGTCGCGCAGCAGCAGCAGGTCGTCGCCGGAGAACCACGGCTCGGCCTCGCGAGCGCGCAGGTCGTCGAGCGTCATCGAGCCCTGTTCCGGGTGGTGTGCGAAGGCCGTGGCGTTGAGGTCCAGCCAGTCGGTCTCGTCGACCGAGGGGGCGCCGCCACCGGTGACGGCTCCGGACAGCATGAAGCCGGACGGGAGGTCCGGGTCGACTCCGGCATCCGGCACCGGCGCGCGCAGCTGCAGCAGGGTCCTCGTGGCGGCCCAGCCGTACCGGGTCGCGATCGCGCGGGCCGCCGGGCTGTCCCCGTGCGCCCAGGCCAGCCGCGGTGCGGCCCCGCCGCCCAGCGCGAGCGCCTGCTCGACGAGCCGGGTCCCGATGCCGGTGCCACGGGCCTCCAGTCGGACGACGAGCTCCAGCTCGCCCTCCCGCACCACCGCGACCCCGTCGGGATGCCCGGAGGGCTCCTCGAGCACGGCGGCCCGACCGGCGCGCACGTCGACCAGCGTCTGGTCCGAGAACGGCGGTGCTTCGCCGGGGACCGTGAACTGCGACAGGTCGGTCACGACTGTCCGGTCAGCCGCTCGGCCTCGTCGTCGTAGACGTTGAAGCGGTAGCCGACGTTGCGGACGGTGCCGATCAGCGACTCGAGGTCGCCGAGCTTGGCGCGCAGCCGCCGGACGTGGACGTCGACGGTGCGGGTGCCACCGAAGTAGTCGTAGCCCCAGACCTCGCTCAGCAGCTGCTCACGGGTGAAGACCCGCGACGGGTGCGTGGCGAAGAACCGCAGGAGCTCGAACTCCTTGAACGTCAGGTCGAGCGGCTTGCCCCGCACCTTCGCCGAGTAGCTGGCCTCGTCGATGACGACACCCGACGCCTGGATCTTCGTGCCCGTCTGGTTCTTGGCGGCGCGACCGGAGCTCAGGCGGATCCGCGCATCGACCTCGGCGGGGCCGGCGGTCTCGAGCACGACGTCGTCGACGTTCCACTCGCTGGTGACCGCGGTCAGCCCGCCCTCGGTCACGACGAGCACGATCGGCGTCGTCGACCCGGACGTCGACAGGATCTTGCAGAGGGCCTTGGCGCTGACCAGATCGGTGCGCGCGTCCACGAACATCAGGTCGCTCTGCGGTGCGTTGACCAGCTGGGCTGCCTCGGCGGGCACGTGGCGGATCCGGTGGCTCAGCAGCCCGAGGCTCGGCAGGACGTCGCCGGGCGCGGCCGAGGTGAGTACCAGGAGCTGTGCCACAGGACCTCCAGAACGGGTGAGACGTCTGCGGAACATCCTACTGATGCTCGGGATGTGCCCCGATCCGGCCTGCAATGATGGGCACGTGACCGAGCCCGTCCCGCCCGCCGACCAACGTCGACTGCAGCTGACGTCGGTGCTGCCCGTCTGGCTGCTGTCGATCGTCGGCGCCGTCCTCGTGCTGACGGTGAGCGAGCGCGACCCCTTCGCGTGGCTGCTGCTCGTGTTCGTGGCGTCGGTGATGGTCAGCTTCGTCCTGCAGCTCATCACCGCGACCAAGGACGGTCTGGTCGAGCGGATCAGCATCGCCTCGTCCGGTTCGTTCGTCGTGGTGCTCGTGACCGCCGTGGTGCTCCTGGCGCGTTGAGCCGGGCCGCGTAGACTCGGGCCATGGATTCGCTGCTAGCCCTCGAGCTCTTCTACGTCGGTCTGCTGGGCCTGGCGTCGCTCGCGATCGCGTTCGTCTCGGTCACCGTCGTCGTCAAGCTGTTCAAGGGCCAGCGTTGATCGAACTGCCCGAGGGCCTGGCCGCCGAACTCGTCCCGCTGTCGTGGCTCGTCGGCGTCTGGGAGGGCACCGGCGTCGTCGAGTACCCCGTGGGCGAGGGGGACGAGCCGGACGTCCGCAACTACGAGTTCGGCCAGCGCGTCAGCTTCAGTCACGACGGCCTGCCGTACCTCAACTACTCCTCGACCACCTGGCTCCTCGACGAGCAGCACACCCCGCTCGCGGCCGAGATGGGCTACTGGCGGCTCGACCGACCGTCCGAACCCGGTGACCGCGGCCCGGCGATGCTGCTCGGCGACGGCGTCGTGCCGTTCGGCACCACCCAGAGCGTCGAGGCACTGCGCAACACGAACGACGGCTTCGACATCGAAGCGGCGATCATCCACCCCACCGGGGTCAACGAGCTGTACGTCGGACAGGTCCGCAAGGGCCGCATCGACCTGGCCACCGACGCCGTCATGCGTTCGGCCAACGCCAAGGACTACGCCGCCGCGACGCGCATGTACGGTCTCGTCGAGGGCAAGCTCTTCTGGGCCTGGGACATCGCGGCGCTCGGCCGGGCGCTGACCTCGCACGCCTCGGGGCAGCTCGCGAAGGTCGACTGATGGCCGTCTTCGCCGAGCGAGCCGGCTTCGTCGCCTCGGACCTCGGCCCGGCGGCGCACTTCGGCAACCCGCTCGGCGAGCAGCGTGCGCTCGCCGACGGTCGAGCCGTCGTCGAGCTCGGGCTCGGCGTGGTCACGGTCACCGGACCCGACCGTCTGTCCTGGCTGAACTCGATCACCTCGCAGCTGCTGCTCGGCCTCGCACCCGGCGTCAGCACCGAGACGCTGGTGCTCGACCAGTCCGGTCGCGTCGAGCACGCTGCCCGGGTCGTCGACGACGGCGCCACCACCTGGCTGCTGACGGAGTCCGCCGACGCCGCTCCGCTCGCCGCCTGGCTCTCCTCGATGCGCTTCATGCTCCGCGTCGAGGTCCAGGACCGCTCGCCCGCGTTCGCGACGATCGGCTCGTTCGCCGGTGCTGCGCCCGTCGACGGCGCGGTCGTCGAGTGGGTCGACCCGTGGTCGTCCGTCACGCCGGGTGGGTGGGGCTACGCCAGCCAGGAGGCCCATCCCGGCTCCGACTGGACGCTGCGGATCGCGGTGCTCGACACCGATGCCGCGATCGCCCTGGCCGCGTCCGACCGGCCGGTCGCGGGGCTCCTCGCAGCCGAGGCCCTGCGCATCGCCGCCTGGCGTCCAGCCCTGACCGACGTCGACGAGCGCACGATCCCGCACGAGCTCGACTGGCTCCGCTCCGCCGTGCACCTGTCGAAGGGCTGCTACCGCGGACAGGAGACCGTCGCCAAGGTGCACAACCTCGGGCACCCGCCGCGCCGGGTCGTGATGCTGCACCTCGACGGATCCGACGCGGTCCTGCCCGCTCCGGGCACCTCGGTCGCACTCGACGACGTCGTGGTGGGGCGGCTGGCGGCGTCGGCGGTGCACCACGAGCTCGGGCCGATCGGGCTGGCTGTCCTCAAGCGCTCGCTCGACCCGGTGGCGACGCTGACGCTGACGGTGGACGACGTCGTGGTCACGGCGGCGCAGGAGACCATCGTCCCGCCACAGGCCGGCGCGACCGCGAACGTGCCGCGGCTGCCCCGCCTCGGGGCCGTCAAGCGCTCCTGACCCCGCGCACGCATCCGACCGCCGTCAGCGCGGGGCGACGGCCGACCACGGGACGCTGAGCTCGCCGAGCCGCCACCGGGTCGTGCCGTGCAACACCGGCCACCCGCGGTCCCGCATGCCCGCGACCGCCGCGAGCCACCGCTGCCGTGGGCCGTAGGTGCCCAGCGGTGCGGCGACGGCCCACGCCAGGTCGAGGTCGCGCAGGAAGGCGTGCACGCGCTCGCCAGGCACGTTCCGGTGGATCAGGGCCTTCGGCAGCCGTTCCGCGACGATGCTCGGCACGTCCAGCTCGGCCAGACGGAGCGACACCGTGAACGTGCGCGGTGCGACGTCGTCGAGCGTCACCCACGAGGCCACCCGTCCGACCTCGTTGCACGTGCCCTCGACGAGCGCACCGCCGGGCTGCAGCCGGTCCTGCATGACCCGCCACGACGCGGCGACCTCGGACTCGTCGTACTGCCGCAGCACGTTGAACGCCCGGATCACCGCCGCGCGACGACCCCCGGGTGTCGGGGTCTCGAACCCGCCCAACCGGAAGGTCACGCCATCGCGGGCCCCCGCGTTCGCCAGGGCGACCCGGGACGGCTCGATCTCGATGCCGGTGACCTCGACGTCGGGCCGCACCAGGGCCAGGCGGTCGCGCAGCTCGAGCGTCGTCGTGGGGCTGGCGCCGTAGCCGACGTCTGCCACGAGGGGGTCCGCGGTCCGCCGCAGCGCGGGCAGTGACGCGATCCACCGGTCGACGCGACGCAACCGGTTGTGCCCGGTCGTCCCGCGCGTGACGTTCCCGATCGGCATGCGACCAGGCTACGGGGAGCGGCCCGCTCGGTAGACTCCGGGGCATGACCTCCACGCTCGTCCTGCTCCGTCACGGCAACAGTGACTGGAACCAGAAGAACCTGTTCACCGGTTGGGTCGACGTCCGGCTCTCCGAGCTGGGCGAGAAGGAGGCGAAGCGCGCCGGCGAGCTCATCGCCGAGTCCGGCATCGTCCCCGACGTCCTGTACACCTCGCTCCTGACGCGGGCGATCCAGACCGCCGACATCGCCCTGCTCGAAGCCGACCTGGCATGGCTGCCGGTCAAGCGCGACTGGCGCCTCAACGAGCGGCACTACGGCGACCTGCAGGGCAAGGACAAGGCCCAGACCCTCGCGCAGTACGGCGAGCAGCAGTTCATGGAGTGGCGCCGTTCGTTCGACGTCCCGCCGCCCCCCATCGCCGACGACGCCGAGTGGTCGCAGCACGGCGACCGCCGCTATGCCGACCTCGGTGACGACCTGCCCCGCACCGAGTCACTCGCGCTCGTCATCGAGCGGCTGCTGCCGTACTGGGAGTCGGACATCACGAAGGACCTCGCCGCGGGCAAGACGGTCCTCGTCACCGCGCACGGCAACTCCCTGCGCGCGCTCGTGAAGCACCTCGACGGCATCTCGGACGACGACATCGCGGGCCTCAACATCCCGACGGGCATCCCGCTGGTGTACGAGCTCGACGACGACTTCCGTCCGACCGGGCCCTCGCGCTACCTCGACCCCGAGGCCGCCGCTGCCGGAGCCGCCGCGGTCGCCGCCCAGGGCGCCAAGAAGTAGCACGACGGACGAACGAACGCCCCGCCCGGCAACGGGTGGGGCGTTCGTGTGTCCGCGCTGCCGTCAGACGAAGTGCGACGCGATCTCCTGGACGAGTTCGCCCACGTCGTATGGTGCCGTGGTGTCCACCCGGACGACCGGGCCGATGTCCATGGGGCCGGCCGTGGCACCGTGCTCGTCCCAGAACGCCAGGACGTCAGCCAGGTCGCCGTGCACCTCGTGGCGCAGCGGCGAGCCGGGGTCGTACCGGTCCGCCAGCCGGCCGCGGGCGGTCGCCGCGTCGACGTGGCACCACACCTCGACGACGCGCGGCGACCCTGCGGTGGCGAGCCCGGCCTCCAGGAAGGCACGGTCACGCGACGGCAGCCAGACGGCGTCGAGGACCACGCCGTTGTCGACCGCTCCGGCCATCTGCCACATCGTGCTCATCGCGATCGCGCCGAGCTCGCGTGACGGGATCATCGGACCGGCGATGTCGGCGAGGGGCTCCTTGATCCGGTCCTTCGACAGGAACGGGCAGCCGAGCACCTCGGCGAGGGCTGCTCCGATCGTGCTCTTGCCCGAGGCGGGCATGCCGTTGACGATGATCGCGACCTGGGCCATGTCCTCGATCCTCCCAGACCGACGGGCGCGCGCCGGACGCACGAACGGCCGGCCCCGCGGGGAGCGGGATCGGCCGGTCGGGACGCGATTCAGGGGTTGGTCGAACCGACCCAGTCGCCGGTGGCCAGGTACTCGACCTTCTTCGCGATCGAGACCGCGTGGTCGGCGAAGCGCTCGTGGTACCGGGACGCCAGGGTGGCGTCGACGGTGTCGATCGGGGCACCCTTCCACGTCTCACCGAGCACGAAGTCGAACACGCTGGCGTGCAGCTCGTCGATGGCGTCGTCCTCGTCCCGGATCTCGCCAGCGAGCGCGATGTCCTCGGTCGCCAGCAGACGCGTGAGCTTCTGCGCCATCGCGACGTCGAGCTGGCCCATCTTCTTGAAGGTGCCGCGCAACCCCTTCGGCACGACCTTCTCGGGGAAGCGCTGGCGGGTGAGCTGCGCGATGTGCTCGGCCATGTCGCCCATGCGCTCGAGCGACGAGCTGACACGCAGCGCGGTCACGACGACGCGCAGGTCGCGGGCGACCGGGGCCTGTCGGGCGAGGATGTCGATCGCGATCTCGTCGAGGCTCGAAGCCGCGTCGTCGATCTTCTGGTCGTCCGCGATCACCTCTTCGGCGAGGGCCACGTCGGACTCGGTGAACGACTGCGTGGCCCGAGTGATCGCGGACTCGACGAGCCCGGCGATCTCGGCGAGACGCTCTTGGACGTCCTGGAGTTCCTGTTGGAAGACTTCGCGCATGGGGGATGTGCCTCTCTCTGCGTACCGGGAGAGTGTCGTCAGCCCAGGTGAACGGTCGGTGTCCCGGGCCTGAACGCTTCGCGATCCGGCCTGGGAACGGTGGTGAACGGTGTCGGAACCGCGTGTGACCACTCCTACACTTGCTGACATGGACAACGCGTGGCTCGTGCCACTGTCGATGCTCCTCGGCGGGGTGTTCGGCGCGGGTGTCGTCGGGCTCATCATCACCGCCGAGCGCACGGCACGGGCAGCCGACGTCGCCGAGCGCACCCTGCCGGACGGTGTCGCCGCGGTCATCGCGACGATGCACAACCCCGCCGTGGTCGTCGACCCGTCGAACACCGTCGTGGCGGCGTCGCCCCAGGCGCTCACGATCGGCCTGGTCGTGCGGCGGCGTCTGGTGCACGACGAGCTGCGTCACCTGGTCGACCGGGTCCGGTCCAGCGGCGAGATGGGGTCCGAGGACATGGAGCTCCCGCGCGGGCGACGCGGTGAGCTCGTCGGGTACCTGAGCTTCCGCGCGGCGCAGCTCGGCAACCGCTACGTGCTCGTCACCGCGGACGACCTGACCGAGAGCCGGCGCATCGACGAGGTCCGACGGGACTTCGTCGCCAACATCTCGCACGAGCTCAAGACACCGATCGGCGCGATCGGCCTGCTGTCCGAGACCCTCATCGCGGCCGCGGACGACCCGCAGCACGTGCGGAAGTTCGCGGCGCAGCTCGTGACGGAGTCCGAGCGGCTCGGCGCCCTGACGAAGGACATCATCGAGCTCTCCCGCCTGCAGTCGGTCGACACGCTCGAGTCCAGCGAGGACATGTCCATCGACAAGGTCGTGTCTGCCGCAATCGACGCCAACGAGGTCGTCGCCCGGGCACGCGACATCGAGCTGGTCCGGGCGAAGAAGTCCAAGCTGCGCGTGATGGGCAACCCGGCGTTGCTGCAGGTCGCCGTGTCCAACCTCATCGCGAACGCGGTCAAGTACTCCCCGGACAACACCCGTGTCGGTGTCGGCGTCCGGAGCAGCAAGGGGTTCGTCGAGATCGCGGTGACCGACCAGGGCGTCGGCATCCCCGAGGCCGATCTCGACCGGGTGTTCGAACGCTTCTACCGCGTCGACCCCGCACGCTCGCGGGCCACCGGGGGCACGGGCCTCGGACTCGCGATCGTGAAGCACGTCGTCGGCAACCACGGTGGCGACGTGCGCGTGTGGTCGCAGTCCGGCAAGGGCTCGACCTTCACGATCCGCCTGCCCGAGGCGGACACCGAACTGACAACAGCACTCGAAGAGCAACTGGAAGAGCAGCCATCGTGACCAAGATCCTCATCGTCGACGACGAGCCGGCCCTGAGCGAGCCCCTGGAGTTCCTGCTGCAGCGCGAGGGGTACGAGACCTCCGTCGCTGCGGACGGCGTGACCGCCCTGTCGAAGTTCGACAGCGAGAACCCGGACCTCGTCCTGCTGGACCTCATGCTGCCGGGACTCTCCGGCACCGAGGTGTGTCGGCAGATCCGCACCCGGTCGAACGCGCCGATCATCATGCTGACGGCGAAGGACTCCGAGGTGGACATCGTCGTCGGGCTGGAACTCGGCGCGGACGACTACGTGACCAAGCCCTACTCGACCCGCGAGCTCCTGGCACGCATCCGGGCGGTGCTCCGGCGTCGCACCGAGGACGACCCCGCGGACAGCGGCATCCTGCAGGTCGGCGGCATCCGGATGGACGTCGAGCGCCACACGGTGTCGGTCGACGGGTCCGAGACGCCGATGCCGCTCAAGGAGTTCGAGCTGCTGGAGCTGCTGCTCCGCAACGCCGGTCGTGTGCTGACCCGTGGGCAGCTCATCGACCGCGTGTGGGGGTCGGACTACTTCGGCGACACGAAGACGCTCGACGTGCACATCAAGCGCATCCGCTCGAAGATCGAGCGCGTCCCGTCGGCGCCCGAGGTCCTGGTGACCGTGCGCGGTCTCGGGTACCGGATCGAGGCCTGAGACCGGACACACGGGAGGCCCGGTGCCGGTCCGTCGGACCGGCACCGGGCCTGCTGTCGGTGCGCCTCGTGCTGCTGTCGCCTAGCCGGCGGGCGTCGCGGTGGCGTCGTCGGTCGGGGTCGACGTCTCGCTCGGCTCGGAGGTCCGGGTCGGCGTGGGGGTCGGTGCGAGGGTGTTGTACTCCTCGAGCGCGCTGGTCAGCACGGGCACGTTGGCGGAGACGCCCTCGGCACCGGAGTACGAGAAGTAGGTCTTGGCGAGCGACCCGGGCCGCGCGTCCGCACCCCGGAACACGACGTCGTCCGAGCCCGCGGCACGCGGGCCCTGCGTCTCGGCACCGCTCTGGACGCTCGACTCGGCCCGCTGCGAGGACGGGGACGACGGGTCGACGTGCGAGTTGGCCGGGACCTCGACCGTCTGTGCGACGCTGCCGACCTCGATGGTGAGTGTGATGTCGTCGGCGCTGGTGTTGACGATCGTGCCGACGAACCGGGCGTTCTTGCCCGAGTCGGAGATGAGCAGCGCGTTGCGCACGTCGATCTTGCCCGTCGAGACGTTCACGCCGTCCGTGATCTGCCGGATCTCGCCGGTGGACGCCGGCGACATGAACTCACAGCCGGTCGCGCCGAGCGCGATGGTTGCCGCAACGGCGACGGACACGAGTACCCGAGCTCGCAAGAGATTCCTCCGAAGATCACGATGCGCAGGCCGTGTGGTCCGACGCGCTCCCATCCTAGCGATCACCCGGGAGGGCTTGTCGGTCAGGGCCCCCTTACCCGGACACCCCTTGTGGTAAACTGTGTGTTGCGGAACGGAGCTTCTTACATGCAATTCGAAGTCGGCGAAACCGTCGTCTACCCCCATCATGGGGCGGCAACCATCTCTGAAGTCAAGACCCGAGTCATCAAGGGCGAGGAAAAGGTCTACCTGAAGCTGCGCGTCACGCAGGGTGACCTCACGATCGAGGTCCCGGCGGACAACGTCGACCTGGTCGGCGTCCGTGACGTCATCGGCAAGGAAGGCCTCGACAAGGTCTTCGAGGTCCTGCGTGCACCCTTCACCGAGGAACCCACGAACTGGTCCCGCCGGTACAAGGCGAACCTCGAGAAGCTCGCGTCGGGTGACGTCATCAAGGTGTCCGAGGTCGTCCGCGACCTGTGGCGCCGCGACCAGGACCGCGGTCTCTCCGCGGGCGAGAAGCGCATGCTGGCCAAGGCGCGGCAGATCCTGATCTCCGAGCTGGCCCTCGCCGAGAAGACCGACGAGGACAAGGCATCGACCGTCCTCGACGAGGTCCTGGCATCCTGATCGGCACTTGAGCACCGGTTCCCCGACGACCCCACCGACCGACCTGGTCCGTGGGGTCGTCGTCGTTGCGGCGGGGTCCGGCACGCGACTGGGGCTCGGCACCGCCAAGGCGTTCGTCCCCGTCGCCGGCCAGCTCATGCTCGCTCGGGCGCTCGCGCCGGTGTTCGCGATGGCCGAGCCGACCGTCGTCGTCGTGGTCGCACCGGACGACCGGCTCGACGCGTGCCGGGCACTGGTCGCGTCGGTCGCGGGGGCCGCGGTGACCTACACGACGGTCGTCGCCGGCGGTGGCGACCGGCACGCGTCCGTCCAGGCTGGCCTCGCTGCGCTGCCGTCGTCGGTGCAGACGGTGCTCGTGCACGACGCCGCGCGCTGCCTCACTCCCGCGGCACAGTTCGACCTGGTATTCCGGACCGTGGAGTCGACCGGCGACGGGGTGGTCCCGGCGCTGCCCGTGACCGACACCGTCAAACAGGTGTCGGGCGACGTGGTGGTGGGCACGGTCGACCGCTCCTCGCTCGTCGGGGTGCAGACACCGCAGGGCTTCCCACTCGCCGCCCTCCGGGGTGCGTACGCGGCGTCGACGCAGTCCGAGACCGACGACGCGGGGGTGTTCCAGGCCGCGGGCGGCACCGTGCGGTTCGTCCCCGGGCACGCCGACGCGTTCAAGATCACGACCCCGTGGGACCTGCAGCGTGCGACGTCGATCGTCACCGAGCGGTCGGGCGACGTCCGCGCCGACGTGCGCCTGGGCCTCGGGGTCGACGTGCACGCGTTCGACGCCACCGCCCCGTGCCGTGTGGGGCTGCTCGAGTTCCCGGGGGAGCGGGGGCTCGCCGGGCACAGCGACGGCGACGCCGTCGCACACGCGGTGTGCGACGCTCTGCTGTCCGCCGGGGGCCTCGGCGACATCGGCGGGCGCTTCGGCACGTCGGACCCGGCCTTCGCGGGGGCGACCGGGGACGTCTTCGTCCGGGGCGCTGTCCGGGCGTTGGCGGACGGGGGGCTGGTGCCGTCGTCCGTGACGGTGCAGGTCATCGGCAACCGCCCGCGCATCGGGTCCCGGCGCGGCGAGATGGAAGCGGCGCTGTCGGCGGTCGTGGGGGCCCCGGTCGCGGTGTCCGGCACGACGACGGACGGCCTCGGGTTCACGGGGCGGGGCGAGGGACTCGCGGCGATCGCGACGGCGATGGTCCGGCCGAGCTGAGGGGGCTGGTCCGGCCGAGCTGACGGCGATGGTCCGGCCGAGCTGACGGCGCTCCTCCACAGGTCCGGAGTCCGGGCGTGTGCGCCGGTTAGGCTCGGGGCGTGACCGTTCGCCTCTACGACTCCCGTGCCGCAGACGTCGTCGACCTCGTCCCCCTGGTCGACGGACACGTCAGCATGTACGTGTGCGGTCCGACCGTGCAGTCGTCCCCGCACATCGGCCACCTGCGCTCCGCCCTGGTCTACGACATCTGGCGGCGCTGGCTCACCCATCGCGGCTACCAGGTGACGCTCGTCCGCAACGTGACGGACATCGACGACAAGGTGCTGGACCTGGCCGCCGGCACGGACGAGCCCTGGTGGGCACGGGCGTACCGCGTCGAGCTCGAGTTCAGCGCCGGGTACGCCGCACTCGGCATCCTGCCCCCGACGTACGAGCCCCGCGCCACGGCGAGCATCCCGCAGATGCAGGACATCATCGCCACGCTCATCGAACGCGGGCACGCCTACGCGGCCGACGACGGCTCGGGCGACGTCTACTTCGACACCGCCAGCTGGGACGCCTACGGCGCGCTCACCCGGCAGCGCCGCGACGACATGGTCGAGGCGACCGACGCCGACCCGCGGGGCAAGCGCGACCCCCGCGACTTCGCGCTGTGGAAGGGGGCGAAGGCCGGCGAACCGTCGACCGCGTCGTGGGAGTCGCCGTGGGGTGCCGGGCGTCCGGGCTGGCACATCGAGTGCTCGGCGATGTCCAAGCGGTACCTGGGCCCGGCGTTCGACATCCACGGCGGCGGACTCGACCTGCGGTTCCCCCACCACGAGAACGAGCTCGCGCAGTCGACCGCCGCTGGCGACCCCTTCGCGTCGTACTGGCTGCACAACGGGCTGGTCAACGTCGACGGGCAGAAGATGTCGAAGTCGCTCGGCAACTCGATCTTCGCGGCGGACTTCCTGGGCAGCGCCCGGCCGGTCGTCGCGCGCTACTTCCTCGGCGCCGCTCACTACCGCTCGACGATCGACCACCACGACGGCTCCCTGGCCGAGGCCGAGGCGGCACTCGACCGCATCGCCGGGTTCCTCGACCGGGCGGTGACCCGGCTCGAAGGAGTGGCGCTCGCCGACGCCCCGGGGGTTCCCGACGCCTTCGCTGGGGCCATGGACGACGACCTCGCCGTCCCCCAGGCGCTGGCCGTCCTGCACGAGACCGTCCGCACCGGCAACGCTGCGCTGGACGCGGACGATGCGGAAGCGCTCGGCGTCGCGTACCATCAGGTGGCCGCGATGGTGGAGGTGCTCGGCATCGACCCGCGGGCGTCCCACTGGTCCGGTGCCGGTCAGGACCCCTCCGCCGCACCGCTCGCCGCGCTCGTCGACCGCCTCGTCCAGGAGCGGTCGGACGCCAGGGCCGCACGGGACTTCGCCACGGCCGACCGCGTGCGCGACGACCTCGCCGCAGCGGGCATCACGATCGAGGACACCCCGTCCGGAACACGTTGGAGCATCGCCTAGCAGCGACGCACCGCCGCAGAACGCGCGGCACTGAAGTCGCGCAGGCGGCGCCGAAGGAGCACACCATGAAGAACATCTCGGGGAACAAGAAGGGCCGACCCGGCGCCGTCCGTTCCGGGCGCAAGGGCAACAAGCAGGTCGGCTCCGGCGGTCAGGGTGCCCAGGCGCTCGAGGGGCGCAAGCCCACGCCGAAGGCCGAGGACCGGCCCTACCACCCCGCCGGCAAGCGCAAGGCGGCCAAGGAACGCTTCGACGCGGCGCGCACGCGCCACGGTGCCTCGAGCTCGACGGGCAACCGCACGGGCCGTCCGCCGCAGCGCAAGAGCGACGACTCCGAGCTGGTGACCGGGCGCAACTCCGTGCTCGAGGCGCTGCGCACCAAGACCCCCTCGACGACGCTGTACATCGCCGCCCGCATCGAGGTCGACGACCGCGTCAAGGAGATCCTGGCGCTCGCCAACCACCGCGGTGTGCCGATCATGGAGATCATGCGGCCGGAGCTCGACCGCATCACGGGCCACGACAGCGTGCACCAGGGGGTCGCACTCAAGGTCCCCGCGTACGAGTACGCCGTCGCCGAGGACATCGCCGAGCGCGCGTTCTCCCGCGACCAGGTCCCCCTGATGGTCGCCCTCGACGGCATCACGGACCCGCGCAACCTCGGTGCGATCATCCGCTCCACCGCGGCGTTCGGCGGGCACGGCGTGATCGTGCCGCAGCGCCGCTCGGTCGGGGTCACCGCCTCGGCGTGGAAGACCTCCGCCGGTGCGGCCGCTCGCACGCCCGTCGCCATGGCGCCGAACCTGACGCAGACCCTGAAGTCGCTCAAGTCGATGGGGCTGTTCGTGCTCGGGCTCGACGGTGACGGCGACGTGCAGCTCGACGCACTCGAGCTCGCCGACCGCCCGATCGTGATCGTCGTCGGCTCCGAGGGCAAGGGCCTGTCCCGACTGGTCACCGAGACCTGTGACGCCATCGTGTCGATCCCGATCTCGTCGGCGACCGAGTCGCTCAACGCGGGCATCGCGGCCAGCGTGACCCTGTGGGAGGTCGCGCGCCGCCGTCGTACGGCGTAGCGCGCACCAGACGCAACGCACCGGAGGCCCGGTGCTGGTCCGACGGACCGGCACCGGGCCTCCAGTGCGTTGCGTGTGCGACGCTGGCCGGCCTGCACACGAGGTGACGAGACTCGCCGCTCACTTCCGGTCGGGTGCCCGGACTGCTCCGTCCACGGCCTCGAGGTTCCGCAATTGTGGAACCTCGCGGGTTCGGGGCCGTACCGCAGCGCGCCTCAGACGTTCGCGCGCCAGTCCTCGTCCTCGTCGACGTCCACGTCGGCGTCGGCGTCGACGTCGACGTCGACGACCGGGATGGGCACGGTGATGGACGACGTCGGCGGGTTGATCAGCAGCCGCTCGTCGCGACGGTGCCGCAGCACGTCGTTGATGTACGCGGTGGTCGCCTCGGGGAGCGAGACCGAGCGCTCCTCTTCCTGCGACATGAACCAGCGGTGCTCGAGGAGCTCGTGGAAGACCTCGGCGGGCTCGAGCCGTCCGCGCAGGTCGCGCGGGATCGACCGGATCACGGGCTCGAAGACGCGGGAGACCCACTCGTGCGCGACCATCTCCTCGTCGAGCTGGTCGCGGCCGTTCCGCGCGCGGTACGAGTCCAGGTCGTTGAGCAGGCGGCGCGCCTGGTTCTCGCCGGCGTCCAGGCCGGTCAGGCGCAGCAGTCGGCGCTGGTGGTGTCCGGCGTCGACCACCTTGGGCTGGATGCGGACCTGCGAGCCGCCCTCCGTGGTGTGGATCGAGAGCTCCTCGATGTCGAAGCCCAGCGCGTTGAGCCGCTCGACGCGGTCGTTGATGCGCCAGCGCTCCTTGACGTCGAACTGTTCGGTGCCGGTGAGCTCCTTCCACAGCGTGCGGTACTGCGCGACGATGCGGTTCGACACGTCGACCGGGTCGGCGTTCTCGTCCAGGCGGCCGCCCGCTTCGAGGTCGAGGAGCTCGCCGGCGATGTTGACGCGCGCGACCTCGAGGTCGTTCTCGCGCTGCCCGTTCGACAGGCCACCGGGGTAGAGCTTGCCCGTCTCGGCGTCGACGAGGTAGGCGGCGAACGAGCCGGCATCGCGGCGGAACAGGGTGTTCGACAGCGACACGTCACCCCAGTAGAAGCCGATGACGTGCAGGCGTACGAGCAGCAGCGCGAGGGCGTCCACCAGACGGGTGGCGGTGTCCGGGCGCAGCGTCTGCGAGTAGAGCGCGCGGTAGGGGAGCGAGAAGCGCAGGTGCCGGGTGACGAGCACCGGGTGCAGGGGTTCGCCGTCGGCGGACTGCCGGTTCGTGATGACCGCGACCGGGTCGACGCAGGGCACGTCCATGCGTTGCAGCGTGCGGAGCATGTCGTACTCGCTGCGGGCCACCTCTTCGCCGGTCTCCTTCACGGCGGCGACGTACCCGCTCAGGTGCACGAACCGCACCAGGTGCCGCGAGATGCCCTTCGGCAGCGCGACGATCGTCTCGTCGGGCCATGCATCGAGGGGCAGGTCCCACGGCAGGTCGAGCAACCCGGGGTCGACGGTGGCGGCGGTGATGGCGAGGGAGTCGGGCACGGTAGCTCCTGTGGTGCGGTGTGCAAGACGGGAGGCACGTGGCGGCGTCGCCACGGACCTCCCGTCCGGTGGGTGGTACGACGGGAGCCCGCCACCCGCCCTTGTGAGGCGGGCGCGGGCTCCCGGGTGGTGCTGGGTGTCAGGCGCTGACGACGGCCTTGTCGTCGAGGCGCTCGCCCGACTCGGAGTCGAACACGTGCACGTGGCCCTGCTTGGGGCTCACGACGATGGTGTCGCCGATCGAGGGGTGGTTGCGGCCGTCGACACGGGTGACGATGTCGGTGCGGGTGCCGTTCACGTCGGCGTGACCGTACAGGTAGCCGTCGGCGCCGAGCTCTTCGACGACGTCGACCGTGACGGGCAGACCCTCGCCCGAGTTCGACACGATGATGTCCTCGGGGCGCACACCCACGGTGACCGAGCCGGAGCGCGCGTTGCCGAGCGTCTCGCGGTCGACCGGGTGGTTGAGCGAACCGAAGCTGATGCCGCCCTCGAGCACCGAGGCCGGCAGCAGGTTCATCGCGGGGGAGCCGATGAAGCCGGCGACGAACACGTTGTTCGGCTTCTCGTACAGGTCGCGCGGGGTGCCGACCTGCTGCAGGATGCCGTCCTTGAGCACCGCGATGCGGTCGCCCATGGTCAGTGCCTCGGTCTGGTCGTGCGTGACGTAGACCGTGGTGACGCCGAGGCGACGCTGCAGCGAGGCGATCTGCGTACGGGTCTGGACGCGGAGCTTGGCGTCGAGGTTCGACAGCGGCTCGTCCATGAGGAACACCTGCGGCTGACGGACGATCGCACGGCCCATCGCGACGCGCTGTCGCTGACCACCGGAGAGCGCCTTCGGCTTGCGGCCGAGGTACTGCTCGAGGTCGAGGAGCTTGGCGGCTTCCTGTACGCGGGTGGCGCGCTCTTCCTTGCCGACGCCGGCGATCTTGAGCGCGAAGCCCATGTTCTCGGCGACGGTCATGTGCGGGTACAGCGCGTAGTTCTGGAACACCATCGCGATGTCGCGGTCCTTCGGCGGGACGTCGGTGACGTCGCGGTCGCCGATGCGGATCGCGCCGGAGTTCACTTCCTCGAGCCCTGCGAGCATGCGGAGCGAGGTGGACTTGCCACAGCCCGACGGGCCGACGAGGACGAGGAACTCGCCGTCGGCGACGTCCAGGTCGAGGGAGTCGACCGCGGGGCGGTTGCCTCCGGGGTACAGACGGGTTGCCTTGTCATAGGTGACGGACGCCATGAGCGTTCGGTCCTTTCTCCACCGGCAGGTACGTGCCGGACGATCCGAGTGAAGCGGTGCGCCCAAGGGGCCCCGGTTGGTCGTCGTCGACCAACGAGGTTCATACAACACGACTTCCCCGGTGAGCGCCAGTGTCCCGACCGCAAGGATGCCGCACGGTCGGCGCACTCCCAGTGCTGATTGGGTGGTTCCCAGAGCCCGCCACTACGATCGACCGGGTCTGTCCGCCGTGCCGGGGGGTGAGCGCGGTCGGACCCCGATCAGGAGGACGACCCACGAATGACGAACCGCCCCGAGGGTGATGCCCGCGCCGAGCGGAACCAGCGCCGAGCAGCCGCCCGCGAGCGTGCCCAGCGAGCCCGTGTCCAGCAGAAGCGTCGCCAGCGGGGTGTCCGCATCGGTCTCCAGGTGGGACTCGGAGTCGTGCTGCTCGCCGCGGTGACCGTCGTGACGCTGGTGCTCGTCGACTCGACCAAGCCCGCCGGGCCGGGGCCGTCCTCGATGTCCCGCGGCGGCATCACCATCGGGCAGGACCTGAAGGCCGTGTCCGGCGCCGCGTCGTCGTCGCCCTCGGCGAGTTCGACCGACTCGGCCGAGCCCGTCCGGATCACGATGTACGTCGACTACCTCTGCCCGGAGTGCGCCGCGTTCGAGAAGACGAACCGCACCTACATCGAGGGCCTCGTCGACTCGGGTGTCGCCACGGTCGACATCCACCCCGTCGCGACGCTGTCGAACCGCTCGCAGGGCACGAAGTACTCCCTGCGTGCCGCCAACGCCGCTGCGTGCGTCGCGCAGTCGTCGCCCGACGCGTTCTGGGCCGTCAACCGCGCGCTCTTCGCGGCGCAGCCGGAGCAGGGGACCGCCGGGCTCACCGACGCGCAGCTGCAGCGGACGATCGACCGGGTCGACGGCGTGCGCGACACCGGCACCATCAACGCGTGCATCGACGACCAGCGCTACGGCAAGTGGGTCGACGAGCGCACCTCGGCCGTCACGGGCGGCGACGTCCCCGGCACGACGCTGACGGAGTTCCCCGGAGTGCCCCTGGTGCTGGTCAACGGGCAGCGGTACGAGTACTCCCAGCCGTTCACCAACGAGGAGTTCCGCACGTTCGTGATCACCGCCGCGGGTGCCGACGACGAGACAGCGACACCCACGCCGACCCCGACCCGCACCCGGACCCCGACCGCGTCACCGTCGGCCTCGGCGTCGGCGTCCTGACCGGTCACGACACCCCGCCGGCTTGACGGCGAGTGGTCACAGGTCGTCGCTGCGCGCCGATCCGGTCGACGGTCTGCGACCGCTCGCGGGACGTGAGCGGGGTGTTGCGACCACTCGCGCAGCGCGAGGAGGGGTCGCGCAGTGCGGGGAGCTGTGCACGAGGGGCGGCGCCGCCGCGCTACAGCGAGGACGCGGGCACGCTGAGTGTGTCGCAGGTGCCGGCACCCTGCTCGTAGCCCTGCGTGAACCAGCGCACCCGCTGCGCGCTCGTGCCGTGGGTGAACGAGTCGGGGTCGACCTGTCCTCGCGAGCGCTGCTGGATGCTGTCGTCACCGACCGCGCTCGCGGCCGACAGCGCGTCCGCGATCTGCGCCCGCGTGAACGGCTCGAAGAACGTCGTGCCGTTCGCCGACTGCGTGGTGGCGGCGTCCCCCGCCCAGGCGCCGGCGTAGCAGTCCGCCTGCAGCTCGACGCGGACGCTGTCGGACGCGGCGCCGGAGCCGCTGCGGTCGGTGTCGGCGAAGGTGCCCTGGAGCTGCTGCACGTGGTGCCCCCACTCGTGCGCGACGACGTACATCTGCGCCAGCGGCCCGCCGGATGACCCGTACTCCGCCTGCAGGTCGTCGTAGAAGGCGGTGTCGAGGTAGATCGCGCGGTCGGGCGGGCAGTAGAACGGCCCCGTCGACGCCGAGGCCGTCCCGCACGCGGTGTCCGTCGACCCGTCGAACAGGAAGAAGTCGGGCGTCGAGTAGGTGATCCCGAGCTGCCGGCTCTCGGACGTCCAGTAGGTGTCGAGCGACTCGGCGGCACCCTCCATGCGGCAGTCGATGCTGGCGTTCGCGTCACGACCCGTGCGGCACTCGGCGACGGGCGACGCGTCGGAGCCGTCCTGCTGGATCGTGGTGACGCCGCTGCCGTCGCCGAGGACGCCGCTCAGGTCGACGCCGGTGAACTGCGCGATCAGGAACACCAGGATCGCCACGCCGCCCACACCACCCGCAGCGATGCCGGTGGTCCGTCCGCGCCGCTTGACCTTGCCGCCCTGCAGCTGCGAGTCGTCGTTGAACGTCATGCCCCGAGGGTACGGATCGCCGAGCCCGCGTGCACGGGGGCGCGAGTAGACACGGGGCATGCCCGTTCTCGACGAATCCCACCCCCTCTTCCTGTTCGCGATGGACCAGCGGTCGTCGCTGCTGGAGCACACCTACGACGAGTCCGGCGGCGAACCCGCGGACGAGGCCGAGGCGGAGCGCGTCCGCGCGGGCAAGCAGCTCGTCTACCGCGGGGTGCTGTCGGCACTGGCCGCCGGCGCGTCCCGCGAGCACACCGGGGTGCTGGTCGACGAGCGCTACGGCGCGGACGTCGCCCGGCTCACGAAGGAGGCCGGGCTGCAGCTCGCCATGCCCGTCGAGCGCTCCGGTCGCGAGTGGTTCGAGCTCGAGTACGGCGCCGACTGGATGGCCCACGTCGACGCCTTCGACCCGGACTGGGTGAAGGTGCTCGTCCGCGACAACCCCGCGTTCGACGCCGACCGTCGTGCGCAGCAGGCCGACGACCTGGCCGCCGTGTCCGCTGCCCTGCACGACGCCGGTCGGCCGTTCCTGGTGGAGCTCCTGGTCCCCGGCACCGACGAGCAGACGGCCTCCGTCGACGACTACGACCGCGACCTGCGCCCGGACCTGGTCGTTCAGGTGCTCGAGTACCTGCAGGACCACGGGGTCGAGGCCGACGTCTGGAAGCTCGAGGGGCTCGACCGACGCGAGGACGCCGAGCGTGTCGTCGCCACCGCGCGTCGCGACGGCCGGGACGCCGTGCAGTGCATCGTCCTCGGTCGCGACGCCCCGCAGGACCAGCTCGACGCGTGGCTGCGCACCGCGGCGTCGGTCGACGGCTTCGTCGGGTTCGCGATCGGCCGCAGCAACTGGGAGGAACCGCTCGAGGACGTCGTCCGCGAGCACCTCGACACCACGGCTGCCCAGGACCTCATCGCCGCGAACTACCGGCACTTCGTCGACACCTGGCTCGAGGCCCGCGGCGGGGTCGAGCACGGTGTGGACGCCGGCGGGATCTGACCCGCGGGGCACGGGCCGACCGGTTCAGGTCCGGATGAGGGGCTCGGTCGCGGCCAGGTCGTCCGCGATCCCGACGTCGACCAGTTCGATCCGACCGGCCAGGGTGGCACCGGGGCCGCGCAGCAGCCCGGCCTTCACCCCGCCGAACGTCACGGTGACGTCGGCCTGCAGCACGTGGTCGTCCGCCACGGCCCCGGTGTCCACGTCGATGCCGCTCGGCACGTCGACCGCGACGACGAACGGTGCGCGCTGGTCGCGGGCCAGTTCGCGGATCGCCTGGACGACCTCGCGGGCCGGGGAACGGAGCGCGGACGCGCCGTGCACGCCGATGCCGAGGACCGCGTCGAGCACCAGGTCGGCGCGGAGCGCCGCGTCCGTCGCCAGCTGTTCGGGCGCACCCTCCAGGAGGACCGCACCGGCTCCCAGCGCCGCTGCCAGGCCCGCCTCGTGCACGCGTGAGCCGACGCGCAGCACCTCCACGTGCCTCCCGTCCGATGCCAGGGCGGCACCCGCGAACAGCGCGTCACCGCCGTTGTCGCCGCTGCCCACCAGCAGCAGGACCGACCCCGGCCCGTCGTCCGGCCGCTCGGCCGGGTCGTCGAGGAGCCGACCCACGATGTGCGCGAGCCCGTCCGCTGCCCGCCGCATGAGGGGTTCGCCCGCGTCGAGGTGGGGCCGCTCCGCCGCTCGAACCTGATCGCCGCCGTAGCCGTCCATGGACGCCACAGTGCCCCGCTAGCCTGAGAGGTCATGTCACTCGTCCCCGCAGCGCCCCAGCCCCGCGCCGTCATGTCGCCCGACGGCCGACGCATCGCCACCTACGACTTCGGCGACCCCGACGCACCCGCGGTGGTGGCCGTGCACGGGTTCGCCTCGGCGGCCCTGCTGAACTGGCACGCGTCCGGGTGGACCCGCGACCTGGTCCGGGCCGGGTACCGCGTGGTGGCACTCGACCAGCGTGGGCACGGGGCGTCGTCGAAGCCGCACGAGCCCGACGCGTACTCGATGGACCTGCTGGTGGCCGACGTCACGACCGTCATCGACACCTACCTGCTCGACGACGTCGCCTTCCTCGGGTACTCGCTCGGTGCCCGCGTCGGGTGGCACACGGCCGAGCGCATCCCGGACCGCATCACGCGCGCCGTCCTCGGCGGGATCCCGGACGCCGACCCGATGCGCCGCGTCCGGGTCGACCAGGCGTGGGCGTACATCACCGACGGCACCCCGGTGGAGGACCGCGTGACGCAGGGCTACCTGACGATGGCGGCGAACGTCGAGGGCAATGACCTGCGGGCCCTGGTCGCGATGGTCGAGGGCATGCGGGACAGCGTCGAGCCGACGCCGTTGAACGCCCCCGCGCAGCCGGTCCTGATGGCGGCGGGCAGCGAGGACGGCATCCGCGACAGTGCCGTCCGGTTGGCCGAGGCGGCGCCGAACGCCTCGTTCTTCGAGATCCCGGGTCGCAACCACTTCAATGCCCCGACGTCGCGCGCGTTCCGCGAAGCGGCGATCGCGTTCCTCGGACAAGTGGGCTGACCGGTACCGCCAGGGCCTCTCGGCTCGGGGGAGCGCAGGCGTAGCGTCCGCCGCATGGAATACAGACTCCTCGGGAACAGCGGGACAGCGGTGTCCTCCCTCACCCTCGGCACCATGACCTTCGGCAGCGAAGCCGACGAAGCCACCTCACACCAGATGCTCGACGCCTTCGTCGCGGCCGGCGGCACGCTCGTCGACACGGCGGACGTGTACTCCGGCAACGAGTCGGAGCGCATCATCGGGCGGTGGCTCGCGTCCCACCCCACCGAAGCCCAGCAGGTCGTCATCGCGACGAAGGGCCGGTTCCCCCAGGGCGACGGCCCGAACGACCTCGGGCTGTCGCGGCGGCACCTGCGCGTGGCACTCGACGCCTCGCTCGAGCGGCTCGGCGTCGACCACATCGACCTCTACCAGATGCACGCGTGGGACGCCCTCACCCCGATCGAGGAGACCCTGCGCTTCCTCGACGACGCCGTCGCCGCGGGCAAGATCGGCACCTACGGGTTCTCGAACTACCTCGGGTACCAGATCACCAAGGCGGTCTACGAGGCGAAGGCGCACGGCTGGGCCCCGCCCGTGACCCTGCAGCCCCAGTACAACCTGCTCGTGCGCGACATCGAGCACGAGGTCGTCCCCGCGTGCCTCGACGCGGGCATCGGCATGCTCCCCTGGTCGCCCCTGGCCGGCGGCTGGCTGTCCGGCAAGTACCAGCGCGACGAGGCCCCCACCGGCTCGACGCGGCTCGGCGAGAACCCGGAGCGCGGCATGGAGGCGTGGGAGGCCCGCAACGGCGACGAGCGCACGTGGCAGGTCCTCGACGCGGTCTCCGCCGCTGCCGACGCACACGGTGCCTCGAAGTCGCAGGTCGCCCTCGCATGGCTGCTCGCACGCCCGGCCGTCACGAGCGTCATCCTCGGCGCCCGGACGGTGTCGCAGCTGCAGGACAACCTCGGCGCCGCGGACCTCGTCCTGACCGACGACGAGCTGCGGTCGCTCACCGACGCCAGCGCGCCGCGGATCGACGACTACCCCTACGGCACCGCCGGTGTCGCGCAGCGGGAGCGCAAGATCCAGGGCGGACGCTGAACATTCCTTGCGGGAAGCCGCGAGGTCGGTCAGGAAGCCTGGACGAGCCCCTCCGCACGGTGTCATCCTTCCGGTACGGCCGGCTGGTTACCGTGCTGAGCGCCAGGAACACTCCTGATCCGTGTTCCACCTGCGCCGAGAGCCCCGAGCGACACTGTCGCTCGGGGCTCTCGCTCTGCTGGGGCCAGCAGCGGGACTTGAACCCGCAACCCCCGTATTACAAGTACGGTGCGCTACCAATTGCGCCATGCTGGCTGACCCGCTCATCCTACCGATGCGCGGGCCCTGGCTCGCGTGCTATTCGGCCGCGGACTTCTCGGAGAAGTTCAGCGACAGCGAGTTCATGCAGTAGCGGTCGCCGGTGGGGGTGCCGAAGCCGTCGGGGAACACGTGCCCCAGGTGCGACCCGCAGTTCGCGCAGCGGACCTCGGTGCGGACCATGCCCATCGACTTGTCCTCGATGAGCGTGACGGCCTGGGGGTCGACCGACTCGTAGAACGACGGCCAGCCGCAGCCCGAGTCGAACTTCGTGCCGCTCTTGAACAGCTCTGCACCGCACGCCGCACAGGTGTAGATGCCGGCACGTTCCTCGTCCAGCAGCTGACCGGTCCAGGGCCGCTCGGTGCCGGCCTGCCGGAGGACGGCGTACTGCTCGGGGGAGAGTTCCTCGCGCCACTCGGCGTCGCTCTTCTCGACGTTGTATGCCATGGGTTCCTCCTGCTTCCGGTCGGGGTTCTTCGACCACTTCAGTAAACTCGCCCGGATGTCCGAGCATTCCGTGCACCGCACTCGATGGCCCCGCCTGACGACGGACGAACTGTACGGCATCGTCCGGCTGCGGAATCGGGTGTTCGCGCTCGAACAACGCGTCACGGACGAGGACTTCGACGGCCGCGACCGCGCGGTGGACACCGAGCACTGGTGGTTCGGAACCGACACCGAAGCGGTCGGGTACCTGCGACTGATCCGGCCAGCGACCGACGAGCGGCACCCCGCCGACAGCGTCCCACCGGCCTGGGTGGTCGGGCGGGTCGCCACGCACCCGGAGCACCGCGGCGTCGGCATCGCCAGTCGCCTGGTCGACGCGGTGCTGGGGGAGCACGGGCACGAACCGGTCGTCCTGCACGCCCAGGAGTACGTCGCCGCACTGTACGAGCGACACGGCTTCGTCCGGTTCGACGAGCCCTACGTCGAGGCCGGCATCCGGCACGTCGGGATGTACCGCGCGGCGAGCGCGTGAGCACGCGGGAGCGCTACGCGTCCTACGCCGACCGCATCGCCACCGTGTCCCCGTCCTACGCGGCCTGGGCCCGGTCGCTCGACGACGACCTCGTCGCGCTCCTCGACCGGGTCCCGGCGACGCAGCGGCAGCCTGAACTGCTCTTCGCGGTCGCGCGCAGCCTGGGTGCGGACCCGTCGGACCCGGGCGCGCTCCGCGCACTCGGACAGGAGGCCCGCCCCGCCCTGGTCACGGCCCTCACCACCGCGACGGTGCAGGCCAACGACCCGCGGCGGCTCGGTCCCGTCGTCCCGCTGCTCGCGGCGCTCGCCGAGTCGGTCGACCGGCCGCTCGGACTCGTGGACGTCGGGGCGTCCGCGGGGCTGTGCTCGATCCCGGACCGGGTGACGCTCGACTACCGCGTCGCAGCGGACGGCGCTCCGGACACCGATCCGGATCGCACCTCCGTCCCGACGTCGCACCCCGGTGCGCGGGGGCGCGATGTCCGTCAGGGAGTGCGACACCGCACCGTGCGGATGCACACCGCGCCCGCGGACCCGTCGATCCACCTGGTCGCCGACGCCTCGGGAGTGCTGCCGGCGCCGGCCACGAGGCCGATTCGCGTCGTGGCGCGGGTCGCCCTCGACCCGCACCCCATCGACCCGGCGGCGCCCGACGCACTCGACCGGCTGTCGCGGGCGGTGCCGCCGGAGGCCCTGGACCGGATCGCCCAGATGCGCGCGGCGATGTCGGCGACGCGCACCGTGCCTCCCGTCCGGGTCACCGGCCGTGTGCCGGACGACCTGGACCGCGCGGTCGACGCGCTGCCGGCCGGCTGCGAGCCCGTCGTCCTGACCACCGGCACGCTCGTCTACGTGCCGGGAGCCGCCCGGCAGCAGGTCGTCGACCGGATCCGCGAGCGTGGACTCCGGTGGATCGCGCTCGAGCGAACCGGCATCCTGACCGGTGTCGCGAGCACGCTGCCCGACGACGTCGACCCCGCCGACCCCGACGCCTTCGCGACGCTCTCGCTCGACGGGCGGGCCATCGCCGTGTCGGACGCGTTCGGCACCGTCATCCGGTGGCTCCGCCGGGTCTGAGAGCCCGCGAGGGCGATTCCGCGACAGTCCAGGGCCATGCCAGGGTCGGCATCCACCAGACCCCTACGATGTGCGAGACCTGTTCCCCGAACGCGATCGGACCGTCGTGACCACCATCCCCGCGGACGAGCTCAGCGAGCTCGCCAAGCACGTGCTCGCGTTCGAGCACGAGCGGGCACGGCACGACCGGACGAAAGAGGCGGAGATCCGTGTCGAGTTCGACATGTCGCCGGCGCGGTACTACCAGGTGCTCAACCGGGTGATCGACTCGCCCGCGGCGCTCGCGTACGACCCGCAGCTGGTCGGCCGCCTGCAGCGGCTGCGCCAGTCCCGCGTGGGTGCGCGGGCCGCCCGGAGCTTCGTCGCGCCGGACGCCGAGCGCGCTGTCCCGCCGGGCGCCGGGCGCTCTGTCGCGCCGGGCGCCGGGCGCTCTGGCGCGCCGGGCGCCGGCCGCTTCGTCGCGCCGGGGGCGGGGGCGACCTCGCCGGGACCCCACCGAACCGAAGAGGAACGATGACGAGATTCCCCCATGACCGTTTCGACGACGTGACCGATGGTCCGCGCGTCGGGGCGCACCGCGGCATGCACCGCCGCGGTCGCGGATGGATCGCGTTCGCCTGGGCGGCGCTGGCCACGGGGGTCCTCGTCGGGATCGGCGTGCTCGTGCTCGCCTTGCTCAACGGCAGCTACTCGTTCTCCGGGCCCGACGCGTCGTCGTCCCCGTCGGCGTCGGCGTCGTCGTCGGCATCGGCGGCGCCCTCCGAGTCGGCCTCCCCGTCCGAGCCCGCAGCTGCCGGGCCGTCCGACCAGGGCAGCACGACGCTCGTCGTCCTCAACGGCACGACGACCGCCGGGCTCGCCGCGAAGGGCACGGCGACGCTGACGACCGCCGGGTGGACCGTGACCTCGAGCGGCAACGCCGGGACGACCGGCACCGCGTCGACCGTCGTGTACTACCAGCAGGAGTCCCAGAAGGCCCTGGCGGAAGGCATCGCGAAGTCGATCGGCACCACCGCCGTGGAACAGTCGACTGCATTCCCGAACGCTGACGTGAGCGTCGTCCTGGGCGCCGACTACAGCGGTTGATCGGCGTTCTCGGACATTCCGCGCATCTGTTTGTAACAACTGTGTTTCCGGCACGTTGAGTTCCGGGGGTCACTGTGGGAAATGTCCGTCACACCCCTTGCCGGATCGTCGTTCCTGATTAGAGTCACAAGTGGTCAACCCGTGATCGGAATGTCGTCGGACCTCGGTGCGCACGCCAGGAACACCCCGGCCGGGACCCGACGGCGTCACCCGACGGCTCCGTCGTTCGCTACAGCAGTACCGCAGGGAGCAACAGATCATGGCCAACGGAACCGTGAAGTGGTTCAACGCCGAGAAGGGTTTCGGCTTCATCACCGTCGATGGAGGTGGCCAGGACGTCTTCGTCCACTACTCGGCCATCGACATGAACGGCTACAAGGTCCTCGAAGAGGGCCAGGCGGTGACGTTCGACGTCGGCACCGGGTCCAAGGGCCCGCAGGCCGAGTCGGTGCGTCCGGCGTAGTCGCCGAACCACTCGCGAACGCGTCGTCCCCTCGGGGGCGGCGCGTTCGTCCGTGTCGGGCCGGGGCGGCGCGTGTGTCCTGGCGGGCCGCGGCGTCGCGTGTGCCGGGCCGCGGCGTCGCGGGTGTCGTCGCGGTCGGGCTCGGTCCGTGTGTCCTGGCGGTCGGGCTCGTTCCGCGTGTTGCACTCTCAGGGGTCGAGTGCCAGAATCGGGCTTGGCACTCGGTCGTACTGAGTGCCAGGTGCACCGGCTGACGCCGCGTGCGCAGGCGCTCGGTCACGCTGAGCGCCGGAAGACCCCCACGTTGTCCGGGAGGGACGAGAAACTCACATGGCAAAGATCATTGCTTTCGACGAAGAGGCCCGTCGTGGCCTCGAGCGCGGCCTGAACCAGCTGGCCGACGCCGTGAAGGTGACGCTCGGCCCGCGCGGCCGCAACGTCGTCCTCGAGAAGAAGTGGGGCGCCCCCACGATCACGAACGACGGTGTCTCCATCGCCAAGGAGATCGAGCTCGACGACCCGTACGAGAAGATCGGTGCCGAGCTCGTCAAGGAGGTCGCCAAGAAGACCGACGACGTCGCCGGTGACGGCACGACCACCGCGACCGTGCTCGCCCAGGCCCTCGTCCGCGAAGGCCTCCGCAACGTCGCCGCCGGTTCGGACCCCGTCTCGCTGAAGCGCGGCATCGAGAAGGCCGTCGCGGCCGTCTCGGACCAGCTGCTCGCGAACGCCAAGGAGATCGAGACCAAGGACCAGATCGCCGCCACCGCGTCGATCTCGGCCGCGGACCCGACCATCGGTGCGCTCATCGCCGAGGCGATCGACAAGGTCGGCAAGGAAGGCGTCGTCACCGTCGAGGAGTCCAACACCTTCGGCACTGAGCTCGAGCTCACCGAGGGCATGCGCTTCGACAAGGGCTACCTGTCGCAGTACTTCGTGACGGACCCCGAGCGTCAGGAAGCCGTCTTCGAGGACGCCTACATCCTGATCGTCAACTCGAAGATCTCGAACATCAAGGACCTGCTGCCGGTCGTCGACAAGGTGATCCAGGCGGGCAAGCAGCTCCTCATCATCGCTGAGGACGTCGACGGCGAGGCCCTGGCCACGCTCGTCGTGAACAAGATCCGCGGCATCTTCAAGTCCGTCGCCGTCAAGGCCCCGGGCTTCGGCGACCGTCGCAAGGCCATGCTGCAGGACATCGCGATCCTGACCGGTGGCCAGGTCATCTCCGAAGAGGTCGGTCTCAAGCTCGAGAACGCCACGCTCGACCTGCTGGGCAAGGCGCGCAAGGTCGTCATCACCAAGGACGAGACCACCATCGTCGAGGGTGCCGGCGACAGCGAGCAGATCGCGGGCCGCGTCCGTCAGATCCGTTCCGAGATCGAGGCGACCGACTCCGACTACGACCGCGAGAAGCTCCAGGAGCGCCTCGCCAAGCTCGCCGGTGGCGTCGCCGTCATCAAGGCGGGTGCCGCGACCGAGGTCGAGCTCAAGGAGCGCAAGCACCGCATCGAGGACGCCGTCCGCAACGCCAAGGCCGCTGTGGAAGAGGGCATCGTCGCCGGCGGTGGCGTCGCCCTCATCCAGGCCGGCAAGGTCGCGCTCGACGGGCTCACGCTCGAGGGTGACGAGGCGACGGGCGCGAACATCGTCCGCGTCGCGATCGACGCGCCGCTCAAGCAGATCGCGCTCAACGCCGGTCTCGAGCCCGGTGTCGTCGCCGCCAAGGTCCGCGAGCTCGAAGCGGGCTGGGGCCTCAACGCCGCGACCGGTGAGTACGTCGACCTGATCGCCGCGGGCATCATCGACCCGGCCAAGGTCACGCGCTCGGCGCTGCAGAACGCCGCGTCGATCGCCGGTCTGTTCCTCACGACCGAGGTCGTCGTCGCCGACAAGCCCGAGCGCGCTGCTGCCGCTCCCGCTGGCGACCCGACGGGTGGCATGGACTTCTGATCCAGTCCTGACACGGAAGGGCCCTCGCACGCTGCGCGTGCGGGGGCCCTTCCGCGTGCGTGGCCCTTCCCGCCGCCACCCCCCCACCCCGCCTGCCCCCCAGGCATCGGGGCACACGTCGCACGACCCGCCGCTCAATCCCGTCGAGGTCGCTCAGCGTGCCGCTCGCGCTCGGCGACGCCGACACTCTGCGCGACGTCGGTGTCGCGTCCACGGCGTTTCCTGCGACCGCCTCGGCCGTGCATCCTCCTGCACAGGAGGGCCGTTCGAGTCGGTCTCCACAGGTTCGGTGCAAGGCGGGCCCAGTTCGCACGCCGGCGTGATCCTGCTGGGTATGGCACGTCCTCGTCCGCTCCCGCCGCACATCGTCTCCGGCCCGTTCCGCGTTCGGGACGCGCTCGCCTCCGGTGTCGATGCCGGCCGTCTCCGCCGTCGTGACCTCCATGCCGTCATCCACGGAGTCCGGTCGACTGAGCCATCGTCCGTGGTCCAGGCGCTCGCGGTGGTCATGCGGTGCGACCAGTTCTTCAGCCACACGACGGCAGCCGGCCTGTGGGGCGCTCCATTGCCGAGCCACGTCCAAGACCGGTCCGCGGTGCACGTGTCCACGGCCGGGGCGGGACCGCTGATGCGGCGTCCGGGCATCGTGGCGCATCGAGCGCACGTCACCCCCGACCAAGTCACCACGCTCGACGGCGGCCTCCGAGTGAGCAGCCCGGCCCGGGCGTGGTTCGAGTGCGCGGCGGAGTTGGACCTCCGGTCGCTCGTCATCGTCGGCGACGCGCTCGTCGGGCGCAGCGAGCACACGACCATCGGTGACCTGGCTGCACAGATCCGACCGGGCAACCGTCACGTTCGGTTGGCGCGGGCAGCCCTCGACCACGTCCGGGTCGGATCCGAGTCGCCCATGGAGACAGGTCTGCGGCTCGACGTGATCGACGCCGGGTTCCCAGAGCCCGAACTCAATCTCGAAGTACGCGACGACGCCGGGCACTTCCTGGGGCGTGTCGACATGGCGTGGCCCGCGTACCGCATCGCGCTCGAGTACGACGGCGACCACCATCGGGAACGGGACGCTTTCCGACACGACCAGCGCCGTGGGAACGGCTTCGCGGTGAGTGACTGGCTCGTCATCCACGCCACCGGCGCTGACGCGGTGCGCACGGCTGTGCTGTTCGAGCGACTTCGTCAGGCGTTCGCGCAACGCTCGCGGATCCACGTCGAATGACATGCCGCGCGCGTGCCGTCCACGTCGCAGAACCTGTCTGTCGCGACGTCGCATAACTCGCCGCGGGCGAGCGATCGACGTCGCGGAGTCGGCCGTCGTCCGCGGTGAAGAGCGGCAGGTTGAGCGACTTCGGCGGAGGTGAGCGGCGGGTTGTGCGACGCGGAGATGCGCGGGACGCGCGGCGGGCAGCCGCGCGCCGCGGCGTCAGGACGCGGGGGGCGCCTCGGGAGCGAGGGTCGGCGCCCAGTCACGGGGGAGCAGGGGGAGCCAGATGCGGAAGGTGGCACCGCCACCGGGGGTGTCGATGACCTCGACCGACCCGCCGTGCGCCGCGACGATCCCGGACACGATCGCGAGCCCCAGGCCCGAGCCGCCCGTGTCCCGCGCGCGCGAGGTGTCGGCACGCCAGAAGCGCTGGAAGATCTTCTCGCGCAGCTGCGGCGGGATCCCCTCGCCGTGGTCGATGACGTCGATGTGCGCCATCCCACGGTCGTCGTCGACGCCGATGCCGATCTCGATGGGGTCGTCGTACGCGGTGAAGCGCATGGCGTTGCCCATCAGGTTGGTCACGACCTGGCGGATCTTGTTCTCCTCGGCCAGGACGATCGGCGGACGCTTCGGCAGCACGACCGTGGGCAGGGGAGTGGTCTCGGTGCCGACCGGCCCCTCGATCTCCATCGCCCGGTTGCGCCGGGCACGCAGCCGCGCCAGGGTCTGGCGCGAGAACGCGATCGGCCCCGTGGTGTTCGCCGACGGGGACGTGGGGGCGGAGTCGGCCGAGGTCGGGGTGACGGCACCCGGTCCGAACGCCGACGGCGCCCGCACGGCCTGGGGCACGTTCTCGCCCGTGACCGAGTCCTCGACCAGGACCTGGATCTCGCGGTCGGGGTTCGACGCCATGGTGTCGAGCGCTGAGTCGCGGGCGATGGCGACCAGGTCGACCGGCCCGAGCTCGAGCGGCTTGGACTCGTCGATGCGGGCGAGCTGCAGGAGGTCCTGCACGAGCAGCCCCATGCGCTGCGCCTCTTTCTCGATGCGCTCCATCGCCTGGGCGACGTCCTCGTCCTTGCGGAGCGCACCCATCCGGTAGAGCTCGGCGTACCCGCGGAGCGACACCAGCGGCGTGCGGAGTTCGTGCGAGGCGTCGCCGACGAAGCGACGCATCTGCGCGATCGTGCGTTCGCGGTCCTCGAACGCGCTGTCGATCCGCTCGAGCATCGCGTTGAGCGACCGGTTCAGGCGACCGACCTCGGTGTTCGGGGTGTCGGCGTCGAGGCGCTGGTTGAAGTCGCCGGCAGCGAACCGGGCGGCGGTGTCCTCGACGTCGCGCAGGGGGTCGAACGTCGCGGTCACGAGCAGCCGGGTCAGCATCGCGCCGAGCAGGATCACCGAGACGCCGAACCCCAGGAAGATCACCGTGAACCGGGCGATCGTCTGGTCGGTGTCCGCGCTCGACACGGCGACGAGCACGTAGCCGGTCTCGGTCGCACCCGTCGTCAGGTTCTGCAGGTTGGCGGGGATGACCTGCGCGCGCCACTCGTGGTTGTGCTGCTTGTCGTAGAGCGTGAACGGGGTGTTCGCCTTGGTCGCGGCCGGGAAGTCGACGGTCGCGATGTCCGGCTGCGAAGTCGATTGCGTGTCGCAGATCTGCTTGCCGTCGCTGTCGTAGGCGGCGACGTAGGAGCTCTTCTCGAGCACCATCGTGAGCTTGCAGTACTGCTCACCGTCGCTGATGTTCTGCCCCTCGAGCTGCGAGGTCGTCGTCGTGACCTGGTTGTCGAGCCGGGAGACCAGGTAGGTGGACAGGACGGTCATCGTGCCCAGGCCGGCGACGAGCAGCCCGAGCGCCACCAGGAGCACCGTGATCCCGGTGATCTTGGTGCGCAGGGAGATCCCGTCCCACCAGCGGTTCATTCTCGCGTGCATGCTGCCCCAACGGTAGACGGCGCCCGACCGGTGAAACCGGACGAGCGCCGTGAGAACGGCGCCCGCCCGGTGGAACCGGACGAACGCCGTGAGGACGACCGGGCGACGAGCCCGCCCGCACGTGGGCTACGAGGCCTTGGACGCCTTGAGCATGTACCCGAAACCACGCTTGGTCTGGATGATCGGCTCGGTGGAGTACTGGTCGAGCTTGCGACGCAGGTACGAGATGTAGGACTCGACGATGCCGGCGTCGCCGTTGAAGTCGTACTCCCACACGTGGTCGAGGATCTGCGCCTTCGACAGCACGCGGTTGGGGTTCAGCATGAGGTAGCGCAGCAGCTTGAACTCGGTGGGCGAGAGCTCGATCTGCGCGTCGCCGATCGTGACCTCGTGCGTGTCCTGGTCCATGGTGAGCTCGCCGGCGCGGATGATCGCGTCTTCTTCGTCGTTCATCGTGCGACGCAGGATCGCCTTGATGCGGGCGACGATCTCGTCGAGCGAGAACGGCTTGGTCACATAGTCGTCGCCACCGACCGTGAGCCCGGTGATCTTGTCCTCGGTGTCGTCCTTCGCGGTGAGGAAGAGGATCGGCGAGGTGTACCCGGACGAGCGCAGGCGCTTGGTGACACCGAACCCGTTCATGTCGGGGAGCATGACGTCGAGGATGATGAGGTCGGGTTCTTCCTCGAGCACGGCGGAGATGGCCTGGGCGCCGTTCCCCACTGCGCGGACGGCGAACCCGGCGAACCGCAGCGAGGTCGTCAGGAGGTCGCGGATGTTCGGCTCGTCATCGACGATGAGGATCTTGGGTCCATCGGTCATGGCCCTATCCTCTGACTGTTCCCTAAGCGTTCCCTGAGAGCGTCTGGGGTACGCCCTGGATCTGGTCGGCGTCGAGGATCGTGTACGAGTAGCCCTGCTCGGCCAGGAACCGCTGCCGGTTCTGGGCGAAGTCCTGGTCCACGGTGTCGCGGGTCACGAGCGTGTAGAACGACGCGGGGAGGCCGTCCTTGTTCGGCCGCAGCAGCCGACCGAGCCGCTGCGCCTCTTCCTGCCGCGACCCGAACGACCCGGACACCTGGACGGCGACCGTGGCGTCGGGCAGGTCGACGGAGAAGTTCGCGACCTTGGAGACGACCAGGACGTCGATCTCGCCGTCGCGGAACGCCTGGTACAGCCGCTCGCGCTCGTCGACGGGCGTCGACCCGGTGATCTCGGCCGCGTCGAGGGAGGCAGCGAGTGCGTCGAGCTGGTCGATGTACTGCCCGATCACCAGGATCTGCTCGCCGCGGTGCTTCTCGATCAGGGCCCGGACGACCGGGGTCTTGGCCGGCGTCGTCGCCGCGAGCCGGTAGCGCTCGTCGTCGCTCGACGCCGCGTACTCCAGCCGGTCCTCGTGCGGCAGGTCGATGCGGACCTCGTAGCACTCGGCTGGGGAGATGTAGCCCTGGGCCTCGATCTCCTTCCACGGGGCGTCGTACCGCTTCGGACCGATGAGCGAGAACACGTCGCCCTCGCGGCCGTCCTCGCGAACGAGGGTCGCGGTGAGTCCCAGGCGACGACGGGCCTGCAGGTCGGCGGTCAGCTTGAAGACGGGCGCCGGCAGCAGGTGGACCTCGTCGTAGACCACGAGGCCCCAGTCGAGCGCGTCGAGGAGCGACAGGTGCGTGTACTCGCCCTTCCGGCGCGCGGTGAGGATCTGGTAGGTCGCGATCGTGACGGGCCGGATCTCCTTGACACTGCCGGAGTACTCGCCGATCTCGTCCTCGGTGAGCGACGTCCGCTTGAGCAGCTCGGACCGCCACTGTCGCGCGGAGACGGTGTTCGTGACGAGGATGAGCGTGGTCGCCTTGACGGTGGCCATCGCCCCCGCGCCGACGAGCGTCTTGCCCGCGCCACACGGCAGCACGACGACGCCGGACCCCTGCGCGAAGAAGCTCTGGACCGCGTCCTGCTGGTACTGGCGCAGGTCCCACTCGGTGGTGTCGAGGTCGATCGCGTGCGGCTGTCCGGGGGTGTACCCGGCCAGGTCCTCGGCCGGCCAGCCGAGCTTCACCAGCTCCTGCTTGACCTGCCCGCGTGCCCACTGCTGCAGCTCGATCGCGGTGTCGGACCGCTTGTCGCCGAGCAGCGGCTTGATGCGCTTGGACCGGGTCACCTCGGCGAGGACGGTCGGGTCGGTCGCCGTCAGCAGCAGCCTCGGCTGGCGCTCGAGCTCCTCGCCCGGCGAGTTCGCGATGACCGGCGCGTCCTCGCGCTCCTCGCGGCGGATGACGAGCCGGCCGTACCGGCTGACGGTGTCGCGGATGTCGACGGTGACGCTCTGCGGCACCGGGAACTTCGCGAAGCGCTCGAGGGTGGCGATCATGCTCTCGGCGTCGTGGCCCGCGGCGCGCGCGTTCCACAACCCCAGGCGCGTGACCCGGTAGGTGTGCACGTGTTCGGGGGCGCGTTCGAGCTCGGCGAACACCGCGAGCTCGTGGCGTGCGTCCTCGGCGTCGGGGTGTGCGACCTCGAGCAACACCGTGCGGTCGCTCTGGACGATCAGCGGTCCGTTCATGACCTGCCAGCCTAGCCGGGTGCGCCTGGGTCAGGCTTCGCTGTCGACGGACACGACGAGCGACAGGGGCAGGGTGCGCTCCACGTCGGCCGCCGTGTCCTTGCCGCGGATGCGTCCGGCGGCGACGGACGTGGGCACGATCGAGAACGGCCGCTCGGTGCCGTCCGGCATCCGGACGACGACGCGGATGGGTGTGCGACCCCGGACGGCCAGGTCGATCTGCCGTCCGAGCCACTCCTGCTCCGGCTCGGCGTCGCCCCGTTCCGTCGTGAGACGGAGCCGTCCGACGACGGCGCGCGCGGCGGCTTCCGGCGACCGGGTCGCGGCACGGCGACGACCGGGAGGCCCGTGGTGCGTCTCGGGGCGGGCGCCGGGTTGCAGCACGGCCGGGTAGCGCTGGTCCTCCAGCGCCGCGTGGACGACGTGCGCCGGGTAGCGGGTCACCAGTGTCGTCAGGTCGGGCCGCTCCCACGCCATCTGGCGGAGCTCGGCGTCCACCCCGATCAGGTCGAGCTGGTCGGGGGTGCCGCGCACGACGGCACCGAGCCCGTCCCCCGCTCGGTCGACCACGATGCTGCCGTCACGGGCGGCGACCTCGTCGACCAGGTAGGCCAGGGGCTGCGGGACGCCGGTCAGTCCGATGCGTTCGAACAGGCCGAGCACGTCGTCGCGGGACCTGCCGGCGCGCAGGGCCCGCCGCAGGGAGTCGTCCGACACGCGGTACCGTGCGGCGAGCCCCGGGGCCTCGAGGTCGGCGACGCTGCGGAGCTCGGCGTCGGCCGCGGGGGCGAGCGGTCCGGGTGCGATGACCGTCAGGTCGTGCTGCAGGTACACGCCCTCGACCGTCTGCGGCAGGTCGTCGGCGGCGACCCGGGCAGCGGCGGACGCGTCGTCGCCGAGCAGGGTCGAGCCGGAGTCGGTGACGATGCCCTCGACGGTCAGTCCGAGCGCGTTCGCGGTGCCGGCGACGTCGAGCAGGGTCGCGTCCAGCCAGCGCGCGCCGGCGGGGTAGGCCCAGCGGCCGAGGGCGACCAGGTCGCGCCAGTCCGTGCCCGCGAGTGCGAGGACGTCGTGCACCGCGGGGTCGAGCATGTCGTGCCAGCGCGTGACGAGGTCGGTCCACCGCTCCGGCCACGAGGTCGTCAGCCACGCTCGGCCGGTGTCGGTGAGTGCCCAGGTGTGGTCGTCCGGGACCGTGAAGCGGATGTGCGCGAGCAGCGCGAGGCGTCCGGGGACGACCTCGGCGTCGGCGCCGGACCGCTCGGCGAGCTGTCGGGCGAGCGGGGACCCGATGCCGCCCTTGACCAGTTCGCGCACGCCGCCGTCCTCGACCGCCCGCAGGAGCTCGGCGAGCACGGTCATCGTCGTGAACGCGTGCTCGGCGCCCGTGGCGCGTGCGGCGTCCGGGCCGACCGTGTCGGTGACGGGACGGTCGGGGCGGTCGTGCTGCGAGCCTCCCCCCACCGGCACGGCCGACTCGCCGCTGGCGGGTCGATCCGGAACCGGCGGCGTGGCCCCATGCAGGGCTGCGAGGTCGGGGTGGGCGGCCACGCGTGCGGCGACCGCGTCGTCGACCCGGCCGTCGTCGTCTGCCAGGCCGAGGGCGACGGCGGGAGCCAGGTCGTCACCCGTCGAGCCGTCCCGGAGCGCCAGCAGGGTGCGGCGGGGGAGTCGCTCGACCGCTGCGTCGACCGCGGCCTCGGCGCGGAATGCCTCGGCGAGGTCGAAGAAGTCGGTGATGCTCTGGGGCCCGGTCTCACCGAGCACGGCGGTGGGCAGACCGCGCGCGACGATCAGCCGCTCGAGGTCGTCGTCCGGCATCGCCCGCAGTCGGGCGGCCAGGTCGGCGGTGGTCGTCATCGTCCTTCGCCCGCGTCCGGAGCGGACGTCAGCGTGCCTCGTTCTTGTGTTCGCGGGCCTTGCGCGTCCAGACGGTCGCGAGCAGTGCCAGGATCAGCACCATCGCGATGGGCGGTCCGACGTAGATCACGCTGAGGGCGACCGGCCAGATGCCGGTGCCGGGGATCGTGCCGATGGTCAGCCACCCGACGATCATCACGATGAAGCAGATGATCGTGAAGAGGACGATCCCACCGACCATGAACGCGATGACGCGTTCGGTACGATTGGACGTCGCCGGGGGTTGCGCGGAGTTCCGCGTGTCCCCGGGGGATCGGGTCGGCTTGGCCATCTGCCCAGGATATCCGCACCACGGCCGCACACACATCGAGGAGTCCACGCATGCCCACCGGCAAGGTCAAGTTCTACGACGACCAGAAGGGGTTCGGGTTCATCACCGGCGACGATGGTGACCAGGTGTTCCTGCACGCGTCCTCGCTGCCAGAGGGCACGACCACCGTCAAGGCCGGTGCGCGACTCGAGTACGGCGTCGTGCAGGGCAACAAGGGCTCCCAGGCGCTGTCGGTCCGGCTGCTCGACCCGAAGCCGTCGCTGGCGAAGATGTCGCGGCGTTCGGCGGACGACATGGCCGTGATCGTCGAGGACCTCGTGAAGGAGCTCGACCGGATCAGCGGGGACCTCCGCCACGGCCGCTACCCGAAGAACGGCACACGCATCGCCGCGATCCTGCGGCACGTCGCAGACCAATTGGACGCATGACCATGACGACCGAGCACACCGACCTGACCGAACTGGCCCGCACCGCGCTGCTCGAGGTGACCCCGGAGTCCACCGTCGGCGCCCCCGCGGGCACCACGGACGAGGGCGACGGGGTGGTCTCGGTCCTCTTCGCGAACCGAATGCCCGGCTACCCCGGGTGGCGCTGGACCGTCAGCATCGCCCATGTCGAGGGCGACGAGCCCACGGTGCTCGAGGTCGAGCTCATGCCCGGTGACGGTGCGCTGCTCGCCCCGGAGTGGGTGCCGTGGTCGGAGCGGCTGGCCGAGTACCGCGCGGCGCAGGACGACGAGGCGCACGACGAGTCCGATGACGAGGACGACCAGGACGACGACGCTGACTACGACGAGTCCGACGACGACGAGTCGGACGACGACGAGTCGGACGACGACGACGATGACGAGTCGGACGACGACGATGACGACGAGTCGGACGACCAGTTCGACGAGGACGACGACTTCACGGACGCCGACGAGGGCGACCTCGCCGAGTCGGACGACGACGAGATCGAGGGCGTCGACGTCGACCAGCTCGCAGACGTCCGCGAGCCCGCCCCTGACGAGCAGCACTGACGAGCAGCACTGACGAGCAGCGCTGACACCGTCACACTGCACCGACGAACGGACACGGCACCGCGGATCTCCGCGGTGCCGTGTCCGTTCCGTGGTGCTGTGGCGTGCGCTGACCCGCGCCGGCGTGCGCTGACCCGCGCCGGCGTGCGCTGACCCGCGCCGGCGTGCGCTGACCCGCGCCGGCGTCAGGCGCCGAGCTGGCCGACGACGTAGGTGATCGCCCGCACGAGCTGCTGCACGTCGTCGGGGTCGATCGCCGTGAAGGTCGCCACGCGCAGCTGGTTCCGCCCGAGCTTCCGGTACGGCTCTGTGTCGACGATGCCGTTCTGGCGGAGCGTCGCGGCCACGGCGGCGGCGTCGATCGCGTCGTCGAGGTCGATCGTCGCCACGACCTGCGACCGGTGCTGCGGGTCGGTGACGAACGGCGTCGCCCAGTCGACCGACTCGGCCCAGTCGTAGAGCGTCGAGGACGAGGTCTTGGTGCGGACGTCCGCCCACGCGAGTCCGCCCGAGCCGTTGATCCACGACACCTGGTCGTCGAGCAGCAGGAGGGTCGAGAGGGCCGGGGTGTTCAGCGTCTGGTTCAGACGGGAGTTGTCGACGGCGTTCTTGAGCGACAGGAACTCGGGGATGTAGCGGCCCGAGGCGGCGATGCGCTCGACGCGCTCGATCGCCGCGGGCGAGAACAGCGCCAGCCAGAGCCCACCGTCCGAGGCGAAGTTCTTCTGCGGTGCGAAGTAGTAGACGTCCGTGGCGCTGACGTCGAACGCCGCACCGCCGGCGGCGCTGGTGGCGTCGACGACCGTGAGCGCACCGGGGTCGCCCTCGGCGCGGACGACCGGTGCCATCACGCCGGTCGAGGTCTCGTTGTGCGGGTAGGCGTAGACGTCGACGCCCTCGACGATCTCGAGCTCGGAGCGCGACCCGCCCGGTGCCTGCACGACGTGCGGTGCCTCGAGCCACGGGGCGGCGGCGGCCTTGGCGAACTTCGACCCGAACTCGCCGAAGGACAGGTTCTCGGCGCGGCGCTCGATCAGCCCGAACGCCGCGGCGTCCCAGAACGCGGTCGAGCCACCGTTGCCGAGGACCACTTCGTAGCCGTCGGGCAGCTGGAAGAGCTCGGCGAGACCGGAGCGCACGGAGCCGACCAGGTCCTTCACGGGCGCCTGGCGGTGGGAGGTGCCGAGGATCGTCGCCCCGCGGGTCACGAGGGACTCGAGCTGCGCACCACGGATCTTGGACGGGCCGCACCCGAAGCGTCCGTCGGTCGGGAGGAATTCAGCGGGGATGACGATGTCTGCCATGGGCCGATCCTACCGATCACTGGTATCCCAACCGACCTGCACCGGAAGCGACTGGATGTCGGGTTGTCGCCGCGAACAAGTAGGGTGGGTCGCGCTGGAGCCGGACAGGAGAGGGCGGACCGTGACCGATCTCGTCGACACAACCGAGATGTACCTGCGGACGATCCTCGACCTCGAGGAAGAGGGGATCGTCCCGCTGCGCGCGCGCATCTCCGAGCGCCTCGGGCACTCCGGCCCGACCGTCTCGCAGACGATCGCCCGCATGGAACGCGACGGCCTGGTCGTCGTGTCGGGTGACCGGCACCTCGAGCTCACCGTCGAGGGGCGCTCGCGCGCCACCCACGTGATGCGCAAGCACCGTCTCGCCGAGCGACTGCTCTCCGACGTCATCGGCCTGGACTGGGCGTTCGTCCACGACGAGGCCTGTCGTTGGGAGCACGTGATGAGCGAGCAGGTCGAGATCCGCCTGCTCGAGATGCTCGGCAACCCGACCGAGTCCCCCTACGGCAACCCGATCCCCGGCCTGGCCGAGATCGGCGGACCCGACGCCGGCGGCTTCCTCGACGGCGTCCGCAACATCGTCGCCGCGACCGAGGGCACCGACGCGGTGGCGACCGGTGTCATCCGTCGCCTGGGTGAGCCCGTCCAGTTCGAGCCGGAGCTCCTGCACCAGCTGCGCTCGGCGGGCGTCATGCCCGGCCGACTCGCCAGTGTGCAGCGCGCCGGGGCGTACGTCGCGGTGCGCGTCGACGGCGAGGACGCGGGCATCGAGCTCCCCTCCGAGGTCGCGCAGCACGTCTACATCGACGCCGCCTAGCCCGACCGGGGTACGCCGCCGGGGGACGACGTCGAGCGATTGACGCAAGCCCTGGCGCAAAATCAAACTTCCATCCTGACCAGGGCTTCTTTACCGTTCCGTTACCAAACGGCGTTTTCGTCTCGACAAGGTAACGGTCCGCCCGTACACTCGACGAGTCCCCGGGCTGACAACGACCCGGGTACCCGTGGCAGGACGTCTCGAACCCGTCTCCTGCCTCGATCGGAGACGATGACGAACGGATGGGGTCGCGCACGTCGCAGGTCACGCAGTCGGTGGCCGGTGGTGTGTGATGACGAGACGCCGGAGACCTCCCTCTTGACGCAGACCGGTACGCCCGCGGACGTGACGCCCGTGAACCCGACGAACACCGAGAACGCCGCCAGCCCGACCGATGCCCCGCTCACCCGGCGGGCGAGCCGCGAGGCCGAAGGCCGGACGCCCCGCCGGTCCTCCGCCACCGCGGCGATGCGCGCGACCGGCACCCACGCCGTCCGCAGGGCCGAACCCGCTCCGCGCACCGCGACGACGAAGCCCTCGTCGGTCTCGCGCAAGCGTCGCTTCATGGCACCGATCGTCCTGACCGTCGCCGCGGGCATGTTCGGCACGATGGCCGTCCCCGCAGCGTTCGCCGCGACGCAGCCGTCCGGTGCCTCCGACGCCGCGACCGCACAGCAGGCCGCGCGCACCACCGAGAGCCAGCAGCTGTCCGTCTCCGACGCCGCGGCCCTCGCCGACACGGGCCGCGACGGGTACTCCGCGACCGCGCAGTCCACGCTCGACGCCGCGAAGCACGCGGCTGACGTCGCCGCAGCCCGTGCGGCCGCGGCCAAGCAGTACGCGGCGTACACGGGCCCGACCAAGAGCGACTACCTGGCCTCGTCGACGACGAACACCACGACCGCAGCGTCCACCGCGGCCGCTCCCGCAGCCGGCACGCCGTTCTCCCTGCCCGCCGTCGTCGCGACCGCCAAGCAGTACATCGGCACCCCGTACGTCTTCGGTGGCGCCACCCCGGCCGGCTTCGACTGCTCGGGCTACGTGATGTTCGTGTACGCCCAGTACGGCATCAACCTCGCGCACTCGGTCCCGCTGCAGGACCAGGCCGGCACGACCATCCCCGAGTCCCAGGCCCAGCCCGGCGACGTCGTCATCTTCAACAACGAGGCGCACGACGGCTTCTACATGGGCAACGGCATGATCATGGACGCCCCGAAGCCCGGCGGCGCCGTGTCGATCCGCAAGATCTGGACGAGCGACTACCACATCGTCCGGATGGGCATCTGACGTCCGACCAGAACCTGAACACTCTCCGAACCGGTTCAGCACCCCTCGTGCTGGGCCGGTTCCTGGGTTAATCTGGCCCCATCGGCCCGTCACGGCCCGAACAGGAGACCTGATGTCCACGTCACACACGACCCGCACCATGGGTCGGCGCGCGTACGTCGACATACGGTCGACGACGACCTGCGTGCACCCGCACGTCCCGGTGTGACCGAGAGCACTGCCCGCCAGGGTGGTGCTCTTCTTCGTTCCGGGGGCAGTCCGTCCTCACCCGTTCGTCCCGACCGGTCCGGTGCCCGCACCGCCTGGAAGCCGTCCAGGCTCGTCGGAAGGGAACCCATGCGCACTCTCGTCCTCAACGCCGGTTACGAGCCCCTCGCGGTCATCTCGTTCCGGCGGGCCCTCGTGCTGGTCATGAACCAGAAGGCCGCCATCGTCGCCGCTGACCTCGACCACCCCGTCACGGGATCGACGTCCACCTACGACCGCCCGTCGGTCATCATCCTCACCAGGTACGTGCGCATCCCGCACTCCCGCCTGGTGCCCGTGTCGCGACGTGGGGTCCTGCGTCGTGACGCGAACCGGTGTGCGTACTGCGACCGGCATGCCACGACCATCGACCACGTGCAGCCCAAGTCGCGCGGCGGGGCCGACTCGTGGGAGAACCTCGTCGCCTGCTGCCTCGCCTGCAACAACGAGAAGGGCGACCGCACACCGCGCGAGATGGGGTGGCAGCTCCGGTTCCGCCCGAAGGCACCGCACGGCTCGAGCTGGGTGGTCCGGGGCGTGGAGCGCCCCCAGGCGGAGTGGGACGAGTACCTGGTCGCCGCGTAGTGACGAACGGGAGGCCCGTGGCGGCGCCGCCACGGGCCTCCCGTCCGTCCCGTCTCACCTGCTGGGCGTGAGCCGGTAGACGAGACCGGCCGTGTCGTCCGTCACGTACAGGGCGCCGTCCGGTCCGGGAACGGCATCGACGGACCGTCCCCAGCGCGAGCCGGATGCCGTCTGGAAGCCCTCCACGATCGTGTGCGGCTGGCCGAGCGTCCCGCTGTCGTCGTCCCAGGCGCTGTAGGACACCGACGGTGGGCGCGGCGGCTGCCGGTTCCACGACCCGTGCGTCGTGATGAGCGCGCCGTCGTCGTACGCCTGCGGCAGCGCACTTTCCCGCGTGAAGACGAAGCCGATCGGGGCACTGTGTGCCGGCAGCCCGACCATGGTCGTGGTCACCGTGCCGCAGTCGAGCGCGTCGCCGTCGGGGTTGTTCGCCGGTTGCCGCACGTATCCCAGGTCGAGCAGGTCGGGCTTGCCGCGGGAGTCGGGGACGCAGTACGGCCACCCGAGTTCGGCGCCGCGCGTGATCCGGGTGACCTGGTCGTTCGGGTGCTCGTTGACGTACGCCTGGACCCGCTGGCCGTACCTGCCCGTGCCGTCGTGGAACGGGTACGGCTGCTGGTCGGCCTGGTTCACCGCGGTGAAGAGCGTGCCGTCCGGGGCGTGGGCGAGGCCCTCGCCGTTGCGCACCCCGGTGGCCAGGAGCGTGTCGCCGCTGCCGTCCAGTCCGACCTGCCGGATCACGGCGCGGTCGGGGTTCGCCTGCCGGTCGGCGCCGCTGTCGTTCGTGCCGGAGCCGATGTCGTAGGTGACGATGCCGTTCCGCACGGCGACGAACTTGCCGCCGTGGCCACCGGTCGGCAGGTCGTCGACCAGCACGCGGCGATCGGTGAGTGCGCCGCTCCGCCAGTGCCACGTCACGATGCGCGAGTCCTCGCCGAGCACGACGACGGTCTGGCCGTCCTGCTGCGTGACGGCCACGCCCTGGGGATCGTCGAGGCCCGACGCCAGGCGCTGCACAGACGGGGCGCGGTCGCCGCTGCGGGGCGTGAGTCGGAGGAGCTCCCCGCGGTCGCCGGTGGTCAGCAGCATGCTGCCGTCGGGCAGCCACGCCGCCATGCGTGCTCCGTCCGCATCGGCCCAGACCTCGGCCCGCCACCCCTGTGGCACGCGGAGGGAGCGCCCGGCCGCAGCACCGGCGTCCGCGCCGTCCGCGACCGTGAGGCGGACCGCGCGCAGGCCGTCCGAGGGGTTGCCGGTGACCGCCGCGGTGCTGGCGGCGCCCGTCGGCGTGTCCTCGGTGCGCGCGTCGGTGGCGGTGCAGGCGCTGACGGTGGCGACCAGCAGCACTGCGGCCGCGACCCCGGTCAGGCGGTGGGTGGTCGACATGGCGTGTCCTTCCGGTGGACTCCCGAGCGTGTCCGTGTCCGAGTGTCCACCCCCGCAGCACGGCGGACGCTGCGTAGGGTCGGGAACAGGATGACGCCGACGTCATCCGCACCCGACGGAGGGCACCGCATGACATCCCCGTTCAGCCTCGACGGCCGGAGCGCCGTCGTCACCGGCGGCAACCAGGGCCTGGGCAAGGCGTTCGCGTTCGGTCTCGCCGAGGCCGGCGCCCGCGTCGCGATCGTCGGTCGTTCCGCAGAACGCAATGCACGGGTCGCCATGGAGGCGGCCGAGGCCGGCCACGAGTTCGTCACCATCACCGCGGACATCACCGACGACGACCAGGTCACCCGCATGACCGACGAGGCCCTGGCGGCGTTCGGGCGGATCGACGTCCTGGTCAACAACGCCGGCACCTGCGTGCACGACGAGGCCTTCGCCGTCACGGACCAGGCCTGGGACGACGTGTTCGCCCTGAACGTCCGGGCGCTCTGGAAGGCGACGATCGCGGTCGGGGCGCACATGCGCGACGCCGGCTCCGGGTCGATCGTGAACATCGGCAGCATGTCCGGGATCATCGTCAACCGCCCGCAGTGGCAGCCCGCCTACAACGCGTCGAAGGCGGCCGTGCACCACCTGACGAAGTCGCTCGCGGTGGAGTGGGCGCCGTACGGCATCCGGGTGAACGCGCTCGCCCCGGGGTACGTGAAGACCGAGATGGCACCGGTCGACCGTCCGGAGTTCCAGCGCCACTGGGTCGAGGACACCCCGCAGCAGCGCTTCGCACTGCCCGAGGAGATCGCGCCCAGCGTGGTGTTCCTGGCCAGCGACGCGGCGTCGTTCATCACCGGGTCCGTGCTGGTGGCGGACGGCGGGTACACCGCCGTCTGACGACGCGTCGGACGGGAGGCTCGTGGCGGGGCCGCCACGGGCCTCCCGTCCGGTGCCGGGCCGGGCTGGGTCAGGCGGTGAGCTCGGCGACCAGCGCCGCGACCCGGCGGCGGACGTCGTCGCGGATCGGGCGGACCGCGTCGAGCGGCTGCCCTGCGGGGTCGGCGAGGTCCCAGTCCTCGTAGCGCTTGCCGGGGAAGACGGGACAGGCGTCGCCGCAGCCCATCGTGACGACGACGTCGGCGTGGCGCACGGAGTCGGTCGTCAGGATCTTCGGCTGCTCGCTCGTGATGTCGATGCCCTCCTCGGCCATCGCCTGCACGGCGACGGGGTTCACGTGCTCCGCGGGCTCGGAGCCGGCGGAGAACACCTCGACGCGGTCCCCGGCCAGGTGCCGCAGGTACCCGGCGGCCATCTGGGAGCGGCCGGCGTTGTGGACGCAGACGAACAGGACGGCGAGCTTGTCGGGCATCGGCGGGTTCCTCCGGTGTGGGTGGGTGCAGCGTCGAGGGTACCGATCGCGGATGTCGGCTGGGGCCCGTAGCGTCGGGCCATGACCGCGATGTGGATCGACGACGACACCATCACCGACCTCCGGGCACGGCTGCGGGCGACCCGGTGGCCCGACGCTCCCCAGGGCACCGGGTGGTCACTCGGCGTCGACGTGGACGAACTGCGCGACCTGGTGGCGTACTGGGCCGACGGGTTCGACTTCGACGCCCACCGCGACGCCCTGGCATCACTGCCGAGTCGCCGGGTCGAGGTCGACGGCATCGGCGTCACCGTGCTCGTCGCCCCCTCGACGGCGTCCGACCGTGCGGCGCTGCCGCTGCTGCTCGCGCACGGCTGGCCCGACTCGACGTGGCGCTACCGCAAGGTGCTTCCGCTGTTGACCGCCGCCGGGTTCGACGTCGTCGTGCCGGACATGCCCGGGTACGGCTTCTCCGACGTGCCGCCGCAGGTGCTCGACGCCCGTCAGGTCGCGGGCCTGTGGACGACGCTGATGACCTCGCTCGGCCACGAGCGGTTCGCCGTCGCCGGCGGGGACATCGGCACACACGTCGCCCGGTACCTGGCGCTCGACCACCCCGACCGCGTGGTCGCCGTGCACCGCATCGACGGCGGGCTGCCGTGGCCCGGGATCGACGTGTCGACGCTGTCCCCACCGGAACGGAACTTCGTCGCCGCGACCACCGCGTGGCGCGACACCGAAGGCGCGTACGCGATGATGCACCGAACGAAGCCGCAGACCGCCGCGGTCGGGCTGACCGACTCACCGGCCGGGCTGGCCGCGTGGATCATCGAGAAGCTGCGGTCGTGGAGCGACTGCGACGGGGACCTCTGGTCGGTGTACACGCGGGACGAGGTCCTGGCGCTCGTGACCGAGTACTGGGCGACGGGCTCGATCGGCTCCGCGATGCGGATGTACCACGCGAACGCGGCGATCCCGCCCGAGCAGTCCGCACGTCGGGTCGAGGCGCCGTCGGGGTTCTCGCTGTACCCGGGGGACCTGGTGACGGCGCCGCGGGAGTGGCTCGAGCGGACCACGAACCTGGTGTACCTGTCCGAGCCCGCGCGGGGAGGGCACTTTGCACCCGTCGAGCAGCCGGAGTCGTACGTTGCCGAGCTGGTCGCGTTCCTCGAGCCGTTCCGGGGCGTCGCCCGAGGATGAGCGGCTGGCCGGTTCGCTAGAGTGGACGGGCCGGCCTCTGTAGCTCAATGGAAGAGCAGTTCCGTCCTAAGGAAAGGGTTGGGGGTTCGAGTCCCTCCAGGGGCACCAGTACCCGGTCGCCACGTTGACCACTTGTCGCCTTCGTGTCCGTACTGTCGTCGACGTGGTTCGCCTGGGCGCGCGCCAGTGGCGTCCGACGGCTGCTGTCGCAACCCTGTGTCCGTCGGTCGGCGGTGTTGCGTTTGTCGCCCCTTCACCGGGCAATTTCGCGGGACAGTCTTACGGGAATCCCCAGGTCAATTGGGTGTTGGTCGAGTTGTCGCGGTTGACGTGTCGTTCTCGGTGCCGGTGAACGACCGGCTTACGAGACGCGTCGGGACGACCGTTTCGCGCCCCTCCTCGCGGGGCGGCGAGCACGCGCACATCGCGCCCTCACCAGCAGCGACCGCGCAGGGTGTCGAGCTCTTCGTCCTCCGCGTTCCGCCCGTCGGTCACCCGGCGACGGCGGCGGTCGTCCGACGTCGTTCGATCATGCAAACGACGAGAGCGACGACGGCGCCCAGGAGCGCTCCCACTGTGTTCATGAACCAGTCGTTCGTGTCGCACCGACGACCGAGTGCCGGCGCGAGGGCCTGTACGACCTCGATGGCGACGGAGAGCGCCACCGCGCCGGCAAGGATCGTGAGCGGTCGGTTCGTCGCGGTTCCGAGGAAGAGCACGAGCGGCAGCAGGAGTGCGACGTTGGCGAGCGTCTCGAGGCCCTGGAACGGGACGGAGAACTGTACGGTGCAGGTGACGCCGCCCGGGCGCGTGCCGTCGGGGAGCAGAGTGAGCACGAGCACCGCGACGAGCGACACCCCGGACAGGCCCAGCAGGATGCCGCGGAGCCGCAGGCGGTGGAGCAACCAAGCGAGCACGGCGGCGGCGGCGAGTGCCACCCAGAATGCCGCACGGGCCAGGGGTGCGTGTTCGATGAGGAAGGTGGAGATCATTCGGAGCCGTCTTGGTCGTGGTCGGCGTGGTGGTCGAGTCGGTCGAGCCACTTCCGCATGAGTGCCGACTCCTCTGGGAGCAACGGGCTCGCTCTGCCTGCTTCGAGTCGCGCGCGGAGCTGATGACGGGAGGCCGCGTCGACGTCACCGCGTCCCGGGCTGGGCGGCTGCACGAGGACGGCGCCGAGGACCGCGTCCCGGAGCGTGTCGGCGACCTCGTCGGAGTCGTCCTGGCGGTTGGCGCTCATCCCATCCAGTGCGAGCCCGACGTTCGCGGCGAGCAGCATCGTCGCCGCGACCCTGACGTCGACACGGAGCATGCCGGCGGCTGCACAGCGGGTGAGCGTCCGCTCGAGGAGCGCGGTCACGCCGTCGCGCGCCGAACTGCTGGCCCACGGCCGAGGAGCGAACATCAGTCGGTAGAGCGCGGCGTGCTCGCGCGCGAATGCGAGGTGGTCATCCCAGCCGCGTCGCAGGTCCGCCGACGGGTCGTCGGACACCTCGAGCTCGGCCTTCCTGGCCGCGTACCGCTCGAGACCTACATCAGCGAGGGCGTCGAGCAGCCCGCGCTTGTCGCCGAAGACGCGGTAGAGCACGGGCTGGGTGACGCCGACTGCTTCGCATACAGCACGGGTGGCGATGTCGCCGTCGGGAGCTGCGACGAGCTGCTCCTCTGCCGCGCGGAGCAGCGCGCTCCGGAGTGCTTTATCAGATCGAGCCATAGAGCAATGGTAGCGCAGTTGGTATCGGTGATCGTATCTGTGCTAGCTTCTGCGTAGCGTCGAAATGCTCGGTGCATATCAGTGAAAGGAAGCACGATGAGCAGCACGCCACAACGCGTCGCAGTCGTCACGGGGGGCTCACGCGGCATCGGCCGCGCGGTGTCGACCCGGCTGGCGGCCGACGGCTTCACGGTCATCGTGAACCACGCCAGCGGGACGGCCGCGGCCGCCGCCACCGTCGAGCAGATTCAGGAAGCAGGCGGTCGCGCCGTCGCCGTGCAGGCCGACGTCGCGGACGAGCACGCAGTCGCCGCGATGTTCGATCGGGTCGAGGCCGACCACGGCGGCGTCGACGTCGTCGTGCACTCCGCCGGACGACTCGCACTGTCAACGATCGCCGACCAGGACCTCGACGTCCTCGACGCACTGCACCGGACGAACATCCGCGGGACCTTCGTCGTCGCGCAGCAGGCGGCGCGCAGGCTCCGGGCCGGCGGCACGTTCGTCGGCATGTCAACCTCGGTGGTCGGGACGCAATTCCCGACTTACGGCGCCTACGTCGCGAGCAAGAGCGCCGTCGAAGGCATGACGCTGATCCTGGCTAAGGAGCTCCGCGGCCGGGACGTCACGGCGAACGTGGTGGCCCCAGGACCGACGGCAACGGAGCTGTTCCTCGACGGCAAGACCCAGGAGCAGATCGATACGCTGTCGAAGGTCCCGCCCCTCGAGCGGCTCGGCACGCCGGAGGACATCGCGGCGGTCGTCGCGTTCCTCGCCGGACCCGACGGCCACTGGGTCAACGGCCAGACCATCCGCGCCAACGGCGGGATGGTCTGATGACCGCTCCACGGGTCGTCCTCGTCACGGGTGCGTCCAGCGGCTTCGGTCGGCTGACGGCTGAGGCGCTCGCGCGGGCGGGCAACGTGGTCATCGCGGGGATGCGCGCGATCGACCGTCGGAACGCGACGGCTCGCACCGAGCTCGAGGATCTCGCCATCCGCGAGGGCTTGCAGCTCAGCGCCGTCGAGCTCGACGTCCAGTCACAACAGTCCGTCGATGACGCCGTCGGCTCGGTCGTCCGTTCGCACGGGCGGATCGACGTCCTCGTGCAGAACGCCGGCCACATGGCCTACGGCCCGGCCGAAGCGTTCACGCCCGAGCAGTTCACGGCCCTCTACGACGTCAACGTCGTCGGCGCACAACGCGTCGCCCGCGCCGTCCTGCCGCACATGCGCGTCAGCCGCTCAGGACTGGTCGTGTGGGTCGGCAGCTCATCGACCCGCGGCGGGCACCCGCCGTTCCTCGCGCCGTACTTCGCGGCGAAGGCCGGCATGGACGCCCTGGCCGAGAGCTACGCAGCGGAGCTCGTCCGCTTCGGCATCGACACCACCATCGTGGTCCCGGGAGCCTTCACCTCGGGAACGAACCACTTCACGAACGCTGCGGTCCCGACAGACGCCGCCCGAGTCGCTGCACACGACGAGGAGTACGGGGCGCTCCGGCAGGACCTCACCGACCGCCTCGCCGCGATCGTCCCGGTGGACGCCGACGTGCAGGACGTCGCCGACGAGATCGTCCGCGTGGTCAGCCTCCCAGAAGGAACCCGCCCGTACCGGACCCACGTCGACCCCTCGCACGACGGCAGCGAGGTCGTCTCAGCGGTGGCGGACCGCATCCGGTCCGAGTTCTACCACCGCGTCGGCATCGAGGACCTGCTCTCCTCCAACGCCGCACTTTGACCCCCGGACCGCCCGGGAAACCCCACCGAGAGGAACACCATGCCCTTTGCCAACATCAAGGTCCCCGCTGACACCCTGACCGCCGAGTCGAAGAAGAAGCTGCAGGACGCCGTCACTGACGCCATCGTCGACGCCTACGGGGAGCGAGCACGCCCCACCACCCTCGTCATCCTCGACGAGGTCGCCGACGGCGGTTGGATGCTCGGCGGCACCATCCTCAACGAGGCGATGCTCGGCCGCGTCTGAGTCCGCTGACCACACGCAGACGAAGGGACCCGGAAGACCGGGTCCCTTCGTCACCAGTTTGAGAAGACGGCGTGACAATGTCCGGTAGCCGATCCCCTATCGGGGCGACCACGAGCGACCGAGGGGGCGTTCGGTAGCCCATCCGCAACCGGGCGCCGGTCCGCATCGGGCTTTGTCAGCCCACGGGACCGGTGATGCATCGTCGACCTGACCTAGGCTGCAGTCGTGGGGGAACGAACAGCGGGACACGTCCAACTGAAGTCGAGTGGTTGGCGTTTCGCTCGCGACCTCCTCATCATCGTGCTTGCAGCGCTCCTGGTGTCGTTCCTCGTGAAGACGTTCCTGGTCCGTTCGTTCTACATCCCGTCAGGTTCGATGCAGAACACATTGCAGATCAACGACCGTGTGATCGTCAACGAGCGCGCGGCACTGCACCGTGGCGACGTCGTCGTCTTCCGCGATCCTGGCGGGTGGCTCGAAGCCGGACAGTCCATCGAGGGCCAAACGACTCAGTCGCGGAGTGCACTGTCGAAGGCCCTCAGCACGGTTGGTCTCGGCGCCGACGGCGACGATCACCTCATCAAGCGCATCATCGGCCTGCCTGGCGATCACGTGCAGTGCTGCAACGCGCTCGGTCAAATGGAGGTCAACGGTGTCCCAATCTCGGAGCCGTACGTGCGGAAGCAAGCAGGCCAGGCCGCGTCCGGAACCCCGTTCGACGTGACGGTACCGACAGGGAAGCTGTGGGTGATGGGCGACAACCGATACGAGTCTGGAGACTCGCGCTATCACCAGGGCTTGCCATCGAAGGGGTTCGTGCCAGAAGACGATGTCGTCGGTCGCGCAGTCGTCATCACCTGGCCTGTGAAGCGGTGGGCTTGGCTCGACGACTACCCCTCTGTCTTCGCCGGCACCGACCCCAAAAAGCACTGACAGAGCGCTCTCCCAATGCCCGGTAGTGGATCAGCTACCGGGCGGAGCCAGGTTCATCTGGTGGTGAAATCCGCCGGATGCTGAGTGTGATCGCGAGGCAGACACCTACAGCGGCTGCGCCAACCGCACCAGTGATACCGAGCGGGCTTCCGAGCAGCAGCCCCGCTGTTCCCGTGCCCATGGCCGCGCCCGCAACCGCGGCAGCGACCACAGCGCCGTACGCGCCGGCGATGAGCGCTGGCGGAAGCAGGTCATCGAGCATCGATGACAGGACGATCGTGACCGGGCTCGAGAGCGCCCCGATGACGAACACTCCACCCGCTATCGCCGGGAGCGCGCCGAGGAGCATCGAGAGTGACAGGTAGCCGACCAAGATCAGAGACAACGCGACGACGAGATGCCGTCGTTCTGACCCCGGCAGGCGCATCGCACCGAATACCAGCGCTCCAACCGCTTCCCCGACTGCCAGGCACGCCAAGATCAAGCCGGCGCTGCTGCGAGCTCCCGATGCAACAGCCGCAGCCGGAACGACAGCGGTCAGTGCCCCTGTCCCCACGCTCACCAGGGCTCCGATGACCACGAGACGAAGCACCTTTGGGACTCCGGCCCGGGTCGCCGTGCTTGCAGGCCGCTTCGGCGTGGCGCCCGCGATCGTGCCGCGCGAAGCGGTGAACGAAAGGGTTGCACCTGCCGCGAGCACTGCGACCACCGACACGCTGTACGGACGAAGCGCCGATGCCATGGCCATCGCGGCGAGGACCGGACCGGCCGCTAATCCGGCCTGGAACGCAACCGAGAGCAGCGCGTAAGCGCTCGTCCTCACGGTTTGGGTGGTGAACCGTTGAGGAACCCAGGCGCGGAAGGCAGCCGTGATGGCTGGGAACGCAGCACCGGCACAGAAGAGCACTACCGCCTGCGATGCCGCCGCGCCTGTCATGGCTGCCGCACCCACAAGGAGCGCGCAGCAGGCGCATCCGCTGGCACCGAGTACCGCCCGAACGGGGAACCGCGCGAGGAGTGCACCTTGGGCTGGAACACCGAGCGCGTTACCGATCCCGAACGCTCCCGCGGCGACTGCGGCGGTCGCGAGTGACCCCGCTGGAGAAGCGAGGATCAGAACCAGAGGCACCATCCCGAGTGCGATCGCGGAGAGCATGACCGCGATCAGTCCGGTGACGAACGCCCGGTCGGTAACGACGATGCGGTACGAACCATTCACGACGGCTCCAAGAAAGGAGCCCACCCACCCGGGAGACACACTCCCTATCGAGCCGGCACCCCGCCGCCCATCGCCATCGTAGGCACCAGGTGGCCCACTTGTCGACGCCCGTTCAACCATCCGCTTACGGCACATCGTGCTTAGCTAGCGTGTGTGGCAGGGAGGCCGCGCGGTACAGCGCTTGTCGACACGGTCTAAGGGAATGATGAAACTCACCAGAGTGATCGCTCGGCAGTCGCCGGGAGCCACGGCGTTCTTCGCCGTTGCGTTCCTAGTCATCGGCATCTTCCTGGTCGTGAACTCCTTCGCCGTTGGTGCCGTGATCGCGTTCGTTTTGGCCGCGGTCAGCCTCGTGGGCCTCCTCCTACAGATATCGGAACGTCATCGCAGCTGATGCGCCTACACGGTAGGGGATCCTTCACTGCGAGCAGTTTCGGAAACGAACCAGACAGCTGACGAGGGGCCAGACTGCCGTTATGACTCCATCGCCCCCGCGACGACCTGGACTCAGTAGCTGGCAGCTCTGGGCTCCAGCGATCGTAGGTTTCCTCGTATTGGTGTCATCCCTGATCGGGCTTGCCTCCGGCGAGCACCTCCGGATTTGGTTTGCCCTTCTGGGTGCCGCCGGTTTCGTGCTGATGACGATCGCAATCGTCCGGGCTGTGGCTTCCCGGCGAGGGAGCCGATAGAGGATCGGCCGCCCGTCGCCGTTCGGGGTGGATAGCGTCATGTCGTGATCACGATCGAGACCGTCGCTCCGACCACCGCCATAGCGGCTGACATCGTTCGGGAGTACATGGCCGACGTCGCGGCACGGTGGTACCAGCGCCCGGCGACAGACGACGAGCTGAGCCAGGCACTCCAAGACGAGCCCTACGGCGATCTACAAGGGTCCACCGGCGCGCTGCTCGTCGCCGTAGAAGGCGGGCGGCCCGTTGGCTGCGTCGGCGTCCGCTTCCTCGACAGCGTGGCTGAACTCACCAAGGTTTTCACGGTGCCGTCACATCGAGGCCGGGGAATCGGCTCGCAACTGCTGCACGCGGCCGAGCACGTCTGCCGACAGCGATTAATGAGTACGGTCCGGCTCGACACCCGCGCGGCCCTCGCGGAGGCGTGCGCAATGTACGAGCGGAACGGCTACGAGCGCGTCGCGCCCTTCAATGACGAGCCGTACTCCGACCGTTGGTACAGCAAGACCTTTGCTGCGGGCGTCCGATAGCCGGTCGGTCAGCGGACGTCCGGTAGCCGATCCCTCAGCGGTGCGCTTCGAGGACCAGCTTGACCGCTTCCCTCGCCGCTTCCGGCACCAACGGGATGTGCGCGAGCAAGCCCACTTTCACCCACCTCGGCTCGTACTGGTTCAGTTCCGAGGCACGGTCGACCTCTAGGCCGCCGAGTAGGAATGGACCAGGACGCACTTGTGCCACGAAGTAAGCCGCGGGAACGGCGCTATCCACTGGTACGTCGAGGAGGTCGCCGATGCTCGCATCAAGGCCCGTCTCCTCGCGCAACTCGCGCTGACACGCTTCGCGGAGGCTCTCGCCTTCCTCGACCCCGCCACCAGGGAGCACACAGTAGTGACGACCGTTCTTCAACCGATCGATGACGAGCAGGCTCTCGTCTCGGACGACAACGGCCGCTGACCTGATGCGCATCCGGCTAGCTCACCACGAAACACCTGGCCGAGTGCCACGGCCCGGCATCAAGGTGCCTCGAGTGACGATCGGCTGTCGGACACCGAAATGGCCCCGGACAGCGAGCTGCTGTCCGGGGCCGTTTGCGTGCGACGCGATTGGTGTCAGTCGGTGCTGTGTCGCCTTGGTCGGCGTGCGAGTGCTGCTGCTTGGTCGTCGCGGGTGTATTCGAGTGCGTGGATGGCGTGTTCGACGCGGGACCTGGTTGCAGGGCGGACGTTGGTGGCGCCGTTGAGGACGCGGGAGACGGTCTGGTGGGAGACGCGTGCGGCGGCGGCGACGTCGTGGATGGTGGGTTTGGTCACGTGCTGGCTCCTCATGGGTGGTGAGGTGCGGGCACCGTCCTGGACGACATGACGGTGCCCGCCGGGCCGGCGGAAAGGGGGACGCCGGCCCTTGTGCTCCGCCCGTTCACTCGGTGCCCCGGGTTGGGGCCGGGCGGAGGTGGGAGGGTTTCAGTGACCGGAGCCGAGGTTGCCGGCGAGGCGGCCGTGGAAGGCCTGGCTGGCGTCGTTCATGCCACGGATCTCGACCCGCTTGCCGTGCTGGTGGTACTTCGTCTCGATCGAGTCGAGCGCGGCGACGGTGGAGGCGTCCCACACGTGCGACTTGGTCATGTCGATGATCACGAGCTCGGGGTCATCGACGTAGTCGAACTGGGTGGTGAGGTCGTTCGAGGAGGCGAAGAACAGTTCCCCCTCGACGGTGTAGAGCGCGTGCTGCTCGCCGGTGCTGAGCGTCTCGATGCTGCGCGAGACGCTGGTGAAGTGGGAGACGCGGCGGGCGAAGACGATCATCGCTGCGATCACGCCGATGATGACGCCGATGGCGAGGTTGTCGGTGGCGACGACGATTCCGACGGTGAGGACCATGACGATGGTCTCGCCGACGGGCATCCGCTTGAGGGTGGAGGGCTTGATGCTGTGCCAGTCGAAGGTGCCGACGGAGACCATCACCATGACGGCGACGAGGGCGGCCATCGGGATGATCGCGACGATGTCACCGAGCCCGACGACGAGGACCAGCAGGAACACCCCGGACAGGAACGTGGAGATCCGGGTGCGAGCGCCGGAGGCTTTGACGTTGATCATCGTCTGGCCGATCATCGCGCAGCCGCCCATCCCTCCGAAGAGGCCGGAGGCGATGTTCGCGACGCCCTGCCCGAGCGCTTCACGAGTCTTCCGGGAGCCGGTGTCGGTGACCTCGTCGACGAGCTTCGCCGTCATCAGCGACTCGAGCAGTCCGACGAGCGCCATCGCGAGGGCGTAGGGGGCGATGATCGTGAGGGTTTCGAGGTTCAGCGGGACGTTCGGGATGAAGAGCGTCGGGAGGCTGTCGGGCAGCTTGCCCTCGTCGCCGACGGTCGGGATCGCGATCGACGCGAACACGGTCACCAGGGTCAGGACGACGATCGCGACCAGCGGTGCGGGGATCGCCTTGGTGAGCCGGGGTAGCAGGACGATGATCGCGATGCCGACGGCGGCGATCGGCCAGACGAGCCAGGAGACGCCGATGATGTTCGGCAGCTGCGCGGTGAAGATCAGGATCGCGAGCGCGTTGACGAACCCGACCATCACCGACCGTGGCACGAACCGCATCAGCTTCGCCGCTCCCAGTCCGCCGAGGACGAGTTGGAAGACCCCGCCGAGCAGGACGGTGGCGATGAGGTAGTCGAGGCCGTGCTCCTTGACCACGGGGGCGACGACGAGTGCGATTGCGCCGGTCGCGCCGGTGATCATCGCGGCACGTCCGCCGACGAACGAGATGACGACGGCCATCACGAATGCCGAGAACAGGCCGACGCGCGGGTCGACGCCGGCGATGATCGAGAACGAGATCGCTTCGGGGATCAGGGCGAGGGCGACGACGAGGCCGGCGAGGACCTCGCGGAGCAGGATCTTCGGGTTCCGCAGTGCGGACAGGACGGTGGGACTGTGGTGCGCCTGGACGGGCACCGACTGCGTGACGGTCGTCACGGTTCTCCTTCAGTGAGGGGGTGCGGGCGCTGCGCCCGCGAGAGCTGTCGTAGGGCGCGTCATCGCGCTCGGCCGGCGGCGTCAGAGCGTCCAGCCGGATCCAACCCTTCCGTTGCGGGAAGGTTGGTATGGTTCGACTCTAACGCAACGGAAGGGTTGTTGCGCAAGTGGAGGGTGACGACGTGACGATGTCGAACGAGTACCTGATGCACATCGGCGAGGTCGCCGAGCGCACCGGGTTGAGTGTGAAGACGATCCGCGACTACGACGCCGCCGAGGTGCTGCACCCGTCCGGCCGCACCGAAGGCGGGTTCCGCCTGTACTCCGAGGACGACGTCGCCCGACTCCTGATGGTGCGGCGGATGAAACCGCTCGGGTTCTCTCTCGGGGAGGCCGGGATCCTGGTAGACGCGATGAAGATGCTCGACGAAGCGCAGCCCGACGTGGACCTGACCGCGGTCCGTTCGCGGGTCGCTGCGTTCATCCGGGACGCTGAGACACGACGAGGGCGCCTCCAGGAGCAGCTGCACATGGTCGACGAGTTCCTCGACGAACTCCGCGCGCACTGACCCGGGCGCGGGCGGCCGCTGGTACTCGCGTGCCGCTGGCCGATCAGCTGTGCAGTGCCGGGTGACGTGGGGCGCGGGCGAAGACGGAGACGACGGCGACGACTGCCGGCAGGATCGCGGCGACCAGCACCGGGGTGGTGTAGTCGCCGGCGACGTCGTGGCCGAGCGCGAGCAGCAGCGGCCCGAACGCGGTCGAGGCGAGGTTCGTGCCGGTCGCGACGCCGCGGATCACGCCGATGTTCGCCGTTCCGTAGTACCGGACGTACGCGGCGGCTTCGATGCCACGCAGGGCTCCGCCGGCGGCGCCGAGGACGAGCCCGTAGAGGACAGCGGTCCACCCGGTGTGCACGATCGGGAGCAGCAGGAGCGCGCCGGTGAGGGTCGTCATCGCGATGGTGACGCCGAACTTCGGCGGGATGCGGTCCGACAGCGCGCCCGTGAGCAGGGTCGCGGCGATGCCGGTGACGGTCTGCGGGAGGAAGTTCGCGGCCGCTTCCCCCGGGGTGAGGCCCTGCTCGCCGAGGACGGCGACCTGGTGGAAGGCCAGCGCGGTGCTGAGCATCCCGGACACCGCGAGCCCGGCAGCGATGGTCCAGAACATGCCCGTGGCGGCCGCTTCCCGGAGCGTCCACACCGGCCCGCCACCGGCAGCTTCCGCGGCCTTCCTGCCCTGGGCAGTGGCGGTTCGTCGCGGAAGGAGCAATCCGATCGGGATCACGACCGCGGCGACGACGACCGCCTCCACCCGCCACGCGACGTGGATGTCAGTGCCCGCGATCAGGGTCTCGACGAACACCGGCACCAGGGAGATCCCCCCGGAGCCGACCCCTGACGCGATCCCGAGCGCGAGGCCCCGTCGGTCGGCGATGCTGCGGGCGACGAGCGTCGTCGCGGCGAGCGAGAGCGCGCCCTGCCCGGCCATGCGCACACCGACGAACCCAGCCGTCAGGCCGACGATCCCCGCGACGAAGCTCAACGCGGCGAGGAACACGGCAAACGCGACCCCGATGAAGATCGTCATCCGCCGGACGCCCCACCGGTCCAACGCCCGACCCGTCAGTGGCAGCACGCACGCGCCCAGGAGGGTGCCGATGAGGTAGCTCGTCGACACCTCGGTGCGGGAGATCCCCAGTTCACGAATCAGCGGGTCCGTGAAGACCGACAGGCCGGCCGTCTGCCCTGGCGCGCTCATCACCGAGAGGACACCGCCGGCAGCGATCACGGCGACCCACGGCAGCCAGCCACGCATTCGCGTCGAACTCGTGCCGGTAGGCGTCGGTGTCAGGTCCGCTGGTGGGGCGGCGTCCGTGGTGGGAAGGGTGATCTCGGACGTGTTCGGGGAAGACGTGATGCCACGCTCGCTTTCACTCAGGGACTCCCGAACCCTACCGCTACGGAAAGGTTTGAGGGTTCAGGTGCAGGAGCCGCGGACGTGGCGGCGCTACGCTCGCCACAGCCCAGCAGGACCATGAAGGAGCGGCGGATGACGGAACAAGCGGCACCGACGACGATGCACATCGGCGAGCTCGCCGACCGCACTGGATTGTCGAACCGCACGATCCGTCACTACGACGAGGTCGGGCTGCTGCACCCGTCCGGTCGGACCGAGGGCGGCTTCCGGCTCTACACCGACACCGACCTCGCCCGACTGCTCATCATCCGCCGCATGAAGCCACTCGGCTTCACCCTCGAACAGATGGCCGAACTCCTCGCCGTCGTCGACGCCCTCGAAGCGGCGAACGACGACGCAGATCACGTACAACTGCGCGGGCAGCTCGACGAATACATCCGCGACACCGAAGAACGCCGCGCCAAGCTCGAACAGCACCTCGGCATGGCCGACGAGTTTCTCAGCATCCTCCGTCATCGGTAGGCACGAGGCCGTCCGGTAAGCCACCGGCTATCGAGACGGTTTTAGGGCTTACTGCCCCGCCGAGTTCGGGCGCTATGGTCAGGCTCCGGAGTGGACGGCGGCGTGGGGATGGACCACACGCCGGCACCGCGAACGCCCACCAAGCCCTCCGACACATTTGCCCCCGTACGACGTCGAACCTCGGTGGCGGCGACGTCGACACAGCAACGCCGATGGGGTCCATGGTGTTCTCCGTCATGGCGGCCCTCGCGCAGATGGAACTCGAGATCAAACGAGAACGGGTCCGCGACTCCGTCTCCAAACGCCGAACCGCCGGGAAGGACCTCGGTGGCCGACGCGCAGTGTTCACGGACAGTCAGGTCCGCGCCGCTATCCAGCTCCTCGATGCGGGCCAGCCAGCGTCCCAAGTCGCCCGCGACCTGGGCATGTCCCGAGCCACCCTGTATCGCCGCATCCGGCTGCTTCAATCAGGCGACACGAAGCGAAGCTAGAAGGACGACACCGAGCGAAGCTGCTCACAGCGTGTCGTGCAGCCGGCGTCTTGTCCGGATGACGATCGGTTTTCGGACGCGGTCGTCGTAAGCGTGCAATGCTCTCGACGTGCGCTACGGCCTGATGAACGAGTACGGCGTCGACTGGCCGTTCTGGAGCGAGGACGGGCCCTGTAATCAGGGCCGCCCGTCGCTTTCGACGCGGCTCGTTGACGAAGGACTGGCGTGGGCGGCCGACTTCAACGCCAACTACTCGGTCGACGCCGGCTGGCCGACCGAGGCTGCCTCGGCTCACACGAGCGCCAAGGCAGTCGCCTCCTCCAGCTAGTTCGACGTGAGCTGGAACCCGAGGATGAAGTGGTGTTCGACTACTGGGAGACGAACAGGCGCAAGGGCCTATAGCGGACGGTGTGGTGATGAGAGCTAGCCTGACGGCATGACTGCGACGACGCATGCGCACGGTAAGACGACGACGATCCCGGGTCTTCTCGTATTCACCGTCAGCAAGGTCGAGGACGACCGAGGCTGGTTTCAGGAGAAGTTCCACCGGGCGAAGCTGATCGAGGCCGGCTTACCCCGGGACTTCACGGTGGTGCAGACAAGCGTCGCCTTCAACAGGGAACGATCCACCCGTGGCTTCCACGCGGAGCCCTGGAACAAGTACGCGTCTCTGGTCGACGGTCGCGCATTCGCTGCGTACCTCGACCTGCGCGAGGGACCGACCTTCGGTACGTCGGTCAGCGTCGAGCTCGATGACGAGACCGCGGTGTTCGTTCCGGCCGGCGTTGCCAACTCCTATCAGTGCCTCACAGACCTTCACTACCTCTACAGCGTCGACCAGCACTGGTCATCAGAGGCGTATGACTCCGCGTCGTTCGTGAACTTGGCTGACCCGATGGCGGCCGTCCACTGGCCGATCCCACTCAACGAAGCGCTGCTTTCAGAGCGTGACCGCAACCACCCGATGCTCTCGGAGCTGCCCCGGAGCTGACCGGAGGCGCGCACCGTCCCGGAAGCCGATCCTCAAGTGGCCGCTGTGGGACCCATCATGGAGTCGCGGTTGACGGCGGGTTAGCGTGGTTTGGTGAGCGTGTTTGCGTCGACTGCCGAGTTCTACGGGGCGTACCGGTCCGACGTTCCCCCGATCGTGGCGCAGCGTCTCTCGGACGCGGCGCCCCCGGCGGGCCCCGACGGCGTGCGGCGGCTGCTGGACGTGGGAACCGGCACCGGGTTCGTCATCACCGCACTGGATGCGTACTTCGACGACGTGATCGGCGTGGACCCGGATCCGGACCTCCTCGCTGTCGCGTCGCGGTCGCTCTCCGCGCAGATCGAGCAGCGTCGGGTGACGCTCGTGCCCGGCACGGCCGAGGACTTCACCGTGCCCCCAGGGTGGCAGGCGCAGCTCGTGACCGTGTGCCGGGCGTTCCACTGGTTCGACCGGGCACGGTTCCTGGCACGGGCAGGGGACGTCCTCGCCCCGGGCGGCGTGCTCGCGGTCTTCGGGGACCGCAGCGTATGGGCGGCGAACGCTCCGTGGAAGACCGCGACCCTCGACGTCCTGCGCGAGTTCCTCGGAGAGGAACGCCGAGCAGGTGCCGGCACGTACCGGGCGCCGACCCACGACTACGCCGACGACCTCGTCGAAGCGGGCTACCGGGGAGTGGAGCGCGAGTCGGTCCCGGTGCGGCGGATCCGCACGGTGGAGAGCGTCATCGGGTACCTGCACTCGACGTCGTTCGCGTCCCTGACGGTGCTCGGCAACCGCGCGAGTGCGTTCGACGACCAGATCGCCGAGCGACTCGAACCGTTCGTCGACGCCGACGGTCTGCTCGTCGACGAGAACGAGTTCGACATCCTCACCGCACGACGCTGACCCGACAACGCCCGTTGCACCACAAGCCGATCGGTTGCCGAGACGAGGTTGGGTTGCCGGCGGTCGGTCGCAGATGCCAACCTTCTGCTGTGTCTGACTTGGATTGGTTCCCACGGGTCAGAATGGCAGATGCGCAGGATGCGCTCTTTGTGCGGCAACTCCGTCAGCACGCAACGGGTTGGCAGCGGCTCGGCCTGAGCGCGGAGCAGTCCGTCGCGCTCGAGATCGCCGTGCCGTTCGTAGGCGTTGAACTCCCTCACCTGACGACTGATCTCCGATGGCTGTGGGTCACATTCACGCACGACGGCGGCGGCTTCGTCGCCGAGTGCCGCTGGGGAGACGAGAAGCACTACGACGACGTCGGGCCAATCGACGGGAACCTCGATGTGCTCGAACCTGCCGGAGAGCACGGTGCCGAGCGCACGGCCGATCGTGTCTCTCAGTGGATCGTGCAGCAGGCGGGACGCATCGTTCGCCGTGATGACTGGGGTTGGCCGCTGCGCTTAACCCGGTGGGTCTTCCTCGACTCCGGGAAGGACCTTGACCGTTCGCATCTGGTGCCTCGTGCGGGCGGCAGAGCGCCGGTCCGAAGCAGCTTGGAAGGGTTCATGGCGGGAGACGACCAGCCGCCGTGCCCGGAGGACGTCAGCTTCGGCAGCTAGCCCTGCAACCCGTCCCGGTCGACGATCCGCTACCGAGACAGGGACGCGCAGTGCGAACTGTCTTGCTCGCGGCGTTGCGGTCTGCCAGCGTTGGCGCATGGGCGAGGACGTGACCACGCTGGGTCGAGTGCCCGGGTTCCGCCGGTACTGGTCTGCTGCGACCGTCTCGTCGTTCGGATCAGCGGTGAGCGCGGTGGCCGTACCCGTTCTCGTGGTGACGGTGCTGCACGCTAGCCCGTTCGAGGTGGGGTTGGTGAACGCTGCCCAGTTCCTGCCGTACGCGTTGTTCGGTCTGCTCGTCGGCGCGTACGTCGATCGGTTCCGGCGGAAGCCACTGCTGATCTGGGCGAGTGTCGGCCGTGGCGTGTGCCTCGGCGCGATCCCCGTCCTCTGGCTGACGGGACTCCTCAACCTCTGGGTGACGGCGGCGGCGTTGTTCGTGTTCGGCATCTTGTCCGTCGTGGGCTTCGCAGCCACGCAGTCGCTCCTGCCGAGGATTGTGCCGCGATCCCTCCTGCTGGCGGCGAATGCGCGGATCGATCAGAGTGACGCGGCAGCGCAGACGGTGGGCCCGGCTCTCGGAGGTGTGCTGGTCAGCATCGTGACCGCTCCGGTGGCAATAGCGCTCGATGCGGTGAGCTACTTCGTCGACGCTGTCCTCATCGCCCGGGTCCGTGTTGTCGAGCAGACGGCAGCACGCGTGGCGGGTGCGCGGCTGCGGAGCGACATCGCCGATGGTCTGCGGTGGACGTACGGTCATGCGACGCTCGCACCGCTGGCGCTGTCGACACATCTCTGGTTCCTCGCCAATGCCGCCGGATTGACGGTGTTCGCGACACTCGCGCTCCGCACCCTCGCGCTCCCAGCGGCCGTGTACGGGGCCATCCTCGCCGTCAGTGGCGTCGCGATGCTCCTCGGCGCCACTGCGGCGCCGCGCCTCGGCAACCGTTTCGGTTCCGGCCGGACGATCATCGCCGCTCGAGCCGCGTACCCGATCGCGTGGGCGGCCATCACGCTCGCCACCGTCGGCATCGGTGCTGCAGCCCCGGCAGCCACCGTCGTGATCTTGTTCGCCGCCTTCGCCGTGCACGGCGCTGCTGCAGGCTGCGAGAACGCGAACGAGATGAGCCTCCGCCAGACCGTCACACCCGACACACTCCTCGGCCGGATGAACGGCACGATGCGCAGCGCAAACAGGACCCTTGCGGCTGCGGGAGCAGTGGGTGGCGGCGCTCTGATGACCGTCGCTGGGGATGGCATCGCGCTGCTCGCGGTGACCGTCGTGTTCGCTGGCGCAGTCGTCGTGGCGATGTGCTCACCACTCAGGACGAACGCCGTTCGATAGAGGATCGGCTATCGAGACAAGTTCTCGCTGCTCGCGTTCCTAGCCAGAGCCCTTCGAGCAGGTAGATTCTGCTGCTGTCTGGCCTGTGATCGTCGAGGGGAGGGCAGTGGACGTGGCGGCCGTGCTCGGTGCAGCGGTCGCGGGCCCGTCCGACGGCGATTCGTGTGTGGCCGGAGCGGTCGATGACGGTGCAGAGGTGGATTTCGAGGGTGCTGTGCTGTCCGAGGACTGCTTCGTGGCACCTCCGCCGAGGGCTGAGTCGTTCAGGTTCGTCTTTGCGTCAGTCTGCAACGCGACGTTGAGTGCCTGAGCGGGTTGCTCGTCGACGATGAGGCGGTTGATGTCCGCCGGGTTGGGCAGGGTGGGGTACTGGACGAACAGCACCTTCGACAGGTCCATGCCTTTGAGGGTCAGGGCCAGGGAGACCATCGTGTCGGGGCTGGTGAGGTTGTCGCTGAGGATCATGTTCGAGAGCGCGGCCTGGGCGAGCTTGTAGAGCGTCACCGGGTTGGACAGCGCCCCGCCGGGTGCGAGCACCTTCCGGGCCAGTGCGGAGAGGAACACCTGCTGGTTGCTGATGCGTCCGAGGTCGCCGCCGTCTCCGACGCCGTGGCGGCTGCGCAGGAACGCTGAAGCGGTCTGCCCCTCGATGGGATGGATGCCGGGTTCGAGGTCGAGGCCCACGTACGGGTCGTGGATCGGTGTTGCGACGCAGACGTCGACGCCGCCGACCGCGGTCGACATGGCTGCCACACCGTCGAACTTGAGAATGCCGGCGAACTGCGCCTCGACACCGGTCAGGGACTGCACGGCTGCCACGACGCAGCGCAGACCGCCTTGGTTGCCGCCTCGGGCGAGGGCTTCGTTGAACATCGCCCGCTCCGCAGGTCGGGTCTGGCCAGAGTCCGTGTCGACGCACGCCGGCAGCTCCATGACGGTGTCACGCGGGATGCTGACGGCAGTCATCTGCTGATGGTCGGCGGAGATGTGGACCAGCATGGTGACGTCGTTGTTCAAGGTCCCCGGATCACCCTCAGTGGCCTCTGTCTGGCCCTGGCGGGTGTCGCTGCCGACAACGACGAAGTCGACGGCACCGCGGAGGGCGTCGGCACCGGTTCTACTGGGCTTGCCGGCGGCACCGATTCGGACCGTCTGCACCGAAGAGCCGAGACTCCCGACGGCGATTGCCGCGATGCTCGTGGCGCTCGTCACAGCGACGATGGCAGTGATGCCGAGCAGCTTCGCAGCTCCGAGCCAACTCGACCGGCGAGCGAGTCGCCCGTGTCGAACGCTCGCACCCTTGTCGGTTCGATGACGCATTTCGATCCCCCCTCGCCGCGAACGATAGCAACACGAGCAGCGGTCACGACCGACGGTGCCGTCCAGTCGGTGTCGGACCGCAGCAGACGAGAAGGGGTAAATCGTCTCGCTAAACCATCGACTACCGGGACACGACCACGGCCCACGTCGCCAGCACCTACCACGCCTGTGGACACACTCTCCCCCGCACGGCGTCGACCGTTCGTCATGTTCTCCGTACCCTGGCAATGTGAGCGATGACCCGATGCGCGACCTCCTCGAGGAGGCGACCACGACCGTCGCGGCCGGCGGCGACGTGAGGCGAGCAGTCGGCCTCATCAGCCTCCTGTCCTTCGTCACCACGAGCGCCGCCGTGGTGACGGTTGCCACCATCGCCCTCATCGTGTTCCTCTTCGTCCTGTCGCCGTTCGCCTTCCTGCTCGGCTTCGGACTACTGCTCGGGTGAACGGAGTTCGGAACTGGTCTGAGTCCGGCAGCGGATCGGCTACCGGACACCGTCTGACAGCTAGAACCCATCCCATAGGGTCACGTACATGACCGAGACGAAGCGGCGCAGCATCCTCGAACGAATCGTTGGGAAGCCCCTCCCGTGGCTTGCGTGGACCTGGGCCGCTCTGGCTGTGATTTGGATCGTTCTGGCCATCGTCGACCCGTCCGGATTCCACACGTTCATGGCGATCACGTGGTCAGTTCTCGCCATCGTCCAACTCAGCGCCGCCTACTACGCCCGCAAGCAGGAGCTTAGGCGAGCACCAACAGCCGAAGCCGACACCGCTGCACACTGATTCCACGTCTATGCCGCGTCCGGTAGACGATCGGCTACCGGGCAACGAGAGGGCGTCGGTAGTACACGTGCGACTGGTCGCGCTTGATCTCGATGAGACCGTTCTTCTCGAGGACACGTTGCGAGGGGATGTTCCCTAGTTCCGTGTCCGCGAGCGCAATCAGCGCTCCGCGCGTCGCGGCGTGCTGAAGTCCGAGCTGCACGGCTTCGCTCGCGAGTCCCGCGCCTCGGGCTGGGGGAACCAGGCCGTACCCGAACTCGACCGTTCCCTTGTCGTCCGGCGGACCGAAGAATCCGAAACCACCGATGGCGAGGCCATCCGACCGCCGCCGGACGAGGTACATGGTGAACTCCGGATCCGCTGCGGTCTCGGCAGCGAGGGCCCGGAGTGGGTCCAGTTCGTCGGCGAACGGGTACTCGGGGTGCCAGTCGTCACCGGGACGCTCGTCCCGCACGACGATGCGGCGCGCCATCGCCGGTGAGATCACCTGAAGCACAGTCCGGCTACCGACAAGTGTCATGCCCTGATGCTCTCAGACCACGCTGCCCGGTAGGCCAGCCAACCCGATAGAGGATCCACTACCGGTCATCCGGAGAGCGCTCTGTCAGTGCTTCTTGGGGTCGGTGCCGGCGAAGGTGGAGGGGTAGTCATCGAGCCATGCCCACCGCTTCACAGGCCAGGTGATGACGACGGCGCGACCAACGACATCGCCTTCTGGCACGAACCCCTTCGATGGCAAGTCTTGGTGATAGCGCGAGTCTCCAGATTCGTATCGGTTGTCGCCCATCACCCACAGCTTCCCTGTCGGCACCGTCACGTTGAAAGGGGTTCCGGACGCCGCCTGGCCTGCTTGCTTCCGCAGGTACGGCTCCGAGATGGGGACGCCGTTGACCTCCATCTGACCGAGCGCGTTGCAGCACTGGACATGGTCGCCAGGCAAGCCGATGATGCGCTTGATGAGGTGGTCATCGCCGTCGGCACCGAGACCAACCGCGCTGAGGGCCTTCGACAGCGCGGTCCGGGACTGAGTTGTCTGGCCCTCGATGGACTGTCCGGCTTCGAGCCACCCGCCGGGATCCCGGAAGACGACGACGTCGCCACGGTGCAGTGCCGCGCGCTCGTTGACGATCACACGGTCGTTGATCTGCAATGTGTTCTGCATCGAACCTGACGGGATGTAGAACGAACGGACCAGGAACGTCTTCACGAGGAACGACACCAGGAGCGCTACAAGCACGATGATGAGGAGGTCGCGAGCGAAACGCCAACCACTCGACTTCCGCTGGACGCGCCCCGCTGTTCGTTCCCCCACGACTGCAGCGTAAGCCCGGGCGACACGCGTCAGCGGTCCCGTGGGCTGAGAGAAACAGATGCATTTCGGCGTCCGGACGGTCTAGAGGAGCCCGTTGGCCCTCATGTCCCCAGCGGGTTCGTGGCACTGGACGCTCGGTCTTCAGCCCCTGCCGCGTCGACGTAGGAATCGTTCCTCGGATGTGCTTGCGCGCTGTCAACACGCGGCTTGTCCGGGAACGGAGCGCGCGTGGTCGAATCCGCTTCGCCATAGGCTGCGACCTCGATGACGACTGAGTCCCATCGGTACAGCTCGGTCCCTGCGGTTGGACGCTGCGAAGTGATGTAGATGAGCCCCGGCCAAGCGAGAGCGCCGATCGGCGGTCCATCCGGGTCCGGGTTCGCCAGCGTGACACCCGCATCGTACGCAAGGTCTCGCCCCACGTGGAAAGGCATCCCGACCACATTGGGAACGACGACGCGATCTGCGGCACGCTTCACGAGGTTCACGCTATGCCGAAGAGAGCTCATCCGGAAGTTGCGGCCGGGCGGGGACGTGTCCACTCAACGATCGCCTACCGGGCGGTCCTCGTCTGGACGAACAGGGAGAGGCCGAACACAAGCACTCCCAGCCCGAGCGGGGCAAGGATGACCAGGAACGGCGTCCCCGCTCCTTCGGCAGCGAGCATCATCGCGACCCAGAAGAACGCGATGATGCCCGTTCCCGCACTCACCGCCCCGAAAGTGATCGCAGTGCCCCATCGCGACGCGTCCGAAGACAACGGGACGACCAGCAGACTGCAGACGAGTGCTCCGACGATGCCCGGCACGATGCAGGACCAGAACGCAGCGTCCGCCGAAGCCCATTGGTCAGGGCCTGCTCCCGTCCAATGCACGGGCACGCGAGAAGGAGGGTCTGTCCATGCCAGGCGGAGAGCGATCACTGACGCTGGAGCAAGCCAGGCCAGCAGCGCAGCCATGCCAAGCGCAGCACTCACGCGCGACCGTGGCTTGATGACGCCAGAACTCGACACTCCTGCACGGTATCGCTGCCAGACGTGCCCGGTAGCCGATCGGCTATCGAGACGGCTTGGACGTTCGCTTTGGCGTCGAGTTGCCGAAAGCCTTCGGTCAGTCCCTGCGGTTCGATCGGCCGGACACCGAAGTGTTCGTTCGCACGTTCTTGCGCCGCGTCGGATGACCTTTGGGCGCTCGGGCGGCAGCACAGAGTTCGGCCTGCAGTCGTCGCGCGGCCCGGTGATCCAGACTCTCCGCGACGAGGACGTCGATGAGGTCTGCGACTGCGGCCGTGAGCGCGGGACTGCTGGCTTGCTGACCGATCGAGGGGAGCGCGGCGTCCAACGCATCTGTCAGAGCGGTTCGGTGCTCGTCCGAGCCGAGCCGCGGCACCGCGTGGGTGAACGACGCCACGAGGAGCGCGGTTGTGTCGACCTGCCGTGTCTGCACCGATGCCAGGACGAGTGTCCCGAGCCCGTGGAGTACCTGCTTGATTGCTCCGTCTGTGTAGACGACGGGGAGCGGTTCGCCTTTCTTCTTGGACGTGTCGAGGGTTTGTTCCTCCGCAGTGGCCCACTGGGCGAGTAAGTCGCGAAGCTGATGGATCGCGGCACTTGCGACGAGGGGGCTCTGCCCACATGCTCCGGTCCACGCGATGTTGTGCAGCTGATCGATCGAGTACCCCGAGTCGACTTCCACTCGCCGAGAGTCGTCCAGCGTGACAGCGGCCCGTGTGTCGGCATCGAACCGGTCGTCGTCCGCGCCGACCCCCACGAGGCTGGCCAGTGACTCGCCGAGCGCGACGTAGGTGCCGAGCAGGCAGGGCAGGAACACCTCCACGTCCGGGCCTGCCGACCGCGCGACCGAGGCAAGGGCGCGGGGATCGATGTCCACGACGTAACCGCCGGTCCTCGCCGTGACGACGCGTGCTGCTGAACCGGGGTCGGTGCGGCGCGTCTTCCGCGTGCCCGTCAAGAGCAGCATCTCACTCTTGTGGGCGCGGAGCGCGAGGTCGTGGATCGAACGCACGACGCTCTCAGGCCGCATCTGGTCGACAGTGGAGTAGATGAGCAGCAACAACGCGACCAAGCACCCTGCGGTCAGCACCAAAACGGCGAACGCGCCGATGACCGGTGGTGAGCCGGAACCTGCGCAGGCGAGGACGATGAACGAGAACGCCGTCGCTCCGACGAAGTAGCCGACGTACACCTGGTTCGCGCGGCGCCGGAGGTACTGATCGAAGACCACCGCGCCGAGGAAGCTCGAGGTCTGCTGCACCGCGATCAGCAGCACCGTGAACGTGATCGACGTGATGGTCATCAGGCTCGCAGCGACCACGCCGACGAACGCGGTCGCACCAGACGCCGGGATCATCGCCGCGACGATCCTTCGGACCCCTGGCGCCGCTCCTTGGTTGTCCCAGAACGCAAGCAGTGCGGCCGCGCAACAGAACAGCACCGCGATGATGAGTGGGAGCGCCAAGAACTCCGAGAAGCCGCGCCGGAGCCGCCCGACTTTGAACAGTTTGCCGATGAACACGTGTTGCATCGCGACCTCCTCTGCCCGGTCCCACACGACGCCACCGGCGCTGAGGGTCGTAACAGGTCCGCGCAGATCACACCGACGGGCAGAGGAGCTCGTAAGGGGACTTCTCTGCCTGACCGGTTGGTAGGACGCGCGGCCGTCCGGTAGCCGATCCGCATCGAACGGGCCGATCGCCGCTGGCGGTAGACCCCATGGCTCGGAGCCGCCGGTACCGCACGGGCTTGGTCAGCGGTCCATGCCGAGCGCGGACTCGATCCGGCTGATCGTCCGGCGCATCGCGTACTCGTCTTGTGCCGGCTGGTCGTCGGCCACCCACATGTGGACCGCTCCAGGACCCGACGTCCTGGGTGCGAGGCGGACCACTATCCCCCATCGATACGCGACACCGCGCGGCGTGGGCTCCCTGAACACGTCGAAGCCAAGCACCTCTGAACGGAGGGCGATCGGGGTCCCGTGCTCGTCGTTGCGCGTCGACCAGTGCGTGATGCCCGTCCGGTCGAAGCCGAGGTCGCACGGGAACCAGACGCGCAGTCTGGGGCTCCAGGCCGTGAGGTCGGTGGCCGTCGATTCTGTCGCGTGCGCGGTGACGAACACGGTACCGGGATGGGCCTCTGCCTTCTGCCGTAAGCGCGCCCGCCGGCGGTGGTTGACCTCGGTGGTGACGCAGGCGACCCCGAACCCGAACGTGATGAGCAAGCCGAGACGGAGCTCGGTGGACAGTGCCCGTCCCTCGTCGGTACCGATCAAGACCGCGAGGACGATCGTCGCGGCGCCGAAGACGACGGTGATGGCGGCGAGGAGGATCGTCGACGGGCGCACGGCTCGACGATGCCAGAACCCGCGGTGCAGTGGAATGCTCACACCGTCACAGTGAGCACTGCGCAGAGGATAGCGGCCACAGCGACGTGCAGCAGCAGGAGTGTCGGCGCAGACCCGTCTCGAGCGAGAGTGAGAGGCCCGATCAGCGACACAGCCCCGATCCCGGCCGCAACCATCAGCCAGGCCCGTTCCCACCCGGAGGCCCACCGGGCACCACCGCGCGGCTTGCCCAGGCCAAAAGGCCGACCGCAGCAGTCACGACGAGAACCTGGACGAGTCCGATCGTCGCGCCGCCTGCGACCGGCTCATGCCCCATCGCGACGGCGCCGATCGCCCAGCGCGCGCCCGCCGCACTCGTATTTACTTGCGTGAGTAATAAGATGCTCGTGGAGCAGTGGCACGTCACGTTGCTTGGTCGATAGGAGGACCTCGGATGACACCAGCCTCATCGCCCAGCGCCGCCGCGCTCAGACGCCGATCGCAGATCATCCGTGCCACCATCGCGGTGATCGCCGACGTCGGGTACGCACGCTGCTCGTTCGCGGAGATCGCCGATCGCGGAGGTCTCAGCAGCACCCGCCTGATCTCGTACCACTTCGACGACCGCGACGCGTTGATGCGCGCAGTCGCGTCGACGATCGTCGACGACCTCGCGGTTGCGGTCACAGCGGCGATGCGGCGAGCAACGTCGCCACGCGACGCTGTGCACGCCTACCTGCGCGCGAACGTCGCCTTCGCCGACACCCACCGGCCTGAGGTGATCTCGCTCGCGGCCCTGCTGTTCGCCGGGCGCCTTCCAGCCGACGGCAGCGATGTCGATGCGACGCAGCAGACCATCGCTTCGTTGATCGCAGCCGGCGTCGAGGAGGGCGAGTTCCGCGGCGTCGACCCGGTCATCGCGGCAGATGTCCTGCAGCGCACGGTCGAGGGGGTCTTCCTCCGACTGCACCGGGCGCCCGACGCGGACCTGTCGGATCTCGGTGACGGCCTGGTCGCGTTCTTCGACTCCGGACTCGGCACCACGGATCACGACCGGGTTGCGCGGGAATCGTCCTGATGGCGCCGTCCGTTCGGCAGCGGCTCGCGGCGCAGTCGTCACGCACCGCCCTCGTCGTCACCATCGTGACAGCAGCCGTGAGCGTCGCGGCGGTTGTCCACCCATCCCTCACCGCGGTGATGATCCGCGACGGGGAGCTCGTGCGCGCCGGACAGTGGTGGCGGCTCGTCACGTCGATCCTCGTCCAGCCCGACGGCTGGGGGCAGTTCGCATTCAACCTGCTGGGGATCGCTGTGGTGGGATCAGCACTCGAGCAGCGGCGGTCGGAACGGGTGTGGCTCCTGACGTACCTGGTCGCAGGCGTCGGGAGTGGGCTCGTCCTCGCGCTGCTCCTCCCCGAGCAACGCGATGGTGGTGCCTCGGACTGCGTCGCGGGCCTGATCGGCGCGCTCGTCGTCGTGCGGGTCCTGGACCGCACCACCCCCACCGGTCCCGGGGGCTTGCGCGACACCGTCGCGGTCGCGTACAGCGCGTTCTTCTGCGCCTACCTGACACTGCTCGACCTCGGCGGCGTCTGGCCCGCGATCGTCGCTGGCGACGCAGCGGTCGCTGTCGCACTGACCGCCTCGCACCGCTTCGGTGCTGTCCGGACCGCCTTCGGTCTGCTGGTCCTGGTCGCGGTCGCCGGCGGCGTCATGACGGCGCGGATCGACGGCCACGGGATCGGGCTCCTCACCGGTGCCCTCCTCGCCGTCACCATCGCGCGGACACAGCCACGGCGTCCGACGACCGCCGCTGTCACGTGAGATGAGGCGCATCGAGAGCCGGTCACGACGGCGACCGCACGGACATCCGACGGACGGGGAGAAGCGGCGTCCTCCAGGCGACGGTCTGTCTGGTCCAGGTCGCACACCAGAAGCGGCGTCGCTCTTCAGCGACACTGGCGGGCACGGTGCTCGGTGCGAGGCGCCCTGACTGCGCTGGTCGACGACGAGTACGACGCCGTCGCACGACGGGACAGCGATGCTCATCGGAGTCCGACGGTGTCCGTCGCCCAGAACGCTTCCGGGTAGACCAGCGTCCCGGTCATCCACGGCTCGTACGCGGCGAGGGTCCGGACCTGGAACGCCGGCTCCGGGATCCGGACAGACGGCGACCGGAACCCGCGTGAGGTCGCTGGCGCGAAGCCCGACGCGACGTAGTACCCAGGGTCTCCCTCGAGGAAGACGGCGGGGCTCAGCGCATCCTCGCTGTCCTCGACCGCGTGTTCGATGAGTCGACGGCCGATGCCCTGACGTTGCCGATCGGGCGCGACCGCGAGCGGACTCAGCACACGAACGGTCACCAGGGACGCCGACGCGTCCAACCATCCTCGTGACAGCATCACGTGCCCGACGAGCTCCCCGTCGTCGTCCTCGGCGACGAGCTCCAGCACTGCCGCTCCGGTCCTGCGCAGAGCGTGCACGAGCGGGATCACGTGGTCGGCATGGTGTCCGAACGCCGCTGTCTCGACCGCATCGATCGGGCCGACGTCGTCGCCGGTGGCCGGACGTGTCTGCGCACCGAGTGCCCCGGTCATGCCGTCGCCTCGCCATCCGGTCGGGCCGCGCTGTTCGACGTCGGATCGCTGTCGCGGACGCCGCCCCGGACGGGGTCGTCGGACGGTTCGCCGGGCTGCGCTGTGCCCAGGAGGAACACGGTGGCGACCTGGTGGGAGCAGCTGATCGGGTCCGCTTCCGGGTGCGCCTGCAGGTGGGCGATCATGCCGTCGATGAGCGCCTGGTAGGTCACCGCGAACAGGCGCACGTCCCCGGCCCGGATGGACCCTTCGGACTGGCCGCGGGCGAGGAGGGCCGCATGCTCGGCGTGGATGTCCTCGTAGTCGAGCATCGTGATGCGCCGTCGGCCATCGGGCGAGCGGAGGTTGTGGACGATCTGGTCGAGTGCCTCGATCTCGTGCCGGTGGGTCCGGGTGAACATCGCTGTCCGCGCGAAGACCGCCCGGATCACCTGGTCAGCAGGAGCTGTGACGTCCACGTCAGCGACCAGTCCAGCCCGCAACTGACCGGCGAGCAACGTGACCGCTTGGTGCATGAGGTCGGCGCGGTCGCGAAAGTAGTGCCAGAGGAGACCCTTGGACACGCCGGCGCGCTGGGCGATCTCGGTCAGGGTCGCGTTCGCGTACCCGGATTCCGCGATGAGCGCGGTCGTGGCGCTGATGATCTCCTGCCGTCGCTCATCGGGACTCCGACGTTTCCGGTTGTCGGCGCTGTCACGGACTGACGTCTCCATCGGTCAACGACTCCGGACGGCCCACCGCGTGACGTCCAGCACGATGCCGACCATCAGCACGGCGATGACGACCATCTCGAGCCGCATCCATCCGGGCACGAACGACGGGATGAGCGCCTCGACCACGTTCACCAGGAACAGCACGGCGGCGATCAGCCCGAGGGCGCGAACGGCGGCCCGCTTCCCCGCGCGAGCGCCGCGAAGTCGAAGCGGGAGGACAACGGCGAACACCGCGACGACCACGGCGTGCCCCCACGCGTTCGCGCTCGCATCCGGCGGCGCAACGGCGCTGAGCACGAGCAGTGCCACCAGTGTCAGAGCGACGATGACGACGTACGACCACACGAGCACACCGGAGGCTCTCAGGATGGCAGCTCCGTCTCGCACCACTGTCTTGACCACGTGGTCAACTTAAGGCGAACTGACCGAACGGTCAACAAGTGGTGTCGTTCCCGACCTTTGGTCCTGCGGACGGGAGGAGCGCGGGGACCCGGCCCCGCTCCTCCCGTCCGTCGTGACGTCCGCCCGGTGCCGGACCCGACTCGGGCCACGACCGCACCCCCGCACTCAGCGCGACGCCGCCTCCGGCACCGCCCCGCCCCACCCGTTGAACCCGCCGAACACGACCCGCACCGGGACGGCCTGTGCCCGGTCGGTCACGTACCGGTACACGCCTCCCGGACGCCCCAGCCACAGCACGCGCGCCGGCGTCGTGGCCGTCGCCGTCGTCCGGAGCTCCACCACGTACTGCCCGGAGGGGATCTGGAACTGCGCCGTCTGCTCGTCGTCGAGCAGCGTCGAGAACCGGGTCGAGAACGACGCCCCCGTCGCCGCGTCCGTCACGACGACGCTCGCGCCACTGAGCTGCGGCGACGGTTTACGGGATGTCGAGGCCGCGAAGACGGTCAGGTCGTAGTCACTGTGCGCGTAGTGCCGCGACAACGTCACCTGCGACGCCGGGATCGTCCCACGCTGCTGGTACACCCGGGTCTTCCACACGGCGGGCGACGCCGTTCCGCTGGCGTACGCCTCGATGCGGTACGGACCGGTGCTCAACCCGACGAACCGGTACTGGCCCGCGCTGTCGGAGGTCGTCCGGAACACCTGCGAGGTGTCCTCGTTCCAGGCGTACATCAGCCGTCCGGCAGCGGGACCCGACGGTCCGACCACCCCGCCCTGCACGGTGGCGCCGAGCACGAGCGGCACGGTGACCGTCACCGTCGAACCACCGCGGACCGCGATGCCCGAACGGAGTCCGGGCGCGTAGGTCTCCGCCCCGTGCGGCGGGAGTTGCCGTGTGGTGACCGTGACCGTGTCCGGGACCGGGATCCCGGTGAACGTCGCGGTGCCGTCGGCGTCGGTGGTCGCGTTCCCGACGACGACGTCGGTCCCGATCGCTGCGAGCTCGACGTCCGCCAGCCGGATCGCGGTGCCGTCCGGCGTTGCGAGCTGCACCTCGATCGAGCCCGTCTCGGCTGCGGCCGCTGGCGGTGCCAGGCCGAGCAGCGTGGCTGCGGCCAGCGCCGCCACCAGTGTCGTCCCGATGATCTGTCGCATCGCGTCCCCGCCCGCCGGTCAAGTGATGGGTGGGACTGTACGCCTGCAGCTGCCGGCCCGCGGGCGGGGTCCACCATCGTGTTTCCCGATGGCTCCCGCCCGGTGTTCGGGCTTTCCCCCCGCCGCTCGACCCGCCACGCTGATCGCATGCTGCTCTCACCCCGCTTCACCGCTCGACACAGCGATCGCTTCCGGTTCGTCAAGGCGCCCGGCGTCGACGAGCCCGAGGCGCAGCGCGACCCCGCGGTCGTCGCCACGGTGAGCCGGATGCTCGGCGACATCGAGCGCGACGGCATGGACGCGATCCGCCGGTACGCCCGCGAGCTCGACCGCCAGGACGCCCCCGTGGAACTCACCGCCGCGCAGATCGCCGCGAGCGGGGACCGCCTGGCCCCGGACCTCCGCCAGGCCATCGAACTCGGCTCGGCCCGGACGAAGCAGTTCGCCGCGATGCAGCGCGAGCACCTGGTGGACTTCGAGGCGGAGCTCGTCGAGGGCGTCGTGGTCGGCCAGCGCTACGTGCCGGTCGGCAGCGTCGGCGCCTACCTGCCCGCCGGCCGGTTCCCACTCACGGCGAGCGCGTTCATGACGGTCGGCGTCGCGAAGGTGGCCGGCGTGCCGACGGTGGTCGCGTGCACCCCACCGCAGCCCGACGGCGGTGCGAACGACGCGGTGGCCTACGCGGCGCACCTGTCCGGCGTCGACCGGCTGTTCGTGCTCGGGGGAGTGCAGGCCCTGGCCGCGATGGCGTTCGGCCTGCTGGACGCCGACCTCGACCCCGTGGACATGATCGTCGGCGCGGGCAACGCCTTCGTGGCCGAGGCGAAGCGGCAGCTGTTCGGGACGGTCGCGATCGACCTGCTCGCCGGGCCGAGCGAGGTCGCGGTCATCGCGGACGACTCGGCGGACGCGGAGATCGTCGCCGCGGACCTGCTGGGACAGGCCGAGCACGGACCGAACTCCCCGGCAGCGCTCGTCACGACCTCCGAGCGCCTGGCGCACGAGGTCGTCGCCGCGGTCGACCGGCAGCTCCCGACCCTCTCGACGGAGCCGATCTGCGGGCCCGCGTGGCGCGACCACGGCTCGGTGGTGCTGGTCCCGACCCGCGAGGACGCCGTGCTCGTCATGGACGAGTTCGCCCCGGAGCACCTCGAGGTGCAGACCACCGAGGACGACTGGTACCACGACCACCTGTCGAACTACGGGTCGCTGTTCCTCGGTCACTGGAGCACCGTCGCCTACTCGGACAAGGGCATGGCGGGGACGAACCACACCCTGCCCACCGCCGGTGGCGCCAAGCACAGCGCCGGGCTGTCCGTGTCGCGGTACCTGAAGCCGCTGACCTACCAGCGCATCGCCCGCGAGGCGACGCCCGAGGTCGCCCACGCCGTCGACGTCATCTCGACGAGCGAGGGCATGAGCGCACACCGCGCGACCGCGACGATGCGCCTGGACACGTTCGCCCCGGTGCACACGTCCGCCGACTGACCACCACCTCCCCTTCCCCTCCCGACCGCATCGGAGCCAGCGATGACCACCGAGCACCACCCCACCCCGGCCGCACCCGGCCTCAAGCGTGAACTGAAGGTCGCCGACGCCGCGGCCTTCTCGGTCGGGCTGATCGGCCCCGTCGGTGTCATGGCACTGCTCGGCGCCGGCGCTGCCGGGATCCTCGGCCGCGGCGCCACCTGGGCGTTCGTGTTCGCGCTCGTCGCCGTCTCCCTGGTGGCCTACGGGTTCGTCAAGCTCTCGCGGCACATCGCCCACACCGGGTCCGTCTACGCCACGGTCGGCCTGACGCTCGGCGCCCGTGCCGGGTTCATCGCCGGCTGGGCGCTGTTCTTCGCGTACGTGACCATCGGCGCGGGCTCCGGCATCGAGATCAGCCTGTTCGTCACGCAGCTGCTGAACGACGTCGGGCTGGATGTGTCGCCGGACTGGATCTGGATCACGGTGGTCGCGCTCGCGGTCGTCGTCCTGCTGGGTCGGCGTGAGGTGCACGTGATCACCCGGTCCCTGCTCTACGCCGAGCTCATCGGCGCGGTGCTCGTGACGATCCTCAACGTGGTGGTGCTCGTCCGGCTCGGCGTGGGGGCGGCACCCGCGGGACGGCACCTCAGCTGGGACTTCCTGGCGCTGCCGAGCGGCACCGACGTGGGCCTGATCGCCGGGGCCGCCGTGTTCGGCTTCCTGGCGTTCGCGGGCTTCGAGGGCGCAGCGACCCTGGGCGAGGAGACGAGCAACCCGAAGCGGGACATCCCGAAGGCCCTGAAGATCGCGATCGTCGTCGTGGGTGCCTTCTACCTGCTCTCGATCATCGCGCAGTCGCTCGGGTACGGCACGTCGGCCGCCGGGGTGAAGCAGTTCGCGGGGTCGGCAGCCCCGTACGGCGACCTGGCCCGCACGTACGTCGGCAGCTGGCTCGCCGACCTGCTGACGCTCGCCGCCGTGGTCAGCCTGTTCGCGATCTTCCTCGGCACCCTCTCCGGCGCCGCGCGGGTCCTGTTCGCACTCTCCCGCGACACCGGCATCGCCCGGCCCGTCGCGAAGCTGTCGGCGCAGGGGTCCCCGGTCAACGCGCTGAGCGTCGTCGCGGTCGTCGCCGTCCTCATCGTGATCGGCGAGCGGTTCTCCGGCGCGGCCGTCCTCGACGCGACGTACTGGGCACTGACCGTGGGGACGATCGCCCTGCTCGTCGCCTACGTCCTGGCGACCGTGGGCGCCGTCCGGTTCCTGTTCTTCTCCGGGCGGACGGACACGCCGAAGTGGCAGCTGGTCGTCCCGGTCCTCGCGCTGGCCCTCGTGCTCTACACGATCTACAAGAACGCCGTCGGGCTCGAGGCGCCGTACAGCTGGTTCCCGTACATCGTCGCGGCCTGGCTGGTCATCGGGCTGGCGATCACGTTCCGCAAGGGGCTGGTCGAGCGCGTCGGTGCCGCCCTGGCAGCGTCCACGGGCGCCGACCGGGAGGCTCCTCCCGCGGTCACCGACGCCGGTTCGGTCCCGCCACGGGGCGGCGTCCCGCGCGACGAGGCCGAGGACGTGGTCCGGTGACCCGGGTCGCCGCCGTCCAGCTCGCGCCGCAGGTCGGCGACCTGGACGCCAACCGGGCGACGATCGCCGAGGCGCTCGCCGCGGTGCCGGACGACGTCGACGTCGTCGTCCTGCCGGAGCTCGCCACCAGCGGCTACGTCTTCCGCGACGCAGCGGAGGCCCGGTCGAGTGCCGTCACCGCGACGGACGCGACGGTGTCCGGGTGGGCGACCACGGCCTCCCGACTGTCCGGCGGAGCCGGTGGTGTCGTCGTCGGGGGGTTCGCGGAACTCGGCGACGACGGCGCCGTGTACAACTCCGCGGCGCTCGTCGACCCGACCGGGGTCGTCGGCGTCTACCGCAAGGTGCACCTGTGGGACGGGGAGAAGGCGTGCTTCACGCCGGGGTCGGACGGTCCGCTCGTGGTGGACACGCGCCACGGCCGGATCGGTGTGTCGATCTGTTTCGACGTGGAGTTCCCGGAGTGGACGCGGATGGCGGCGCTCGACGGGGCCGAGCTGCTCGCGGTGCCGACGAACTGGCCGTGGGTGGACCGCCCGGAGGGCGAACGCGCACCCGAGGTGCAGATCGCCATGGCCGCGGCCCGGGTGAACCGGATGGCGATGGCCTGCGCGGACCGGTGCGGCACGGAGCGCGGGGTGGACTGGAACGAGGGCACCTCGATCATCGACCACGACGGATGGGTCCGTGCCGCGACCGGACCGGGCGCGGGCATGGTCGTCGCGGACCTGGACCTGGCGGCGGCGCGCGACAAGACCCTGACGCCCCGGGCGGACCTGCTCGGCGACCGACGGCCCGACCTCTACGGCCCGCTCAGCGCTCGCTGAGGAGTTCGCGCGCCAGGCGTGCGAGCTCGGCGGTCGCCGCCGACAGCACGGCGCCCTCGCGCTCGACGAGTGCGACCGTGTCGTGCACCGGTTCGGCGAACGGGGTCCAGTGCAGGCCCCGAGCAGCCGCTGCCTCGGCGACCGCCCGGGCGATGAAGGTGTCGCCGAGGCCGGACGCCACGAGCGCGAGCGCCGTCTCGACCTGCTCCACCTCGACGTGCGGCTCGAGGGCGACCCCGGCGAGTCGAGCCCGTTCCGCCAGCTGCCGCCGCGTCGGGTCCTTCCACCCGTAGTGCGCGTCGTAGAGCACGAGCCGCCGCGCGGCCATGGCCTCGATCGTCATCGGTGCGTCGGCCACGGACGGGTCGGCGCTCACGAACACGACCTCGTCGCGGCGGAGCGGCGTGACCCGGAGCCCGTCGGTGTCGATCGGCAGCACCACGAGCCCGGCCTCGAGGCCACCCGACGCGACCTCGTTCGCGACCTCGACGGAGTTCAGGCCGATGACGCGCAGACGCACCGCGGGGTGCGCGGCGTGGAACCGCGTCAGCAGTTCGTCGAGGGCGTAGTACTTGGCGTTCCGGAGCAGTCCGAACGACGCTGTTCCGCCGACCAGCGACGTGACCGCGCGGAGGGCCCGGTCCGCCTCGTCGGCCTCGGCGACGATCCGCTCGGCGATCGGCAGCAGGACGGACCCGGCGTCGGTGAGCCCGAGCCGTCGACCGCCCCGGACGAACAGGCGTGTGTCGTAGGTCCCCTCGAGCCGGCGGATGAACTCGGAGACGGACGACTGCGACATGAGCAGGGCCGCAGCGGCCGCCGTGAACGAACCGAGCCGTGCGGCCGCGACGAAGACGCGGAGCTGCACGAGGGTCACGGCGGCAGCCTACGGCCCCGGCGAACGGGCGAACGGGCGAACGGGCGAACGGGCGAACGGGCGAACGGGCGAACGGGCGAACGGGCGAACGGGCGGACGGCCGAACGGCCGGGCGGGCGGCCGGGCGGGGGAGGACGGTCGCGGCTGCGGCCCCACAGCGGCAGCCGCGACCCATCGGACTCCCCACGCACCACCACTCTGCCGTGGTCGAGCAACCGTCACATCATCCCTGAGGCGGAAGTGTGTCCCCGGACACAGCCCGCCGACGCCGGGGCTTCGCCGACCGCGGCGGCACGGCGCGCATGTGGTCCCGCACGGTCCCGAGCACGCGGGCCAGCCCGGCGACGTCGTCCGACGACAGCGGCTCGAGCAGCAGTTGGCGCAGCACCGCGACGTGCCCGGGGAACACCGTCGCCAGCACCTCTCGCCCGGCGTCGGTGACCGACACGACCACGCTGCGCTCGTCCTCGGTCGACGGTCGCCGCGTCACGAGTCCGGCCTGTTCGAGCAGCCCCACCTGGTAGGTCAGCCCGCTGCGGCTGTACACGACCCCGTCGGCCAGGTCGGTCATCCGCAGGCTGCCGTCCGCCGCGTCGCCCAGGGTCGCGAGCAGCTGGAACTGCACGTAGCTCAGGTCACTCGCGTCGCGGAGCTGCTGCTCGACGGTGTGCCGGAGCAGGCTGCCCACCTCGATCAGGGCGAAGTAGGCGCCGAGTTCGTCGGGGCTGAGAGGGCCGGGATCGGCGGGCTGGTGCATCACTCCAGCGTAGGTGCTTCGAGTTCGCAGCAGCATTCCGCAGGTGCCTGCGAGGAGCGGGGGTGAGTGGTGGCAGGATGAGCGCTGGCCGTCTCCCTGGCGGCACAGATCGGGAGTGATCGAGCGTGACCGAGACCCACTCCGCGGCACCCGTCAGCGAGGACACCGCGGCCCCCGAGCACGACGGCCGGATGGGCACCACAGCGCTCGCGCTCGCGGCCCTCGGCGTCGTGTTCGGCGACATCGGGACCAGCCCGCTGTACGCGCTGCGCACCGTGTTCACCATCGACGGCGGGATCGTGAAGCCGATCCCCGAGGACGTCTACGGCGTCATCTCGATGATGTTCTGGAGCATCACGATCATCGTGTCGATCAAGTACGTGCTGGTGCTCATGCGCGCCGACAACAACGGCGAGGGCGGGGTGATGGCGCTCGCCGCCCTGGCACGGCGCCTGTACGCCCAGCGTCGCGGCGGCGCCACGATCTTCCTGGTGATCGGCATCATCGGCGTCTCGCTGTTCTACGGCGACTCCGTGATCACCCCGGCGGTGTCGGTGCTGTCCGCGGTCGAGGGCCTGCAGACCGCGACCCCGGCCATCGGGCACCTCATCGTGCCGATCGCCGCGGTGATCCTCGTGATCCTGTTCGCCGTCCAGCGGTTCGGGACCGGCAAGGTCGGGACGCTGTTCGGGCCGATCATGCTGCTCTGGTTCGTCGTCATCGCGGTCGCCGGCCTGCCGCTGATCGTCCGCCACCCCGGTGTCCTGCAGGGGCTGTCACCGACGTGGGCGATCGCGTTCGTGTTCGCGCACCCGGTCATCTCCTTCGTGGCGATGGGTGCCGTGGTGCTCGTCATCACCGGTGCCGAGGCCCTGTACGCCGACATGGGCCACTTCGGACGCGTGCCGATCCGACGGGCCTGGTTCTTCGTCGTCTTCCCCGCGCTCGTCCTCAACTACCTCGGCCAGGCCGCACTGGTGCTCGAGGACCCCCAGGCCACGAAGGACCCGTTCTTCCTGCTCTTCCCGGACTGGGCGCAGCTGCCCGTGGTCGTCCTGGCCACCGCGGCCACGGTCATCGCGAGCCAGGCCGTCATCTCCGGGGCGTTCTCCCTCACCCGCCAGGCCGTGCAGCTGGGACTCCTGCCGCCGCTGACGATCCGCCAGACCTCGAAGCGCGAGGGCGGCCAGATCTACCTGCCGGCCGTCAACCTGCTGCTGTTCATCGGCGTGATGGCGATCATGCTCGCGTTCCGGTCGTCCGCCAGCCTGGCCACCGCGTACGGGGTGTCCGTCACGGGCGCCCTGGTCACGGACACGATCCTGCTGCTGCTGGTCGTGAAGCCGCTCTGGCACTGGGCGACCTGGAAGCTCGTCGTCGCCGCGGTCGTCTTCGGCGGACTCGAGCTGACGTTCCTGGCCGGCAACCTGTCGAAGGTCATCCACGGCGGGTGGGTGCCGCTCCTCATCGCGCTGGCGGTCATCACGGTGATGACCACCTGGCGCCGTGGGCGGCAGCTGGTGCAGGACGAACGCCGCGCGCGGGAGGGCTCGCTCGACGAGTTCGTCGCGAAGATCAACACCAAGCACGTGCCGCGGGTCAAGGGCATCGCGGTGTTCCCGCACCCGAACAAGGAGACGACCCCGCTGGCACTGCGCGCGAACGTGGAGCACAACCACGTCGTGCACGAGCGGGTCATCATCGTGTCCGTCATCACCGCGAACGTGCCGCACGTGCCGCACGCCAAGGCCTTCACGCGTGACGACCTGGGCTACACGGACGACGGCATCGAGCACGTCACGATCAAGTTCGGGTTCTCGGACGACCAGGACCTGCCGCACGCCCTGCACGCCGCGTGTCTGGCCGAGGTGCTCGACCTGGAGCCGGACGCCATGCAGGACGCCTCGTACTTCATCTCCCGTGGCGCACTCCGGCCGATGCGGGGCAACGGCGGGATGGTGAACTGGCGCAAGCGCCTGTTCGTCGGGCTCGCGCACAACGCGGCCGACCCGTCCTCGCGGTTCGGGTTGCCGCCGCAGCGCACCGTGACGATGGGCAGCGACGTCGAGATCTGACGACGTCCGGACCGTCAGGGACGGCGGACAGGAGGCCCGGTGCCGACCCGCACCGGGCCTCCGGTCCGTCGGTCAGGCGGTCCGCGCCTCGGCGCCGGCCACCAGGGCCGCCGCACGGACGGCGTTCCGCACCACACGGGCCACGTCCGGCGACGTCGAGGTCGCCGGCCACGCGACCACCGTGGTCGCGAGCGGGGCGTCGAGCACGGGGACGGCGACGTGCTCGGGCCACTGCAGCGTCCGGCTGGACCGGGGGATCACGATGACGGTCCGCCCGAGCGCGACGAGCTGGGCGAGCTGCGCCTGCGAGTGCACCTCGGGTCCGGGGCCGTCCGCGTAGGTGCCGTCGACGCGGGGCCAGCGGGCAGCGGGCAGGTCCGGCAGGTCGCGCAGGTCCGCCACGGACAGCGAGGCGCGCGCGGCGAGGCGGTGCGACCGGGGCAGGATCGCGACCTGCTGCTCGGTGCGCAGGTCCTCGGTGTCGAAGCCGGTCAGGTCGTCGTAGGTGCGGTGCATGAGTGCGACGTCGGCGGACCCGTCACGCAGGAACGCCGCCTGCTCGTGCACCTCGCCGAACTGCACGTCGAGCGGCAGGGCCTGCGGGTCGGCCCCCTGCACGTCGAGCAGCGCCTGCAGCAGCTCGTGGTCGGCGCCGGCCTTGACGGCGAGCACCAGTCGCCGGGACGGGGTGCCCGCCCGCCGGGCCCGGCGCCCCGCGGCCGCCATCGCCGCCAGGGCCGGGCGGGCTTCGGCGAGCAGCACGGTGCCGGCCGGCGTGAGCTCCACGCCGCGCGGGGTGCGCTCGAACAGCGCCGCGCCGATCCGGAGCTCGAGCTGGCGGATCGCACGGGACAGCGGCGGCTGCGACATGCCGAGCCGCACCGCCGCGCGCCCGACGTGCTGTTCTTCGGCGACGGTCACGAAGTACCGGAGTTCGCGGGTCTCGAGGTCGTCCACGCGCAGAGCCTACGTCCGGTCGATACCCGCCGGGTATCGCACGGCACCCGATCGGTCTTGGACGTGGTGTCCCGGACGACCGACGATCGAGGCATGACATCAGCAACCACCGCCCTGGTCACCGGGGCGAACAAGGGCATCGGCTTCGCGATCGCGCAGGGACTCGGGAGGCTCGGCACGCGTGTCGTCGTCGGCGCGCGGTCCGGGGCGGCCGGCGAGGAGGCCGTGGCCCGGCTCGCCGCGCAGGGCGTCGACGCGTCGGCCGTCCGGATCGACGTCACCGACGACGCGAGCGTGGCCGCCGCTGCGGCCGAGCTGGACGAGCGGTTCGGCACGCTCGACGTGCTCGTGAACAACGCCGGGATCTCCGGGGCGTTCGACCCCGTGACGTGGGAGCAGGACCCGACGACGATGGACCTCGACGAGCTGCGGCGCATCGTCGACACGAACGTGTACGGCGTCGTGCGGGTGACGAACGCGATGCTCCCGCTGCTGCGACGCTCGGGTGCTCCCCGGATCGTCAACACGTCGAGCAGCATGGGCTCGCTCGGCCGGCAGCCGGGACCCGTGATGGCCGCGTACTCGTCCTCGAAGACCTTCCTCAACGGCATCACCGTGCAGTACGCCCGCGCGTTCGCCGACACCCCGGTGATCGTCAACGCCGCCTGTCCCGGACTCGTCGCGACCGACTTCAACGGGTTCGCGGGCGACCGCGCCCCGGAGCAGGGGGCCGCGATCGCCGTCCGCCTGGCGACGCTGCCCGACGACGGACCCCGCGGCGGGCTCTTCGACGAGGACGGCGTCGTCCCCTGGTGAGTGCCGGGTGACCGTCGCCGTCGTGCTCAGTCCCGCGTGGCGCTCGTCCGCAGCCCGTTCCGGTGTCGCTCCAGCTCCGCCAGCGCATGCACCGTCGCCGGGTCACCCCGGCGCCACCGGTCCACGACGTCCGGCCCGAGCAGCGCCGCCTCGGGCCGGGTCGTGAGTGCACGGAGGGCGAGCAGCTCGGTCCCGCCCGGATGCCCGGCGAGCCGCCGGACCGCGGTCGCGTTCCGGACCGGGACACCGCGCACGAGCAGCCAGACCAGCGCGAGCGCCAGGACCAGCACGACGGCGACCCCGCCGCCCACCAGGTGCGCCAGCCGCAGCGTCGCGTCGTGCTGCTGGGTGCCCGCCGCCGCGATCGCCCCCGCGTGCGAGGACGCGTCCCGCAGCGGCGCGCTGACCGAGTCGCCCGCGAACGGCAGCCTCCCCAGGGCGGTCGCCGCCCGGTCGAGCTGCTCCTGGAAGGCCGAACCGTCACGGCTGACGCGGGTGCCGATCATCGCCAGGCCGCCGATCGCCCGTGCCACCGTGACCCCGAGGACGACCGCCAGGACGCAGCCGACCAGGACGACGACGTCGACGACGAGCTGCCCGGTGCGCTGTGCCGGCCGGGCGCTGTAGAAGACCACCGTGGACGCCGTCGTCCGGGTCACGCGTCGGTCGGGCGGTGCAGCGTGTCGATCCGGTCGTGCAGGGGCTCGGTCTGCCAGCGCGCACCGAACGTGCCGGCAGCGGGGTCGCATCGCACCCAGAGCAGGTGCGGGGTGTCGACGAAGCGCACGGCCACCAGGACCTGGCCGTCGGCCTCCACCGCGGCGCTCGCCGCGGTCGCGTCGGACACCGTCCACGAGCCCTCTCCGAGCGGGACCCGGACCGGGGAGCCGTCCTGCGTCAGCGTCGCTGCCCAGCCGTCGCCGTCCTGCTCGAGCACCACGGTGTCCAGGCCGGGGACCGCGGTGCGGTCGGCGACCGCGAAGTCGGCCCGGGCCTCCAGTCCGGCGGTCTCGAGACGAGCGCCGTCCACCGGTGCCAGCCCGAGGGAGCCGAGCGCGGTCGCGAGCGCCGCGTCGGCATCGGACGAGCCGTCGGCGTCGAGCGCGGGCAGCAGGTGCGCCCAGACCGCGTCGAGGACGGCCTGCATGTCCAGGCTCTGCCCGGTCATGGCCAGGACGACGTCGTGCTCCGGCAGGACCACGCAGAACTGCCCGTACGCGCCGTCGCCGCGGAACCCGTGCCGCGCCATCCAGAACTGGTAGCCGTACCCCTGGCTCCAGTCCGGGTTCTCCTCGTCCGGGTTGGCGACCTGGGTGCGGGTCGCGGCCGCGACCCAGTCCTCGTCGAGGATCCGCGTGCCGTCCCACACCCCGCGCTGCAGGTACAGCTGCCCGAGCTTCGCGATGGTCTCGGTTGTGGCGTAGCAGCCGGAGAACCCGAGCTCGCCGGTGCCGTCGCGCTTCCATGCGACCTGCTCGATGCCCAGCGGGTCGAACAGGCGCGGACGCAGGTACTCGACCAGGGTGCCGCCGCTGACCCGCCGCACGATCTCGGCGAGCGTGTAGGTGCAGGGCTGGTTGTACGCGAAGACCGTGCCCGGGTCCTCGTCGGGCGGCAGGAGCAGGAACCCCCGGACCACGTTGTCGGGGTCGATCGCCCGCGCCCGGTCGAGGGTCTCCGCGCGGTGGCCGCTCGCCATCGCCAGGATGTTGCGCAGGGTCATCGTGCGGCTGCGGGGGGCGGTGACCTCGGTGTCGAGCTCGGGGAAGTGGCTGATCACGGTGCTGTCGAGGTCGAGCAGCCCCTCGCGTGCGGCGATGCCGACGGCCGCCGCGGTGACGCTCTTGCTCAGCGAGTAGAGCAGGTGCGGGCGGTCTGCCGTGTACGGCGTCCACCACCCCTCGGCCGCGACCTGACCATGCCGGAGCAGCACGAGGCCGTGCGGTTCGACCCCGGGGGTCGACTCGAGGGCACCGATGAGGGCCTGGACCCCGGTCGCGTCGATGCCGAGGGCGGACGGGGTGCTGCGCTGGAACGTCGTCGTCACGATCCTGAGCGTATCCACTGTCGGCCTGACATCATCAGGAGGAGCGTTCGAGTCCAGATCGCGCCGCACCCACGACGAGGATCCGCATGCCCTTCTTCACCCCGTCCGCCCCCAGCCCGAGCGACCAGCCGTCGTCCGGAGCCCGGAAGGCCTGGTCGGACTCGTTCGGCGGACTCGCCACCCGGTGCCTGCAGGTCATCATCGTGCTGGTCATCGTGATCGGCATCGTCTACGCCGCGGCCACCCTCAGCGTCGTGACGATCCCGATCCTCATCGCCCTGATCATCGCCTCCGCCATGCACCCGGTCGTCTCGTGGCTGCGCAAGCACCACGTCCCGTCGGTCCTCGCCACCCTCGCCGTGCTGCTCGGGGTGCTCGTCGTGCTCGGGCTGCTCGCCTGGCTCATCGTCGTGGCGGTCGAGAACCAGTGGTCCGACCTGCAGAAGTCCGCGGTCGACGGGTTCCAGCAGCTGCAGGGCTTCGTCACGTCGCTGCCGTTCTCGATCAGCGACTCCCAGATCGACGACGCGACGAAGGCAGCGACCGACTTCGTCACCAGCGCGAAGTTCGGCTCGGGCGCGCTCGCCGGGGCCTCGGCCACCGCGAACTTCCTGACCGGCCTGGTCCTGATGGTCGTCGTGCTGTTCTTCTTCCTCAAGGACGGGCCGAAGATCTGGGAGTTCCTGCTCCGCCCGTTCACCGGCGCCCGCTACGACCGCGCCCGCCGTGTCGGCGACCGCGTCGTCTCGACCCTGGGCGGCTACGTCCGCGGCACGGCGATGGTGGCCGCCGTCGACGCCATCGGCATCGGGGTGGGCATCGCGATCGTCGGCGTGCCCCTCGCGCTGCCGCTGGCGGTCGTCGTGTTCATCACCGCGTTCATCCCGATCGTCGGTGCGACCGCCGCCGGCATCCTGGCCGCCCTCGTCGCGCTGGTCGCACTCGGCCCGGTGCAGGCACTCGTCGTCATCGGCATCGTGATCCTGGTGAACCAGCTCGAGGGCAACTTCCTGCAGCCGGTCCTGATGGGCAAGACGCTGCGCCTGCACGGCCTGGTCATCCTGCTCGGCCTGACCGCCGGCACCGTGCTCGCCGGCATCTTCGGGGCCGTCATCTCGGTGCCGCTGCTCGCCGCGGCGTGGGGTGCGGTCAAGGTCTGGGACGGCCCGGACACCCCCGCCAAGCCGTGGCGACAGAAGCGCTCCGAAGAAGTCGGCGCGCAGTAGTCCTGACCGTGGGTCGGGGGTGCGGTGGATACTGGGGTCGTGCGTGAATCCCAAGCCGCCATCGCCGCGGAGCTCAACGTCCAGCCCGACATCGACCCGGAAGCCGAGGTCGCGCGCCGCGTCGGCTTCCTCCGCGACTACCTGCTGACGACCGGCGCCAAGGGCCTGGTCCTCGCGATCAGCGGCGGACAGGACTCCTCGCTCGCCGGCCGCCTGTGCCAGCTGGCGATCGAGTCGCTCCGGGCCGACGGCCACGACGCGTCCTTCACCACGGTGCGCATGCCCTACCGGGTCCAGGCCGACGAGGACGACGCCCAGCTCGCGCTCCGGTTCATCGCCGCGGCGCCGGGCATCACGGTCAACATCGAGCACGGGGTCGACGGCGTCGTCCGTGACACGCTCGAGTCGGGCGTCGAACTGAGCGACTTCGTCAAGGGCAACGTCAAGGCCCGCATGCGCATGGTCGCCCAGTACGCCGTGGCGGGGCAACAGGGCCTGCTCGTCGTCGGGACCGACCACGCGGCAGAGGCCGTGACCGGCTTCTTCACCAAGTACGGCGACGGTGGTGTCGACCTCACACCGCTCACCGGGTTGACCAAGAGCCAGGGCCGCCAGCTGCTCGAGCACCTCGGCGCTCCGGCGCGGCTGTACGAGAAGGCGCCGACGGCCGACCTGCTCGACGACCTGCCCGGCCAGACGGACGAGGCCAACCTCGGCATGAGCTACGCCGAGATCGACGCCTACCTGCAGGGGCACGACGTCCCGGTCGAGGTCGCCGAGGCGATCGAGGCCCGGTACCGCGCCACCGAGCACAAGCGGCAGGTGCCGGCGACGCCGTTCGACGCCTGGTGGCGTTCCTGACGCAGGTGTCGGTGGCGAACGCCACCGCCTGACCGACGGGAGGCCCGGTGCCAGCTGGCATCCCTCCCTCGCAGGCTCGGTCGGCGCGCCCCGCGCAACGCTTCGCGTTGCCGCTGAGCGGGGCGCGCCCGTTCGTCCTGTGGCCGGGTCAGCCGGCCAGGGCGGCGGCGCGCTCGGCGATCGGTGCGCCGAGCGACGCGCGCACGGCCTTGGTGAGCTCATCGGCGAGCACCTCGTCCTCGCCCTGCTCGACGCCGTCGAACACGGCCGTGACGACCTGTTCCGGCGTGTTCTTCGGGGCGTCGACCCCGTCGGTCATCGGGGTGTCCGTGTAGCCGAGGTAGGCCCCGACGACCTGGACGCCCTCGCCCGCGAGCTCCATCCGGGTCGAGTCGGTGGCCGACCAGAGTCCGGCCTTCGAGACGCCGTACGCCCCGCTGCCGGCCAGCCAGCTGAGGACCGAGGCGACGTTCACGACGGCACCATGCGAGCGTCGCAGCGCCGGAGCGAAGGCGCGGGTGACCAGCAGCGGCCCGACCAGGTTCGTCTCGATCTGCGCTCGGATGTCCTCGAACGGGCCGTCGACCAGCCCACCCGGGCGCAGCTGCCCGGCGTTGTTGACGACGATGGTGACGTCCGGGGCATCGGCCGCGGCGCGGGCGACCGATGCCTCGTCGGCGACGTCGAGCACGAGGGGGACGATGCGGGCGTCGTCCCAGTCGCGGGGGCGGCGTGCGGCGGCGTACACCTTCGTCGCACCGCGGTCGAGGGCCTGGCGCACGAACTCGGTGCCGAGTCCGCCGTTCGCTCCGGTGACCAGGACGATCTGTCCGGCGAGTGTGGTCATGGTGGGTTCCTTCCGTCGGCGCATCGGGTGATGCTGCTGGTGGAGGAAGCAATATGACCGGTCGTCTCATTCCCGGAGTGGGAAGATCGACACATGCCCAAGCCCAGCCTGCGTGACGCGATCGTCGACGCCGCCCTCGTCGAGTTCCACCAGCACGGGTACGCCGGCACCGGGGTCGCGTCGATCACGGGCGCAGCCGGGGCGCCGAAGGGCTCGTTCTACAACCACTTCCGGTCGAAAGCCGACCTGGCGATGGTCGTCGCGGACCGGTTCGCCGCGGCGTCGCCGATCGACGTCCTCGACGACCGTTCGGTGCCGCGCGCGTTGGACCGCATCACGGGCTACTTCGACGCCATGCTCGACCGTCTCGCCGGGATCGACTTCCGGTACGGGTGCCTGCTGGGCAACCTGGCGGTCGACACCGCAACGGACGAGCCGGCGGTGGCGGCGCACGTCGACGGCGTCTTCGACGCGTGGGTCCACCGGCTGGCGGACGCGGTCCGTCTGGCACAGGACCAGGGCGACGTGGCCGCCGACCGTGACCCGGGGCTCGTGGGCGCGCAGCTCGTCGACCTGTGGGAGGGTGCGGCGTTGCGCGCGAAGGCGCGGCGAGACGGTGCGCTCACGCGGCGCGTGGTGACGGACGGGGTGCGGCGGCTGCTGGCGGGGTGACGTCGCCCGCTCAGACCGTGGCAGTCGCAGTGGCGCGACGGTGCGCGGCGGCCGGGTGCGAACCGGGGAGCCGAGCCGGGCCTCCCGTCACGCGCTCCCGCAGCGTCTCGCCGTCCGTGTACCGCTCCGGCAACCGGCCGCGCTCCCGCAGCAGGGGCGTGACGTACGTGCCAAAGTCCCGCACCGTGTCGAACGAGTGGTACTGGCGCAGGTTGATCCCGTCGATCCCGTCGTCGTCGAGCCAGCCCTCGATCTGCTCCGTGACCGCCTCGGGGACGCCGGCGGCCCAGAACGCGCCGTGCCAGGCCTCGTTCACGCGGTCGAGCAGCTCGCCGACGGTGGCGTCGAGTGCGACGCGACCGACCAGGCGCTCGCCGCCCTCGACACCCTCCGCCTCGAGCGCGTCGCGGACGGTCCGGCTGCGGGGGTGCGACAGGGCGTCGAAGGGGACGCTGCCGTGCACGAGCGGGCCCTCCTCGCTCGCGAAGGCGCGGTACTGGGTGACCTTGTCCTCGACCTCGCGCTGGGTCGGTGCCGTGATGACGGCCGCCTGCGTGACGAACCGGACGTCGCCACGGTCACGGCCGGCTGCCTGCGCGGCGTCGCGGACGGCGTCAGCGGTGCGCTGCACGCCGTGCCCACCGGTGAAGACGACCTCGGCGTGCTGCCCGGCGCGCGCGCTGCCGGCGGGGGAGCCCGTCGCCATGAAGAGCGTCGGGGTGCGCTGCGACGACGGCTCGGACAGGTGCGGTCCGGCGACGCTGAAGTGCTCGCCCACGTGGTCGATCGGGTGCACCTTCGCCGGGTCGGTGTAGACGCCACGCTCGGCGTCCCGGAGCACGGCGTCGTCCTCCCACGAGCCCTCCCACAGCTGGTACACGACGTCGAGGTACTCGTCAGCGATCTCGTACCGGGTGTCGTGCGGGATCTCCGTCGCCAGGCCGAAGTTGCGGGCGGCGTTCGGCAGGTAGCTCGTCACGACGTTCCAGCCGACCCGGCCGTTCGTCAGGTGGTCGAGGGTCGACATGCGCCGGGCGAAGGCGAACGGCGGCTCGTAGCTGGTCGAGGCGGTGATGCCGAACCCCAGGTGCTCGGTCACCGCGGCCATCGCCGGCACGACGAGCATCGGGTCGTTGTTCGGGATCTGCAGCCCTTCGCGGAGCGCCGGTGCCGGTGAGCCGCCGTACACGTCGTAGGCGCCCAGGACGTCGGCGATGAAGACCGCGTCGAACTGCCCGGCCTCGGCGGTGCGCGCGAGCTCGGTCCAGTAGCGGATGTCCGTGTAGCGGTGCCGGTTGTTGCCGGGCAGGCGCCAGAGTCCGTGGGTGATGTGCCCGACGCAGTTCATCTCGAAGACGTTGAGCAGGAGACGCTTCGGCATGTCCCGAGGCTACGGACGGTCATCCACCGGTCGCGTGTTCGTGACCTCGTGTGTCATGCCCGGCCATAAGATCGTCGCGGAACAACAGATACAGCATCCCGGTGGGCGACTCGCCGGACGAAGGGGGAGACATGTCGGCTCTGTTCGCACTGGGGGCGGTCCCGGTCATCATCGGCGCGGTCGTGGTCGTCGCGGTCATCGCGCTGGTCTACGCCAAGGCGGTGTACCGCAACGCCGGCGCCGACGAGGCACTGATCATCACCGGCAAGCGTTCGCGCAAGGTCCAGAACGCCGACGGCACCGAGACCGTCGAGTCCGGCATCAAGGTCGTGCTCGGCGCCGGTGTGCTCGTGCGGCCCTTCTTCGAGAAGGTGGCGAAGCTCTCGCTGAGCTCGCGCGCGATCGACATCAACGTCAACGCGCAGGACTCCCGCGGCGTCACGATCGACGTCGAGGCGGTGGCGCTCGTCAAGGTCGGCGAGACCGATGCCTCGATCCGGGCGGCCGCGCAGCGGTTCCTCGGGCAGGAGAAGAAGATCGACGACTTCGCGCGCGAGGTCCTGTCGGGGTCGCTCCGCGCGTCGATCGGTGCCACCGACGTCTCGACGATCATCCGCAACCGCGACCAGCTGACGGTCGCCGTGCTCGACGTCGCCAAGGACGCGCTGCACAGCCAGGGTCTCGACGTCGACTCGTTCGAGATCAAGGGCATCTCGGACCGCAACGAGTACATCAGCGACCTCGGTCGTGCCGAGCGCGCACGGGTCCGTCTTGAAGCCGAGAACGCCGAGGCGCAGGCCGACCGCGAAGCGCGCGAGGCCCGCGCCCGTGCGGACCAGGCCATCGCCGAGGCCGAGAACACCCTGGCCATCCGTCGGGCCGCGCTGCAGCTCGACGCCGACCGAGCCGGTGCCGAAGCCGCCGCGGCCGGTCCGCTCGCCCAGGCCCGCGCCTCCCAGGGCGTCGTCGAGCAGGAGCAGATCACGGCGCAGAAGCGCGCTGAGCTCCGTCGGGCGGAACTCGAGTCCGAGGTCAGCGCCGTCGCCGAGGCGGAAGCGCGGAAGACCCGGGTCGAAGCCGAGGCTGCGGCGGCCGCACAGGTCGAGACCGCCCGCGCGCAGGCGGAGGCCCGGCGCATCGCGGCCGAGGCCGTCGCCGCTGAAGCCCACGCCGAGGCCGAGGCGCGCAAGCTGGCGGCAGACGCATCCCGCGCCGAGGGCGAGGCGATCGCGGACGCCATCCGCGCGAAGGGCTGCGCCGAGGCCGAGGCCACCAAGGCCCAGGCGGACGCCCTCGCCGACCACTCCGAGGCGGTCCTGCGCGTCAAGGCGCTCGAGACCCTGCCCGCCATCGCCCGCGAACTGGCGGCACCGATGGGAGCGATCGACTCGCTGACGGTGGTGTCGTCGGACGGTGCCGGTTCGCTGTCCAAGAGCGTCGTCAGTCAGTTCAGCGAGGTCGACGCGCTGCTCGGGGCCACCGCGGGGTTCACGCTGAGCGACATCGTGAAGAGCACGACGACGGGTCAGGCTGCTGCCCGGGCCGTCGCGCGCGAGACGGCTGACGTCCCGACCGACTGACCTGACTAGCGGTCGTCGGACCTCGGGTGGCGGCGGTCGTCGGACCCCGGGCGGCGGCGCTCGTCGGCGGTGTCCTCGGTGTCGCGGCGGGTGTCCTCACCGGACCGCTGGCGCTGGTCGTCCGACACGCGTCGCTGCTCGGGCTCACGCTCGTGCTGGCGAGCGCTGCGCGGGTCGGCGTCGTGCCCGTCGGCGTCGTGCTGCTCGGGCAGGCCCTCGGCGAGTTCCGCGTCGTGGCGGTCACGGTCGGCCGCCATCCGCTCCTGCCAGACGATGCTGCGGGCAGCGCCCTCGAGCACGTCGTCGACCGAGCGGCCGGTCTGGGCCGCCAGCGCGCCGCTCAGGCCGGCGGTCAGGGTCCCTCCGGCCGAGGCCAGTCGCTGCACGACTTCCTCTTGGCGGGGCGTCAGCGGTTCGTCGACCAGCCCGTCGACGGTCTCGCGGATGTTCTCCTCGCTGGCGTCGAGGGCCGACTCGTCACCGGAGTGCAGCGCCGCCGCCTCGCCGACGACGACGAGTCCGAGACGGGCGGCGTCCTCTTCGGGACGGGTGCTTGCGTGCTCGTCGCTCATTGGGTGGACCGTACGCGCGGGACCAGCGCGCTTCCTGGACAGGTGGGGGACCTGCTGCCGGACGGCCCCGTCACCGGGTGTGACGTCCACGCCGCCCGACGTGCAGCTGGACGGCGCCGACCGGCGCCGGCTGGTCGTCCGAGCGGCCGACCAGGACCACGCCGCCACGTGCTGCCGCGGCCTCGATCGCGCTGTGGACGACCAGCACCGATGCAGGGTCGAGCTCGCTCGTGGGGTCGTCCAGCACGGTCAGCGACGCGCCCGTGACGAGCGCCCGTGCCAGGGCCACGCGCTGCTGCTGCCCGCCGGAGAGTTGCTCGGCGAGGTTGTCGCGGACGGCACCGGGGACGCCGACGGCGTCGAGCGCGCCGACCACCGCCTCGCCGGTCGAGCTGTCACCGCGACCTGGGCCGGCATGGGCCAGGACCCCGAGTGCCACGTTCTCGGTGGCGGTCAGCGCGCCGAGCAGCCCGTGGTCGCGGGACATCACGGCGACGGCCGGGACCGTGCCCGGGGGCGTCGGCGCCGGCGACGGGGCCGCGTCGTCGTCCAGCGTGACGGTGCCTTCGGTCTGCGTGCCGGACGGCACCGGGAGGAGCGGTTCCGATCCCGCGGTCCCGGCGACCTCGGCCGCGATCGCCGCCAGGACGGCGGAGACCTCGGCGCCGTCGCTGCCGGTCAGGACGGCGAGCGTCCCGGCAGGGAAGGTCCCGTCCAGCAGGAAGACCTCGCGGTCCCCGGTGCGGACGACGAAGCGGTCGAAGTGCAGGGCGCTCATCGGGCAGCCCCGCCCTGGCCCAGGGGATCGAGCCCCTCCTGGACGTCCTGAACCGCGTCGTCTGCGTGCCGGATGCGCAGCCCGCCGACGCCGTCCGGTTCGACCGTGACCAGGGAGCCGGTCGGCCAGTCCCCGCGCAGGTGCTGCGGGATCGGCACGGACCCGTCCGCGGCGACCACGGCACGGCGCCCCGACCCGGAGTCCTCCTCGCCGACGCGTCCGTCGCGCAGGTGGATCATCCGCTCCATCCGGCGGGCGACCCGTTCGTCGTGGGTGACGAGCAGCACCGCGATCCCCTCGCGGGTGGTCTCGTTGACGAGCAGGTCGAGCAGGTCGTCACGGGCCTGGCCGTCCAACCGGCTGGTGGGTTCGTCCGCGAGCAGCAGCCGTGGGCGGGGAGCGAGGGCGACCGCGAGCGCGGTGGTCTGGCGGTGCGAGACCGACAGGTCGGCGACAGGGCGGTCGTCGTCCGGCACGCCGCCGGCCCGCAGGACACGGTCGCCGAGGGCGGTGTCCCGGCCGGGGACCCCACGGATCGACCAGGCGACGTTCGCCCGCGCCGACTCGTGTCCGATGAGGTTGACGTCCGCCCCTTGCAGCATGAGCCCGAGCACGTCGCGGCGCAGCCGTTCCAGGTCGCGCCGGCCCGCCGTGCCGAGGTCCTGCTCGCCGATCGTCACCGTGCCGGCGCTCGGGCGCATCAGGCCGGCCGCGATCGACAGCAGGGTCGACTTGCCCGAGCCGGAGGGACCGAGCAGGGCCACACGCTGCCCGGGCGGGACGGTCAGGTCGACACCCCGGAGCGCGGCGACGTCGACCTCGGCCTCGCGGTACACGTGCACGAGCCCCGCGGCGCGGAAGGCCGGGGCGACCGGCGTCCCCGGCGGGGTCGGGGTGGTCAGGTCGCTCACGAGTCGCCTCCGGTGGGCGGTGTCCTGGTCACGGCGCGGGCGATGACGACCGCGACGACGAGCGTGACGAGCACGGTCACGGCCGTCACCACGAGCACGGTGACCGGTCCGACCGTGATGCCCATGGGCGGCACCGCCGCGGCGCGCAGCGGCAGCCGCGCCGCGGTCAGGAGGGTCGCGGCGGTCCCGGCGACGGCGCCGACCACGGCGGCGACCGCGGCCGGCAGGAACGTCTCGAGCAGGACTGCGCGCCGGAGCGCCCGCGGGCCGAAGCCGGCGGTCCGGAGCACGGCGACGTCCTCCCGGCGGGCCCTGGTCCCGATCGCGCCGACACCGGCGACGACGAGCAGCGTCAGGACGAGGGCGGCCCCGGCCAGCGGGAGACCGACGAGCGCACCGCGCACGCGGGGGTTGTGTTCCGCGGTGCGTTCGGCGTTCGCGAGCGTCCGGTGGCCGGTCACCGTGATCCCGTGTGATGCCAGGGCCGTCGTCACGCGGTGCTGGGCACCGGGCGCGACCCACACCTCGTGGTCGGCGCTCGTGCCGACCGGGTCGGACACCCGGCCGGCGGTGGACAGGTCCACCAGCGCGCCGTCGTCGAGGACCCGCGGCAGCGCCGGGGCCTTCCCGACGACCCGCAGGACGAGCGACTCGCCGTTCAGCCCGAGGCCGATCACCGCGCCGTCCACGCCCGCGAAGGGCTGCAGCGCGGTCGCGCGTCCGACGACTGCGGGGAGCGGTTCCGGGGCGTCCCGGGGCTGGATCGCCGGCGTGCCCTGGCCGCTCGGGTCGACCCACGACACCCGCATCCCGGTGCGTTGCTCGCCGAGGGTCGCGCTCGGACCGCCGCTCGGCAGGCTGTTCTCGCCGATGCGGTTCCGCCACCGTTCCGGGTCGAGCCAGGACCGTCCGACCGTGGTCCCGTCGACGGCGATGTCCGTGATCGTGGCACCCAGTCCGTAGGGGGTGGCCTCGGACGAGTGGCTCTGCAGCCCCAGCCAGACGAGTCGGCAGCCGTCGTCGCACGGCACGGAACCGGCGGGGCTGGTCAGGGTCCCGGCGCGGACTCCGCCGAAGTCCACCCGGTGCCAGCCTCCGGCGGCCTGGACGACCGCGACCAGGTCGACGTCGTCCGGGGAGGCCGTGGTCACGTCCTGCGCCACGGTGCCGTCCGGCGCGCCGACCTCCGCCAGCGTGACCGAGAGCTGGTCGCCGGTGACCCGGAAGGCCGTGCCGGTCGACGGCCGCAGGAGCCGTTCCAGGGTCGCGACGTCACGCCCACCCCAGGCCGGGTCCCAGGCGCTGACCGCCGCCAGTCGGGTGGTGTCGACGGCGATGAGCCGGCCCACGCCCGCTCCGTCCGTCGTGCGCTCGACGGCCATGGCTGACCGCCCGCCGGGGTCGACGTCCCGCACGGCCTGCACGAACGACGTCCCCTCGTCGACCTGCACGTCGAGGACGCTCGCCGCGCCGAGGGTCGCCGCGGCTCGGTCGTCCGCCAGCCGGACGGCCAGCACGGCGGTCTGGGCGGACGACACTGCGAGGGCCACACCCAGGACGACCATGACGGCGGTGGTGAGCACCGAAGGCGTCCTGGCGATGCGGCGCAGCACGAGCAGCTCGGTGAGGGAGCGTGCCGGGCGGGCAGCACGTCGCCGGACCACGGCGACCCCGACCCGGAGTGCGACCACCCCCAGCAGGATCGCGACGAGCGTCGGGGCCAGCAGTGCGACGCCGGGCCCGGAGATCCGCGGTTGGGTCACGACGGCCGCGATCCCGACGACGGCCGCGATCACGGCGACGGCCTGCACGACGGCGCCGGTCCGGGACAGCGTCCGGGGTTCGGTGACCCGACGGAGCAGGTCGACGAGGGGCAGCCGCGACGCCCGGGAGCTCGCGACGACGAGCGCGGTGAGCGACCCGACCAGTGAGGCGCCCAGGGCGGCGAGCACGGGTGCCCGGAAGGGCTCGACCGCGGGCGCACCCCCACCGAGCAGCAGCGGTGTGCACAGGGCAGCCGCAGCGACGCCGACGACCGCTCCGACGGCTGCTCCCGCGACGGTCGCGATCACCGGTTCGAGCAGGACCGCGACGAGTCGTCGGCGTGCCGGGAGCCCGCGCAGCCGGGCGAGACCCCACTCGGCCGCCCGGGCCTGACCGATCCGCCCGGCGACGACCCCCTGCGCGAACCACGCGAGCACGATCGCCTGCAGTGCCGCGACGGCGACGGTCACTGTCGCGGCGTCGTTGCCGTCCGCGACCCGGTCGACCAGCACGTCGATCCGTTGCTGGACCGACACGGCGGACTCGGCACCGTCCGCGCTGAGGGTGGCGTCGCGGACGTCGGCCACGTCCTGCACCACCGCGGGGACGTCGTCGAGCTGCAGCCCCGGCCGGAGGGTCCGGACCGACCAGACGTTCCCCTCGAGCAGCAGCGTGTCGAACCCGCCGAGGGACATCACCAGGTCCGGGTCGGCGTCGCCACCGCTGCCGAAGGCCTTGCCCACGCCGCCGACGATCCGGCCCACCCGGGTGCCCGTGTCGTAGGTCCCGACCACGCGCACGGTCAGGGTATTCTCCGGCACGGACATCACCGAGACGCGGAGCGCCGTGCCGGTGCTGAGCCCGGAGCCCGTCGCGGCGAGGACCTGGTCCGGTCCGGACGGGCAGACGCCGCTGCGCAGCCCGAGCTCGCGGCAGTCGTTCGACAACCCGGCGAGCTGCACGGTGCTGGTCTGCGTCGGCGATGCACCCGGCACGGTGAAGGACACCGGGGCAGCGGACTCCGCCACGACGACCCCGGGCAGCCACCGTCGTGCGTTCGACGCCGAGGACGTGGTCGCGACGACCGCACCCTGCGCCTCGCTCAGCTGCTGATAGGGGATCTCGGCCGACGCCGCGATCGACGTGCCCGTGACGCCGGCGCCGTCGAGGGCGTCGTCCAGCGTGGTCTGCTCGACGGCGCGCAGCAGCAGCGGGGCGAGGACCGAGACGACGGTCGCGACGAGGGCCAGGAGTGCGAGGACGACGGCGGCGGACGGTCGGCGACGGACACTGCGCGACCAGAACACCGGCACCCCCTCGTGCGGTCGGCGTCAGCGCCGACCTCGGCAGTCTGGCACAGGCGCCGCGACGTGCCGGCCAGCGGTGACCGGGGCGCGCAGAGCGGACGAACCGGGCTCACCCGCCCCAGCGCGCGAGCAGCCACCGTGCCGCTGCCAGGGCCTCCGACCGCTGGAACGCGCGGAGGGTCGGCATGTTCGGTGGCGCGGGCCGGGATGCCTTCTCGAAGAACGTGCCCGCGAGCCCGGCGAGCACCGCATCGATCGACCCCGGCGTCAGCCCCGCGAACACCGGGTGCGTCGCCAGGTGGTGGTCCACGTCGACGTCCTCGCCGCGCACCACCGCGTCGAGCAGGTACGTCAGCGCGTCCAGCCAGTGGGCGCCGACACCAGCCCAGGGCCAGTCGACCACCCAGACCACGCCCTCGCGGTCGACGAGCAGGTTGTCGGCACGGCAGTCGAGGTGCACGAGGTGGTCCCCGTCGACCGCTGCCGCAGCGTTCCGAGCGGCGGCGGCGAACCGCGGTGCGACGGCGGCGACATCGGCCGGGACCACTGCCGGCAGCCCGTCGGTGGTCATCCGGTCCCACGCGGCGAACTCCTCCGCCAGCTCGGACGACACCCGCGGGAGGTCGGCGAGCGCGCCGGTGGCCACCGGCAGGGTGTCCAGCGCATCGAGCACGGCCGCGACGTCGCTGCCGTCGCGCGCGACGCCGGGGTGGCGCCCGTCGACGTCGTCGAGGACCAGCGCGATCCAGTCGTCACCGTCCACGACGGCGGTGAGCGACGCCCTGAGCCGGGGTGCCTGCACACCGGACGGCAGCGCGGAGACGACCCGGGCCTCCCGTTCGTGGAGTCCGAACCCGTCCGGGTTCCGCGACCGCGACAGCGTCTTGACGAACGCCCGAGCGCCGTCCGCGGTCGTGACCCGGTCGGCACCGCCGGGGGAGTACCCGCCCGCCTGCGACACGGCATCGACGACCGGGCCCCCGAGCACCTGCTCGACACGGCGCCGCAGGTCGGTCGGGACGGCGGCCCACGTGGTTCTCCCCATGCCGTCCGACCGTACCGGAGGGGGACCCTGAGGGAGCGTTCATCGTTGTGCGCTCATGGCAACATTGCGTTGCCCGCAACACTGCTCGTGATGTAAAGTTGCAGCGTCTGCAACGAAGCGGACCGCACTCCACACGAACCGCTCCGAAGGACCTCCCATGTCAACTGCCACCGCACCAGTCCAGGTGTCGAGCGGGCGATCGTCGGCACCGGCCAGCACGCCGGGCAAGCCGATCATGTCGCACCGCCAGATCCTCCTCGTCATCTACGGCCTGATGGCGGGGATGTTCCTGTCCTCGCTCGACCAGACGATCGTCGGCACGGCGATCCGCACGATCGGCGACGACCTGCACGGGCTCGACCAGCAGGCCTGGGTCACGACCGCCTACCTCATCGCCAGCACCATCACGACCCCGATCTACGGCAAGCTCTCCGACGTCTTCGGCCGCCGCCCGCTCTACATCTTCGGCATCGCGGTCTTCATCCTCGGCTCGCTGCTGTCCACGCTGTCGACCTCGATGGTCATGCTCGCGGCCTTCCGCGCCTTCCAGGGCATCGGCGCGGGCGCGCTGATGTCGCTGCCGCTCGCGATCATGGGCGACATCCTCGCCCCGCGCGAGCGCGCCAAGTACCAGGGGTACTTCCTGGCCGTGTTCGGCATCTCGAGCGTCATCGGCCCGCTCATCGGCGGTCTGTTCGCCGGTGCCGACCAGATCCTCTGGATCACCGGCTGGCGCTGGGTCTTCCTGGTGAACGTCCCGATCGGCGTGGGCGCGCTGCTCATGGTCATCGCGTTCCTGCACCTGCCGAAGTTCGGCGACGCCAAGGCGAAGCCGCGCATCGACTGGTGGGGTGCCACGGCGGTCATCGCCACGCTCGTCCCGCTGCTGCTGGTCGCGGAACAGGGTCGCACGTGGGGCTGGGGCTCGGCGGCCGCGATCGCCTGCTACGTGATCGGCGCCGTCGGGCTCGTCACCTTCCTGGTCGTCGAGACGCTCATGAAGGACGACGCGATCATCCCGCTCAAGCTCTTCCGCTCGGGCGTCTTCTCGATGGCCACGATCCTCGGCTTCCTGGTCGGGTTCGCGATGTTCGGCGCGATGCTGACCATCCCGCTCTACCTGCAGATCGTCACCGGGCTGACCCCGACCGAGTCCGGCTTCGCCACGCTGCCGATGATCGGTGGCCTGATGATCGCCTCGATCGCGTCCGGGCAGATCGTGGCCCGCACGGGGCGGTACCGGATCTTCCCGGTCATCGGCACCGCGTTCACCGCGATCGGGTACGTCTTCCTGACGTTCATGACGATCGACAAGCCGCTGTGGTTCCTGATGATCGGCATGTTCTTCATCGGGCTCGGCCTCGGCCAGCTCATGCAGAGCATCACGCTCGCCTCGCAGAACTCCGTCCAGCCGCGCGACATGGGTGTGGCCACGTCGTCGGCGACGTTCTTCCGCCAGATCGGTGGCACGCTCGGCACCGCGGTCCTGCTCTCGATCCTGTTCTCGGTGATGCCGGCGAACATCGTCAGCGCCACGGCGGACAAGGGCAACCTGACCGACGGACTCGACGCCGCCCTCAACCCGACCGTCGCCTCGGCGAAGGCGAACCAGGGCGTCATGGACCAGATCTGGGACCCGATCGTCACGCCGGTCAAGCAGAACGTGGCGTCGGGCCTGCAGTCCGGCACCGCCGCGGCGAAGCAGGCGGCCGACCAGGCCGTCACGCAGCAGGTCACCGCGGCCGTCCAGGCACAGGTCGCTGCTGGCACCGTGCCCGCGGCCGCCGCGCAGACGGTCATCGACCAGCAGGTCGCGGCCGCCACGCCGGCAGCCGAGGCCCAGGCGCTCGAGTCCGCCGCGACCAAGGCCCACGCCACGGTGCAGGACGGCGCGCTCGTCGTCGACTGGTCGAACGCCTCCGACCGCCGGTACTGGGTCGACCAGGTCGTCCCGTCGCTCGTCAAGCAGCTCGACAAGGGCACGGGGTCGTCCTCCGGTTCCAGTGCCGACACCAGCGACACGTCGTTCCTGAACGGCGCGGCACCGGCGCTGACCAGGCCGTTCATGACCGGGTTCAACACCTCGGCCGTGACCGTGTACTGGGTCGGCCTCGGCGTGATCCTGCTGGCCTTCGTCCTCAGCTGGTTCTTCAAGGCGCCGCCGCTCCGCAAGAGCTCGGCCCTGCAGGAGCAGGCCGACGCCGACGGCACGGCGGACGACCTCGAGGTCCAGGCGGCCCAGGCCGCCACCACGATGGGCTCGCTCACGGCGCCGTCCACCGGTTCGGTCCCCGTCCAGCGGACCGGCTCGGCGAAGTAGGCACCCGGGGCCTCCCGCACCACGCGGGAGGCCCCGACCTGCACCAGGAGCACCTCGTGAGCACCAGCACCAGCCCCAGCACCAGCATCGACAGCGAGTCCTGCGGGCTGCGGGAGCGCAAGAAGCAGCGCACCCGCCAGGCCATCCACGAGTCGGCCATGCGGCTGGTCACCGAGCGCGGACTCGCCGGCGTCACGGTCGAGGAGATCTGTGACGACGCGGGGGTCTCGCCGCGCACGTTCTTCAACTACTTCCCGACCAAAGGCAACGCCGCGCTCGGGCTGGCCGCCGCGGCCGTGTCCGACCAGGCCCGCGCGGCCTTCACCGATGCCGAGGGCCCGCTGGTCGCAGACCTGTGCGCCCTGGTCGCCCGCACCCTCGAACTGCCCACCGACCGCGGCAGCATGAAGGCGCTCGTGCAGGCCAGGCCGGAGATGGTCCCCACCATGCTGCAGTGGATGGCGGACGCCCGGGTCGCGGTGCACCGGGTGGCGTGCGAGCGCACCGACGCCGCCACCGCCAGCACGGCGGTCACGCTGGTCATGGCTGCGGTCATCGAGACCGCGCACCGAGCGGACGCTGACGCAGCCGACGCCCCCGACGCCTCCGACGCGTTCACGTCGCGGGTGCGCGCGGTCGTGCGCGAGATGGGCGTGCTCGCCGCGTCCTGAGCTGGGCCGCGGCTGAGCGGCAGTGCGGCGGCGCGGCTGTGCAGCTGCGCCGAGTCTCGGCTCTGCGGACAGATTGCGCCGTCCGGACGCCGCAGGATGTCCGCCGGGCCGAGACTCGGCGGCGCCCGCGTGGGCGGCACTTGGATCGGCACCGGCACCGGCACCGGCACCGCCGCCGGACGGGAGGCGCGGCACCGGTCCGGCACCGAGCCTCCCGTCCGGCGGCCACGCGCGTTCCGACCTGCCGCCTCGCGCTCGGTGGGTCGATTCGCGCATGGTGGGTTGGAACTTCCGCCTGAGCATGCGCGAATCGACTCACCACGCGCGGAACGACCGGGCACGCGCGGAACGACCGGCCACGGGACGACACGTGCCAGTCATCGGACCGATCGCATCCGGAATCCGCGCTTTCGTCATCAAAGAAGTGCTTGACGCGCCAGACATCCGATGTTTTGATGTCCTCGTTCGGTCGACGACGACCGGACGGGCAGGAGCAACGATGAGCCGCATCACCGGTCTGCGGGTCCGCGACATCCGGTTCCCCACCTCGCGGGAACACGACGGGTCGGACGCGATGAACCCCGACCCCGACTACTCGGCCGCCTACGTCGAACTCACCACCGACGCCCTCGACGGCCACTCCGGATCCGCGTTCGTCTTCACGATCGGCCGCGGCAACGAGGTGCAGGAGGCAGCGATCGCCGCACTCCGCGGGCACGTCGTCGGCCGGGACGCCGAGGCGCTCCTGGCGGACATGGGCGGCACCTGGCGCAGCATGGTCCACGACTCGCAGCTGCGGTGGCTCGGCCCGGAGAAGGGCGTGATGCACATGGCGATCGGCGCCGTCGTGAACGCGCTCTGGGACCTGCGCGCCAAGCGTGCCGGACAGCCGCTGTGGGCGCTGCTGGCGGACATGAGCCCACAGGAACTCGTCGACCTGGTCGACTTCCGCTACCTCACCGACGCGATCACCCCGGACGAGGCCCTCGCCATGCTGGAGCAGGCAGAGCCCCACCGTGCCGAGCGCCGCCGCACGCTGGAGCAGTCGGGCTACCCCGCCTACACGACCACGCCCGGGTGGCTCGGCTACGACGACGACAAGCTCGCCCGCCTGTGCCGCGAGGCGGTCGAGGAGGGCTTCACCCAGATCAAGCTCAAGGTCGGCGGCGATGTCGACGAGGACGTCCGACGTCTGGGGATCGCGCGTCGGGTCGTCGGTCCGGACGTCAAGATCGCGATCGACGCGAACCAGCGGTGGGACGTCGACGCCGCTGTGGCCTGGGTCGACCGGCTGCGGGAGTTCGACATCGCGTGGGTCGAGGAGCCGACGAGTCCCGACGACGTCCTCGGGCACGCCGAGATCGCCCGCCGGATCGCCCCGATCCCGGTCGCGACGGGCGAGCACATGGCGAACCGGGTGATCGCGAAGCAGCTCATCCAGGCCGACGCCATGCGCGTGCTGCAGATCGACGCGACCCGGGTGGCCGGCGTGAACGAGAACATCGCGATCCTGCTGCTGGCCGCCAAGCACGGTGTCCGGGTCTGCCCACACGCCGGCGGGGTCGGGCTGTGCGAGGCCGTGCAGCACCTGTCGATGTTCGACGCGGTGGCACTGACCGGGCAGCTCGAGGGCCGCTACATCGAGTTCGTCGATCACCTGCACGAGCACTTCGTGACCCCGGTCGACGTGCACGGGGGCCGCTACTGGGCCCCGACCGCACCCGGGGGCGGCACCGAGATGCTCGCCGACTCCCTCGACACGTACACCTACCCCGACGGTCCGGTCTGGGCGTCGACGTCCGCCGGCGACCCAGTCCGCGACGCGGTCCGCGTCGCCTGACCACCTCCCGAACACGACTCACATCCAGCACCACGACGAAGTGGAGACACCGATGCAACGACGACTCATCGCGGGGCTCGCGGCAGCAGCTGCCGTGACCCTCGTGCTGACGGGCTGTTCCTCCGGCAGCAGCGCCGGCGGCAGCCAGTCCAAGGACGCCATGACCTGGTCCATGTGGATCGCCGGGAAGGAGGACAAGGCCGCCTGGCAGAAGGTCGCCGACAGCGTGAAGAGCGAGGACGGCATCACCCTGACGATCCAGGGCGCCCCCTTCGAGAACTACTTCACGAAGCTCAGCACGCAGCTGAGCGCCGGCAGTGCCCAGTGCGTCGTGAGCATGCAGTCGCTGCGCACGGCGAACTACACCGAGTCGCTGCTGCCGCTCGACGACCTGGCGAAGAAGGACGGCACGGACCTGTCCGCGTTCGACAGCACGGCGCTCGACGGCATGAAGGTCGACGGCAAGCTCTACGGCCTGCCGTACGACACCGGCCCCATCATGATGTTCTACAACAAGGACCTGTTCCAGAAGGCCGGTGTGGACGAGCCGAAGCCGGGATGGACGACCGACCAGTTCGAGGCAGCGGGCGCCGCCCTCAAGGCGAAGGGCATCACCGAGTTCGGCTCGACCGTGTCCGACCTCAACCTCGAGTCGATGGTCTACGGCTACAACGGTGGCCGCGTGATCACGAAGTCGGGCGGGATCGACGCGACGGACTCGAAGTTCGCGGACGGTCTGGACTGGCTCGGCAGCCTGGTCAAGAAGGGCTACGCCACCCAGGCGTCGTCGGACGGGTCGCAGTCGAGCAACGACTTCGCCGCCGGCAAGGTCGCGATGTACACCGACGGCCCGTGGTCGCTGATCAGCCAGAAGGCCAAGGTCAAGTTCGACCTCGGCGTCACGACGCTGCCCTCCGGCACGTCCGGTCCGTCGACCTTCGCCGCCGGCTCCGGCTTCGGCATCTCGAAGCAGTGCAAGTACCCGGAGCAGGCGTTCAAGGCCGTCCAGACGATGACGAGCGAGAAGGTCCTGACGTCGCTCGCCGAACAGGGCCGTGCGTTCCCCGGTCGCACTGCGGCCCAGAGCGCGTGGTACTCGAGCGCCGGCATCCCGGGTGCCGAGGACGCGCTCAAGGCCGCCCTCGCGAAGTCGTCGCCGCTGCTCGGCAACAAGCAGAGCGACCAGCTCTCCCAGCTGTTCACGCAGTACGCGTTGCAGGCGGTGAACGGACAGTCCTCCGGCAAGGAGACCATGTCCTCGATCGCCGGCCAGCTCGGCACGCAGTAGCCGGCGCGCCACTCGTCGGACTGGAGGCGCGGGTCGACCCCGCCCCGCGCCTCCCGTCCCACACCACCATCCATCAGGACCCGCGTGAACGACGAGGAGGTCGTCGCATGACCACCATCCAGGACCCACCGGCACCGGCCGTCCCCGCCGTCGCCACCGCGGTGGCCGGCTCGGCCGCGCCGAGCAGGACCGGGGACGACGACGCCTCGGGCGGCCGCCGCTCGTGGTGGGGGGCCGCCTTCGCCGCACCGCACTCGATCGGCCTCGTCGTCTTCACGGCGTTCCCGATCATCGCCTCGCTCGTCGTGAGCTTCATGAACTGGCCGACGCTCGGTGCGCGGTCGTTCGCCGGCATCGAGAACTACGTCCGGCTGTTCAGCGATCCGGTGTTCCGCACGGTCACCCTCAACACGGCGCTGTTCGTGGTGCTGTACGTGCCGCTGAACCTCGTGGTGTCGCTCGGGCTGGCCGCCTGGCTGACGCCGCGCATCGCCGGGCGCCACGTGTTCCGCGTGCTGTTCTTCATCCCGACCATCACGCCGATCGTCGCGAACGTCGTGGTCTGGCGGATGCTCTACCAGCCCGGTGGCGCGATCGACGCGTCCCTGCAGTCGACCGTGGGCGTGCACGCGCCGAACTTCCTGGCCGACGAGCACTGGGCGATGCTCGCCATCGTGGCGATGAGCGTCTGGCAGGGGTTCGGCTACAACATGCTGATCTTCTCGGCCGCGCTCGACGGCGTGCCGGAGAACCAGATCGAGGCCGCGCAGCTCGACGGCGCCAACGCCTGGCAGACCTTCTGGGCGATCAAGTTCCCGCTCATCTCCCCGTCGGTGTTCTTCGCGACGATGATGACGCTGATCACCTCGTTCCAGGTGTTCGTGCAGCCCTTCGTCCTGACCAAGGGCGGACCGGGCACCGCGACGGAGACCCTGGTGCAGTACATCTACAACACCGGCTTCCAGAACCAGCAGCTCGGACTCGCGTCCGCCGGCGCCTGGGTGCTGTTCGTCATCATCCTCGGGATCACGGCCGTCCAGTTCCTCGGGCAGAAGCGGTGGGTGCACTATGAGTGAAGCGGTCCGCGGGCGCCTCGGCGCCACCACGTCGAACCGGACGGTCAACCCCCGCGCCGTCGCACGGACCCGCTCCGCGCCGCGGCCCGGGCGCGTCCGGCACGCGATCGGCTACGCGCTGCTCTGCCTCGTCGCGCTGCTGTTCGTCGCACCCCTGATCTACATGGTCGCGACGAGCCTGAAGCCCGCCGACCAAGTCTTCACGACGCCGCCGACGCTCTGGGGACGCTCGTTCGAGTGGGACAACTACGTGCAGGCGTTCACCTACCTGCCGTTCGCACGCTTCATCCTGAACGGGGTGTTCGTCGCCGCTGCCGGCACCGCGATCAACGTGGCCGTGGCCGTGCTCTCCGGGTACGCGTTCTCGCGGCTCCGGTGGCGCGGACGCAACACGGTGTTCCTGCTGTTCCTGGTCACGCTGATGATCCCGCAGGACGTCCTGGTGATCCCGATGTACGTGATGATGCAGGGCTTCGGGTGGGTGGACACGTTCCAGGCGCTCATCATCCCGTGGGCGTTCACCGCGCTCGGCGCGTTCCTCATCCGGCAGTTCTTCCTGACCGTGCCGCAGGAGCTCGACGACGCCGCCCGGGTGGACGGCGCCGGCCCGGTCCGCACCTTCTTCTCGGTGATGCTCCCGCTCGCGCGGCCGACCACCGCGGTCCTGGCCGTGTTCTCGTTCATCTCCTACTGGAACTCGTTCCTGTGGCCCCTGGTCGTCGTCAACGACGTCGAGGCCCACGGCACGATCCCGCTCGGCCTGCAGCAGTTCTTCGGCCAGCAGGGCAGCGAGTGGAACCTCGTCATGGCCGCGTCGGTGATCTCGATGCTGCCGACCGTGATCCTGCTGATCCTGCTGCAGAAGCACCTCGTCAAGGGCATCGTCACCTCCGGCCTCGGTGGCCGGTAGCCGCCCGAACCCCGAAAGGAAACTCCGTGACCATCACCGCCCCCGCCGAGCCGCAGACCGCGACCGACGCCACCGGCCTGCCCGCCTGGTTCACCCACGACCGCTTCGGCATGTTCATCCACTGGGGCCTGTACGCCCTGCCGGCTCGGCACGAGTGGATCAAGAACCGTGAGTTCATCACCGAGGACGCCTACCAGCGGTACTTCGACCACTTCGACCCGGACCTGTTCGACGCGGCCGACTGGGCCCGGCGCGCGCGGCTCGCGGGCATGAAGTACGTCGTGCTCACCACGAAGCACCACGAGGGATTCTGCCTGTGGGACTCCGCGCTCACCGACTACAAGTCCACGAACACCCCCTTCGGCCGCGACATCGTGCGTGAGTTCGTCGACGCCGTCCGCGCCGAGGGGCTGAAGGTCGGCTTCTACCACTCGCTCATCGACTGGCACCACCCGGACTTCACGATCGACGGGCACCACCCGCGGCGGGAGGACGGCGAGGCCGAGATCGCCCGACTGAACGAGGGCCGCGACATGGCCCGCTACCGCGAGTACCTGCACGGCCAGGTGTCGGAGCTGCTGACGGACTACGGGCAGATCGACTACCTGTTCTACGACTTCTCGTACCGCGAGGACGACCACCACGACGTCTGGGGTGGCAAGGGCCGTGAGGACTGGGGGAGCGACGAACTGCTCGCGCTGACCCGTCGGCTGCAGCCCGGCATCATCGTGAACGACCGACTCGACATCCCCGGCGACATCGTGACGCCGGAGCAGTACCAGCCGGACAAGCCGATGGAGGTCGACGGTGTCCAGGTGCCGTGGGAGGCATGCCAGACGCTGAACGGCTCGTGGGGCTACGACCGCGACAACCAGAACGTCAAGAGCGTCGACCTGCTGGTCCGCATGCTCGTCGACGGGGTGTCGAACAACGGGAACATGCTGCTCAACGTCGGGCCGACGGGGCGCGGCGAGTTCGACGGGGTGTCCCGTGCGACGCTCGACGGGTTCGCCGACTGGATGCACCAGCACGACCGCTCGGTGTACGGCGCCGGGCCGAGTGAGTTCCAGGCGCCGCGGAACGCCGTGTACACGCAGCGGGGCAACCGGCTGTACCTGCACCTGTTCGCCTGGCCGTTCGAGCACGTCCACCTGGCCGGGCTGGCCGGCAGGGTCGAGTACGCGCAGCTGCTGAACGACGCGTCCGAGGTCTTCTTCCGCTCGATCGACCCGTCGGTCCGGGCGCTGACCACCGGCCTCGGTGGGCAGCCGGCCGGGACGCTCACGCTGACGCTGCCCATCCAGCGTCCGGACGTGGCGCTGCCCGTCGTCGAGCTGTTCCTGCGCGACTGATGCAGCGCATCCTGTCGCGGACCCGGCTGCGCGCCGGCCGCGAAGACGACTACGAGCGGGCGCACGCGTCCATCCCGCCGGCCCTCGTGGAACGCCTGCGCGCAGCCGGTGTCGCGAACTGGAGCATCTGGCGGGACGGCCAGGACCTCGTCCACCTGATCGAGGTGTCGGACTACCGTGCCATGCGTCGGTCGCTGGCCGACGACCCCGTGAACGCCGCCTGGCAGGACGTCATCAACCCACTGCTCGAGGCCGACGACGACTACTCCGGGAACGACGACGGCGTGCCGCTGGTGTGGACGCTCGAAGGGCAGGCATGAGCGACGTGGAGTTCGCCCGCGGACCGTTCTGGTTCGGTGGCGCCGGCATCGGGAACCTGCTGCGCGCGGTCTCGGACGACGACGCCCGCGCCACGGTCGACGCGGCGTGGGACGTCGGGGTCCGCGGGTTCGACACGGCGCCGCACTACGGACTCGGGCTGAGCGAGCGGCGGCTCGGCGCGGCCCTCGCCGACCGTCCCCGCGAGGCCTACGCCGTCTCGACCAAGGTCGGTCGGCTGCTCGTGCCGGGGCCGGACGACGGCACGGACGACGACGGCTTCGCGGTGCCGAACGACGTCGTCCGGCAGTGGGACCCCACGCCCGACGGCGTGCGTCGCTCGCTCGACGCGTCGCTCGGGCGGCTCAGGCTCGACCACGTCGACGTGGCGTACCTGCACGACCCCGACGTGTACGACCTGCACGCCGGGCTGACCCAGGCACTGCCGGCGCTCGCCGCACTGCGCGACGAGGGGGTCCTGCGCGCGGTGGGCGTCGGGTCGAACTCGGTCGCGGCGCTGTCCGAGGCCGTCGACACCGGGCTGTGCGACGTCGTGATGCTCGCCGGGCGGTACACGCTGCTCGAACAGCCCGCGGCCGCGCTCGTCGCGACGTGTGCCGAGCGGGGGGTCGACGTGGTCGCGGTCGGGGTGTACAACTCCGGACTGCTCAGCCGTCCCCTGCCGGAGCCGGGGACCACGTACGACTACGCCCCGGCACCGGCCGAGCTCGTCGAGCGGGCACGGACGATCGCCGCCGTGTGCGACCGGCACGGCGTGACGCTGCCCGAGGCCGCGCTGGCCTTCCCCCGCCGGGCCGCGGCGGTCCGCACGATCGCGATCGGCGTGCAGTCGGCGGACCAGGTCCGCGAGAACGCCGCCCGTGCCGCCGCGACGATCCCCGAGGCGCTGTGGGACGACCTGCGCGCCGAGGGCCTGCTGGCGAGCTGAGCAGTCGCGCGGGGGAGCGTCGCACCCCACAACGAACAACGCGCCCCGTCAAGACGGGGCGCGTTGTTCGTGTGCGGGCGCGATCCGCGGTTCGTGTGCGGGCGCGATCCGCGCCGAGGGCAGTCCCTAGTTGCGTGCCCCACGACCCGCGAAACGGGTGTAGAGGAAGAGCACGATGACGGCGCCGATGACGGAACCGATGATGCCGGCCGGCTGGAAGAAGCCGTCCATCGGGTCGTGCTGGAAGATCAGGAACCCGAGGAACCCGCCGACGAACGAACCGACGATGCCGAGCACGATGGTCATGAGGATCGAGATGCTCTGCTTGCCGGGGATGATCAGACGCGCGAGGGCGCCGGCGATCAGTCCGATGATGATCAAGCTGATGATGAGACCGAGCACGGTGTCCTCCTGGTGGTGCGGTGATGGTGGTGCGTACGACACGGCACTGGCAGATCGCCGGTGCCGGTCAGGATCCGATTGAACACGCTCATCGCCGGGTGCGCCCACATCCGCGCGGAGTGGACCGATGCAACGCCGCCGCGCGGGTCAGTCGAGCGACCGCCGCAGCCACCGCTCGACGCCCTCGACGTGGGCCACGACGAGGGCCTGCACGAGCTGCGGGTCGCGGCGTCGGATCGCGTCCACGATGGCCGCGTGCTCGTCGAGCGTGCGCTGGACCGACCCGTTCTGGGTGAGGCCGCGCCACACCCGCACGCGCACGGTCTTGCTCGACAGGGCGTCCAGCAGCCCGGACAGGTACTGGTTGCCGCCGATGCCCGCGATCGTGGCGTGGAACTGCAGGTCGTGGGCGACGAGGTCCTCGACCCCGGTGGTGTCGTCGACCGTCGCCATCAGCGTGGCGAGTTCGTCGATCTGCTGCTCGGACGCCCGGGCCGTCGCCAGCACGGCGGACGCGGGCTCGAGGATGCGCCGGACCTCGAGCAGGTCGACGAGGGACCGGTCGTGGTGCATGTCCACGACGAAGGACACCGCCTCGAGCAGCACCGAGGGCTCGAGCGACGTCACGTAGGTGCCGTCACCACGACGGACGTCGAGCACGCGCACGAGCTCGAGGGCCTTCACCGCTTCGCGCAGGCTGTTCCGCGACAACCCGAGGGACTCGCTGAGTTCCTTCTCCGGGGGCAGCCGCTGCCCGGGCGTCAGCTCACCCGTGACGATCATCTGCTGGATGCGCGCGATCGCGTCGTCGGTCAGCGAAGCCATGGCAGTCCCTCCACCCGGCCACGCTCGGTCGGGACGGATCGACGATACCCGCACCGGGCCTCCCGGACGGGGAGCCCGACCATCAGGCGGGCCGGAGCCGCAGGGCCTGCATCCCGCCGTCGACCGCCAGGTCGACACCCGTCGTCGAGGCCGCCATGGGGCTCGTCAGGTAGGCGACCGCCTCGGCGACCTCCTCCGGGGCGACGAGCCGTCCGTGCGGCTGCCGCGCCTCGAGCGCTGCGCGCTCGGCCGCCGGGTCGTCGGCACTGTCGAGGAGCCGGCCCACCCACGGGGTGTCTGCCGTGCCGGGGTTGACCGCGTTGACGCGGATGCCCTCGCGGAGGTGGTCCGCCGCCATGGCGCGGGTGAGCGCCGCGATCGCGCCCTTGGTCGCGGAGTAGAGCGCGCGCTGCGGCAGGCCGGCGGTCGCGGCGATCGAGCAGGTGTTCACGATGGAGGACCGGCCCGACTCCCGCAGGAACGGCAGGCAGGCCCGGGTCAGCCGGACGGCACCGAGCACGTTGACCTCGTACACGCGGCGCCACTCGTCGTCGGGGTTGTCCTCGACGGTGCCCTGCGCGCCGATGCCCGCGTTGTTGACGAGCACGTCGACGCCACCGAGGGCGTCCGCCGCCGCGGCGACGGCCGCGCGCACGGACGTGTCGTCGCTGACGTCACAGGTGAACGACGGGAAGTCGGCCGAGGGCTGCAGGTCGAGGACGGCCACGCTCGCCCCGCGGTCCCGGAGTGCCACCGCGATCGCGGCGCCGATGCCCGAGGCGCCACCGGTGACGACGGCGCGGAGCCCGTCGTGCGAGCCGGCCATCAGGCCGCACCCATCGTCTGGCGCTGGGTGCCGAGGCCGTCCGCGGTGAGCTCGACGACGTCGCCGGGCTGCAGGTACGGGGCGCCGCTGCCGAGAGCGACACCGGCGGGGGTGCCGGTGCTGATGACGTCACCCGGGTACAGGACCATGAACTGCGACAGGTAGTGCACGATCTCGGCCGGCCGGAAGATCATGTCCGCGGTCGAGCCGTCCTGACGGACCTCCCCGTTCACGGTCAGTCGCAGCGCCAGGTCGGCCGGGTCGATGGCGTCGGCAGTGACCAGCCACGGGCCCAGCGGGTTGAACGTCTCGCAGGACTTGCCCTTGTCCCACTGCCCGCCGCGCTCGATCTGGAACTCGCGCTCTGAGACGTCGTTCGCGATCGTGTAGCCCGCGATGTGCGTGGCGGCCTCGTCCTCGGACTCGCAGTAGCGCGCGGTGGTGCCGATCACGACGGCGAGCTCGATCTCCCAGTCGGTCTTGGCGCTCTTGCGGGGCACCAGCACCTCGTCGTCCGGGCCGATGACCGTCATCGGGTCCTTCATGAACACGATCGGCTCGGTCGGGATCTGAGCGCCGGTCTCGGCGGCGTGGTCGCGGTAGTTCAGGCCGATGCAGACGACCTTGCCGGGCCGGGCGACCGGGGCGCCGCGGCGCAGGGTGTCGGCGTCGGGCAGGACCCCGAGCTCGCCCGCGGCGATCGCGTCCCGCACGCGTGCGACGGGGTCGGCGGCCAGGAACGCACCGGTGATGTCGGCCGTGACCGGACGGAGGTCGTACGCCTGCCCGTCGGTGTCGTGGGCCACGGGGATCTCGTCGCCCGCCGGGCCGAGTCGTGCGAACCGCATCGTTCCTCGCTCTCCGCGCCGCGTCGATGCGGCGCATGCGACCGTCCAGCCGCTGCGCGGTCGCTGTGACCGCGCAGACATCCTATGTCTGCGGTGGGGCCGCGGCAAGGTAGACCCGCTCGGCGGTACGCCGGAACACGGCGTCGCGCTCGTCGTCCGACAGGTCGGCGAGTGCGTCCGAAGCGGTCCGGAGCACCTCGGCGTAGTCGCCCTGCAGCGTGGAGACCGGCCAGTCCGAGCCGAACAGGGACCGGTCCGGGCCGAACGCCTCGACGACCTGTCGGGCGTACCGGGCGACAGGTCGCTCGCGCCAGTCGGTGCCCGCCTCGGTGACCAGGCCGGAGACCTTGCACAGGACGTTGGGTCGCGCGGCCAGGTCGTCCATCCGGGCGCGCCAGGCGATCGCGACGTCAGTGTCGTCGTGGGCGATGTCGGGCTTGCCGGCGTGGTCGAGGACGAAGACGCCGTCCGGGACCGCGTCGACGAGCGTCACCGCCGCCGCGTGTTCCCGATCGCGGACCAGCAGGTCGAACGGCATCCCTGCCGCGGCGAGCACCCGCACGCCGGCCACGACGTCGTCGCGCGCGAGCCAGTCGCGGTCGGGCTCGTCGTGCGCCAGGTGCCGGATGCCGACCAGCCGCGGGCCGCCCTCGCGCTCGAGGTCGACCAGCGCCGCGAGCCGGTCGACGACGTCGGGCGCGGTCAGGTCGACCCAGCCGACGACCCCGGCGACGGGGACGCGCTGCGTCAGGAGCCAGGCGGTCTCGTCCGGGTCGTGCACGGCCTGGACGGCGATCGTGGCCGTGACGTCGGTGCCGGCGACCGCTGCACGCAGGTCGTCGGCGTCGAACCGGCGCCGGATGGGGGCGACGGAGTCGTCCATCCACGGGTAGGCACGCTCGGACGGGTCCCAGAGGTGGTGGTGCGCGTCGACGATCACGTCGCCATCATGCCCGACTCGTCGGATGTCTGTCCGCCCGCGGGCCGGTCAGGCGCGGAGTTCGGGGCCGGACGCGCGTCGGGGTCAGACGACGCCGGACGCCTCGAGCTCGGCACGCAGTTCGGCGTCCGACGGCTCGACGAAGTGCGTGCCGTTCGGCAGCACCACGACGGGGATGTTCTTCCGTCCGCTGATCGCCTCGGCGCGGGCGGCCGCCGACAGGTCCTGCTCCACGTCGACGTACGTGTAGTCGACCCCGAGCGAGTCGAGCAGCGCCTTCGAGCGCCGGCAGTCGCGGCACCAGTCCGCGCCGAACATGGTCACCTGGTCGAACGTCTCGTCGGTCATGCAGAGAGAGTACGTCCGAGCCGTCCGGACCATTCCCGCACGGCTCGGAACGGGTCCGGCGCCACCGGGGCATCCTGGGCGGATGAGCATGCCCGCCGACCTCCCCGTGGACCACCCGCACCACCGTCACGGCTGGTGGTGGAAGACCCTGGTCGTCGGGTTCGTGCTGTGGGTCGTGACGATCGTCGTGACCGTGTACACGAGCAACACCAACCTGGTGCCGACGATCATCCTGCTCGGCAGCTTCCTCGTGCCGTTCACCGTGGTGCTGTTCGTCATCGAGCGGGTCACGGGCACGGTCAGCACGATGCAGCTCGTCACGGCGTTCTTCGTCGGCGGGATCCTCGGCGTGCTCGGCGCCTCCCTGCTCGAGTCGGACCTGCGCCAGGGTGCGTTGATCTACCTCCTGGTCGGCCTGGCCGAGGAGTTCGTCAAGGGCGTGCTGCTGGTCGTCGTCGGGTGGCGGGTCCGCCCGAAGACCGCGCGCCAGGGTGCCCTGCTCGGCGCGACGGTCGGTGCCGGGTTCGCCGCGTTCGAGTCGGCCGGCTACGCCTTCAACGCCGCGATCACCACCCGAGGCATCGACCTGGCGTCCCTGCTGCAGACCGAGGTGCTGCGCGCGATCCTCTCACCCGTCGGGCACGTGCTCTGGACGGCGATCCTCGGCGCGGTGCTGTTCGGCGTCGCGCACGGTCGCCCGCGCTTCCGGTGGACCTGGACCGTGCTCGTCACCTACGTCGTCGTCTCGGTGCTGCACGGACTGTACGACTCGAACTCGACCATCTCGACGGTGCTGGCCTTCCTGCTGACGGGCACGCCGCTGTCGGCCGCGCAGAACGGGGCGGTGCCGTCCTCCGTCGCCGGACTCGTGACCACGCTGTACCTGGTCGGGCTGGCGGTCGTGTCGGCCATCGGCGTCGCGGTGCTCATCGGCGTGCAGGTGCACTTCCGACGTCGCGCCCGCCGCCTCCCCGCCGAGTACACCGACGGCGCCGAGTACGCCGACCAGCAGCCCCGCGTCCCCGGCTGGCACGACGCACCCCCGCCACACGCGCTGCGCTGACCGAGCCCTACGCTGGGACCATGCCGCCGCGCTCCGACCCCGACACGCTGGCGTGGGCCTCGGCGGCCGTCCGGCACCTGGCCCGGACGACCAACATGCTCGTCGCCGCACGGACCTTCCGCATCGTCGGCGGGGACCCGCGCGACGCCGCCGCGCTCGACACCCTGCTGACGGGCCTCGGCGCCCGGGCCGCCAGGTCGGACGACCTCGTCGACCAGCTGTGGTGCCTCGGCACCCCAGACCAGAGCGCCCTCGCGGTGGAGCAGGCCCTCGACCGCCCCCGCGGCCGTACCCTGCTCGTCGTCGACGCGGGCCGCCACGAGCCCGCCGTCGACGAGGACGCCTTCGGCCCGTTGACCCCCGCGCGGCCCGGCGTGCTCGGCATCCCGATGACCGCTGACGACGTCTTCCTGGTCTCGACCGGCCGCGAACCGGAGGACGACCCCGCGGCCGCGTCCCGGGTCCGCTGGGCACGCCGCGGCATGCCGGTCTCCCGCGCCGTCGCGGCCGAGCTCCGCGAGCAGGGACTGCTGCGTGGCACCCGCGTCGGTGTGGCGATGGTGCTCGAACCGAAGACCGCCGTGCTGTCGCTGCTGCTGCGGGACGCCGGCGCCGAGGTCGCGGTGTACGCCCACGCGGACGAGACGGACGACGCGGTCGCCGACGAGCTCCGCCGTGCCGGTCTCCCCGTCTTCGCGGACAGCGCCGCGACCCTGCCCGAGCAGAAGGCCCTGGCGCTCGCGATGCTCGACACCCGCCCGCACGTCCTGCTGGACGACGGCGCGCACGTCATCCGACTCGCGCACCAGGAACGGCCGGACCTGCTCCCGACGATGCTCGGCGCGGCAGAGGAGACCACGAGCGGACTGCGCCCCCTGCGCGTGCTGGAGGACCGGGGCGAGCTCGGCATCCCCGTGGTCGCCGTCAACGACGCCCGCACCAAGACCTCCTTCGACAACCGGTACGGCACCGGGCAGTCGACCGTGTTCGCGACGCTCGACCTGGTCGACGGGCTGCGGTCCGGAACACACCGGGTGGTCCCGGGAGGCTCCGCTGTCGTCGCCGGGTACGGGCACGTGGGCGAAGGGGTCGCCATGGTGCTCCGCGCGCTCGGCTTCCGGGTCACGGTCGCCGAGACGGACCCCGTCCGCGCCCTCCAGGCGCGGTTCGCCGGACATGCTGTCGCACCGCTCGTCGAGGCCGTCCGCGATGCCGACCTGGTGATGAGCGCGACCGGCGTGCGGGACACGATCAGCGTCGCGGTGCTGCGGGCATGCGCCCCCGACGCCGTCGTCGCCGTGGCCGGGGGCGTCGACCAGGAGGTCGCGATCGACGACGCGCTCGCCGCCGGCGCCACCCGCACACCCGTCGGACCGAAGTGCGAGCGGTTCGTGTTCCCGGGCGAGGAGCACGGCGTCCTCGTGCTCGACGACGGCGGGTGCATCAACATCACCGCGGCCGAGGGCAACCCGATCGAGATCATGGACCTGTCCTTCGCCGTGCAGCTCGGTGCCGTCCGGATGCTGCTCGAGCGTGGAGACGAACTCCCGCGGGCCGTCGTCCCGGTCGACCCCGCGGTGGACGAGGTGACCGCCCGCGTGGCGCTGGCCGCGTTCGGCAGCCGAGCCGAGCCTCCCGTCCCGGTCGCTCCGCAGCCCGCGGCCCGCGAGCCGGACGTCCGGACGACCCGCTTCGGGGACCCCGCGTGACCGAGACGACCGTGCACTCGGCGCGCATCGTCGTGCCGATGACCGCGCCGCCCATCGCCGACGGCGCCGTCGCGGTCCGGGACGGACGGATCCTGCACGTCGGCGAGCGCTCATGGGTCGTCGACCAGCTCGACGGGTCCCCGTGGACCGAACGACGGTGGCGCGGTGCACTGCTGCCCGGCCTCGTGAACGCGCACTCGCATCTGCAGTACACCGGCATGGCGAGTGTCGGCCAAGGACGGTACGACGGGTTCGAGGACTGGGCCGCCGCGTTCAACACCGTCTACGCAGGCGAGCACGACTGGCGAGCCGAGGCCGCCGCCGGTGCTGCCCGGTCGATCGTCGCCGGTGTGACGAGCATCGCGGACATCGTCACCGACATCGAGGCGGTCGACGCGCTCGCCGACGCGGGCCTCGGTGGCATCGCCTACTGGGAGGTGATGGACTGGGAGAACGCAGCCTGGCAGGCGCACGGCCGCGACCAGGTGCTCGACGAGCTCGAGCGCGTCCCGACCTCTCCGGGTGCCGGGCTGTCACCGCACGCGCCGTACTCGCTCGACGTCGCCCCGCTGCTCGAGCTGCCCGACATCGTGCGCCAGCGCGGTCTGCGGCTGCACCTGCACCTGGGGGAAGCGGCCTTCGAGGGGGAGCGGCTGGCCGGGCCGGACACGACCGACGAGCACGGGACCGACTGGCACCTGGCGAACGTGCCGTCCTTCCGGGCGATGCGGGCGCTCGGGTTCGGGGCCAGTGCGACCTCGTTCGTCGACCGGCTCGGGGTGCTCGGCCCGGACTGCCACATCGCGCACGGCGTCTACATGACCGCGGCCGACCGCGCGCTGCTCCGTGCCCGCGGCACCGCCGTCGCCCTGTGTCCCCGGTCGAACGCCGTCATCGGGCTCGACCCGCCGCCCGTCGCCGACTACCTGCGCGAGGGCAGCCCGATCGCGATCGGCACCGACTCGCTCTCCTCGTCCCCGTCGCTCGACCTGATGGCCGACGTCACCGCGCTGCACCGGGTCGCCCGCGCGCAGGGGTACGGCGACCGTGACCTGCACGAGCGGCTGCTGTCGGCGGCGACGCTCGGCGGGGCGCACGCGATGGGCCTGGCGGTCGGGCCCGACCGGATCGGGCACCTGGCCGTCGGGGCTCGGGCCGACCTGGCGGTGTTCGACGTGGACGCCCGGACGGTGCCCGACGCGCTCGCCGAACTCGTCGAGGACGGCGCGGGCCGCGCGGTCGCGACCGTCATCCGCGGGCGGGTCCGCGCGCAGGACGCGCAGCTGCGCGCGCAGGACGGGCAGCTGCTCTTGCAGGACGGTCGGCCGTCGCCGGCCGACGCGGGATGATGGTGGCATGGACGGGCAGATGGCACGACGGACGGTCGACGGCGAACTGATCGAGTGGCTCGACGTCCCGAAGCGGGCGATGGCGCTCGGCATGGAGCCGCACCCCGAGGGCGGCTGGTACGTCCGCACGTGGACCTCGCCGGCGACGGTGTCGGTGCCCGGCGGCCAGCGACCCGCGGCGACGCTGATCCACTTCCTGCTGCCCCCGGGCGAGGCGTCCGCATGGCACCGGGTCACGAGCGACGAGATCTGGATGTGGCACGGGCCGGACTCCGTCGAGCTGCAGCTCGGTGGGTCGGGGGAGTCCCCGGAGCCCGGCGCGACGATCACCCTCGGACCGGACGCGGGGCGCGACCGGGTGAACGACGCGCAGGCGTTCGTCCGCGGCGGTGTCTGGCAGCGCACGCTCCCCGGCGAGGGCGAGGTGCTCCTGAGCTGCCTGGTCTCGCCCGGGTTCTCGTTCGAGGACTTCACACTGGCCTGAGCGCACGCGCGTGCGACGTCGCGCGACGCCCAACGCCCGACGTCCTGCGCGTGCTGGTATCCCACCTGCCGGTACACTTCGTGCTGCCCCCCCACCCCCTTGCACGAAGGCCCGACCGTGACTCGATCGTTCCGTCTCTCCCTCGCCATCGCGACCACCGCCGTCGCCGCCCTCGCGCTCACCGCGTGCTCGGCGGGCGGCAGCACGGGCTCGGACGGTGCGGTGACCGACGGCAAGCTCACGATCGCGACCGGGCAGCCCGCGTACTCGCCGTGGGTCGAGGACAACAAGCCGCAGTCCGGCAAGGGCTTCGAGTCCGCAGTGGCGTACGCCGTCGCGAAGGAGATGGGCTACGCGAAGTCCGACGTGGTGTGGAAGCGCAGCACGTTCGACAGCGCCGTCGCTCCGGGCCCGAAGGACTGGGACCTCAACGTCCAGCAGTTCTCGATCTCGTCGCAGCGCAAGAAGGCCGTCGACATGTCGTCGCCGTACTACACGACCACCCAGGCCGTCGTGACGACGAAGCAGTCGAAGGCCGTCGACGACACCACGGTGGCGTCGCTGAAGCAGGACACGATCGGCGTCGCCGCCGGCTCGACGAGCATCACGAGCGTCAAGGACGTGCTCGGCGTGACCCCGCAGGTCTTCAACTCGAACGACGACGCCGTCCTGGCGCTCAAGTCCGGCCAGATCGACGCGATCGTCACCGACCTGCCGACCGCCTTCTACATGTCCGGCGCGCAGCTCGACGACGGCACCGTGTCGGCGCAGTTCCCGGCCGACGGCACGGGCGACCAGTTCGGCTTCGTCCTGCCCAAGGACTCCGGCCTGACGAGCAAGGTCGACAAGGCGCTGAAGACGCTCGACGACGACGGCACGCTCGCCGCCCTGCAGAAGCAGTGGCTGTCGTCGGAGACGAACACGCCCGTGCTGGAGTAGCCCGCGTGTCCGTCCCATCAGGAGCGGGTCCGTCCCTCGCGCCCGCCCCCAGCCAGATCGAGCTCGAGCGCCGCATCCACCGTCGGCAGCGCGGCCGTCGGTCGATCGCGGTGTCCGTCGTGTCGACGCTGGTCGTCCTGGCGGTCGTGTACTTCGGCGTCGTGAACACGCCCGGATGGGCCGCCGTCCAGCAGTCGTTCTTCGACCCGGGCATCGCCGCCTCGACGTTCCCGGACATCCTGCTCGGGCTGTGGCTGAACGTGCGGATCCTGTTCTTTGCGTCGATCGGCGTCGCGGTGTTCGGCACGCTGCTCGCCGTGGTGCGCGGGCTGCAGAGCCCGGTGTTCTTCCCGCTCCGCATGCTGGCCACCGGCTACACCGACCTGTTCCGTGGCCTGCCGCTCATCATCGTGCTGTACCTGGTCGGCTTCGGCCTTCCAGGGCTCGGGGTGTTCCCCCGGCTGCCCCCGGAGTTCTGGGGGACGATCGCGATCGTGCTGACGTACTCGTCGTACGTCGCCGAGGTCCTCCGCGCCGGCATGGAGGCCGTGCACCCCTCCCAGCGCCTGGCCGCCCGGTCGCTCGGCCTGTCCCACACCCAGACGCTCCGCCTGGTCGTGCTGCCGCAGGCGATCCGCAAGGTGACCCCGGCGTTGATGAACGACTTCGTGTCGATGCAGAAGGACGTCGGGCTGGTGTCGATCCTCGGCGCCGTCGACGCCGTGCGGAGCGCCCAGATCGCGCAGGCCGAAACCTACAACTTCACGCCGTACCTGGTCGCCGGGCTGCTGTTCGTCGTGATCAGCCTGCCGCTCATCCGCGTCACCGACGCCATTGCCCGGCGGCAACAGCGCCGCGAACAGATCGGGGGAGCGGTATGACCGACGCACCCGTCCTCGAACTCCGGGGACTGCGCAAGTCGTTCGGCGACCAGCAGGTCCTGCGCGGCATCGACCTGACCCTCGACCGGCACCAGGTCATCTGCGTCATCGGCGCGTCCGGGTCGGGCAAGTCGACGCTGCTCAAGACGGTGAACCTGCTCGAGGGCATCGACGACGGGCAGGTCTTCCTGCAGGGCGCGGACATCTCGGACCCCCGCGTGGACGTCGACGCCACCCGGGCCCGCATCGGCGTGGTGTTCCAGCAGTTCAACCTGTTCCCGCACATCACCGTGCTCGACAACGTCACGCTCGCGTCGCGGAAGGTGCACGGCGTCGACCGGGCCACCGCCGAGGCCACCGCGCGCCGGCTGCTCGACCGGATCGGCCTGGCCGACTTCGCGGGGGCGTACCCGGACCGGCTCTCCGGCGGGCAGCAGCAGCGCGTCGCGATCGTCCGTGCGATCGCGTCCGACCCCGAGCTGCTGCTGCTCGACGAGGTCACGAGCGCGCTCGACCCGATGCTCGTGGGCGAGGTCCTCGACCTGGTGCGCGAGCTCAAGCAGCAGGGCTCCACGATCCTGATGACCACGCACGAGATGCACTTCGCGCGGAACGTCGCCGACCGGATCGTGTTCCTGCACCGTGGTGAGGTCGTCGAGCAGGGACCACCCGCCGCGGTGCTCGACAGCCCGCAGCACCCCGCGCTGGTCGAGTTCCTGGCGCGGGTCGGCGCGTAGCCGCACCAGCCTGGAGGCCCGGTGCCGGTCCGCCGGACCGGCACCGGGCCTCCCGACGGTTCCGACTGCACCCGCACGACGGAACGCAGTCCGCACCACGTGATCCCGTGGTGCGGACTGCGTTCGGTTGTGCGACGGGTGAGGTCGCCGCTACGGCGTGAGCAGCAGCTTGCCGATCACGTCGCCGCCGGCGATGCGACGGTGCGCCTCGGCCGCGTCCGCGAGGGGCAGCACCGCGTCGACCACCGGGCGGACGCTGCCGTCCTCGACGAACGGCCAGACGTGTTCGCGGACCGCGGCGACGATCTCCGCCTTCTCGGCGAGCGGCCGGGCGCGCAGCGTGGTGCCGCTGATCGTCGCGCGCTGCTGCATCAGCAGCCCGAACGGCAGCGTCGCCTCGGAGCCGCTGCCCGCCGCGATGACGGCGAGGTGCCCGTTCTTGCGCAGCACCTCGAGGTTGCGCTGCAGGTACGCCGGTCCGACGACGTCGAGGACGACGTCCACGCCCTGGCCGTCGGTGAACTCGCGTGCGCGGGCGACGAAGTCCTCGTCGCGGTGGTCGATGACCAGGTCCGCCCCGAGCTCGCGCGAAGCGGCCACCTTACGGGCGCCGCCCGAGGTCGCGATCACCCGCGCACCGAGCGCCTTCGCCCACAGCACCGCGTGCGAGCCCATGCCACCGGTGCCACCGTGCACCAGGAGCGTCTGGCCGGGCCGGAGTCCCGCGACCATGCCGATGTTCGAGTACACCGTGCACGCCGCCTCCGGCAGCGCCGCGGCCTGCACCAGGTCGAGCCCGTCGGGCACCGGGAGCAGCTGCGACGCCGGGACGACCGCGAGCGTGGCGTACCCGCCACCGGCGAGCAGCGCGCAGACCCGGTCGCCGACGGCCCAGCCCTCGACGCCGCTGCCGAGGGACCGGATCGTGCCGGACACCTCGAGCCCCAGGACGTCCGAGGCACCGGGCGGCGGCGGGTAGTTGCCCTGGCGCTGCTGCAGGTCGGCGTTGTTCACGCCGGCTGCGGCGACCTCGACCAGGACCTCGCCGTCACCCGGCGTCGGGTCGGGTCGCTCGGAGAGGGTCAGGACGTGCTCGTCGCCCGGGGCGTCGAAGGTGATGGCGTGCATGCCCTCGACGGTACGCGCTGACTACCCGGCCGCCTGCGAGCGGTCGAGCCGGTCGATCTCCTCGGGACGGAGCTTCACCGTGGCGGCGGTCACCGAGTCGAGGATCGACTGCGGCCGCGAGGCACCCGGGATCGGGATGACGACGTCGCTCTTCGCCAGCTCCCACGCCAGGGCCACCACCTGCGGGGTGACGCCGTGGGCCCGCGCGACCGTCGCGAAGTCCTGGTACGTCGTGCCGAGGTCGGACGCCCCGGCGATGCCGCCGAGCGGGCTCCACGGCAGGAACGCGATGCTCATCTCGTCGCAGAGCTCGAGCTCTGCCTCGCTCGACCGGAAGGCCGGCGAGTACTGGTTCTGCACCGAGACCAGGCGGCCGTCCAGGACCTCGTTCGCCTGCCGGATCTGGTCGACGTCGGCGTTCGAGATGCCGGCCATCCGGATGACGCCCTCGTCGAGCAGCTCGGCGAGCGCACCGATCGAGTCCGCGTACGGCACGGCCGGGTCCGGGCGGTGGAACTGGTACAGCCCGATCGCCTCGACGCCGAGCCGCTTCGCCGAGGCCTTCGCCGCCTGCTTCAGGTACGCCGGGTCGCCGTTCTGCGACCAGTTCCCAGCTTCGGGCCGCAGGTGCCCGCCTTTCGTCGCGATCAGCACGTCGTCCGCGACGCCGTGGTAGTCCCGCACCGCACGACCGATCAGTTCCTCGTTGTGGCCGACCTCGTCGTGGCCGCCCAGGTGGTAGGCGTCCGCGGTGTCGATGAGGGTCACGCCCGCTTCGAGTGCGGCGTGGATCGTGGCGATCGACCGCCGTTCGTCGGGTCGTCCCTCGATGGACATGGGCATCCCGCCGAGGCCGATCGCGCTGACGTCGGTGTCGCCGATGGTTCGCTGCTTCATGTGCCCAGCATGCGCCGGCGGTCCCGGGTGCGTTCAGGATCGTGCCGGTGCGGGGCGGCGGGCCCAGGCCGGCGCGTGCTCGGGCAGCGGGCCGAACGCGATGCCCCGGGCGTAGAGACCCCGCACCGGCGGGACGTGCTCGGCGAGGAAGGCCGGCACCGCGGGCGGACCGTCCTGCAGCCGTCCCGCGAAGGCGCGCTCGAACACGACGCGGTGCAGGACCCGCTGGGCACCCTGCACGATCGCCGCCGGGGGCTTGCGTCGTCGCTCGACCGCTGCCAGCGCGTGGTCCAGTGCGCGTCCTCGGACCCCACCGACCAGTGCGGGCCCGAGGACCGCCGCCGTGGCGACCGCGTCCTGCACGGCCAGGTTGATCCCCACCCCGCCCGCCGGGGACATCGCGTGCGCGGCGTCCCCGATGCACAGGAACCCCGGCTGCCACCACCGCGACAGCCGGTCCATCCGGACGTCGAGCACGTGCACGTCGTCCATCGACGCGATCGTGTCGACGCGGTCGGCGAAGTCCGGCCGGACCCGGGCGATGCGGGCCCGGAACGCCTCGATGCCCGCGGCCCGCAGCTGCGCGTCGGACCCCTTCGGTGCGAAGTACGCGACCTGGTGGTAGTCCGGGCGGGGGAAGCTCAGGACCACGTCGCGTCCGTCGAACGCCGGCACGAGCGCCGTCTCCGCGTCGCCCGGCCGCCGCGGCACCCGGAACCACCACGTGTCGAAGGGGACCGGGAAGCTCTGCGGCCGCATGCCGGCCGCGGCGCGCAGCACGGACCCGCGTCCGTCGCATGCGACGACGAGGTCGGCGCGCAGCTCCTCGTGCTCGCCCCCGCCACGGCGCTGGTGCAGGTGCACACCGGCGACGACGCCGTTCTCGACGACGAGGTCGGAGGCGGCCTGCCCCATGACGATCGAGAAGGACGGCTCCTGTCGGGCGGCGTCGACGAGCATCGCCAGCAGGTCCCACTGCGGCACCATCGCCACGTGGTCGTACGGCGGCCGCAGGCGCGAGAAGTCGCCGAGCAGCACCGTCGACCCGTCCGCACGCGGCAGCGAGACGTCGTCGAGCCGGGACTGCGGCAACGCGCGGAAGCGCTCGCCGAGGCCGAGTTCGTCGAGCAGCCGGATCGTCGACGCGTGCACGGTGTCCCCGCGGAAGTCCCGGTTGAAGTCGTCGTGCCGCTCCACGACGCGGACGGCGACACCCGCGCGGGCGAGCAGCAGCCCGAGCACCACGCCCGCGGGTCCGCCACCCACGATCGCGACCGTCGTCCGGCTCACGTGCACCATGGAGCCGACGCTACGCCCGCATGCGTCGGACGGGAGGCTCGTGGCGGCGCCGCACCGAGCCTCCTGTCCGGTGGTCCGTGCGTCCGTGCGTCCGTGCGACCGCGTCAGGCGATGCTGCTGCCCGGCGACGACGCCGGGGCGGAGTCCGCGGCGTCAGCGAACACGACGCCGCCCCACGTGACGCAGGCGATCGCGAGCACGAAGCCGACGGCGGCGATCCACCACGATGTCCGCCGGCGGATCCAGGCGCCGATCGCCAGGACGACCGTCGCGACGCCGACCACGAACGCGCCACCGACGGCGATCGCCGCACCGCCGAAGTACGCGCCGGGCGTGCACCCGGCGGCGGCGTTGCACGTCGCCGTCGCGGAGATCGTGGCGATCACGGCCACGATCGCGGCCAGGATCGTCAGGAGCGCGCCGGCCGACAGCAGCAGGACCGTGGAGATCCGGTCGGCGAGCCTGCCGGCCGGGAAGAGCGTCGTGCCGCCGCGCTCCCACTGCGAGGGCGAGGACTGCGGGCCGGGCTCCGGCGCTGACCAGGTCACGGGCGCTACCGCGCTTCCACGCCGAAGGCCTCGGCGAGGCGCTGGATCTTCTGCGCACGGCCGAGTCGCGGCAGGTCGGAGCCGTCACGGATGACGCGCCCGCGGGCCTCGAAGTCGTCGAGGAAGTCCTGCGCCCAGGCCACGTCGGTCGACGTCGGGGAGATGACCTCGTTGATGACGGGCAGCTGGTCGGTGTCCAGGCACAGCTTGCCGGTGAGCCCGAGCGACACCGCGACCTGCGACTGCTCGCGCAGGATCGGGTGGGACGAGCCCACGGTCGGACCGTCGATCGGACCGGGCAGGTCACCGACGCGCGACGCGACGACGAGCCGGGACCGCGGGTAGGCCATCGCGAGGGTGTCGGACGAGGTGCCGGTGTCGCGGCGGTAGTCGCCGCTGCCGAAGGCCAGACGGAACGCGCCCTGTGCCTTCGCGATCGACACGGACTCCTCGATGCCGACGGCCGACTCGACGAGGGCGATCACCGGGGTCTGGCCGCCGAGCCGGTGCCACGTGTCGGTGACCTGCGCCGGGCTCTCGGTCTTCGCGAGCATCACCCCGAGCAACCCGGGCCGCCCGCGGAGCTCCTCGACGTCGTCCGCCCAGAAGTCCGTCGTGACGTCGTTGATGCGGACCCAGGCGTCGCCGCCCCCGGTCAACCACTCGGCGACGGTCGAGCGGGCTGACGGCTTCATCGCCGGGTCGACCGCGTCCTCGATGTCGAGGATGACCTGGTCGGCACGCGACCGCGTCGACGGCTCGAAGCGCTCGGACGCGGTGCCGGAGACCAGCAGCCAGGATCGCGAGATCTCGGCGGGGACCGATCGACGTCGGGACGGCGGGGTGGTGGGCGGGGCGGGGCGGTCGTCGATGGCCATGCCACGTTGGTACCACAGTCGGCGTCGGTCGAGCCTGCGCCGAGCGCCGCGGATTGCCCGAAACCTCGGTTCATTGCCAGAGAGGTGCGGTGCTTCCGCCTACAGTGGGCGTTGTGTGGCGTGCGGACAGGGTGACGGGCGGCGAGGGCGACGTGAACGACGACGTCCCGGCCGGCCAGAACCGCGCGCCCGGGGGCGACGTGCACCATGTGGGTGCGCGCGAGGACCACCGCGACGAGCAGGACGAGACGACGAGCACTCCCGACGCCACGACCGACGACACGACCGACGCCGACATGCTCCGTCCGGAGCTGCAGGTCACGAGCCCGCACGCGATCAGCCTCGGCGACCCGCGGCTCACGGCCACGAACGCCGCCGAGCCCGTCTGGGACGCCTGGCGCGCCCAGCTCGCCGGCGTCGGCGGCTCCAGCCCGCTCGTGCACTTCGCGGACCACCCCCGCGCCCGCATCGAGCTCTCCACCACGCACCCGGGCGGGCTCGCCCAGTTCATCACCGGCAAGACCACCCTGCTCTCCAGCCTGATCCGCGACGAGGTCGCCCTGCGCGCCGCTCGGATCGCCGCCGGGCACGTCGAGGCGAAGGGCACCGAGCTCGCCACCGTGCGCGGCATCGACGCCGTGAACCTCGGCATCGGCATGGCCGACTGGAAGTCCGGAGACGAGCAGTTCCGCGGTCCGGTGCTGCTCCGTCCGCTCGCGATCCGTCGCCACGGCCGCGACTTCGAGGTGCGGCTGCTCGGCGAACCCGTGCTCAACCCCGCGCTCGCCGACGCCCTGCGCGAGCAGTTCGGCGTCACCCTCGACGCCCAGTCCTTCGTCGCGCTGGCGCAGCAGGACGGATCGTTCACGCCGAACCCGGTCATCGACCGCCTGCGCGGCCTGACGGCGCACATCCCCGGGTTCTCCGTCCACGCCCGGTTGGTCGTGTCGACGTTCGCCGAGGTCGCGTCCGGCCTGGTCGAGGACACGAAGGACCTCTCCCACCCGGTCCTCGACGCCCTCGCCGGCAACCCGAGCGCCAAGTGGCAGGTCGAGCAGTCGTACCGCCCGGTCGAGCAGACGCCGTCGGACGAGCGCAGCCCCGACACCGACACCCTCCTGCTCGACGCCGACGACGAGCAGGAGAACGTGATCGCGCAGATCACCGCCGGCAACTCGATCGTCGTGAAGACGCTGCCCGGCACCGGCGGCACCCAGACGATCGTCAACGCGCTGGGTGGCCTGGTGGCCGCGAACAAGCGCGTCCTCGTGGTCAGCCCCCGTCGGGCCACGCTCCGGGGCATCGCCGCGCGGTTCGGCGAGGTGCAGCTGCCCGGCGTCGCCGTCACCCCCGCCACCCTGCGGCGAGACATCGTCCGCGCGATCGCCCGGAACGAGAAGGCGTCGCGGCCGAACCTGCGTGAGGTCGACGACGCCCTGGTCCGGCTGCGCAAGGTGCTCACCGACTACCGCGGCGGCCTGACCAGGACCGACCCGCAGTTCGGCGTCAGTGTGCTCGACTGCCTGGTCGAGCTCTCGCGGCTCTCGCTGCTGCCCGTGCCGCCGTCGACCACCGCCCGCCTGTCCGGCCAGTCCGTCAGCGCGATGGTGACCGGCCGGTCGCGCGTCGCCGAGACCATGGTCAGCGCGGCGAACCTCGGCGAGTTCCGCTACGGCCCCGACGACTCGCCCTGGTACGGCGCGAAGTTCGCCTCGAGCGACGGTGCGCACCGCGCCCACAAGATCGCCCAGGACCTGCACGGTGGTGCCCTGCCGACGCTGCTGCAGCGCGCGCACGAGCTCATCGCGACCACGCGCATGCGGCAGTTCACGACGATCAACGAGCTCGGCATCTACCTGCGCCTGCTCACGGAGATCCGCGACACCCTCGACCGCTTCCTGCCCGTCGTGTTCGACCGGTCGGTGTCCGAACTCGTCGCCGCCACCGCGCCGCGCGGCGAAGGTGCACCGATGTCGTCGACGAACCGTCGCCGGCTCAAGAAGCTCGCGCGCGAGTACGTCCGTCCGGGCGTGCACGTGTCCGACCTGCACGAGGCGCTCACCCGTGTGCAGCAGCAGCGCGTGCTCTGGCAGCGCTACGTCGCCGCAGGGGTCGCTCCCGAGGTCCCCACCGGCATCGCCGACGTGCAGGTGCAGTTCTCCAACGTGGTCGAGGACCTGGCGCGGCTCGACGAGCCCCTGGGCCGGTCCGACCGCGACGCGCAGCTCGCGAACATGCCCGTCGACGAGCTCCTGCCCTACATCGGTTCCCTCGCCGCCGAGTCCGACGTCCTGCACAACCTGCAGGAACGCACCGAGCTCATGCAGACCCTCCGCGACCTGCAGCTCGAGCCGCTCATCACCGACCTGGCGAACCGGCACGTCCCGGACACCCAGGTCCCCGCCGAGCTCGAGCTGGCGTGGTGGCAGTCGGCGCTCGAGACCATGCTCGAGTCCGACCGGGCACTGCTCGGCGCGAACACCGACATGCTCGACCGGGTCGAGGCCGACTTCCGGCTCGTCGACGACGCGCACGCCGCCGGGGTCTCCCAGGGCCTGGCGTGGCAGCTGGCCGAGAACTGGAAGGTCGGTCTCGTCGACTGGCCCGAGGAAGCCCTGGCGCTGAAGACCCAGCTCAAGGAGGGCGCGATCACCTCGCGCCTGCTGCAGGACTCCGCTCCGCACCTGTCCCGCGCCATCGCCCCGGTGTGGCTCGCCAGCCCCTACGAGGTCCCGCAGATCGCGGACACGATGCCCTTCGACACCGTGATCCTGGTCGACTCGGGCGCCGTCACGATCGCCGAGACGGTCGACGCCGTCCGCCGTGCCCGCCAGACCGTCGTGTTCGGTGACCCGGTCACGCAGACCCCGTCGCCGTTCCGCATCGCCGTCGACCCGGCACACCGCGCACTCCAGGTCGACGAGGAGACCCTCGACGCCCTGCACGCCGACTCCGCCCTCGCGAAGCTCTCGACGCTGCTGCCGACCCTCTCGCTCACCACCTCGTACCGCGCCGGCGGCGAGGACCTCGCCGAACTCGTGAACCGCCGCTTCTACGGCGGCCGCATCGAGTCGCTGCCGTGGGCCGGGTCCTTCCTCGGGCACGGGTCGATCGCGCTCGACTACGTCAGCGACGGCAAGGCCGTGCCGGACCCCGAGTCCGGAGCGGTCGAGAGCGTCGACGCCGAGGTGGACCGCGTCGTCCGGCTCGTCATCGACCACGCCCGCACCCGTCCGACCGAGTCGCTCATGGTGATCACCGCGTCGGCCAAGCACGCGGTCCGGGTCGAGCAGGCCGTCCTCACCGCGGCGCAGGGCCACAAGGACCTGACCGAGTTCGTCATCGGCGACCGCGCCGAGCCGTTCATCGTCGCCACGCTCGAGCAGTCCGTCGCGCAGAGCCGTGACCGCGTCGTCTTCTCGATCGGCTACGGCCGGACCCCGCACGGCCGCGTGCTGCGTGACTTCGGGCCGCTCGGCAAGCCCGGTGGAGAACGCCTGCTGGCAGTCGCGATGACCCGGGCGCGCCGCTCCATGGTGATCGTCACGTGCTTCCAGCCGTCGGACATCGAGGCCGAGCGCATGGGCCACGGCACCGTCGCGCTGGCCGAGATCCTGGCCGAGGTGCGCGCCCGCACCACCGCCGAGTACGTGCCGGACGACTCCGACCCGCTGCTCGTCGACCTGGCGCGTCGTCTGGAGATGCGCGGGATCCCCGTCGCGCTCGGACACCGCGGCAAGCTCGGCCTGGTCGCGGCACACGGCGGGGTCTGCGTGACGATCGAGACCGACGCGTCGCTCGTGCGGGGCTCGCTGCGCGAGTCCTTGCGGCTCCGGCCCGAGGTGCTCCGTCGCCTCGGCTGGCACTACGTCCGCGTGCACGCGTTCCAGCTGTTCTCCGACCCGGACCGGGTGGCCGACACCGTGGCTGCCGTGCTCGGCGTCGACCGTGGTGCCACGCAGGAGATCTCGATCCCTCCGATTCCCGCCCGCCGATGAGCACGCCGGATCAGCATCCCTCCGTGCCCACGGTGGGCCCCGCCCGCCGATGAGCCGGCGGGCCTCCCGGCCCGCTGGACCGGTCACACCGGACACGGACCAGCTGGTCGGGTCGTGGACGCGAGCCGACGACGTGGCCGTGCCCGAGCCTCCCGGCGGTCCTGTGGGGACCACGCACCGGTCAGGAGGGCCGGATCGCCCACGCAGGCGGGTCACGACCCAGCCGGTGCCGGGGTCGGACCCCACCCCGCCTCCGGAGCCGCGGCGGCACGACCGCGGGGAGAACGACGCCCGGCTGCTCGGCGACCGGCCTCCCCACTGGGGGTAGGTACCCTGGAGGTCCGACCTCGACGAAAGCACGTGATGACCGACTCCGCCCTGCGGCAGCGCCCCGACTGGCAGACCTGGCCGAACCTGATCACGCTGGTGCGGTTCCTGCTCATCCCGGTCTACGTGGTGCTCGTGGTGCAGGGGCACCCGGGGTGGGCGCTCCTGTCGCTCGTGGTGCTCGGCGTGTCGGACTGGGCCGACGGGTTCATCGCGCGCAAGTTCGACCAGGGCTCGAAGCTCGGCAAGGCACTCGACCCGATCGCCGACCGGTTGGCGATCATCGCGATCGTGCTGTCGCTCGTGCTGGTGGGCCTGTTGCCGTGGATCGTCGTCGTGGTGATCGTCGCGGTCGATGCCCTGCTCGCCGTGCTGTCGAGCGTCTGGTTCGGGGGTGACCCGGACCTCGACGTGTCGTGGACCGGCAAGATCCGCTCCGCGCTGCTGTTCGTCGGCCTGCCCGTCCTGCTCTTCTCGTCGACCGCCTGGGCGTCGGAGCATCCCTGGATCCGGATCACCGCGCTCGTCCTCGTGTGGCTCGGCACCGCCGGGCACCTGCTCGCCGGCGCGCAGTACGTCGCTGCGATGGTGCGCAAGCGCCGCAGCCGCGCGGTCCGCGCCGCCTAGCGGCGGCGCGCGCCGCCTGGCTCCCCACAGCACCACGAAACGGACACGGCACCGCGCAACTGCGTGGTGCCGTGTCCGTTCCTCGGTGCCCTGCGCCCGGGTGGGCGCCAGCCGCCGCTACAGCTTGGTCGTGCCGCCGATGCCCGGGCCCTCTGGTGCGTCGGACGGTGCGACGTGCGCGCCACCGCCGGTGCTCGTCGCGACGCCGTTCTGCGACCGGAGCAGGTCGCGGATCTCGAGCAGCACCTCGACGTCGGTCGGCGGGACGTCCTGGGGCGTCTGCTCCTGGTCGTTCTTGACCCGTTCGAACGCGGCCTTCTTCAGGTGGTTCACCGGCAGCACGAGCGCGAAGTAGACGACCGCCGCGACGATCACGAAGTTGATCACCGCGCCGATGATCGCGCCGAACAGGATCTGCGCGTTGCCGCCGGAGACGGTGGGGATCTCCCACACGAGTGCCTTGTCGAGGCTCGAGGCGTTGAACACGGCGCCGATCAGGGGGTTGATCAGCGAGCTCACGATGGCGGTGACGATCGCGGTGAACGCAGCACCGATGACGACGGCGACGGCCAGGTCGATCACGTTGCCGCGGAGCAGGAACTCCTTGAAGCCCTTCATACGGGGTCTCCTTCCGGGTCGGGACGGCCGCCGGTCGGCGACGGACTCAACCTATCGGGGGTGCGACGCCAGGATCAGGAGGCGCTGGGCGTGCTCGGCTTCGACTCGCTCTTGGCGGGTGCGGACGAGCCCCCGGAATCCGACTTCGACCCCGAGGACGAGCCGGACGAGCCCGAGGACGAACCGCCCGACGAGCCCGACGACGAACCGCCGGCCGACGAGCCCTCGGATGCCGGCTTCGCCCGCGAGTCCGTGCGGTAGAACCCGCCGCCGTTGAACGTCACGCCCACCGGCGAGAACACCTTGCGCAGCACGCCGCCGCACGTCGGGCACTCGGTGAGCGTGGCGTCGGAGAACGACTGCTTGATGTCGAACGCGGTGTCGCACTCGGTGCAGCGGTACGAGTAGGTGGGCACGTCAGCTCCGGAACGTGATGATGCGCGACGGCGTGATGATGCCGTCCACGGGTTCGTCGTGGGGTTCGCGCGGGACCTGGTCCAGGTACTCCGCGTCGAAGATCACAGCATAGACGGGCGGGCGCTTCGCCATGGACCCGAGGGTCTTGTCGTAGTACCCGCGGCCCCAGCCCATCCGGACGCCGTCGTGTCCCACCGCCGCGGCCGGGGTCAGGATCGCGTCGACGTGGTTGATCGCGATCGGGGAGAGCACCTCGCCGACGACCTCGGGCATGCCGAACAGGCCCTCCTTCTCGGTCGACCCGTCACCGACCGCCCAGTCGAGCAGGCCGTCCTCGCGCGTGACGGGGAGCAGCACGCGGATGCCCTGCTCGAACGCCCAGTTCAGGAAGGGCCGGACGTTCGGCTCGTCCGACGCCGACAGGTACAGCGCGATCGACTCCACCTGGCGTTCCTGAGCGAAGCGCTGCAGGGTCGCGGTGAGGGACTCCGTGTCGGCGTCACGCTCCGTGGTGGTCCGGGTGCGTCGCCGCTGCCGGAGCTCGGCCCGCAGCGCGCGCTTCTCGTTGCCGAGATCGGGGATCATGCGCAGGAGTCTAACGATCGCCCCGTGCCCCGCTGCGGGAAGCCGCCAAAGCCGCGCGCGGACCGGTGTCCTCCCTTCCGGCGACATGACCTGGCGGGGCCCATCGGATACGGTCATGCACATGGGCTTCCAGATTTCCAAGGCGGTGATCCCAGCAGCAGGTCTGGGCACTCGCTTCCTCCCCGCGACCAAGGCGATGCCGAAGGAGATGCTCCCCGTCGTCGACAAGCCAGCCATCCAGTACGTGGTGGAAGAGGCAGTCGACGCCGGTCTCACCGACGTGCTGATGATCACCGGGCGCAACAAGAACGCGCTCGAGAACCACTTCGACCACGTGTCGGAGCTCGAGGAGACCCTCCGCAAGAAGGGTGACCACGAGAAGCTGAAGAAGGTCAACCAGTCCACCGACCTCGCCGACATGCACTACGTGCGCCAGGGCGACCCGCTCGGCCTCGGCCACGCCGTGCTCCGCGCCAAGATGCACGTCGGTCGTGAGCCCTTCGCCGTCCTGCTCGGCGACGACATCATCGATGCCCGCGACCCGCTGCTCAAGCGCATGATCGAGGTCCAGGGCGAGAAGAACGCAACCGTCGTCGCACTGCTCGAGGTCCCCGAGTCGCAGACCCACCTGTACGGCATCGCCACGGTCGAGCCGACCGACACCGACGACGTCGTGAAGATCACCGGTCTGGTCGAGAAGCCGGCGCAGGGCGAGGCGCCCTCGAACCTGGCCATCATCGGCCGGTACGTCATCCGCCCCGAGGTCTTCGACGTCCTCGAGAAGCAGGAGCCCGGCAAGGGGGGCGAGATCCAGCTCACCGACGCGCTCATGAAGATGGCGAGCGCCGAGGAGTGGACCGGCGGCGTGTACGGCGTCGTGTTCCGTGGACGTCGGTACGACACCGGTGACAAACTCGACTACATCAAGGCGATCGTGCAGCTCGCCTCGGACCGCGATGACCTCGGCCCCGACCTCAAGGCCTGGCTCAAGGAGTTCAACGCGGGCGAATGAGTCGACCCATCCCGTGCGGGTCCGGTGCATGCCGGCCCGCACGGGACACCCGTCCCGGTGACCGCCGGGGCACCGGAGGAACCGCCCGATGACGACCATCCCGACCCTGTCCCACGGACGGGTCACCATCCGCCCCCTCCGGCTCCGCGACAGCCGCGACCTCGACGCGGCCCTCGCGACGAACCGGTCGTGGCTCCGCACCTGGGAGGCGACCAACCCGTCCGGGCAGGTCTCCACCGACGTGCGCGGCAGCATCCGCGCGCTCCAGGCCAACGCCCGCGCCGGACTCGGACTGCCGTTCGCGATGGAGCTCGACGGCCGGTTCGTCGGACAGCTCAACGTCTCGGGCGTGACCTACGGCTCGCTCGCCAGCGCCTCGATCGGGTACTGGGTCGTCGAGGGTGCCGCGGGTCACAACGTCACCCCGATCGCGGTCGCCCTGGCCACCGACCACTGCTTCCGCTCGGTCGGCATCCACCGCATCGAGATCTGTATCCGTCCGGAGAACGCCCCGTCGCTGCGGGTCGTCGAGAAGCTCGGCTTCCGGTACGAGGGACTGCGGCGCCGCTACATCCACATCAACGGGGACTGGCGCGACCACTTCTGCTTCGGCCTGGTCGCGGAAGAGGTGCGCGAGGGCGTCCTCGAGCGCTGGGTCCGTGGCGAGGTCCCGGTCGGGGTCGGGAGCGTTCCGCTCGCGGCACGTGACGAGGCCGCGATGCCGATCATCACCGGTCCGCGCGCCTGAGCGGATGCCGGGAGGCCCGGTGCGGCCCCGCCGATCCGCTCGCGACACGCGCAACACGCGTCCCGCAATCACGGGCCGGGGGAAGGCCCGCCCCTAGCCTCTCCCCATGGCAGGTATCGGGTCGTGGGGCGGCGGCATCGTCCTGCTCGTCGCCGCGGTGCTCTGGGTCGTCTACCTGATGCCCGCCTGGGCAGCCCGACGGCAGTACCTGGCCACCGAGCGGAACGCGATCCGCCTCCAGCAGACCCTCCGGATCCTCGCGCAGACGGCCGAGCTGCCGGACGAGGTCCGCATCGAGATGAACGCCAGGTCCCTCGCCGAGGCGCAGCGCGTCGCGAAGTCGGAAGAGGCCAGGCGGTCCGCGCTCGTCCGGGCACGTGAGGCCGCACGGCAGCGTGAGATCACCCGCCGTCTCGCCGAACAGGCCCCCGTGCTCGAGCAGGTGTCCTCGGTCCCCGCACTCACCGCGATGCGCATGCGTCGGTCACGGCTCGGAGCGACGACGCTCGGCGCCGCCGGGCTCCTCGTCGCCTTCGTGGTCCTCGTCGCCGTCCCGTCCGCGTGGCTCGTCGCCGTCGCCGGCATCGTCGCCGCCGGTGGGTCCGCCGCGGTCCTCGCCCAGCTGCACCAGGTCGCCCAGGCGCGGAAGGCGCGTGCCGCAGCGTCCGCACCCCGGGTGGACCGGGCCTCCCGTCCGTCGACCGCCTGGACGGACCCGGCACCGCCGTTGTCCGCCGACCAGGAGGCGCCGGCGACGACGGCGACCCGTACCTGGACGCCGGCGCACGTGCCGAAGCCCCTGTACGTCGAGCGACCCGCCACTCCCGCTGCCGCGCCGGAGACCTCGGCGGCGCTCGCGGCGCGACTCCGGCAGCGGGTCGCGGCCGCGAAGGCCGAAGCCGAGGCCGAGGCCGCGGCGATCCGTGCGGGGGAGTCCGACCCGTCACTCGCGACGGTGTCGCGGATGCGACCCGACGTCGAAGAAGCGGTCGCATCCCTGTCCGCCCACGACCAGGGGCGGCTGGCCGAGCGGCTCGGGCTCCGCGCACCCGAGGCTGCACCGACCACCGCGGCACCCGCGGAACCGGCGGCTCCCACTGCTCCGGCGGCGCCGAGCAAGTGGGCCGGCATGGGGGTCATCGGGGACGACGACTACCAGCAGGCGGACCTCGACGCGATCATGCGGCGACGCCGCGCGGTCTGAGGCGTCGATTTCGGTTCGACCTCGGCCTGGTGCTAGTGTGGTCGAGCACTTGGGGCTATGGCGCAGTTGGTAGCGCGTCTCGTTCGCAATGAGAAGGTCAGGGGTTCGAATCCCCTTAGCTCCACCAGGTGACAGCACCGCACGAAGGCCCCGGGACACCGTCCCGGGGCCTTCGTGCTTCCCCCGGCCGTCGTGTGTCCGGGGCGGCTCGATGTGTCCGGGGTGACACCCCCGGACGAGGTGGTGCGTCGGACAACACCGGCCCCTAGAATCGCCACGCACCCGACGGGGGGTGCTCGCTCGAAGGGGTCCGCATGCGTCTCAGGTCCACCGTCGCCACCCTCGGCACCGTGCTCGCGGTCGTCGCCGGTGTCGCGCTCGTCGGCCCCGGCACCGCTGCCGGAGCGGCGACCACCACCGCCTCCATGGTCGGGCGCTTCACCCCGGTCGCCCCGGCGCGCGTGTTCAACGCGACCGTCGGCACGTCCCCGGTCACCGTGCCGCTCGGCGGTGCGAACGGCATCCCGACCTCGGCGACCGCCGTGGTGCTCACCGCGACGGTCAGCTCGCCGACGGCCGACGGGTACGTCAGCGTCGCCCCGGCCGGCAGCAGCGCACGGCCGTCGGTGCAGAACTTCTCCGCCGGGCAGCAGATCTCCGGCACGACCACGGTCGGCCTCGTCGGCGGCCAGGCCCAGGTCCGGCTGTCGGCGGGCACCGGCAAGGTCGCCCTGGACGTCGCGGGCTGGTACGGCACGAGTGCGAGCGGGTCGACGTACACGCCGCTCCCGCCGACGAACGTCATCACGGCCACGGTCGGCACGAGCCCGCTCCGGGTGCCCGTCGCCGGCACCGCCGGGGTGCCGGCCGACGCGACCGCGGTCGTGCTGCAGACCGACGTGTCGCGGGCGACGACCAGCGGGACGCTGCGGATCACGCCGGCGGGCAACACCACCGGGATCGCGACCCTGACCTACCGGGCCGGGGTTACCGTGGCCAACACCACGACGGTGGCACTGTCCGACGGCGCCGTCCAGGCCCGGGTGTCGGGCGGGACGGGCTCGGTGCTCGCGGACGTCGTCGGCTACTACGCGCCGGACGACTCGGGGTCCGTGTTCGTGCCGGCGGACCCGGTGCGGGCAGCGACCGTCGCCGCGACCCCGACCGCGAAGGACATCACCCTCATCGGCACGGCGGGCATCCCGCGCAACGCCGTCGCCGCCGTCGTGAACGCCAAGGTCGGGGGCGGCACCACGAACGGTCTGCTCCGCGTCACCGGTGCCGGACTGTCGTCGAGCGTCCCGACGCAGGCGTACTCGGCCGGGCAGACCATCGGCAACGCGTTGATCGCGCCGCTGTCCTCGGCGGGGAAGGTCTCGGCGAAGGTGTCCTCGGGCACCGCGACCGTCTACGTCGACGTCGTCGGGTACTTCCTCGACGGGTCGTCCGGATCGGGGACCGGCGTCGACGTCTCGTGGCCGCAGTGCGGTCGCACGGTGCCGACCGACCAGTCGTTCGGGATCGTCGGGGTGAACGGCGAGCTCGGCAACCAGGCGAACCCGTGCTTCGCGTCGCAGCTCCGGTGGGCAGCGGCATCCGCCGGCGGCACCGCGCAGCCGGCCGCCCAGCTGTACGCGCTGGTGCAGAACCCTGGAGCCGCCCCCGGTGTGGCCTGGCCGACGTCGAACACGTTCCTCGGCACCACCGTCACCGGCAGCCCGTACGGGTCGTGCACCCCGGCGGCGGGCGGCGCGGGACGGACCACCCGCGCGTGCTCGTACGTCTACGGCTACGGTCGCGCGACCGCGAACGTCGGCTTCACCGGGCTGGCGCAGCCGGGGCAGTACCGGTGGTGGCTCGACGTCGAGACGGGTCTCTCGCACCAGTCCGACGTGACGCAGAACCGCGCGACCCTCGAGGGCATGATCGCCGCCTACACGAAGGCCGGCATCGACGACCTGGGGCTCTACTCGACCGGGTACCAGTTCGGGCAGGTCATGGGGACGGTCCCGTCGAGCAGCCCGATCCGCCCGCTGCCGAGCTGGATCGCGGTCGGCGACGCCACCCTGGCGCAGGCCCAGGCCGCGTGCAGCGGCACGCCGCTGGTCGACGGTCCGGTGCGGATGACCCAGTACGTCACGCCCTACGGCAGCGTCGAGCTGGACCGCGACTGGTCCTGTTTCTGAGTGCCCGTCGGCCGACCGCGTGCGCGGCTGACGGACGGGAGGCCCGTGGCGGCACCGCCACGGGCCTCCCGTCCGTCGGTGCGCACGTGGTCAGGAACCCGGTGGCAGCGGCAGTGCCGGTGCGGAACGGGCATTGCGGGTGCCACGGCGTGCCGTCACGGTGACGACCGCACGGTCGTGCACGGCCAGCTCGTCACCGGGAACTGACGGGGGCGTCGGTCCCGGTCTGTCGGACGGGGTCACGTACCCTTGCAGCGTCATGACTGCTTCCTTCACGCGCCGTTCCCTGCTGTCGCTCGCCGGTGTCGCCGGAGTCGGGCTGGCGGCCGCCGCGTGTTCGAAGGCCTCCGACCCGCCCGAACCGACGCACAGCGCGGGGGCAGGCTCCGCGAGCGCATCGGCGTCCGCCGCCGCGACACCCGCCCGCGCCGCGTCGCTCGAGCCGGCCCAGGTCCCGCTCGCGGGCGGCGTCACGGTCACGGTGACCGGCACCGCGCTCGCAGCCGTGCGTGGCGTGACCGTGGGCGGCATCGCTGCGCGCGACGTCAGGGCGTCGGCGACGAAGGTCACCTTCACCGCGCCGCACCAGGCGATGTACACGGCCGGTTCCGCCGACGTGGCCCTCTTCGACTCCGAGCTGACGCCGACCGCGTCCGCGAACCAGAGCTCGGACGGCAACGGCAGTGCCGCCAACGACGGGCAGAGCGGCGCGACGCAGGACTCGGCGTCCGCCGCGCCGACCGCGGGCGCGCCGTCCGTGCCCTCCGCCGCAGACGCACTCGCGACGACCTCGCTCGCGTACGCGGCGGTGACCGACGTCGACCGGCAGCTCGCGTACGCGATGCGGTACTGGAAGGACTACAACCTCACCGAGTACGGCACCATGAACCCGATCGGCGGCGACTGCGCGAACTACGTCAGCCAGACGCTCATCGCCCGTGGGTGGCAGCAGCGCGACGACTGGTACAGCCGTTCGGGTGGCGCCGCGCACTCCGCGACGTGGACCTACTGCCCGGCGATGGACCCGTGGCTCGCCAGCAACGCGGCGACCTTCGGCCTGACCCGGCGATCGCTCGACGAACGCGACAAGGTGCGTGCCGGCGACATCGTGTTCTTCGACTGGAACCACAACGACTCGCCGGACCACACCACCATCGTCTCCGAGGTCTTCACCGAGCCCGACGGCACGATCCGCATCAAGTCCGCGAGCCACAACCAGGACGGCCCCTACCGCGACCTCGACGAGATGATCACGGTGCAGCACCCCGGCGGCACCGCCTGGTTCCACACGTTCGACGCGTAGCGGTCGGGGCGCTGCCCGCGGTGCCGTGCCCGCGGTGCCGTGCCCGCCGCGGTCCGTGGTTCGACGTGGCTTCGCACAACCGAACCCGGTCCGAACCACGGGATCACGCGGTTCGGACCGGATTCGGTTGTGCGGGAGCGATCCGCGCCGCACGCGCCTCGCGCCGTCGCCTCGCCCCGCCCCGCCCCGCCCCGCTCAGGGGTACCCGAGGAACCAGAGCAGCACGATCGCGACGGGTTGCAGTCCCACGCCCACGAGCAGCCACGTCACGGCACGCCGCCGCGTCCGCACGAAGGCATCCGAGCCGAGCAGCGGCGCCATCGGCATGAGCAGCCGCGGCAGGCTCTGCTGCGGCAGGAACACCGCCACCAGGTACAGCCCGTACGCCGCCGTGAACCCGAGCACCTCCGGCCCGAGGGCGCGGACACTCCTGCGGGTCCAGAACCAGACCGCGGCCGCGAGCACCACGACGACGAGCCCGATGCCGAGCGGCCCGAGCCACGTGCCGGCCATCACGAACCACGGGGTGAGCGGCGCGAAGTGCTGCCGCCCGACGTACCCGACCCACCAGGACAGCTCGGTGTCGAGGTAGGCGTCCGGTCGACCCGTGACGACCGACGCGACCACGGGCCATGCGAGTCCCGCGGCCGCGAGGACCGCGCCGACGACGAGGACCGGCACCCGGTCGCGCCAGGGGAACGGCTCCTGCCCGCGGGACGCCCGGACCCACCGGACGACCAGGTGCACCGCGACCGCGACCGCGAGCGCGAGGACCCCGGGCTTCGTGAACGCCGCGACCACGCCGAGCGCCCCGACCACGGCGTACCGCCGACGCACCAGGGCGAGCAGCCCGCCGAACACCAGGAGCAGCAGCATCGACTCGGCGTAGGCGACCTGCAGCAGGAATCCGGTCGGCGCGAACGCGAACAGCGCGGTGGCCCACCGGGCGCGGTGCGAGCACCCCACGGCGAGGACCAACCGGTACAGCACCACGCACGCACCGGCTCCCGCGAGGGTCGCCACGGCGACGCCGACGGCCCAGAACGAACCGCCCGTGAGCGTCATGAGCGCACGGACCAGCGCGGGGAACACCGGCAGGAAGGCCCACGCGTTGGGCAGGACGTGCCCGGCCGCGTCGGTCGGCAGGGTCGTCGGGTAGCCGTGCTCGGCGATGGTCCGGTACGCCGACGCGTCCCACGAGCCCGAGAACGTCAGGAACGACGCGTGCTCGCGGTGCGAGGCGAAGTGCCACCCGTTCGCCGTCGCGACCAGGTACATCGTGGCGAGCAACACGGTGCTCACCACGCGTGAGGCCGCCCAGACGACGAGCGGGGCCGTCCACCCGCTGTGTCGACCGTGCAGCAGGGCGCGCAGTCGCGTCCCGGTCCGGGAGGCCCGGGTCGGCTCCGCCACGCTGGTCACCCGCCCGATCCTCCCAGACCACGGCGCGTGTCCGCTCTGCGAACACCGCCAGCGGCCGCCCCCAGGTTGGGCGAGTTCGGTGGAGGGCGTCCCTGGAACAACCACCAGCACAGGAGGAACGCATGCCGTTCATCACCGTCGGCTCCGAGAACGGGCACGACATCGACCTGCACTACGACGACTTCGGCTCGGGTGACCCCGTCGTCCTGATCCACGGATGGCCGCTCTCCGGTCGTTCGTGGGAGGGCCAGGTCCCGGCACTCGTCGAAGCCGGCCACCGTGTCATCGCCTACGACCGCCGCGGCTTCGGCCAGTCGTCGCAGCCTTGGGACGGGTACGACTACGACACCTTCGCCGCCGACCTCGACGCCCTCATCGACCAGCTCGGGCTGATGAACGTCACGCTCATCGGGTTCTCGATGGGTGGCGGTGAACTCGCCCGCTACGTCTCGACCTACGGCACCGCGAAGGTCGCGAAGCTCGTGTTCGCCAGCGCCGTGCCGCCGTACCTGTGGAAGTCGGACGACAACCCCGAGGGCGGCGTCGACCAGGACCTGGCCGACTGGTTCTCGAACGGCATCACGGGCGACCGGCCCGCGTTCCTGCGCGAGTTCGTCGACATGTTCTACACCGCCGGTGGCAAGCCGTCGCTCACGCACAAGCCGCTCGTCAGTGACGACCAGCGCGCCTACGACCTGGCGATCGCCGAGATGGCCTCGCCGAAGGGCACCCTCGACTGCACCGCGGCCTTCGCGACGACCGACTTCCGGGACGACCTGACCAAGGTCGACGTCCCGACGCTCGTCATCCACGGCGACGCGGACGGGATCGTGCCGTTCGAGGTCTCCGGCAAGCGGACCGCGGCGGCGATCCCGAACGCCCAGACCCACGTCATCGAGGGCGGTCCGCACGGTGTCCTGGCGTCGCACCGCGACGAGTGGAACCAGGCGGTCCTGCGCTTCCTGGCGTCCTGACCACCGCGTTGACCAGCGGCGCACGTCCCGGACGGGACGTGCGCCGCTGGCGTGTGCCGTGCCTCCCGGTCAGTGACCGATGACCGCGCGCCGGATCTGCTCGATCGGGACCTTGGGGGAGCGGTCCGCGTTCAGCAGGCCGTTCGTCTCCTGCATGGTGTCGGTCAGCTGCGTGTAGCAGGACCCGACCAGGAACGAGCTCGCCCGGATCGCGTCGTAGAGCGCGGTGATGCGCTGGACCCAGTCGTCGCCGTCCGACGCCGAGGTGTACCCCCAACCGTCCTCGCGCTGCGTGCCGGGCTGGTAGTTCACGCCGCCGAACTCGGTGAGCATGACGGGTTGGCCGCGGTCGACCGCCCCGCCGACGAGCACCCGGCGGTCGGCCGGACCGATCCCTCCGACCAGGGCGGTGCGTGCGGCGTCGTCCGCGTAGGTCTTCGCGAGGCGCTCGCCGTCGCCCTCGTAGTCGTGGATCGTGATGATGTCCGACGACGGGTGCTCCCATCCGTCGTTCGACACCACCGGGCGGGTCGGGTCGAGCGCGCGCGTGACGTCGGCGAGCGCGCGGGCGTAGGCCTGCTGCGCCGCGTTCGTCCGGATCTCCTGCACGCCCCAGCTCTCGTTGACGGGCACCCAGGTGACGATCGACGGGTGCGAGGCGTCGCGCTCGACCGCGTCCATCCACTCGGCCATGAGCCGGTGCACCGCGCGCGGGGAGAACTCGTAGGCGCCGGCGACCTCGCCCCACACCATCAGTCCGAGTCGGTCCGCCCAGTAGAGGAACCGGGGGTCCTCGATCTTCTGGTGGTTGCGGGCGGCGTTGAAGCCGAGTTCCTTGATGAGCTCGACCTCCCGCCGCAGCGCGGCACGGGAGGGCGCTGCCAGGTGCGAGTCCGGCCAGTAGCCCTGGTTCAGGACGCTCCGCACGTGCTGCGGACGTCCGTTCAGCAGGAAGGTGGGTCCGTCGACGCCCACGGTCCGGACGCCGAAGTACGACGACACCGCGTCGACCCGGCTGCCGTCACGATCGACGAGCGTGACGGTGGCGTCCACCAGCCGTGGGGTGTCCGGCGTCCAGAACAGCTCGTCCTGCGCCTGGCCGTTCGCCTGGCGTGAGATCGGGATGACCACGTCGAACTCGGTCGCGGTGTCGCCGATCGTCGACTCGACCGTGGCCAGGTACTCACCGCGCTCGTGCCAGTGAGCGTCGACGCGCAGGCGCTCGCCGCCAGTCCGGGTGCCGGTCAGGCGGACCGTCAGGCGCACGGTGGCCTGGTCGAGGTTCGTCCACCGCAGGTACCCGACGGACACGGGCGGCACGGCCTCGAGCCACACCGTCTGCCAGATGCCGGTGGTGCGGCGGTACCAGATCGCGTGCGGTTCCTCGTGCCAGTCCTGCTTGCCGCGCGGCTGGGTCAGGTCGTGCGGGTCGTCCTCGGCGCGGACCACCAGGGTGTGCGCGACGTCGTCGCCCGTTGCACCAGGGGCCCCCGTTGCGCCAGGGGCCAGTGCCTCGGTCACGTCGAACGAGAACGGGGTGTGGCCGCCCTCGTGCGTGCCGATGAGCGCGCCGTCGATCCAGACCGTGGCCCGGTGGTCGACGGCGCCGAAGTGCAGGACGAGTCGCGGTGCGCGCTCGCCGAAGCCCGCAGCGTCGAGGTCAGCGCGGGTGAGGCTTCGCGAGTACCACACGACGGGGTGGAACCCGGGTTCGTCGATGCCGGAGGCGACGGACTCGGGCGGGAACGGCACGACGATGTCCCGCGGGTCGGGGAAGCCCGCGCGCCAGGCGGGGTCGTCGCCGTCGTTCCGGAACGACCACGTGCCGTCCAGGTCGGCCCAGTGCGTGCGCAGCATCTGGGGACGGGGGTACGAGCCGTCCTGCTGGCTGGCGAGGGGGAGGCTCGGGTCAGGGGTGCTGTTGGGGGCGGCGACGGTGCCGGCGAGCGTGCTCATGGCTCCATCGTGACAAGCCGGTACATCGTTGTAAAGGGGCTCGTGACGATTCGTGGGGAGACGTGCTGCTGTCAGGCGATCGCGGCAGCGCGGGTCAGCACCATGACGTCCATGCGACCCTGCTGGACGACCTCGTCGTGCTGGTTGCGGAGCGTGACCGTCCGCTCGACGATCCCGGTGGTGCCCGAGCTGGTCAGCCGGGTGGACAGGATCTCGACGGTGCAGGTGACGGTGTCCCCGATGAAGACCGGGGCGGTGAAGCGCCAGCCGTCGATGCCGAGCAGGGCCACCGCTGATCCCTCGAACACCCCGGTGCGGGCGATCAGGCCGACGCAGAGCGAGGCGCCGAGCATGCCGTGCACGATCCGCTGGCCGTACCGGGTCCTCGCGGCGAACTCCACGTCGGTGTGGACCTGGTTGTTGTCGTTCGTCCACGACGCGAACGACACGACGTCTGCCTCGGTGATCGTGCGACCCGGGGTCGTGAAGGTCTGTCCGGCGGCGAGGTCCTCGAGGTAGTGCGGCACCTGCTCATCCTCGCACCGCCCGGTGCAGCTGTCCGAGCGCGCGCCGGGCGTCGTCGAGGTGGTGCTCGGCCGCCCGCCGTTCGACCATCGCGAGCACCCCGTAGCCGAAGGTGTCCGTGCCGGACTCCGCCGCTGCCGCCGCCAGGCGACGGTACGAGACCGCGGCGTGCTCGGCGTCGAGCACGTCGCCGAGTGTCTCCTGCACGCGACGGAAGCGTCCGAGCCGGCGCTTCCCCACGTCCGGCACGTCGCCCGCGGCCTCGAGCGCGTACCGCAGTCTTCGCGCCGCCTTGCGGACGTCGTGCAGCGGTTCGAGCCCGTCGGCAGGGAGCCCGTCGGTGCCGTCCAGCGCCCGACGCACCCGTGCGCGCTCGTGGTGGATCCGCTGCGTCGTGAAGGCCACCGCGTCCTGCTTCGCCCTGGTCCCCGCCGGAGCCCGGTCGACCAGGTCGTCGAGCTGGTCGAGCGCGCCGAACCACGCTCCGGAGCGGAGCTCGTCGCGCAGCGCCGCGACCGCTGCGCGCCGGTCCGCCTCGGCCGCTGCCCGGAGGTGGTCGAGCACCGCGGTGTCGACCGAGCCGGAGGGTGCCATCGCGACCGTGTGCTCGACCCGGTCGCGCAGGACCTCGGCGTCACGGGCGACCCCGGCGACCCGGGCGGTGGACCGGAGCCGGGCGCGCAACGACTCGGTGAGGTCGGAGTCGAGGGCGCCCCGGTACGCGGCGAGCACGCTGCGCAGTCGGCGCAGGGCCTTGCGGAACGCGTGCACGACGTCGTCGCTGTCTGCCCGGACGCGGGGGTCGACCGCCAGCAGCTCCGTGCGCAGCGGCGCGAGCACGCCGCGCACGAACGCGGCGGCACTGCCCGGTCGGGGCCGTTCGCTGCCCCCGGTGACGGGTCGTCGCACCGGAGCCAGTGTCGGCACGGGGTCGCCCGGAGCGCGGCCGTCGTCGTCCGCTGCGTCCGTCACCGCCCGTTCGACGGCGCGCACCACCTGGCCAGGACCCCCGTCGTCCGTCAGAGCCCACCACCGGGCGCTGCGGAGGAGCGCGGTGTCCCGGTCGCCCTCGTCCACCCGGACGTCGGCCACCTCGGCTCGCAGTCGTCCGTCGCGGCCATGCAACCGCACGAGCGTGGTCGTCGTGTCACGGACGCGCACCGGGCGGACCGGTCGCCCCCGGAGCACGGCCTCGACCGGGTCGCGGGGGAGCGGGGCGCCCGGCACCCCGACCGCTTCCGGGCCCTGGCCGCGGTCGACGCTCCAGCCACCGTCGCCGCCGCTGCTGCTCCCGTCGCCGCCGTCACCACCGCCGTCACCGGCATCGTCGACCTGCCTCGGCGCATCCAACGGGTCAGCGTGCAGCAGCTCGATGCCCGCGAACGCCAACGCCCGGTCGTCCGTGTCCCACAGCGTCTCGCGCACGGTGACGCTCGGCAGCCGACGGACGTCGTCGGCGTAGGGCTCGAGCGCGGGCAGCCGGCGGTCGTCCGGGATGCGCCAGGTGCGACGCGGGTCGGCGAGGGTGTCGCGGGTCGTGGTCTCCATGCCGATCAGTGTCGTCCGCCGCGGCCGCCCACCGCTCGGACGCGAGCCCGGTCTGTGGACGACAGCGGCAGGCGCGCCCGGTGTGGAGGGAGAGCCTGAGACCGAGGGACGACCGCTCGCGTAGCCTCCTGATCCATGACCGACGTCGCGCAGTGGATGGCCCGGCAACGCTGGTACGCAGCGAAGGGGGGTGTCCCGCAGCTCCGGACGATCGCCGAACTCGACGAACGCACCGACGAGGCTCGGGTGCTCACCCGCTTCGTCATCGACGACGCGGTGACCGGCTCCGTCCTGTACCAGGTCCCCGTCACCGAGCACCAGGACCCCGTCCCCGAACTCGAACACGCCCGCATCACCACGGACGAGACCTCGGACGACGCCGACCAGGACGTCCTGCCCTCGTACGACGGCCCGCACGACCCCGCGTACGCGCGGTGGCTGCTCGGGGCGATCGACCACGGCGAGGAGTCCCTCGTGCCGATCGGCACGGTCCGGTCCGCCCGCGTCCTGCGCGGCGAGCAGTCGAACACCTCGATCATCTGCGAGACCGAGGACAACGGCACCGTGATCGTGAAGGTCTTCCGCGTCCTGCACCACGGCGACAACCCCGACGTGACGACTCAGCAGGCCCTCTCCGCCGCAGGGTCGTCCCGGGTGCCACGCGTGTTCGGTGCCCTCCGTGGTGCCTGGCCCGACACCGGACGCGACGACGGCGTCGCCAGCGGCCACCTGGCTTTCGCCCAGGAGTTCCTGCCCGGGCTCGACGACGCCTGGCGCGTCGCCCTGGATGACGCTCGCCGCGGGGACTCCTTCGCGGCCGGCGCCGACCGTCTCGGTGCAGCGCTGGCCGAGGTCCACGTCACGCTCGCGGGAGCGATGCCGACCGAGCCGGCGACGCCGGAGCGGGTCGAGCAGGCCCGGGCGACGATGCTGCAGCGCCTCGAGACCGCCGCGGCCGAGGTCCCGGAGGTCGCCGAGCACGCCGATGCCGTCCGCGCCGTCTACGACCGGGCTTCCGACGTCGCCTGGCCCGACCTGCAGCGCATCCACGGCGACCTGCACCTCGGGCAGGTGCTCTCCGCACCGGAGCCGCGTGGCTGGGTCTTCCTCGACTTCGAGGGCGAACCACTGCGTCCCCTGCACGAGCGCTCGCTCCCGGACGTGCCGTTGCGCGACGTCGCCGGCATGCTGCGGTCCTTCGACTACGTCGCCGGGGCACTGGCGCACGAGACCGAACCGGTCGATGCCGCAGCGTGGGCTCACGAGGCCCGAGAAGCCTTCCTCGACGGCTACACACGTGGGATCGGCGTGGACGTCCGCGCCCACCGCGAGGTCCTCGACGCGTTCGAGCTCGACAAGGCCGTCTACGAGGTCGTCTACGAAGCCCGCAACCGGCCGACCTGGGTCGGCATCCCGGTCGCCGCCGTGGAGCGCCTGGCGGCGCGGTCCGTGCGGTAGACGCCGGGGACCACCGGAAGGGAGGCCCGTGGCGACACCGCCACGGGCCTCCCGTCCGTCCTGGGTCAGTTGACGGGTCCGGTGTACTTCTCCCCGGGGCCCGCGCCCGGCGCGTCGGGGATGGCGGACGCCTCGCGGAACGCGAGCTGCACCGAGCGCAGGCCGTCGCGCAGCGGTCGCGCGTGGTGGTCACCGATCTCGGTGGCCGCGGCGGTGACCAGGCCGGCGAGGGCGGTGATGAGCTTCCGCGCCTCGTCCAGGTCGGTCTGCTGCTCCGGGTCGTCGGCCAGCCCCACCTTGACGGCGGCGGCGCTGAGCAGGTGCACGGCGACGGTGTTGATCAGTTCGACGGCGGGGACCTCGGAGATGTCCCGGGCGGCCTCGTCGACGGTGCCGTCGGACGAGGGATCGATGGGCGGGGTGTCGGTCACGGTGCTCCTCTGTTAGACTCGACGCGGCAGATGCTGTCCGTGTGCCCGGAACGATTCGTGAGAACCAGTCCGGACCACCTCGGCATCACGAAGAGGAGTCACTCCCACCCGCGGCCACGAACCACCAGGCTACCGGGTCACCACCGCTCCGCCGGGCGTCACCGTCCGGCAGTCCGAACCGTCTGACGCAGGTCAGCCGGCGCGGAGTCGGGCGGCTGCCGAACGGGTCTCGATCCGTGCGTCAGATCTCCTCTCGTGCCGTTGTCCGGGCAAACGCCCCGGGCCACCACTGATTGAAGGAGCTCCGCATTCCCGATCCCCGTACCAACGACCGAATCCGCGTCCCCGAGGTCCGTCTTGTCGGACCCCAGGGCGAGCAGGTCGGCGTTGTCCCCATCGCCGTCGCACTGCGCCTCGCGCAGGAAGCAGAGCTGGATCTGGTCGAGGTCGCGCCGGACGCGAAGCCGCCCGTGGCCAAGATCATGGACTACGGCAAGTTCAAGTACGAAGCTGCGCAGAAGGCGAAGGAAGCCCGTCGCAACCAGGTCAACACCGAGCTCAAAGAGGTCCGGTTCCGCCTGAAGATCGACGTGCACGACTACGAGACCAAGCGCAAGCGTGCCGAGGGCTTCCTCCTCGGCGGCGACAAGGTGAAGGCCATGATCCTCTTCCGCGGCCGCGAGCAGTCGCGTCCGGAACAGGGTGTCCGACTCCTGCACAAGTTCGCGGAGGAGATCGCCGAGTTCGGCGTCGTCGAGTCCCGACCCACGCAGGACGGCCGCAACATGACGATGATCATCGCGCCGCTCAAGAACAAGTCCGACGTCAAGGGCGAGCAGAACGCCAAGCGTGCGGCCGACAAGGCCGAGCGTCGCGCGTCCGAGCACGCCGCCAAGGCGAAGCCGGAAGACGCTGCCCCGGCCGCGTCGCCGGAACCGGCCGCCGCCGAGTCGAAGGAAACGGCCACGGCCGAGTCCACGGCCGAATAGGTCTCCCCAGACCAGCCCCGCGCAGTTCTCCCGACCGCAATGGCGCGGCTCCCCATCCACCCCACGGAAAGGCACCCCCATGCCCAAGCAGAAGACCCACTCCGGGTCGAAGAAGCGCTTCAAGGTCACCGGCACCGGCAAGATCATGAAGCAGCAGGCCGGTATGCGTCACAACCTCGAGGTCAAGTCTGCCAAGCGCAAGGCTCGCCTCAACGAGGACCAGGTCCTCTCGAAGGCCGACGCGAAGAACGTCAAGAAGCTCCTCGGCCACTGAGCCCCCGGATTCGTAAAGGAACACTGCAATGGCAAGAGTGAAGAGAGCGGTCAACGCCGCCAAGAAGCGTCGCGTCATCCTCGAACGCGCCGAGGGCTACCGCGGCCAGCGTTCGCGTCTGTACCGCAAGGCGAAGGAGCAGGTCACCCACTCCCTCGTCTACGCGTACCGTGACCGCCACGCCAAGAAGGGCGAGTTCCGTCGCCTGTGGATCCAGCGCATCAACGCTGCGTCCCGTGCGAACGGCCTGACCTACAACCGCCTCATCCAGGGCCTCGCCCTGGCCGGCATCGAGGTCGACCGTCGCATCCTCGCGGACCTCGCCGTGAACAACCCGGAGACCTTCGCCGCGCTCGTCGAGTCGGCCAAGAAGGCCCTCCCGGCCGACACCTCGGCTCCCAAGGCCGCGTAGTCACCTGCCACACCTCGAAGGCCCCGATCCGTCCGCGGACCGGGGCCTTCCTGCATGCTGCGACACTGGTCGCGTGACTGATCTCCTCGAGAACCCCCGTGCCGGACGTGTCAAGGCCGTCGCCGCCCTCGCCAAGAAGGACGTGCGTGCCGAGACGGGCCTGTTCCTGCTCGAGGGACCGCAGGCCGTCCGCGAAGCGATCGCGTACGCACCCGAGCTGCTGCGTGAGCTCTACGTCACGCCCACCGCCGCCGAGCGGTACGACCTGGGCGACGCGCCCGTCGACACCTGGTTCGTGACCGAGCAGGTCCTCGCGGCGATGGCGGACACGGTGACGCCGCAGGGTGTCGTCGCGGTGTGCCAGCAGTTCCCGACGTCGGTGCGGCAGGTGTTCCCCGAGCCCGGCGCGACCGGTCTGGAGGCGCGGGTCGACCCCGCCACGAACCGTCCGTTGCCCGCGCTGGTCGCGATCCTCGAAGAGGTGCGGGACCCGGGCAACGCCGGCACGATCATCCGCGCAGCCGACTCGGCCGGAGCCGACGCGGTCGTCCTGACCGGGCGGAGCGTCGACCCGTACAACCCCAAGGTCGTCCGGTCGACCACGGGTTCCCTGTTCCACGTGCCGGTGTCGGTCGGCGTGTCGCTGGCGGACGCGATCGGGCGGGCCAAGGCACTCGGGTACACGGTCCTCGCGGCGGACGTCTCGGGCGACGACCTGCCCGCCGTCCGCGCCGAGGGGCTGCTCGACGGTCCGACGGCGTGGGTGTTCGGCAACGAGGCACGTGGGCTGACCGACGAGGACCTCACGCTGGTCGACCGCGCGGTCACGGTTCCGATCTACGGCGCCGCCGAGTCCATGAACCTGGCCACCGCGGCGTCCGTCTGCCTGTACGAGTCGGCGTTCGCGCTCCGCTCCGCCTGACTCCTCCACAGCAGGGGCCCGGTCGCCCTGTCTCCACCGTCCGCGCAGTACAGGACGGCGGTATCCCAGGGGCCGGTAGGCTTGGTGACCGTGTCAGAACCTCTCGAGATCAGCGAATCGGCCGTCGCCGACGCGGTCGACGCGGCCCTCGCCGCAGTCCGTGCCGCCACGACGGTGGCCGAGCTCAAGCAGGCCCGAGCCGAGCACACGGGCGAGCAGTCGACGCTCGCGCGCATGAACGCCTCGATGCGCAGTGTCCCGCCCGAGCAGAAGGCCCAGGCCGGCAAGCTCGTCGGTCAGGCCCGCGGCCGCGTCAACGGTGCGATCACCGACCAGGAATCGGTGCTCGCCGTCGCCGAGGAACGCGCACGACTCGACGCCGAACGCGTCGACGTCACCGCGTTGCCGTCGACCCGGACCCCGGGCTCGCGCCATCCGCTGTCGCTCCTCAACGAGACGGTCGCCGACATCTTCGTCGGCATGGGGTGGGAAGTGGCAGAAGGCCCCGAGCTCGAGCACGAGTGGTTCAACTTCGACGCGCTGAACTTCGACCAGGACCACCCCGCGCGGGCGATGGCGGACACGATCTTCGTCGAGCCCGTCGACCGCCACCTGGTCATGCGCACGCACACCTCCCCGGTGCAGGTGCGCTCCCTGCTGTCTCGTGACCTGCCGCTCTACGTGATCGCCCCCGGGCGGGTGTACCGCGCCGACGAACTCGACGCCACGCACCTGCCGGTGTTCACCCAGGTCGAGGGCATCGCCATCGACAGGGGCCTCACGATGGCGCACCTGCGCGGCACGCTCGAGCACTTCGCCCGGCAGATGTTCGGTGCCGAGGCGCAGATCCGTCTGCGTCCGAACTACTTCCCGTTCACCGAGCCCTCCGCCGAGATGGACGTGTGGCAGCCGAACGCCAAGGGCGGCGCGCGGTGGGTCGAGTGGGGTGGCTGCGGCATGGTCAACCCGAACGTCCTGCGCTCCGCCGGCATCGACCCCGACGAGTACCAGGGCTTCGCGTTCGGCATGGGCATCGAGCGGACGCTCCAGTTCCGCAACGGCCTGAACGACATGCGTGACTTCCTCGAGGGCGACATCCGCTTCTCGCAGCAGTTCGGAACGGTGGTCTGATGCGCGTCCCACTCCGTTGGCTCGGCGAGTCCGTCGACCTGCCTGATGACGTCACGCTCGAGCACGTGCACGCGGCACTCGTGTCGGTGGGCTTCGAGGAAGAAGCCGTCCACACCTTCGACCTCACCGGGCCCGTCGTGGTCGGCCGGGTGCTCGAACGAGTCCCCGAGCCGCAGAAGAACGGCAAGACCATCAACTGGTGCCAGGTGGACGTCGGCGAGCCCGAGCCCCGCGGCATCGTCTGCGGCGCGCACAACTTCGACGTCGGCGACAAGGTCGTCGTCACGCTGCCCGGCGCCGTGCTGCCCGGCCCGTTCCCGATCGCTGCCCGCAAGACCTACGGCCACGTGTCCGACGGCATGATCGCGTCGGCGCGCGAGCTCGGTCTCGGCGACGAGCACGACGGCATCCTCCGCTTCGCCGACCTCGGCATGGACCCCGACGTCGGAGCGGACGCGATCGCGCTGCTCGGCCTCGACGACGCTGCCGTCGAGATCAACGTCACGCCCGACCGCGGCTACGCGATGAGCCTGCGCGGCGTCGCCCGCGAGTACGCGCACGCCACGGGTGCGTCCTTCCACGACCCGGCGGACCGGGTCCCCTCGCACCAGGCCGAGGGCTTCACCGTGACCATCGCGGACGACGCGCCGATCCGGGGCCGCGTCGGTTCGAGCACCTTCGTCACCCGCGTCGTCCGTGGCATCGACGCCACCCGACCGACACCGGCATGGATGGTGTCGCGTCTGTCGCTCGTGGGTGTGCGCTCCATCTCGCTGCCGGTCGACATCACGAACTACGTGATGTTCGAGCTCGGCCAGCCGCTGCACGGCTACGACCTCGCCACGGTCGTCGGCGGGCTCGGCGTCCGTCGGGCGACGGCGGGGGAGACCCTGACGACGCTCGACGACGTCACCCGCACCCTCGACCCCGAGGACCTCGTCATCACCGACGACCAGGGCCCCGTCGGGCTCGCCGGCGTGATGGGCGGCGCGCGCACCGAGATCACGGCTGCGACCACCGACGTGCTGATCGAGGCCGCGGGCTTCGACCAGGTCTCGATCGCGCGCACCGCCCGGCGCCACAAGCTCCCGAGCGAGGCGTCCAAGCGCTTCGAACGCGGTGTCGACCCCCGCGTGGCGGAAGCCGCAGCGAACCGCGCCGTCGCGCTCCTCGTCGAACTCGCCGGCGGCACGGCGGACTCCCTCGGCTCGACGCTCGTCGACACCTCGGAGCGTCCCGCGGTCCCGATGCGACTGTCCCGCCCGTCCGAGCTGATCGGCGTCGAGTACACCGACTCCGAGGTCATCGACACGCTCCGCGCCATCGGGGCCGCGGTCGACACGGTCGCCGACCAGCTCCGGGTCACCCCACCGACCTGGCGACCGGACCTGACCGACGACACGACGCTGGTCGAGGAAGTGGCCCGCATCGTCGGGTACGACCGGATCCCGAGCGTCCTGCCGGTCGCGCCGCCCGGACGCGGTCTCACGGCGCACCAGCAGGCGCGTCGTCGCGTCGCCGCGGCACTCGCTGCCGACGGCCTCGTCGAGGTGGTCACGGCGCCGTTCGTGTCCGTCGCGACGACCGCCGCGTACCCGGGGATCGACCCCGCGGGCGGGCCAGCCGTGGTGCTGGCGAACGCGCTCGACAGCGAGCAGAACCTGCTCCGCCGCAGCGGTCTGCCGGCCCTGGTCGACGTCGCACGTCGCAACACGTCGCGCGGGCTCGTCGACCTGGCGGTGTACGAGACCTCCCGGGTCTTCCTGCCGACCACCGACGCCGAGCTCGGCACGTCCGACGTCCCGGTCGGTGCGGCCCGACCCGACGCCGAGCTCTTGGCGGACCTCGAGGCAGCCCTGCCCGCGCAGCCGTTCCACGTGTCCGCGCTCCTCGTCGGGCACCGCCTGGCCAAGCAGCCGGGCGTCGTCCCCGAGCCGTACGGCATCGCGGACGCCCTCGACGTCGCGCGCACCGTCGCGTGGGCGGCGGGCGCCGAGCTGACCGTGGCGCAGACGTCGCACCCGTCGCTCCACCCGGGGCGAGCCGCATCCCTGCTCGTCGGCGGGACGGTCGTGGGCGTCGCGGGTGAGCTCCTGCCCGAGCTCACCGCCGCGTCGGACCTGCCGCGCGTCGTGTCCGTCGTCGAGATCGACCTCGATGCCGTGATCGCAGCCGTGCCCGAGTCGGTGTCGGTGGCGCCGATCGTGTCCTACCCGGCTGCCACACAGGACCTGTCCCTCGTGGTCGGTGTCGACGTGCCGGCGGGGGACGTGCTCGACGCCGTCCGCGCTGGCGCCGGAGAGCTCTTGGAGTATGCTCGGCTCGTGGATGACTACCGGGGCTCCGGCGTGGACGAGGGACAGAAGTCCCTGACGTTCGCGCTGCGCTTCCGTGCCACGGACCGCACCCTGACCGCTGCCGAGGCCTCCGTGGCCCGCGATGGCGCCGTCCGACGTGCCGGCGAGCGATTCGGGGCGACCCTGCGCGACTGATCCCCCTGGGACAGCACCGCACGGGGCCGCCGCCTCCGATCCTCGACGAATCGTCCGACCAAAGGTGGAATCCCATGTCCGTATCCGTCGCCGTGGCGGGAGCCAGCGGCTACGCAGGCGGTGAGCTGCTGCGCATCCTGTCGGCTCACCCCGAGTTCGACGTCCGGACGGTGACCGCGTTCTCGAACGCGGGACAGCCGCTCATCGCGACACAGCCGCACCTGCGCTCGCTCTCGCACCTGACGCTCGTCGAGACGACGGCCGAGCACCTCCGCGGACACGACGTGGTCTTCCTCGCCCTGCCGCACGGCCAGTCCGGAGCGGTCACGGCGCAGCTGGACGACGACACCCTCGTGGTGGACTGCGGGGCCGACCACCGGCTGACCGATCCGGCCGCCTGGGAGGCCTTCTACGGCGGCGAGTACTTCGGTGCGTGGACCTACGGTCTCCCTGAACTCCTGCACGGCGCACCCACTCCGGGTTCCGCTGACGAGTGGCGCGACGTCGACGACATCGTCGAACAGAGTCGCCAACGCTCCGAGATCGCCGCGACGAAGCGCATCGCCGTCCCGGGCTGCAACGTGACGGCCATCACGCTCGGCATCCAGCCCGGGGTGCAGGCCGGTCTGGTCGAGGCGGACGACATCGTCGCCGTGCTGAGCGTCGGCCCCTCGGGCGCGGGCAAGAAACTCGCCCCGACGTACCTCGCCGCCGAGATCATGGGTTCCGCCAGCGCGTACGCGGTCGGCGGCACCCACCGGCACGTCCCCGAGATCCAGCAGAACCTGCACGTGGCCGGGGCGTCGGACGTCTCGATCTCGTTCACCCCCGTGCTCGTGCCGATGGCGCGGGGGATCCTCGCCACGACGACCGCCAAGCTCGCGCCGGGCGTCAGCGCCCGTGACGTCCGCCTCGCCTGGGAACAGGCCTACGCGGACGAGCCGTTCGTCCACCTGCTGCCGGAGGGCGAGTTCCCCCGCGTCGCCGACACGATCGGGGCGAACACCGCGCTCGTCGGGATCGCCGTGGACGAAGCCGCGGGCCGGGTCGTCGCGATCAGCGCGCTCGACAACCTCGTCAAGGGGACCGCCGGCGCCGCCGTGCAGTCGGCCAACATCGCCCTCGGGTTCCCCGAGACCCTCGGCCTCAGCGTGGACGGAGTCGCACCGTGACCGACGCAACGAACGGGGTGGACGCCCCCACGGGCCTCCAGTCCGTCAGCGACGCCGAGGGCGTGACCGCAGCCGCGGGCTTCCGCGCCGCCGGCGCGACCGCCGGACTCAAGGCGAGCGGCACGCCCGACGTGGCCCTCGTCGTGAACGACGGCCCGCAGGCGGCGGTCGCCGCGGTCTTCACGAGCAACCGCGCCCAGGCCCACCCGGTGATCTGGTCGCGTCAGGTCGTCGGCGACGGCGTCGCCAAGGCCGTGTTCCTGAACTCGGGCGGCGCGAACTGCTTCACCGGGGCCTTCGGCTTCCAGACCACGCACCTGACCGCCGAAGCCGTCGGCGAGTCCCTCGGGATCGGTGCCGGCGACGTCGTCGTCTGTTCGACCGGTCTGATCGGCCGTGGCGACCAGACCTTCCGCGACCACGTCCTGCACGGTGTCGCGCTCACGACGGACGCGCTCTCCGAGACCGGCGGCCCGGACGCGGCCGCGGCGATCATGACGACGGACACGCGTGCCAAGCAGGCCTCGGTCTCCGAGGACGGCTGGACCGTGGGCGGCATGGCCAAGGGGGCCGGGATGCTCGCGCCGGGCCTCGCCACCATGCTGGTCGTCATCACGACGGACGCGCTCCTCGACGCCGAACAGCTCGACCAGGCGCTCCGCGCGGCCACCCGCGTGACCTTCGACCGGGTCGACTCGGACGGCTGCATGTCGACGAACGACACGGTCGTGCTGATGTCCTCCGGCGCCTCGGGTGTGACGCCCGAGGTCGGCGACTTCCAAGAGGCGCTGACGGCTGTCTGCGCCGACCTCGCGCGGCAGCTCCAGCAAGACGCCGAGGGTGCCAGCCACGACATCGCCATCCACGTGGTCGGCGCGGTGTCCGAGGACGACGCCGTCACCGTCGGGCGCAGCGTCGCCCGCAACAACCTGTTCAAGGCCGCGGTGTTCGGCAACGACCCCAACTGGGGCCGGGTCCTGGCGGCGATCGGCACGACGGACGCCGAGTTCGACCCGTACGCGGTCGACGTCTCGATGAACGGCGTCCGGGTCTGCCACGAGGGCGCTCCCGACCGCCCGATCGACGAGGTCGACCTGACGCCGCGCGACACCGACGTGCTCATCGACCTCGGGGTGGGGCCGTTCGCGGCGACCATCCTGACGAACGACCTGACGCACGACTACGTCCACGAGAACAGCGCGTACTCCAGCTGATGGCCGCCGGAGACGCCCTGTCGAAACAGGAAGAACACGAGTTCGCTGCCGTCAAGGCCGCCACCCTGATCGAGTCCCTGCCGTGGCTGAAGCGCTTCTCGGGCAAGATCGTGGTCGTCAAGTTCGGCGGCAACGCGATGGTGAACGACGACCTCAAGCGCGCGTTCGCCGAGGACATGGTCTACCTGCGCTACGCGGGTCTGCACCCGGTCGTGGTGCACGGCGGCGGACCGCAGATCTCCGCCGCGCTCAAGGAGCAGGGCATCCAGTCCGAGTTCCGCGGCGGGTACCGCGTCACGACGACCGAGGCGATCACCGTCGTCCGCGACGTCCTGGCCGGCGAGGTCAACCGCGAGATCGTCGACCTGGTGAACGAGCACGGTGCCGGCCTCGGCGTCGGTGTGTTCGGCGACGGTGGCTCGCTGTTCACCGGCGAGAAGAAGGGCGTCGTCGTCGACGGTGAGAACTTCGACCTCGGCCACGTCGGGGACATCACCCACGTCGACCCGTCGGGCGTGCTCGACGCGATCCGCGCCAACCAGATCCCGGTCGTCTCGAGCATCGCGATCGACGACGCGCACCCGGACCAGGCGCTCAACGTGAACGCGGACGCTGCCGCTGCCGCGCTGGCGATCGCGCTCGGCGCCTCGAAGCTCATGATGCTCACCGACGTCCCCGGGCTGTACCGCAACTGGCCCGACCGCGACTCGATCATCGACCTCATCGCGGTGGAGGAACTCCGCGGACTCCTGCCGACGCTCGAGTCCGGGATGATCCCGAAGATGACCGCGTGCCTCGACGCCGTGGTCGGCGGGGTGGGCGGCGCGACGATCATCGACGGCCGTATCCCGCACTCGATCCTGCTCGAGGTCTTCACGCTCCGCGGCGCCGGCACCGAGGTCATCCCGGACCCGAGCCGCCGCACCGAGAACCAGAACACCCACGCCGAGATCGGCCGACGCGGACCCGCGAGCCCGATCCAGCACCCGTCCGACGACCACGACGACACGAAGGGGAACGCACGGTGACCACCGAGACGCAGACCGCAACCTGGAACGACCGGTTCGGGGCGTCGCTCATGCGATCCCTGACGCCGCCGAAGATCATGCTCGAGCGCGGCCAGGGTTGCCGGGTGTGGGACGTCGACGGCAACGAGTACCTCGACTTCCTGGCCGGCATCGCCGTCAACTCCCTCGGGCACGCGCACCCAGCACTCGTCGAGGCCATCGCCGACCAGGCCGCCAAGCTCGTGCACGTGTCGAACTACTTCGCCACGCCGCCGCAGCTCGAACTCGCGGAACGCCTCAAGCGCATCTCGGGCGCGGGCGACGCCGGCCGCGTGTACTTCGGCAACTCCGGTGCCGAGGCGAACGAGGCGGCGTTCAAGCTCGCGCGGCTGAACCGCGGCGCCGACGGTCGCAAGACCCGCATCCTCGCGCTGCAGCAGGCGTTCCACGGCCGCACGATGGGTGCCCTCGCCCTCACCGGCAAGCCGGCCCTGCAAGAGGACTTCCTGCCGATGATCCCGGGCGTCGAGCACATCGAGACCTCGGTCGCGGCGCTCGAGCACGCGATCGACGACACCGTCGCAGCGATCATCATCGAGCCGATCAAGGGCGAAGCCGGCGTCGTCGACCTGCCCGAGGGCTTCCTGGCCGCCGCACGTCGCCTGACCGAGGAGCACCACGCGCTGCTGATCCTCGACGAGATCCAGACCGGTGTCGGCCGGACCGGCTCGTGGTTCGCCTTCCAGCAGCAGGGGGTCGTCCCCGACGCCATCACCGTGGCCAAGGGCATCGCCGGCGGCTTCCCGATCGCCGCGCTCGTCACGTTCGGCTGGGCGTCCGACCTGTTCTCGGCCGGACAGCACGGGTCGACCTTCGGCGGCAACCCGCTGGGCACCCGCGTGGCCAACGCCGTGCTCGAGGAGATCGAGCGCGCCGGACTCGTCGAGTCCGCGGTCACCAAGGGCGAGCGCATCCGCCGCGGCATCACGGCGATCGGTTCGCCGCTCGTCGCCGAGGTCCGTGGCAGCGGGCTGCTCATCGGCGTCGGGCTGCACCGCCCCGCCGCGGCCGCGATCGCCGCGGCGGCGCTCGAACGCGGCCTGATCGTGAACGCCCCGAACGAGTCGAGCCTGCGGATCGCACCGCCGCTCATCGTGTCCGACGCCGAGATCGACGAGTTCCTGTCGATCCTCGCCCAGAGCATGGCGTCCGTCGAGGACGCCCACCAGGAGACCTCCGCATGACCCGCCACTTCCTCCGTGACGACGACCTGAACCAGGCCGAGCAGTCGGCGATCCTCGACCTGGCCGTCGCGATGAAGCGCGACCGCTGGGGGTCGAAGCCCCTCGCGGGACCGCAGAGCGTCGCGGTCATCTTCGACAAGTCATCGACGCGCACGCGGGTGTCCTTCCACGTCGGCATCAGCGACCTCGGCGGCAGCCCGCTCATCATCTCCACCGCCAACAGCCAGCTCGGCGGCAAGGAGACCCCCTCCGACACCGCGCGTGTGCTCGAGCGCATGGTCTCGGCGATCGTCTGGCGCACCTACGGCCAGGCCGGGCTCGAGGAGATGGCCGAGGGCACCACGGTCCCCGTCGTCAACGCGCTGTCCGACGACTTCCACCCGTGCCAGCTGCTGGCCGACCTGCTCACCATCCGCGAACACCGCGGCGAGCTCGCCGGCCAGACGATCGCGTTCGTCGGCGACGGCGCGTGCAACATGGCGCAGTCCTACTTGCTGGCGGGGGCGACTGCGGGCATGCACGTGCGGATCGGCGCACCGGCCGAGTTCAGCCCCTCGGCACAGGTCGTGACCGACGCCGAGCACCGTGCCGCCGAGACCGGCGGGTCCGTCCTGGTGGTGACCGACCCGGTGGCCGCAGTCGCCGGGGCGGACGTCGTCGTGACCGACACCTGGGTCTCGATGGGCAAAGAAGACGAGAAGCAGCAGCGACTCGACGTCTTCGGGGACTACCGCGTCGACGACGCGATGATGGCCCACGCCGCCGACGACGCCGTGTTCATGCACTGCCTGCCCGCCGACCGCGGCTTCGAGGTCACCGCCGACGTGATCGACGGCCCGCGCAGCATCATCTGGGACGAGGCGGAGAACCGGCTGCACGCGCAGAAGGCCCTCCTCGCCTGGCTCCTCGCGGCGAACACCGCGACCGCCGCGGCGAACACCTCGGCTCCCGCGCCCGCGAACCACTGACACCCACACCCCCTTCGAAGGAGATCCCATGGCAGACCGCGTCGTACTGGCGTACTCCGGAGGCCTCGACACCTCCGTCGGCATCGGCTGGCTCAAGGACGCCACCGGCAAGGACGTCGTCGCCCTGGCGGTGGACGTCGGCCAGGGTGGCGAGGACATGGACGCCATCCGCCAGCGCGCGCTCGACTGCGGCGCGGTGGAGTCGATCGTCATCGACGCGAAGGACGAGTTCGCGGACGACTACCTCGTGCCCGCCCTCAAGGCGAACGCGCTGTACCAGAAGCGCTACCCGCTGGTCTCCGCGCTGAGCCGCCCGCTCATCGCGAAGCACCTCGCCCTGACGGCGAAGCAGCTGGGCGCCGACAGCGTCGCGCACGGCTGCACCGGCAAGGGCAACGACCAGGTCCGCTTCGAGGCCGCCGTCGCCGCGATCGCGCCCGACCTGACGAGCGTCGCCCCGGTCCGCGACCTCGCGCTGACCCGCGACAAGGCGATCGTCTACGCGCAGGAGCACGACCTGCCGATCCTGCAGAGCAAGAAGTCGCCGTACTCGATCGACCAGAACGTCTGGGGCCGCGCGGTGGAGACCGGGTTCCTCGAGGACCCGTGGAACGCCCCGATCGAGGACCTTTACGCCTACACGCAGGACCCGGCCATCGCTCGCGACGCGGACGAGGTCACGATCACCTTCGAACAGGGCATCCCGGTCGCCCTCGACGGGCAGCGCTTCAGCGTGCTGCGCATCGTCCAGGAGCTGAACGCCCTCGCGGGCAAGCACGGCGTCGGACGCATCGACGTGGTCGAGGACCGTCTCGTCGGCATCAAGTCGCGCGAGGTCTACGAGGCCCCGGCCGCGATGGCGCTCATCGCCGCGCACGAAGAGCTCGAGAGCCTGACCCTCGAGCGCGACGTCAACCGCTACAAGCGGGGCGTCGAGTCGGAGTGGGCCGACCTGGTCTACGACGGCCTGTGGTTCGGCGGCCTCAAGCGCAGCCTCGACGCCTTCATCGACGACACCCAGCAGTACGTCTCCGGTGACATCCGTCTGCAGCTGCACGGCGGGCGCGCGACGGTCACGGGTCGCCGCAGCGAGCAGTCGCTGTACGACTTCGACCTCGCGACGTACGACACGGGCGACACGTTCGACCAGTCGCTCTCGAAGGGCTTCATCGAGATCTGGTCGCTCCCGAGCAAGATCTCAGCGCGCCGCGACCTGGCGAACTGAGACGGGGCGGGTGGCGGACCGCACGGTCCGCCATCCGCACCGGATGGGACACCCACTGGCACCGGCCGGGAGGCCCCACCCACCTCCGCCACGGACCGCACGACCCACGCGCACGCACCACCACCGCCGTGGTCGCGGTCCAGACCGACCACCGACACGACGCAGGACTCTCATGACGGACGCAAACGGAGCCTCCTGGCCCGACCCGCAGCCCACCAAGGCCGACGCGACCAACCAGGGCGCCCTGTGGGGTGCCCGGTTCGCCGACGGGCCGAGCCCGGAGCTCGCCGCCCTGTCGCGGTCGACGCACTTCGACTGGCAGCTCGCGCCCTACGACCTCGCCGGTTCGCGTGCCCACGCCCGTGCGCTGCACACGGCGGGGTACCTGTCAGCCGACGAGCTCGCGCAGATGCTCGCGGGCCTCGACCGGCTCGACGCCGCGCACGCCGACGGATCGCTGCTGCCGTCCGACTCCGACGAGGACGTCCACGGCGCCCTCGAGCGCCTGCTGATCAACGACCTCGGGCCGGAACTCGGCGGCAAGCTCCGCGCGGGCCGCAGCCGCAACGACCAGATCGCCACGCTCGGCCGCATGCACATGCTCGACCACGGGCGTCGCATCGGGCGGCTCGTGATCGACCTGGTGGACGCCGTCAGCCAACAGGCGAGCGAACACCCGGCGGCGATCATGCCCGGACGCACCCATCTGCAGCACGCCCAGCCCGTCCTGCTCGCGCACCACCTGCTCGCGCACGCCTGGCCGCTGGTCCGCGACCTCGAGCGGCTGCGTGACTGGGCGGGTCGGGCGAGCGTCAGCCCGTACGGTGCCGGCGCCCTCGCGGGCAGTTCCCTCGGGCTCGACCCGACGGCGATCGCGCACGAGCTGGGCTTCGAGCGCCCGGCCGAGAACTCGATCGATGCCACCGCGGGTCGCGACACCGTCGCCGAGTTCGCGTTCGTCCTCGCGCAGATCGGCATCGACGTCTCGCGGCTCGCCGAGGAGGTCATCCTCTGGAACACCAAGGAGTTCGGCTTCGTCCGGCTGCACGACGCGTTCTCCACCGGGTCGAGCATCATGCCGCAGAAGAAGAACCCGGACATCGCCGAGCTCGCCCGCGGCAAGTCCGGCCGGCTCATCGGCAACCTCACCGGCCTGCTCGCGACGCTCAAGGGGCTGCCGCTGGCCTACAACCGCGACCTGCAGGAGGACAAGGAGCCCGTCTTCGACTCCGTCGCCACGCTCGAGGTCCTGCTGCCGGCGTTCACGGGCATGATCGCCACGCTGACGTTCGACACCGACCGGATGGCCGAGCTCGCCCCGCAGGGCTTCTCGCTCGCGACCGACGTCGCCGAGTGGCTCGTGCGCCAGGGGGTGCCCTTCCGCGACGCCCACGAGGTCTCCGGCGCCCTCGTCCGCTACTGCGAGCAGCGCGGCATCGAGCTCGACGACCCCACGGACGACGAGTACGCACAGGTCTCCGAGCACCTGACCCCCGACGTCCGCGCCGTGCTCACGATCGAGGGCAGCGTGTCCTCGCGCCGGGGTGTCGGAGGGACCGCGCCCGACCGGGTCGCGGAGCAGCTCGCCGGGCTGACGCAGCGCGTGCACGACCTGGCCGCCGGAGCCCCGTTCTCGCGGTGAGCGACGGGCTCCTCGCGCTCCTGGCCGAGCCGGCACCGCGGAGCGCTCCGGCGCTCCTCGGCGCGACGCTCACGGGCAAGGGGGTCACCCTGCGGATCACCGAGGTGGAGGCCTACTTCGGTCCCACCGACCCGGGGTCGCACGGACACCGCGGCATGACGGAGCGCAACAAGCGGCTGTTCGGACCGCCCGGCACGCTCTACGCCTACCGCTCGTACGGCATCCACACGTGCGTCAACGTCGTGAGCGCGCGCGAAGGCACGTCCTCGGGGTCGCTCCTGCGCGGCGCCGCGGTGGTCGAGGGGGTCGACGTCGCGCGGTCCCGGCGTGGTCCGACCGTGTCCGACGTGCAGCTCGCCCGGGGACCGGGCAACCTCGGACAGGCCCTCGGCGCGGTCCTCGGCGAGGACGACGGCACCCCGCTCGTCGGCGGCCGCGGCCCGTACGCGCTCACCCTGGCATCCGGCCTGGAGGCCCGGCTCGCCACCGCGGGAGTCGCTGCGGTCCTCGACGAGCTCGCGTCCGACTCCGGGATCCTCCGGACGCCGCGCACCGGAGTGGCCGGCATCGCCGGCGGGGCGGCCTTCCCGTGGCGGTTCGCCCTGCGGGGCGAGCCGACGGTCTCGACGTACCGTCGTCACCAGCGCGCGGTGGACTGAGCGACCCGCACCGCGCCTCCCGGTCGACCTCGGCGGATCCGTCGTCGCCGCTACGATGGCGGGGTGTCCAGTGATACCGCTCCCGACGTCCTGACGCGCCAGCAGAACGACCCCACCTTCGCCTCGGTGTGGGACGAACTGCGCTGGCGTGGTCTGGTGCAGGTCTCGACCGACGAGACCGCACTGCAAGAGGCCCTCGACGGCGAGCCCATCACGTACTACTGCGGGTTCGACCCCACGGCGCCGTCCCTGCACTGCGGCAACCTGCTGCAGCTGTTGACCATGCGTCGGCTCCAGCTGGCCGGGCACAGGCCGCTCGCACTCGTGGGCGGGTCGACCGGGCTGATCGGGGACCCGCGACCAACCGCCGAGCGCACGCTGAACACCCGCGAGACCGTGTCGTCCTGGGTGAGCCGCCTGCAGGAACAGGTCTCCCGGTTCCTCAGTCCGGACGGCGACAACGGGGTCCGCCTGGTGAACAACCTCGACTGGACGCAGCCGATGTCCGCGATCGACTTCCTCCGCGACGTCGGCAAGTACTTCCGCGTGAACTCGATGCTCAAGAAGGACGCGGTCGCGGCGCGGCTGAACTCCGACTCCGGGATCAGCTACACCGAGTTCAGCTACCAGATCCTGCAGGGGATGGACTACCGCGAGCTGTTCCGGCAGTACGGGTGCACGTTGCAGACGGGTGGCTCCGACCAGTGGGGCAACCTGACCTCGGGCACGGAGCTGATCCGCCGGGCGGAGGGCGCGACCGTGCACGCACTCGGCACGCCGCTCATCACGAACTCCGACGGCACGAAGTTCGGCAAGAGTGAGGGCAACGCCATCTGGCTCGATGCCGAGATGACCTCGCCGTACGCGCTGTACCAGTTCTGGCTCAACACGGCTGATGCCGACGTGGTCCCGCGGTTGCGTGAGTTCACGTTCCTGCCCCGCGCCGAAATCGAGCGGCTCGAACGGGCGGTCGCCGACGAGCCCTTCCGTCGAGAAGCGCAGCGGACCCTGGCGTTCGAGGTGACCTCGCTCGTCCACGGGGTCGGAGCGACCCAGGCGGCGATCGACGCGTCGGCGGCCCTGTTCGGCAACGGGGACCTCGAGGCACTCGACGCGCCCACCCTGCGCGCCGCGATCGCGGAGCTGCCGGGCTCGGTGTCGCTCCCGCCGGATGCCGACCTGGCGAAGGCCCTCGTCGAGACCGAGCTGGTGAAGTCCCTCGGTGAAGCCCGACGCGCGATCGACCAGGGCGGGGTCTACGTGAACAACGCCCGTGCCGCCGACGCGACCGCGGCCCTGTCCGACCTCGCCCTGCCCGGGGGAGTGCTCGTGCTCCGCCGTGGCAAGAAGACCCTCGCCGGCGTGACCCTCACCGCCTGACGACCACCCGCCCGAAGCCCGGTTCTCCCCTGTGAGCGCCGGGCTTCGTCGCGTTCGGGAGTCGCTGTTGCACGATGCGACACGCCCGGGATCTGGCCTGGCTTGGCGCTCCGGCCGATCCGCCCGTAATGTTTCCTCTCGTCACCCCAAAGGTGCGGCGGAGCGGCTGGAGCGAAAGCCCAGAGCACGTCGGCCCTCAAGCGGGACCATCCTCCACTGAAGATCTGCTTCGGCCTTGCGCTGGACGGCTTCGACGCCTAGGATGTCTACTCCACCGGTTCTCTCCTACGGGATGAGCCACTGGGCCACTCGGTCCGACGACATCGGTGGTGACCAAGAACGAATGCCTCTCTGGCGGAACCTCTGATGGGGTCGAGCGGGGAGTGCGTCTGGTCCTTGAGAACTCAACAGCGTGCACATTGTCAATGCCAATTTATTGACCTCGTAGCTCCGTGTTCGCCCCTCATCGGGGTACGCATGGAGTTTCGGAGACAATTCCTTTTGGATTGAAGATTGTCAGTAGACAGTCAACAGTCAGAATCAACTCGCTGACACTTCGGTGTTGGTTGTAATTTTTTACGGAGAGTTTGATCCTGGCTCAGGACGAACGCTGGCGGCGTGCTTAACACATGCAAGTCGAACGATGATGCCCAGCTTGCTGGGTTGATTAGTGGCGAACGGGTGAGTAACACGTGAGTAACCTGCCCCTGACTCTGGGATAAGCGTTGGAAACGACGTCTAATACTGGATATGATCGCCGGCCGCATGGTCTGGTGGTGGAAAGATTTTTTGGTTGGGGATGGACTCGCGGCCTATCAGCTTGTTGGTGAGGTAATGGCTCACCAAGGCGACGACGGGTAGCCGGCCTGAGAGGGTGACCGGCCACACTGGGACTGAGACACGGCCCAGACTCCTACGGGAGGCAGCAGTGGGGAATATTGCACAATGGGCGAAAGCCTGATGCAGCAACGCCGCGTGAGGGATGACGGCCTTCGGGTTGTAAACCTCTTTTAGTAGGGAAGAAGCGAAAGTGACGGTACCTGCAGAAAAAGCACCGGCTAACTACGTGCCAGCAGCCGCGGTAATACGTAGGGTGCAAGCGTTGTCCGGAATTATTGGGCGTAAAGAGCTCGTAGGCGGTTTGTCGCGTCTGCTGTGAAATCCCGAGGCTCAACCTCGGGCTTGCAGTGGGTACGGGCAGACTAGAGTGCGGTAGGGGAGATTGGAATTCCTGGTGTAGCGGTGGAATGCGCAGATATCAGGAGGAACACCGATGGCGAAGGCAGATCTCTGGGCCGTAACTGACGCTGAGGAGCGAAAGCATGGGGAGCGAACAGGATTAGATACCCTGGTAGTCCATGCCGTAAACGTTGGGCGCTAGATGTAGGGACCTTTCCACGGTTTCTGTGTCGTAGCTAACGCATTAAGCGCCCCGCCTGGGGAGTACGGCCGCAAGGCTAAAACTCAAAGGAATTGACGGGGGCCCGCACAAGCGGCGGAGCATGCGGATTAATTCGATGCAACGCGAAGAACCTTACCAAGGCTTGACATACACCGGAAACGGCCAGAGATGGTCGCCCCCTTGTGGTCGGTGTACAGGTGGTGCATGGTTGTCGTCAGCTCGTGTCGTGAGATGTTGGGTTAAGTCCCGCAACGAGCGCAACCCTCGTTCTATGTTGCCAGCGGGTTATGCCGGGGACTCATAGGAGACTGCCGGGGTCAACTCGGAGGAAGGTGGGGATGACGTCAAATCATCATGCCCCTTATGTCTTGGGCTTCACGCATGCTACAATGGCCGGTACAAAGGGCTGCGATACCGTAAGGTGGAGCGAATCCCAAAAAGCCGGTCTCAGTTCGGATTGAGGTCTGCAACTCGACCTCATGAAGTCGGAGTCGCTAGTAATCGCAGATCAGCAACGCTGCGGTGAATACGTTCCCGGGCCTTGTACACACCGCCCGTCAAGTCATGAAAGTCGGTAACACCCGAAGCCGGTGGCCTAACCCTTGTGGAAGGAGCCGTCGAAGGTGGGATCGGTGATTAGGACTAAGTCGTAACAAGGTAGCCGTACCGGAAGGTGCGGCTGGATCACCTCCTTTCTAAGGAGCATCTGGTCAGTGCTGTCCGCCCGTATGGGTGGGTGGTTCGCTGGTCCAGGCGCCCGATTCGGACCGACCGTGTCCGACGGGTAGCTCATGGGTGGAACATTGACAGTGCAGTGGGGGCTGATGCTTCCGACTCCAGTACGCCGCGCCTTCGGGTGTGGTTGGGACGGGTCGGGGTGGAGGGTCCTGCTGGTGCACGTTGTTGGGTCCTGAGGGACCAGGCTGCTGGTGACCTTCGGGTTGCCGGGGTTGGGCCGCACGGGTCGTGATGATCTGTGGGGGTCCTTCGATGGGCCACATGAAGCCGGCAGGTTCTGCTGGGGGAGTGTGGTGCCGATCGTATGTTGAGAACTACACAGTGGACGCGAGCATCTTAGATCGCTCGCCAGCATGCTCACCTTTCGGGGTGGGTGTGGTTGACGAGTCGATCGCAATTTTAATCTTTGTGGTCAAGTTTCTAAGAGCAAACGGTGGATGCCTTGGCATCTGGAGCCGAAGAAGGACGTAGAAATCTGCGATAAGCCTCGGGGAGCTGATAATCGAGCTGTGAGCCGAGGATTTCCGAATGGGGAAACCCCGCCAGGCGCTTTTGTGACCTGGTGACTCCCGCCTGAATATATAGGGCGGGTAGAGGGAACGTGGGGAAGTGAAACATCTCAGTACCCACAGGAAGAGAAAACAACATGTGATTCCGTGAGTAGTGGCGAGCGAAAGCGGATGAGGCTAAACCGATCATGTGTGATAGCCGGCGGGCGTTGCATGGTCGGGGTTGTGGGACACGTCGCTCAGTTCTGCCGGACTGGGGCGGTTACAGCGCATCATAGTCGAACCGGTTTGAAAGCCGGGCCGTAGTGGGTGCCAGCCCCGTAGACGAAATGGTGTTATGGCCGGATGTGTATCCCAAGTAGCACGGGGCCCGAGAAATCCCGTGTGAATCTGTCAGGACCACCTGATAAGCCTAAATACTCCCAGATGACCGATAGCGGACAAGTACCGTGAGGGAAAGGTGAAAAGTACCCCGGGAGGGGAGTGAAATAGTACCTGAAACCGTTTGCTTACAAACCGTCGGAGCACCCTTGTTGGTGTGACGGCGTGCCTTTTGAAGAATGAGCCTGCGAGTTAGTGATATGTGGCGAGGTTAACCCGTGTGGGGCAGCCGTAGCGAAAGCGAGTCTGAATAGGGCGATTGAGTCGCATGTCCTAGACCCGAAGCGAAGTGATCTATCCATGGCCAGGTTGAAGCGACGGTAAGACGTCGTGGAGGACCGAACCCACTTCAGTTGAAAATGGAGGGGATGAGCTGTGGATAGGGGTGAAAGGCCAATCAAACTTCGTGATAGCTGGTTCTCTCCGAAATGCATTTAGGTGCAGCGTTGCGTGTTTCTCGCCGGAGGTAGAGCTACTGGATGGCCGATGGGCCTCAACAGGTTACTGACGTCAGCCAAACTCCGAATGCCGGTGAGTGAGAGCGCAGCAGTGAGACGGTGGGGGATAAGCTTCATCGTCGAGAGGGAAACAACCCAGACTACCAACTAAGGTCCCTAAGCGTGTGCTAAGTGGGAAAGGATGTGGAGTTGCACAGACAACCAGGAGGTTGGCTTAGAAGCAGCCACCCTTGAAAGAGTGCGTAATAGCTCACTGGTCAAGTGATTCCGCGCCGACAATGTAACGGGGCTCAAGCACACCACCGAAGTTGTAGATTTCGCACACTAGACAAGCCTTCGTGGTTCAGTCGTGCGGAGTGGTAGGAGAGCGTCGTGTGGCGAGTGAAGCGGCGGAGTGATCCAGCCGTGGACGCTACACGAGTGAGAATGCAGGCATGAGTAGCGAAAGACGGGTGAGAAACCCGTCCTCCGAAAGACCAAGGGTTCCAGGGCCAGGTTAATCCGCCCTGGGTAAGTCGGGACCTAAGGCGAGGCCGACAGGCGTAGTCGATGGACAACGGGTTGATATTCCCGTACCGGCGAACAACCGCCCAAGCTAATCCAGTGGTGCTAAGAGTCCTAACCCGGTATGTCCGGATCCCTTCGGGGTGATGGTGACCGGTCTAACGCTCGACCCCATGCTGGTGCGGTTAGCGTATGAACAGGTGTGACGCAGGAAGGTAGCTGAGCCAGGCGATGGTATCCGTAAGGTGAACCTGGTGTAAGGATGTAGGGCTGACGATAGGCAAATCCGTCGTCTGTATGCCTGAGATCCGACGCGTACCCGTGAGGGGAAATCAGTGATCCTATGCTGCCGAGAAAAGCATCGACGCGAGGTTGCAGCCGCCCGTACCCGAAACCGACTCAGGTGGTCAGGTAGAGAATACCAAGGAGATCGAGAGAATCGTGGTTAAGGAACTCGGCAAAATGCCCCCGTAACTTCGGGAGAAGGGGGGCCGGACACGTGACCGGATTTACTCCGTGAGCGTTGAAGGCCGCAGAGACCAGTGGGAAGCGACTGTTTACTAAAAACACAGGTCCGTGCGAAGTCGCAAGACGATGTATACGGACTGACGCCTGCCCGGTGCTGGAAGGTTAAGAGGAGGGGTTAGCCTTTGGGCGAAGCTCTGAATTTAAGCCCCAGTAAACGGCGGTGGTAACTATAACCATCCTAAGGTAGCGAAATTCCTTGTCGGGTAAGTTCCGACCTGCACGAATGGCGTAACGACTTCCCAGCTGTCTCAACCGCGAACTCGGCGAAATTGCACTACGAGTAAAGATGCTCGTTACGCGCAGCAGGACGGAAAGACCCCGTGACCTTTACTACAGTTTGGTATTGGTGTTCGGAGTGGCTTGTGTAGGATAGGTGGGAGACTGTGAAGCGGGCACGCTAGTGTTCGTGGAGTCATTGTTGAAATACCACTCTGGTCACTTTGGATGTCTAACGTAGGACCCTGATCGGGTTCATGGACAGTGCCTGATGGGTAGTTTAACTGGGGCGGTTGCCTCCCAAAGAGTAACGGAGGCGCCCAAAGGTTCCCTCAACCTGGTTGGCAATCAGGTGGCGAGTGTAAGTGCACAAGGGAGCTTGACTGTGAGACTGACAGGTCGAGCAGGGACGAAAGTCGGGACTAGTGATCCGGCAGTGGCTTGTGGAAGCGCTGTCGCTCAACGGATAAAAGGTACCTCGGGGATAACAGGCTGATCTTGCCCAAGAGTCCATATCGACGGCATGGTTTGGCACCTCGATGTCGGCTCGTCGCATCCTGGGGCTGGAGTAGGTCCCAAGGGTTGGGCTGTTCGCCCATTAAAGCGGTACGCGAGCTGGGTTTAGAACGTCGTGAGACAGTTCGGTCCCTATCCGCTGCGCGCGTTGGAAATTTGAGAAGATCTATCCCTAGTACGAGAGGACCGGGATGGACGAACCTCTGGTGTGTCAGTTGTTCTGCCAAGGGCACCGCTGATTAGCTACGTTCGGACCGGATAACCGCTGAAAGCATCTAAGCGGGAAGCCGTCTTCGAGATGAGATTTCCATGCACCTTGAGTGTGAGAGGCTCCCAGCAGACTACTGGGTTGATAGGCCGGATGTGGAAGCGGGGACTAACGACCCGTGGAGCTGACCGGTACTAATAAGCCGAAGACTTGACAACACAACTATTTCCCGCACTTCGGTGCGGGGCTCGCGTCCACTTTGTGGTTCCCGACAGATGATCGGGAACATGAGAACTGAATACCGCGCTGCTCTGTGAAGAGCACTGGCGGGACAGCTTTCTTGATCCATTGGGTCAGGTCGAAGGTGTTCCGGTGGTCATAGCGAGAGGGAAACGCCCGGTCACATTCCGAACCCGGAAGCTAAGCCTCTCAGCGCCGATGGTACTGCAAGGGGGACCTTGTGGGAGAGTAGGACGCCGCCGGACTCAACGTAAGAAGATGTGGCCATCGGCCCTCCATCGAGAACTCGCAGGGGAGACCCTCGTTCTCGGTCGGGGCCGGTGGCCATTTCTGTTTTCCCAGACGTACGACGGGGTCGACGTCCGAGCCCGTCCGTGATGGACTGGGACGATTGCGGGCCACGGACGGCGCACACACAACGACACAGCGGACGATCGCCGGCGCAGACGCTCCGGCACGCGATGAGGAGCAACAACGGTGGCGAACGACGACGAGCGGCGGAACGACCGCAACGACGACCGCGGGGGACGTCCCCCTCGTCGCGACGGGGATCGTCCGGGCGGGCGCGGTGGCGACGCAGGTGCTGGTCGTGGCGGTTGGTCGTCCGGTCCGCGCGAGTTCGAACGGCGTGAGGGCGAACGACGTGATCGGCCGCAACGCGACGGTGATCGGCCGTCCGGTTCCGATCGTCCTGCGCGGGACAGCGCTGCCGGGCGTGGCTTCCGCGATGGTGGACAGCGGTCGGATCGTTCGAGCGGTCCGCGCGGGGATCGTCCGTCGTACAACTCCGATCGGCCGCGTCGTGACGGTGACCGTCCGTCGTACAACTCCGATCGGCCGCGCCGTGACGGGGATCGTCCCGCCTACAACTCGGACCGTCCGCGCCGTGATGGTGACCGTCCGTCGTACGGCTCTGATCGGCCGCGTCGTGACGGAGATCGGCCCGCCTACAACTCGGACCGTCCGCGTCGCGATGGGGATCGTCCGTCGTACAACTCCGATCGCCCCCGCCGCGATGGGGATCGTCCCGCCTACAACTCGGACCGGCCGCGTCGCGACGGGGATCGTCCGTCGTACAACTCCGATCGGCCGCGTCGTGACGGTGACCGTCCGTCGTACAACTCGGACCGTCCGCGCCGCGACGGTGACCGTCCGTCGTACGGCTCGGATCGGCCGCGTCGTGATGGGGATCGTCCCGCGTACGGCTCGGATCGGCCGCGTCGTGATGGGGATCGGCCCGCCTACAACTCGGATCGTCCGCGCCGCGATGGGGACCGTCCGTTCCGCGGAGGCTCTGACCGGCCGCGTCGCGATGGGGATCGTCCCGCCTACAACTCGGACCGTCCGCGTCGCGACGGTGACCGTCCCGCGTCCAACTCGGACCGTCCGCGTCGCGACGGTGACCGTCCGTCGTACAACTCCGACCGTCCCCGCCGCGACGACGACCGTCCGTTCCGCGGCAGCTCTGACCGGCCGCGTCGTGACGGTGATCGTCCCGAGCGTGGGTCGTTCAACACCCGTGGCGGCGGCAACGACCGTCCGCGCTTCGGCGACGGGACTCGCAGTCCCGGGGCCCGTTTCGGCGAGGCCGCCCGTGACGACTGGGAGGACCGTGACCCCTACGGCACGAAGTCGATCCGCCCGCGTCATGAGGACCCCGAGATCCCCGAGGAGGTCCAGGCGCGTGACCTGCACCCGCAGGCCCGCGCAGAGCTGAAGACGCTCAGCAAGGACAACGCGGACTGGGTCGCCCGTCACCTCGTCACCGCGGCCATGTACGTCGACGACGACCCGGCGCTCGCGAACCAGCATGCACTGAGCGCGGCCCGTCGTGCCGGTCGCGTTGCCGTCGTCCGTGAGACGGCTGCCATCACCGCCTACCGCCTGGGGGACTTCAGCACGGCGCTCCGGGAGCTCCGCACCTATCGCCGCATCTCCGGACGCAACGACCAGCTGCCGATGATGGTCGACTGCGAGCGTGGTCTGGGTCGCCCGGAGCGCGCACTCGAGCTCGGACGGTCGGTCGACCGCGCGGCACTGGAGCCCGGCGTGCAGGTCGAGCTGGCGATCGCGATGTCCGGCGCCCGGATCGACCTCGGGAATCCCACAGCCGCACTGGGCGAGCTGGAGATTCCACAGCTCGACCCCTCGACGGCCTACAGCTGGTCGCCGGCGCTCTACAGTGCTTACGCGGCCACGCTCGAGGAGCTCGGTCGCCAGGACGAGGCCGACGAGTGGTGGGTGCGCGTCGACCGTGCAGCCGAGGCCCTCGCCGAAGCTGCTGACGAAGACTCTTGGGAGACAGTGGATGTGGTCGAGGAAGAAGTCGAAGGACACGACGAGTTCGACGAGCGCGAGTCCGCAGGACTCGACGAACCCGCAGGACTCGACGAACCCGGAGAGCCCGATCAGCTCGCACCCCTCGGCGAGCCGGAGCCCGAACTCGACGAGCCCGACGACGACCTCGGCGAGATCGACGAGGACAACCCCCGCGACGTCGACGGCTCCGCAGCCGGCTGACACGCCGCGGCCGCCCACGGACGGCGTCGACCTGGTCCTCACCGACCTGGACGGCGTCGTCTACCGGGGCCGCAACGCCATCCCGCACGCGGTGGAGTCGTTGACGCGGGCTTCGCTGACGGCCCGGGTCGGGTACATCACGAACAACGCCTCGCGGAGGCCCTCCGACGTCGCCGAGCACCTCGAGCGCTACGGCCTCGAAGTGACGCCGGACGACGTCGTCACGAGCTCGCAGGCGGGTGTGCGACTCCTCGAGACGCTCGTCCCCGCTGGTTCGAACGTCCTGGTGATCGGTGGCATCGGACTGACGAGCATCGTCGAACAGGCGGGCTTCACGGTGACCGCGAGCGCCGACGACGCACCTGCGGCGGTCATCCAGGGGTTCTCGCCGGACCTCGGATGGCAGCAGCTGGCGGAAGCCTCGTTCGCCCTCGCGGATCCGCAGATCCCGTGGGTCGCGACGAACATGGACTGGTCGATCCCGGTCGAGCGCGGGATCGCACCGGGCAACGGGACGCTCGTGTCCGCCGTGCACCAGGCGGTCGGGCGGATGCCGGTCGTCGCGGGCAAGCCGGAACGGCCGATCTTCGACGCGGCACTGGCACGCTTCGGTGGCGAACGGCCGCTGTTCATCGGGGACCGCCTGGACACCGACATCAAGGGAGCGAACGACGTCGGCATCCCGAGCGTGCTCGTCCTGACGGGCATCGACCAGGCGAAGCAGGTGCTCGCGGCTGATGCGCGCTCGCGGCCGACCTTCGTGCTGCAGGACCTCCGCGGGCTGTCCGAGCCGTACCCGGTGACGCATCGGCACGAGGCCGAGGACGGCACCCGGTTCGTCAGCGTCGGTGAGTCGACGGTGAGCATGCGCCGGCACGTCGTCAAGGTGGAGCAGGCGGGCGACGACCCCATGGACCTGCTGCGCGCCGGTGCCGCGGCGATCTGGGACTCCGGCCTGGCCATCTACGGCCTCGACGTCGACCCTGCGCTCCACGGCGGCGAGTAGCGTGTCGGACGTGTCAGACACCCCCACGCAGCAGCCGGACGACAGCGATGTCGCACGTCGTGCTCGAGCGGCTGAGGACCTGCCGCTGCCGGAACGGGCTGATGCCTTCGCGGGCCTGCACGACGAGCTGCGGACGCGGCTCGAGAGCGGTGGCAACGCGAGTGTCTGAGCGTCACCTGCCCGGTGCTCACGGCACGGGGCCAGACGTGCCTGCCTCCACGCCGATGACCGATCCGGCACCCGCGGCCGGGACGACCGACCCGGCACCCGCGGCCGGGACGACCGACCCGGCACCCGCGGCCGGGACAACCAACCCGGCACCCGCGGCCGGGACGACCGACCCGGCACTCGCGACTGATCGTGCTCCCGCGGCCGCCAAGGCCGTACGACTCGACGCCGCCGTCGCCGCTCGCGGCCAGGCCAAGTCACGCACCGCTGCCGCCAAGCTCATCCTCGAGGGCAGGGTCAGCATCGACGGAGTCCCGGTCATGAAGGCCTCGACCCCGGTCGCCCCAGACACCGCGATCCAGGTGGACGCCGGCGACGACTGGGTCTCCCGTGCGGCGCTCAAGCTCATCGGCGCGCTCGACGCCTTCGGGCTCGACCCGACAGGCCGTGTCGCACTCGACGTCGGCGCCAGCACGGGTGGGTTCACGCAGGTGCTCCTCGCCCGCGGGGCTCAACGGGTGGTGGCGCTGGACGTCGGCCACGGCCAGCTCGACCCGGTCGTGGCGATGGACGACCGCGTCGCCGTGGTCGAGGGTGTCAACGCGCGGAACCTGACGGCCGAGGACTACCTGGCGCTCGACCCCGCTGCCGCCGACACCACGCTCGTCGTCGGGGACCTGTCGTTCATCAGCCTGCGGATCGTGCTGCCCGCCCTGGCCGAGGCCGTGCCCGCCGACGAGTACGTCCTGCTCGTGAAGCCGCAGTTCGAGGTCGGCCGCACCGGTGTGCGCGAGGGCATCGTCCACGACGCCGACCTGCGGAACGACGCGCTCATGAACGTGCTCTGGGCAGCGTGGGACCTCGGCTTCGGGACGGCTGGTCTCATCGCCTCACCGATCATCGGGACCCACGGCAACCACGAGTACCTCGCGCGTCTCCAGCGTGGCGCAGGGTCGAACCCGACAGAATGGATCACCCGCGCGACCGAACTGGCAGAAGGAGCCCCATGAGCGACGAACGGCACATCCTGCTCGTCTCGCACACGGGCCGACGTGACTCGATCGACGCTGCGGTCGAGGTCTGCGACCTGCTGAACGCCGCGGACCTGACGCCGGTCATGCCCTTCGACGAGTACGCCGACATCCGTCGTGCCGAGGCCTCGGTCGGCAAGGTCGACATCCTCGGGGTGGACGTGCAGGCGGACGACCTCGAGATCGTCATCGTCCTCGGCGGTGACGGCACGATCCTCCGCGCGGCCGAACTCGTGCGCGGGACCCGCGCGCCGCTGATCGGTGTCAACCTCGGCCACGTCGGGTTCCTGGCCGAGAGCGAGCGCGACGGCCTGGCTGAGACCGTCCAGCGCGCCCTGGCCGGCGAGTACAACGTCGAGGAACGCGTCGCCCTGCAGGTCGACGTCGTGGTCGGGCACGAGACGGTCTACTCGTCGTGGGCGCTCAACGAGGCCACGATCGAGAAGGCCTCACGGGAGCGCATGCTCGAGGTCGTCACCGAGGTCGACGGCCGTCCGCTGTCGTCGTTCGGCTGCGACGGCGTCGTCGTGGCGACCCCGACCGGCTCGACCGCCTACTCGTTCTCCGGCGGCGGGCCCATCGTGTGGCCTGACGTCGACGCGATCCTCATGGTGCCGCTCAGCGCCCACGCCCTGTTCTCGCGGCCGATCGTCGTCGGTCCCGACCGTGTGCTGGCGGTCGAGGTGCTCCGGCGCACCAGTGGTGTCGGCGTGCTGTGGTGCGACGGTCGACGCACGCACGACCTGCCCCCGGGCGCTCGCGTCGAGGTCCGGCGGTCGCCGGAACCGGTCCGGGTCGCGCGGCTCAAGGACGCGCCGTTCGCCGACCGGCTCGTCGCCAAGTTCCAGCTGCCCGTCTCGGGGTGGCGTGGTCCACAGCACGACGACGAGGACGGCGCCCTGTGATCGAGGAGATCCGCATCTCCGACCTCGGTGTCATCGGTGACGCCACGCTCGAGCTCGGCCCCGGGTTCACCGTCGTCACGGGCGAGACCGGCGCCGGCAAGACCATGATCGTGACCGCGCTGGGGCTGCTCCTCGGTGCGCGGGCCGACGCGGGCTCGGTGCGCCGCGGTGCGTCGAGTGCCGTCGTCGAGGGCCGCTGGGACGTGCCCGACCACGCGGCAGTCGCCGAGCGGGTCGAAGACGCCGGTGGATCGGTCGAGGACGGCGAGCTCATCCTGACCCGCACGGTGTCGGCGGAGGGCCGCAGCCGCGCCACGGTCGGAGGCCGGAGTGCGCCGGTCGCGGTGCTCGGTGAGCTCGCCGACCAGCTCGTCACCGTCCACGGGCAGTCCGACCAGATCCGCCTGACCTCGTCGACGGCGCAGCGCGCGGCGCTCGACGGATTCGGCGGGGCCGCCGTCGAGAAGGCCCTCGCGGCGTACGTCACCGCGTACGACGCCTGGCAGCAGCACGCGGCCGACCTCGAGACGCTGACCCGCGACCGCGAAGAACGGCTCGCCGAGGCCGCCCGGTTGCGCGACGCCTCCGACGAGATCGAGGCCGCTGCGCCCCAGCCGGGCGAAGACGACGAGCTCGCCGAACGCGCCGAGCGTCTCGGGAACCTCGAGGAACTCCGGTTGTCCGCAGGGCTGGCGCACGAGGCGATCTCGTCCGAGTCGCTCGACGGGGCCACCGACGTCATCGGTCTCGTCGAGGCCGCACGACGGGCGATCGAGCGGGTCACCGGCGCCGACAGCACCCTGCAGCCCGTGCTCGAGCAGCTGACCGAGCTCGGCATCCAGGCGAGCGAGGCCTCGGCCAGCCTGTCGAGCTACCTCGGCTCCCTCGAACCCGAGGCCGGACACGACCTCGAGCGCATCAACGAACGTCGCGCCGAGCTCTCGTCGCTGATCCGCAAGTACGGCGGGACGGTCGACGACGTCATCGCCTACGGGCAGCGCGCCAGCGACCGGCTGCTCGAGCTCGACGGCGACGACGACCGGATCGTGGCGCTCCAACAGGCCGTCGAGCAGGACGAGGCGACGCTCGAGGCAGCGGGCACGACCTTGACCGCAGCGCGGACCAAGGCGGCGAACGACCTGGCGAAGCGCGTCACCGCCGAGTTGCGGACGCTCGCGATGGCCGGCGCGACCCTGGTGGTCGAGGTCACCGACGCGGGCGAGTACCGCCGGCACGGCCGCGACCAGGTCGCCATCCTGCTGCAGCCGCACTCGGGCACCGACCCCCGCTCGATCAGCAAGGGTGCCTCTGGCGGTGAGCTCTCGCGGGTGATGCTCGCGATCGAGGTGGTGATGGCCGGCAGCACGACGGTCCCGACGTTCGTGTTCGACGAGGTCGACGCGGGCGTCGGCGGTGCGGCGGCGATCGAGATCGGACGACGGCTGGCGAAGCTCGCCGAGCGCACCCAGGTCATCGTCGTCACACACCTGGCGCAGGTCGCGGCGTTCGCGACGAACCACCTCAACGTCGTGAAGGACGCCAGTGGTGCCGTGACCTCGTCGAGCGTGCGGCGCCTCGAGGGCGACGACCGGTTGCAGGAGATGGCTCGGCTGCTCTCCGGCCTCGGTGACAGCGCGAGCGGCATGGAACACGCGCGCGAGCTCCTCGCCGTCGCGGCGCAGTCCGCCTGACCGGCACGAGCAGCGCCTGAGCCGCCTGACGGCCATGAGCAGCGCCTGAGCCGCCTGACGGCCATGAGCAGCGCCTGAGCCGCCTGACGGCCATGAGCAGCGCCTGAGCTGCCTGACGGCCGCGAGCGGCGCCCGACGCCCGACCACCCGCCGGGCGGACACGCGCGCGGGGGAGGTGGGTCGCGCCTCCCGGCAGTTCTGACGTACGATGGAATCCCGTGGCGGACTCTTCCAGCGGTACCCAGGCAAACACGCAGAACACCACCCCGAAGGTGACGAAGCAGATCTTCGTGACCGGCGGGGTCGTCTCTTCGCTCGGCAAGGGCTTGACGGCAGCCAGCCTCGGCAACCTCCTGACGGCTCGCGGTCTGCGGGTCGTCATGCAGAAGCTCGACCCGTACCTCAACGTGGACCCGGGCACGATGAACCCGTTCCAGCACGGTGAGGTCTTCGTGACCGACGACGGCGCCGAGACCGACCTGGACATCGGCCACTACGAGCGTTTCCTCGACATCAACCTGTCGCAGGCGGCCAACGTCACGACCGGGCAGGTCTACTCGACGGTCATCGCCAAGGAGCGCCGCGGCGAGTACCTCGGCGACACCGTGCAGGTCATCCCGCACATCACCGACGAGATCAAGCGCCGGATGCGCGAGCAGGCCGAGAACGACCCGCAGCCCGACGTCATCATCACCGAGGTCGGTGGCACGGTCGGCGACATCGAGTCCCAGCCCTTCATCGAGTCCGCGCGGCAGGTCCGTCACGAGCTCGGCCGGAGCAACGTCTTCTTCGTGCACGTGTCGCTCGTGCCGTTCATGAACGCCTCGGGTGAGCAGAAGACCAAGCCGACGCAGCACTCGGTCGCCGCGCTCCGCTCGATCGGCATCCAGCCCGACGCCCTGGTGCTCCGCAGTGACCGCCCGGTGTCGGAGTCGAACAAGCGCAAGATCGCGCTGATGTGCGACGTCGACGAGGACGCCGTGGTCAACGCCGTCGACGTCCCGTCGATCTACGACCTGCCGACGCTGCTCAACAGCCAGGGCCTCGACGAGGTCATCGTGGACGCGCTGCACCTCGACGCGGGTCCGGTCGACTGGACCTCGTGGAACCCCGTCCTGCAGGCCGTGCACGAGCCCAAGAAGGACGTCACGATCGCGCTGGTCGGCAAGTACATCGACCTGCCCGACGCCTACCTGTCCGTGACCGAGGCACTGCGCGCCGGCGGGTTCGCCCACAACGCGAAGGTCACGCTGAAGTGGGTCGTCTCCGACGACTGCACCACGCCCGAGGGCGCCGCCAAGCAGCTGGGCGACGTCGACGGCATCTGCGTCCCCGGCGGGTTCGGCGTGCGCGGGATCGAGGGCAAGCTCGGGGCGCTCAAGTTCGCGCGCGAGAACCACATCCCCACGCTGGGACTGTGCCTCGGCCTGCAGTGCATGGTCATCGAGTACGCCCGCCACGAGGCCGGTCTGGTCGACGCGTCGAGCTCCGAGTTCGACCCGCAGACCCCGACCCCGGTGGTCGCGACCATGGCCGAACAGGTGGACATCATCGCCGGTGGCGACCTGGGCGGCACGATGCGACTGGGGCTCTACCCGGCGCACTTCACCGAGGGCTCGCTGGCCGCCGACCTGTACGGCGCACCGGAGGCGTCGGAGCGGCACCGTCACCGCTACGAGGTCAACAACCGGTACCGCCAGCAGATCGCGGACGCCGGTCTGGTGTTCTCGGGCACGTCGCCCGACGGTTCCCTGGTGGAGTACGTCGAGCTCGACCGCGCCGAGCACCCGTTCTACATCGGCACGCAGGCGCACCCCGAGCTGCGCTCGCGGCCGAACAACGCGCACCCGCTGTTCGCCGGACTGGTCGGTGCTGCGATCGTGCGCAACGAGTCGTCCCGCCTCTTCGACCCGGAGACGGAGTCGGTGGAGGTCGCGTAGTCGACGTCACCACGTGACGGACGGGAGGCTCCCCACCGGACCGGTGGGGAGCCTCCTGTCCGTCTGTGGTCACGCCCACCGCGCGCAGGAGGTCGAAGCGCGCGTGGTGGGTCGGAAGGTCCCACCTGCCGTGCGCGATCCGACTTCCCATCGCGTGTGTTGTGGGACAGAAGGCACTGGTTGGATGGGGTCGTGACCGACGCACCCATCGCTGACGAACCCGCCTCCTCCGCCGTGACCGAATCGGCGCTCGTGTACGAGGGCGCCGTGTGGGACATCCGCCGGGACACCGTCGCGTACGGCGGCGGCAGCATGGTGCGGGAGTACGTCGACCACACCGGCGCCGTCGCGGTCTGGGCCGAGGACGCCGAGGGGCGCGTGCTCGTCATCCAGCAGTACCGGCACCCGGTGCACCTGCGGGACTGGGAGCTGCCGGCGGGACTGCTCGACATGGCGGGCGAGGACCACCTGACCGCCGCCAAGCGCGAGCTGGCGGAAGAGGCCGACATCGAGGCGGACACGTGGGAGCCGCTGGTGCGGTACAACACCTCGTCGGGTGGCAGCAACGAGTTCATCCAGATCTACCGCGCGCGGGACGTCCGGGCGACCCCGACGGCCTTCGAGCGCGAGGCAGAGGAGGCCGACATCGTCGCCCGGTGGGTGCCCCGCCCCGAGGTCGTCGCCGGTGTCCTCGACGGTCGGTTGCAGAACTCCGCGCTCATCGTGGCAGCGCTCGCCGTGGACGCGATCGAACGCGGCTAGCCTGCTGAGGTGATCCCGCTCGACCGTGCCACGGAGACCTACCTGCGGCACGTCGCCATCGAGCGGGGGCTGTCGCAGCACACCCTGGCGGCCTACCGGCGCGACCTGTCCGCGTTCGGGGAGTGGATCGCCACGCAGCCGGTCGTCGACTCCGCGGGTGCCGACCGTGCCGGCGGGGCAGCGGTGGTGGCCGACGTCGGGCGACTCGCCCGTGCGGACCTGGCCGGGTTCGTCTCGTACCTGGCCACCCGACCCGAGGGCCCGCTCGCGCCCCGGTCGGTCGCACGGATGCTCAGCTCCGTGCGGTCCTTCGCCACGTTCGCCGCGAGTGAGGGCTGGCTGCCGCTGGACCCGGGTGCTTCCGTCCGCCCGCCGAAGGCACCGATGCGGCTGCCCAAGGCGATCTCGGTGCACGACATGGAGCGGCTGCTCGGCGCGGTCGAGGGCGACGACCCCGTGCAGCTGCGGGACCGGGCACTGCTCGAGCTGCTCTACGCCACCGGTGCGCGCATCTCCGAGGCCGTCGGGCTGTCGGTGGACGACGTGACGACGCTGTCCGTGGAGGACGAGTCCGCCGACCTCGACACCGACGTGTCGGTCGTGCGGGTCACGGGCAAGGGCAACAAGCAGCGGATCGTGCCGCTCGGCAGCTACGCGCAGGCCGCGGTCGACGCGTACCTGGTGCGGGCGCGACCGGTGTTCGCGGTGCGGGGTCCGTCGACGCCGGCGCTGTTCCTCGGGGCACGTGGTGCTCGGTTGTCGCGGCAGAGTGCGTGGCTCGTGATCCAGGCGGCGGCGTCGCGGGCTGACCTGACCGACCACGTGTCGCCGCACACGTTCCGGCACTCGTTCGCGACGCACCTGCTCGAGGGCGGCGCGGACGTGCGGGTCGTGCAGGAGCTGCTCGGCCACGCGAGCGTCGCGACCACGCAGATCTACACGATGGTGACGGCGGACATGCTGCGGGACGTGTACCAGACGTCACACCCGCGGGCGCGGCGGTAGCGCCGGGCTGGCGTTGGTCAGAACAGCGCGGTGGCAGCGCTCAGGGCGACGAGGCCCGTGCCGAGGGCGACCACGATCGCGGACGCCGCGACGCTCCGCGCCAGGACCCGCCAGCGGCCCGTCGCGCCCGGGCGGACGATGCCGACCGCCCCGGCGAGGACGGCGAGGACGCTGAACGCTCCCCACGGGTTGAGCACGAGGGACGCGATCGCGAGGACCGCGGCGGAGACCGCGAATGCGCAGAGCCTGCGGGAGGTCGCGGCGCCGTAGGCCCAGGTGTGCCGCTCGGTCGGCGGGGTCATCACCGAGAACGACGGTCCCGTCGGCGTGGCCACGACCGGGGCCGCGACGGGATGTCGCGCCGGGAGTGGCCGCGTGCCGTCACCCCAGGCGCGCCCGTCCCACCAGCGGAGACGCGATGCGTCCCGGGGGTCCGGGAACCACCCGGCGGCCGGCAGTGTCACGGAGCGCTCCTGAGGACGAGGGGACGGTGCGTCCCGACGCTACGGGGAGCGGGCCACCCATCCCAGTCCCAACCCGGGTGTCGGCAGGAAGGGGGACGTCAGGCCAGGGCAGGCGCTGCGTCCACCTCGCGCATCACACTCGCGACCGCCGCGAGCATCCGGGCGTTGAAGTCCACGCCGAGCTGGTTCGGCACGGTGACGAGCACGGTGTCGGCAGCGCGGACCGCGGCATCGGCGGCGAGCTCAGCCACGAGCTCCTCCGGCTCACCGATGTACGAGCGGCCGAACCGTGCCAGCCCGCCGTCGAGGTACCCGACCTGGTCGGAACCCTCGACCTGCGCCCGGACACCGAAGTAGTGCCGCGACTCGTCGTCCGTGATCGGGATGATGCTGCGGCTCACACTGACACGCGGCGTGCGCTCCCAGCCAGACTCGGCCCAGACGCGGCGGAAGCGCTCGATCTGCTCCGCCTGCAGCTGGTCGAACGGCACTCCGGTGTCCTCGGTCAGGAGCGTCGACGACATCAGGTTCATGCCCTGCTCGGCGGTCCACTCCGCGGTGGCGCGGGTGCCGGCGCCCCACCAGATGCGGTCGCCGAGGCCGTCGGAGAGCGGCAGGATCGGCAGCGATCCCTCGGCGCCGGTCATCTGCGGGTTCGCGGCCGCCATGGGTTCCCCGGCGATCGCGCGACGGAAGACGTTGGTGTGCGACCGAGCCAGGTCGGCGCCGTTCGGGTCGGACTGCTCGGGGACGTACCCGAAGGACTGGTAGCCGGCCTGGGCAGTCTCGGGTGACCCCCGGCTCACGCCGAGCTGCAGCCTGCCGCCCGAGATGAGGTCGGTGGCGGCGGCCTCCTCGGCCATGTAGAGCGGGTTCTCGTAGCGCATGTCGATCACGCCGGTCCCGATCTCGATCCGGCTGGTCTTCGCCGCGATCGCGGACAGCAGCGGGAAGGGCGCGGCCTGCTGCTGCGCGAAGTGGTGCACGCGGAAGTAGGCGCCGTCGACGCCCGCTTCTTCGGCGGCGACGGCGAGGTCGATGCCCTGGAGCAGTGCCTCGCGGCCGCTGCGGACACGGGACCCCGGCACGTCGCGCCAGTGTCCGAACGACAGGAACCCGATCTTCGTCATGTCGATGCGAACGCATCCGAGCAGGCGTCCATTCCGTCGGACTACGGTCGTCGCCATGGACGACCCCCGGACGGCACTGCTCGACGAACGCAGCCGGTCCGTGAAGCTGCTCGCGGACGTCGAGCGGAGCATGCGCGACGTCAGTGACGCCCGCGACGGGGCGAACACGGACGACGAGCACGATCCCGAGGGGGCGACGCTGGCGTGGGAGCGCGGCTCGCTCGGCGCGGTCCGGGACGATGCGCGTCGTCGCGTGCAGCAGGTCGACGCCGCGCTCGCGCGGCTCGACAAGGGCACCTACGGGATGTGCGTCGTCGGCGGCGAACCGATCCCGGAGGCTCGGCTGGCGGCCGTCCCGTGGGCCGCGACGTGCGTCGCGCACGCTTGACGGGCCTCCCGTCCGGACGTCGCTGACCGGTTCTGCGCACCCGGCCGATCGGCACGTGCTGCGCCGCGGATTCCCAGCCGCGGGCCCTAGCGTTCGAGAATGGACAGCGAGCAGGACGACCGCGCTGCGGGTGCAGTGGACGGCGCGCGTCGGCACCGCTTCCAGTGGTTCCACGACATGCGCGCCTGGATCCACGCGCGGCCGCACGTGCACCTGTTCTGGAAGGTGCTGATCGGCATCGTCGGCGGGCTCGTCGTCGTGATCGGACTCATCCTCGTGCCGCTGCCCGGCCCCGGGTGGCTGGTCGTGTTCATCGGCCTGACGATCCTGGCGAGCGAGTTCCACTTCTTCCACCGGATCATCACGTGGCTCCGCGCCCAGCTGCACCGTTTCTGGGACTGGGCGAAGTCGCACGGGCCGCAGTGGCTGCGTCGCGCGGCCGACCGGGGCAAGGCGGACGTCGACTCCGCGCACGCCGAGGCCGGTCGCAGCATGCGGCGCCCGCCGCGGCCGACGCACTAGGCGGGTCGCGCGGCGGTCGGGGCGGCAGGGTCGCCCGAGTCGGCACGGTGCGAGGTTGGTGGCCGGTGCGGCGTTGGTTGCTCGGTGCGGGGTTGTTGCCGGGCACGGGGCCTTCAAGCTCGCACGGGGCGTGGACCTCGCACGGTGCGCAGACCTCGCACGGTGCTTCGGGCGGGGAAGCACGGTGCGAGGTTGGTGGCCGGTGCGGCGTTGGTTGCTCCGTGCGGGGTTCTTGCCGGGCACGGGGCGGTCAAGCTCGCACGGCGCGCGAACCTCGCACGGTGCGCATCGCATGCCGAGCACGGTGCGAGGTTGGCGGCGCGCGAGCACCGTGCGCCGAGGGGAGACCACGGGGCGTCAGCGGCGGCTACTCAGCCGTGCGGATCGACCCGGTCGCGGTGCGCTCGAGGACCTCGGACGCCTGCTGCTCGACGCTGGCGGACGAGCGCGACACGAGCTGCAGCACGAGGGCCACCGCCGCGGCCAGCACGATGAACGCCCCGTACCCGGCGATCACGGGCACGAGGCCCACGGCCGGCTCGAGCAGCCCGCCGATCACGGCCGGGACCCCGAACGCCAGGTAGCTGACGACGTAGATCGTGGAGAGCAGCCCCGCACGGTGCGTGGGTGCCGCGGTGGCGAGCAGCATCCGCAGCGGTGCCTGGAACCCGGCGCCGAACCCGACCCCCGCGATGGCGCTGCCGACGACCAGGCCGGGCAGCGAGTGCGCGAACACGAACGCCACGGTGACGATCGGACCCAGGATGAGCGCGACCAGGCCGATGAGCACGCCGATGCGGGCGTCGACCCGTTGGATCGCGAGCCCCGTCAGCGCGCCGATGCCCGTGACGACCGCGATGAGCGCACCGGCGGCGAAGTGGTTCTCGATGCCGAAGACCTGCCCGAGCGCCGAGGGGACGAGCGACAGGAACAGGCCGCCGAGCGCCCAGCTCGCGACGAGCGCCCCGGCGACGCCACGGAACAGCGCACGGGACGACCGCGGCACGGAGATGGTCGGGCGGAGGGAGCGCAGGGCTCCCGGGCGGCGCTGCACCTGTTCGGGGACGATGAACAGCGCGAGCACCATGAGGAGCAGCAGCGCCCCGAACAGGACGTAGACGAACTGCTCGGGAGCGGGGCCCCACTCGACCAGGGCGCCGCTCGACATCGCGCCAGCGGCCAGCGCGAACGGCGGGACGGCGCCGTTGAGCACGCCGGCCAGCGTCGGGTGCCGCTGCAGGGAGTTGTCGATGAGCGCGGCCCCCAGGGCGCCGATGAGCAGACCCACCGAGACGCCCTGCAGGATGCGGTCGAGGATGAGGGCCCCGAGGCCGTCGGCGCCGGCGAACAGCCCGAGCGACAGGGTGAGGGCGAGACCACCCGCGACGAGCACGGGCTTGCGGCCGACGTGGTCGGACAGCCGCCCGGCGACGAGCAGGCTCCCCAGCAGCCCGGCGACGTAGATCGCGAAGACGCCGGTCAACATCAGCGGCGTCAGGTGCCACTCCGCCGCGTAGACGGGGTAGATCGGCGACGGGACAGCCGAGGACGCGAGTGCCACGAAGAGCATCGCCGCGATGATCCAGAAGCCGGCGACCGAGCGGGCTGACTGCATGAGCGCACCTTCCGTGAGTGGCTGTGTACGACGGGAGTCGTACGGCACCGGTACCGCATTGGTACCGCACCCGCCCTGTACGACGCAAGTCGTACTGTGAGGTGAACGGTGGTAGCGTCCCGTGCATGCCCGAACCCGTGGAGCTGGCCGCACCGGAACGTCTCCCGCAGCCGACGGCGGCCGAGATGGACCTCCCGGTCGTGATGGACGCCCTGTCCGACCCGATCCGTCTGGCGATCCTGCACCGGTACCTGGTCGACGCCGCCGGTGGCGAGCGCTCGTGCGGGTGGGTCGGGATCGACCGCCCGAAGTCCACGCTGACCCACCATTTCCGCGTGCTGCGTGAGGCCGGGCTCCTCGAACAGCACCTCGAGGGACTCACCCGCGTCAGCCGCGTCCGTGCCGACGAGGTCGAGCAGCGGTTCCCGGGCCTGCTGGACCTGGTGTTCGCGTGGCAGGTGCCCGCTGCACTGCTGCGCGAGGACCTCGGCGCATGAGCCACGTGCTGCCCGACGTCGTCGCCGACGTCGCCGTGACCGATGCCCTGCGCGCCGACCTGACCGCCGCCGGCTTCACCGTCGAGGGCGTCGACGCGCTCTGGGGTGCCGACGCGGCCGCGGCCCTGCACCGCGGCAACCGGATCGCCGCCGTCCGCGGCGCGCGCGAGCGGCTGACCGAGGCGCTCCTGCCGCGGTACACGCTCGCCGAGCTCTTCGTGCTCGGCGTGCGCGTGCCCCGGAGCCTCGCGGACCGTGCCCTGCCGACCGTCGGCGTCGACGCGCTCGTGGGTGCCGGACTCCTCCGGCTGGAACCCGCGCTGGTGCACCCCGAGGCGCTGGTCGACCAGCGTGACCCGGAGCGCATCGCCCACCTGACCGAGCCGGACGTGGTGCCGACGGTCGACCTGCGCCCGTACGCCTTCGTCGACGACGCGGGTGCCGGCAGCTGGTGGATCATGTCGGACCTCGGGGAGCTCGCCCTCGGCGCGGCCCTCGACGAAGAGCACGTGCTCGGCATCGGCGGTGCGACCACCACACTGAGCGGCCTGCAGGTCCCCGTGCCCGTCCACCGGGTGCTCGACCTCGGCACCGGCTGCGGCATCCAGGCGATGCACGCCCGACGCTTCGCGGACGAGGTCGTCGCGACGGACATCTCCCGCCGTGCGCTCGACATCGCGCGCTTCAACGCCCAGCTGAACGGCCTCGACGGCATCGACTTCCGCCTCGGCTCGCTGTTCGAGCCCGTGGCCGGCGAGCGCTTCGACCGGATCGTGTCGAACCCGCCGTTCGTCATCACGCCCCGCACCGAGGGCGTGCCGTCCTACGAGTACCGCGACGGCGGGATGGTCGGCGACGCGCTCGTCGAGACCGTGCTCACCGGGCTCGCGGACCACCTGACACCGGGTGGCACCGCGCAGCTCCTCGGCAACTGGGAGTACCACTGGGGCGTCGACGGGCTCGACCGCGTCCGCGCCTGGTTCGCGGGCACCGACCTCGACGCCTGGGTCGTCGAGCGGGAGCGCCAGGACCCGGCGACGTACGCCGAGACCTGGATCCGCGACGGCGGCACGAAGCCCGGCACCCCGGAGTTCGACCGCCTGGTGGCGGCCTGGCTCGACGACTTCCAGGCGCGCAGGGTCACCGGGGTCGGCTTCGGCTACGTGGTGGTCCGGAAGGTCCCGACGGGAGGCACGGTGCAGCTCCGCCGCTTCGAGCGCGTCCCCGAGACGCTCGGCTCCAACCCCGCGGGGCTCGGCGCGACGGTCGCCCGGGTCCTCGACGCGGCGGCCTGGCTCGCCGCGCACGACGACGCGGCACTCGCGGCCGCACACCTGCGGGTCGCGGGCGACGTGACCGAGGAACGCTACTACTGGCCGGGCAACGACGACCCGACGGTCATGACCCTGGTGCAGGGCGGTGGCTTCGGTCGTCGAGTCGACGCCGACACCGCGCTCGCCGCGTTCGTGGGTGCGTGCGACGGCGAGCTGTCCGTCGCGGCCATCGTCGGCGCACTGGCGCAGATCACCGGAGTCGACGAGCAGGCGCTGGCGGCGGACCTGCTGCCCGCCGCCCGCGACCTGGTGCTCGACGGGCTGCTGCTGCCCGCGTGAACCCGACTCGCGCCGACGTCAGCAGCCCGTCCCGCTGATCAGGAGCGGTGGTCGCGCCAGGAGTGCTGCGGGTCGTAGCCGAGGAGCTCGCGGGCCTTGTCGCTCGACAGCAGCGAACTGACGCCGTCGATGTCGCTGCGGCGTTCGATGTCCGGGACGAAGCGCTCGACGAGTTCGATCGTCGGGGTGTCCATCACGGTGTCGGGGCTGGCGATCACGAAGGCCTCGAAGCCGGTGAGCTCGCTCTCGAGGGCCTTGCGCACGGCCTGGGCGCCGTCGCGGCTGTCGATGTAAGACCACAGGTTGAAGGTCTTGGCCTCGGGGGTGGCGTCCCACGGGTACGACGGGTAGTCGGTCTCGTCCATGACGTTCGAGAACCGCAGCCCGATCATCTTGAGCGTCGGGTCCCAGCGGGTGAAGTGGCGGGCCATCTCCTCTTCCACGGCCTTGCCGAGGGAGTACGAGGACTGCGGCCGGACGGGGAAGTCCTCGTCGACGGGCAGGTAGGGCGGGTGGTGCTCGCCCATCGGGATGCCGAGCAGCGTCTCGCTCGAGGCCCAGACCACGTTCGTGATCTTGGCCGCCCGGGCAGCGTGGAAGACGTTGATCGACGCGGTCACGTTGTTCGTGATGAGCGCGACGTCGGGCACCTGACCCGGGGCCGGGACCGCGGCGAGGTGCACGACGGCGTCGACCGAGTCGTACCGGTCGTCGATCCCGAGCAGGGCGTTGAGCACCTGCCCGTAGTCCGTCAGGTCGATGCGGACGAACTGCACCCGCTCCGGCTTGTCGGGCGAGGGCACGCGGTCGAGCAGGACCACGTCGTACCCGTGCTCGTCGAGGTCGCGCACCACCGCTCGTCCGAGCTTGCCACTGCCGCCGGTCACCACTACGCGTGTCATCGCGTCTCCGCTCATCGTCGAGTCGGGCTCTCGCCCGTGCCTGTTGGCCGGTCCCATCCTGCCGTGCCGGCCCTGGGCGCGACCAGGCACTGGCGGTACCTGGCTCGCCGGGACCGTACCGGGCCTCCCGAGCGGTGGGACGGGTCGACGGCGCGACGCGCTACGACGTCGCCGCGGCGACCTGTGCGACGGCCAGGCGCGTGACCAGCTCGACGTGGGTCGCCATGTCGCGCGACGGGTCGAAGAGCCACTGGATCTGCATGCCGTCGGAGACGGCGAGCAGCACGCTCGTCAGCTGCTCCGGGTCGACGTCCGAGCGGAGCCGTCCGTCCTGCTGCATCGCGCGGAAGTCGGCCGCCATGGTGCGGCGGGAGTTCGCGTAGCGCTCGCGGAAGTAGGTGTGCGCGGGGTGCTCCGGGTCGGTGGCTGCCGCTGCCGACAGGTTGACGAACATCTGCACCAGCCCGGGGACCTCGGCGTTGTGCCGGACGATCGCCGACAGCAGCTCGCCGGGGTCGTTCGCGTGCCACTCGGCCGCGTTGTCGATCGCGTCGCGCCGCCGGAGGATCTCGACCCAGAGGTCGTCCTTCGAGTCGAAGTAGTGCAGCAGACCGGCCTGCGTCAGGCCCACCGCGTCGGAGATGTCCTTGATGCTGGTCCGACGGAAGCCCTGGCGTGCGACGAGTTCGAGCGCCACGGTGAGGATCTCCTCCCGCTTGGCGATGCCCTTGGCGTACGAACCCCGTCGTGTCATGGCAGGACTGTACCGCCAGGACTCCGCCGTGAAAACCGAGCCTGGTACGGTTTTGCTGCTAGCCTCAGCGGAGTCGCCGTCGACGGTCCGGGAGCACTGGTCCCACGGCGTGACCCACCCGCTGGAACGATGAGGACCGATCACCGTGACGACCGTCGAGAACCTGGGCTCCGCCTCCGCTCCGGAGCCCCTGGACGAGCGCATCGACGCGCTCGTCGGGCGCCTGAGCACCGAGCAGAAGGCGCAGCTGCTCACCGGCCGCGACTTCTGGACGACCTGGCCGGTCGACGAGATCGGGCTGCGGCCGATGCTCATGTCCGACGGTCCGTCCGGCGTGCGCGGGGAGGTCTGGGACGAGCGTGACCCGTCCCTCAACCTGCCCTCGGCAACGGCACTGTCGGCGAGCTGGGACCGCGCGATCGCGAAGCGCTACGGAGCGGCCGCTGCCGTCGAGGCCCGCCGCAAGGGCGTCGACGTCGTGCTCGGCCCGACGATCAACCTGCACCGGTCCCCGCTGGGCGGCCGGCACTTCGAGGCGTTCAGCGAGGACCCGGTGCTCACCGGCGACCTCGCCGCGTCCTACGTGGCGGGCGTGCAGGAGAACGGCGTCGCGGCGACGCCCAAGCACTACGTCGCGAACGACTACGAGACCGACCGCTTCACCGCGTCGACCGAGGTGTCCGACCGGGCGCTCCGCGAGCTGTACCTGCTGGCGTTCGAGAAGGCCGTCACCGAGGCACACGCCTGGGCGCTCATGTCCTCGTACAACGGCATCAACGGCGTGACCGCGTCCGAGAACGACCTGCTCGAGACGCCGCTCAACTCGGAGTGGGGCTTCGACGGCATCGTCGTGTCCGACTGGACCGGGGTGCGCTCGGTGGCTGCGGCCAAGGCGTCGCAGGACGTCGCCATGCCCGGACCGAACCCGTGGTGGAGCGAGGGGCCGCTGCTGGAGGCCGTGCGGTCCGGGGACGTGCCGATGGCAGCCGTCGACCGCAAGGTGCACCGCATCCTGACCCTGGCCGCCCGGGTGGGAGCACTCGAGGGGTTCGACGCGGTGGCCGCCACCCCGGGGAACGTCGAGGACGGCATCGCGTTCGTCCGCGAGGCCGAGGCCGAGGGCACCGTCCTCGTCCGCAACACCGGCCTCCTGCCGCTCGCCGGCCCGGACGACGCCGCTGCCCCGACCCGCATCGCGGTCATCGGGCACAACGCCGACCAGGCGCGCACCCAGGGCGGGGGATCGGCGACGGTCGTGCCGTCCTCGGTGGTCTCGCCCCTCGACGGCATCCGCGCGGCGTACCCGGCGGCGACCGTCGAGTACGCCATCGGTGCCGTCGTGCAGGAGGGCATCGCCGAGTTCCCGCTGTCGACGATCACCAACCCGGGCACGGGGGAGCCCGGCGCCCGCGTGGCGTTCGTCCGCGACGGACAGGAGCTGTACGTCGAGGACCGGCAGGCGACCGCGCTGTTCTGGTTCGGCGGCGACGCCCCGACGCGCGAGGCGGACCGGCTCGACATCACGACCACGTACACCGCGCAGTCCACCGGGACCGTCCGGATCGGCATCGGCGCCGCCGGACGCTCGCGGATGTGGGTCGACGACGAACTCGTGCTCGACGAGGACGTGCCGTACGAGGGCGACCAGCTCGGTGCTGCGTTCCTGAACCCGCCGGCGCGCTCGGTGCCCGTCCGGGTGACCGAGGGCCAGCCGGTGGCGATCCGCATCGAGCACGACGTGGTGCAGGACGAGACGCTCGGCGGGGTGCTGGCCTACCAGTTCGGCACCGAGCCCTCGGACGACGACCCCGCCGTGCTGATCGACGCCGCCGTGGCCGCCGCACGGGCCGCCGACGTCGCCGTCGTCGTCGTCGGCACGAACTCGAAGGTCGAGTCCGAGGGCTACGACCGGACCTCGCTCGCCCTGCCCGGGCACCAGGACGAGCTCGTCGCGGCGGTCGTCGCCGCGAACCCGCGCACCGTCGTGGTCGTCAACGCCGGGTCCCCGGTCGAGATGCCCTGGCGCGACGACGTGGCCGCGGTGCTGCTGACCTGGTTCGGCGGGCAGGAGTACGGCAACGCCCTGGCCGACGTCCTGACCGGCGCGCGCGAGCCCGGCGGGCGCCTGCCCACGACCTGGCCCGTCGCGATGGCCGACGTCCCCGTGCTCGACGTGACCCCGGTCGACGGCAGGGTCTCCTACGACGAGGGGGTGCACATTGGCTACCGGGCATGGCTGCGCGCGGGCGTCACACCCGCGTACCCGTTCGGCCACGGCCTCGGCTACACGAACTGGACGATCGAGGACGTCACGGCGACGCCGTCGGTGCGCGCGGGCGGCGAGGTCGTCGTGACCGCGGTCGCCACGAACACCGGGGACCGGGCCGGCAAGCAGGTCGTGCAGGTCTACGCCTCGCGCGAGACGTCGTCGGTCGACCGTCCGGTGCGCTGGCTCGTCGGCTTCGCCCCGGTGCGCCTGGACGCCGGCGAGTCCACCGAGGTGTCCGTCAGGGTGCCCGCGCGGGCGTTCGCGCACTGGGACGGTGCCTGGGCGTACGAACCGGGGACCGTCACGCTGCACGTCGGGACCTCGGTCGTCGACGAGGTCGACTCCGTCGAGGTGGACGTCTCCTGAAGATCGGTCCGGTTTCCGCGCTCGGACGTGTGCCGTGAGTAACATGACTCCAGCGTCAGGCGGCTGGTTACCGTCGACGTACGCACCGCCATGGGATCGCCGAGCGTGCGACACGGCCTCCTGATCCGGCCGACGGAGCCCCGGTTGTCCCGGTGCGTCAGATGCGCCCCCGCGTTCTCGCGGGGGCGCATCGTTGTTCCGCGTCCGATGATCCCGATTTGCTGAGTAGCAGTCGATTGTGCGGTGACAAACGACGCGAAGAGTGGAACGATGAGTGCACCATCTCGGACGGATCAGGGACGAGATGGTCATCCGGCGTGAGGCCACCGGACCTCACCATCCCGAGTCGGCCTCCGCCGGATGCACCTGCGCGCCGTCAGTCGCGCACGTGCGGGGCGATCTCCTCGGCGATGACGGTCAGGATCCGCTCGTGCGAGGCCGCGTCCCCGTTCGCCGGCAGGGTGATCACGAGTTCGTTCGTCGCGCTGACGGCGGGGTCCGCGCGCAGTGCGTCCACGATCGCCGCCGGTTCGCCCGCGACGACCTTGCTGAACCGGAACGGCGGGTTGCCCGACAGCGGTCGCCCTTCGTCGTCCATGCCCGAGGCGTACCCGGTCAGGAACTCCTCGTGCACCTGACGGTCGTGCTCGTCGAGCAGGGGGACCACGATGCGGCCGACCGCGACCTTCGGCGTCCGGCCGACGTGCTCGCCCGCGGCCTGCAGCGCGGCGAAGCGCTCGCGGTATGCCTCGATCTGCGCGGCCTGGGCCACCGCGAAGGGCTCGCCGGTGTCCTCGGTGTTCAGGGTCGAGCAGTGCAGCAGCAGCCCCTTCTCAGCAGTGCGCACCGCGGTGCCCATGCTGCCGCCGCCCCACCACACCCGGCCGCGCAGGTCGGGACTGAGCGGCTGCAGGGTCAGGTCGGCACCGGCCGGGATGCTCTCGTACCCCTTGCCCGAGGTACCGAGGGGCGCCCCGTCCAGCACCTCGAGCAGGCGAGCGGCACGGGCCTCGGCCTCGTCGCGGAAGCTCCGCTCGACGCTGCCGAACACGGGGTCGAGGATCGGGCCGTACCCGGCGATGCCCGTGCTGATGCCGAGCTGCACGCGGCCGCCGCTGAGCAGGTCGACCGTGCTGGCGTCCTCGGCCAGGCGGACCGGGTCCTCGTAGCGCATGCCGAGGACCGCGGTGCCGAAGCCGATCGTGCTGGTGCGCTGCGCTGCGGCGGCGAAGAAGGTCATCGGGCTGGTCAGGAACGGCTCGAAGTGCCGTCCGCGCACCCAGCCGGTGCCGTAGCCCAGGCGTTCCGCCGTCTCGAACAGCCGCAGGCCGTCCTCGAGGGCGGCGGCGGCACCAGCGGGCCCGCCGTGGTTCGGGACGAAGGAGAGGAAGCCGAGTTCGCGCACGACGCGAGTCTATGCGCGCGTATCGAGCAGCGCCTCCAGTCGGCAACGGTGCGGACGGGAGGCTCCTGGCGGGCCCCGCCACGGGCCTCCCGTCCTGCTGGGAGGATGGTCGCATGACCGACGTCACCACCCAGCCACCACTCGTCGCCGCCATGCCTGCGGCGCCCGGCGGTGTCGTCGACCCGGACGCCGTGTACCAGGCGTTCGCCGACTGGGCCGAGTCCGGCGGGCGGCCGCTGTACCCGGCGCAGGACGAGGCGGTCATCGAGCTGGTCTCGGGGGCCAACGTCGTGCTCAGCACCCCGACCGGCACGGGCAAGTCGCTCGTGGCGGCCGGCGCGCACTTCGCGGCGATGGCCGAGGGCAAGCGCAGCTGGTACACCGCGCCGATCAAGGCGCTCGTGTCCGAGAAGTTCTTCCAGCTCGTCGACCTTTTCGGCGCGCAGAACGTCGGCATGGTCACCGGTGACTCGAGCGTCAACGGGGACGCACCGATCATCTGCTGCACCGCCGAGATCCTGGCCAACCTGGCGCTGCGCGAGGGTCCGGACGCCGAGGTCGACGTGGTCGTCATGGACGAGTTCCACTTCTACGGCGACGCCGACCGCGGGTGGGCGTGGCAGGTGCCGCTGCTGGTGCTCGAGCGCGCGCAGTTCCTGCTGATGTCCGCCACGCTCGGTGACGTCACCACGATCGCCGACGACCTGTCCCGGCGCACGGGTCGACCGACGGCGCGCGTGACCGGGGTCTCGCGTCCCGTGCCGCTCGAGTACGAGTACGTGACGACGCCCGTGCAGGAGACCGTCGAACGGCTGCTGGACGAGGGCAAGGCGCCGATCTACATCGTGCACTTCGCCCAGGCCGCGGCACTCGAACGTGCGCAGGCCCTGATGTCGGCGAAGGTGGCCTCGCGCGAGCGCCGGGACGAGATCGCCGAGGCCATCGCGGGCTTCCGCTTCAGCTCCGGGTTCGGGCAGACCCTGTCCCGCCTGATCCGTGCCGGCATCGGCGTGCACCACGCGGGCATGCTGCCGAAGTACCGGCGACTCGTCGAACAGCTGGCGCAGCGCGGACTGCTGCCGGTCATCTGCGGCACGGACACCCTGGGCGTCGGCATCAACGTCCCGATCCGCTCGGTGCTGCTGACCGGGCTGACGAAGTTCGACGGCACGAAGATGCGGCAGCTGTCCGCCCGTGAGTTCCACCAGATCGCCGGCCGTGCCGGGCGCGCGGGCTACGACACCGAGGGTGACGTGATCGCCGAGGCGCCCGAGCACGACATCGAGAACGCCCGCGCCGTCGCCAAGGCCGGGGACGACCAGAAGAAGAAGAACAAGATCAAGCGCAAGAAGGCTCCCGACGGGTTCGTCTCGTGGGGGCAGGCCTCCTTCGAGCGGCTCATCGGTGCCGAACCGGAGCCGATGGTCTCGCGCATGAGGATCACGCACGCGATGGTGCTGTCCGTCATCGCGCGCGGAGGGGACACGTTCGGTGCCGTCCGGTCGCTCGTGTTCGACAACCACGAGCCGCGCTCCCGACAGCTCGCGATGGCCCGGCGCGCGTTGACCATCGCCCGCACGCTCATCACCGCGCAGGTCGTCGAACGCGTCCCGGGGCCTCCGGTGTCCTACCGGCTGGCGGTCGACCTGCAGCAGAACTTCGCGCTGAACCAGCCGCTGTCGCCGTTCGCGCTCGCCGCGTTCGAACTGCTCGACCCGGAGTCCCCGACGTACCCGCTGGACATGGTCTCGATCGTCGAGGCGACACTCGACGACCCGCGGGCGATCCTGTCGCAGCAGCAGTTCAAGGAGCGCGGCGAGGCGGTCGCGCGGATGAAGCAGGAGGGCATCGAGTACGAGGAGCGCATGGAGCTGCTCGAGGAGGTCACCTGGCCGAAGCCGCTCGACGAACTGCTGACCGCCGCCTACGAGGCCTACGCCGCCGAGCAGCCGTGGGTGCTCGACTTCACGCTGTCGCCCAAGGCCGTCGTCCGTGACATGTACGAGCGGGCGATGACCTTCGGCGACTTCGTGCGGTTCTACCAGCTCACCCGCTCCGAGGGGCTCGTGCTCCGCTACCTGTCCGACGCGTACCGCACGATGCGGCAGACGATCGCGGAGGACCAGCGCACGCCCGAGCTCGACGACCTGATCGAGTGGCTCGGCGAGCTGGTGCGCCAGGTCGACTCGTCCCTGGTCGACGAGTGGGAGGCCCTGGTCAACGGGGACGTGGCGCTCGCCTCGGCGGAACACGAGGAGATCGCCCCGCCGCAGCCCGCGCGACTCACTGGCAACGTCCGCGCCTTCCGCGTGCTCGTGCGGAACGCGCTGTTCCAACGCGTGCTGCTCGCTGCCCGCGACGACGTCGAGACGCTCGCGTCGCTCGACGGGGCCGCGGGCTTCGGGCAGGACGAGTGGGACGCCGTGCTCGAGGAGTACTACGACGAGCACGACACCATCGGGATCGACGCCGAGGCGCGGTCGATGCAGTACCTGGTGCTGTCGGAGCAGGGCCGCACGTGGCGGGCACGGCAGATCTTCGCCGACCCGGCCGGCGACAAGGACTTCGGGTTCTCGGCGACGATCGACCTCGATGCGTCCGACGAGGCCGGTGAAGCCGTCGTGACCGTCACCGAGATCGGGCGGTTCGACGGGTGGGCCGAGGTCGACGTCGACTGACCGGGCGGGGAGGGGCCGCGGCGGGTACCTTCGGCGTGACTCCTCGGAAGGGAACCACCATGCGCATCGGCTCCAGCATCGCCTTGATCGTGATCGGCGCCATCGTCGCGTTCGCGGTCGACTACCAGGTCGCCGGCATCGACCTGAAGCTCATCGGCTACATCCTGATCGCCGCCGGCGTGGTGCTGCTCATCATCAGCCTGGCGGTCGGCTTCGGCGGTCGTCGCACCACCACGACGACGCGCTCGGGCGTCGACCCGGCCTCGGGAGAGCAGATCACCCGTCAGGACCGCCGCGACGGAACCTACTGAGACGACTGGCTCACCGACGGGTCCGGGCGCTCGCGCCCGGGCCCGTCAGTGCATCACCCAGGGGCACTGGATCCCGTTCCAGTCGGTGACGAATCCGGTGGGCGAAGCCCGGCGCTGACGAACCGGATTCGGCAGGGCGATTCCGGAACGCCGTCTCAGAACGGTTCCGGAACGCCGTCTCAGAAGAGCGTGGCGGGCGGGGTCGGCTCGGGCAGGGCGGCGGGCTCGGCGACCTCGACCCCCGGCCACCCCGGGCCGGTCGGGACGTCGGTGCGGTTCTGGTAGGCCGTCGCGGCACCGCGGGCGCGGACGTCGGCGGCCTCGTTCATCTCGTGGCCCATGTGGCCGCGGACCCACTCGAAGGTGACCTTGCGGCCCTGCAGGGCCTCGTCGAGCTCCTTGATGATCTCGACGTTGAGCACGGGCTTGCCGTCCGCCTTGCGCCAGCCCTTGCGCTTCCAGCCCGCGAGCCACTCGGTGCAGGCCTTGATGGCGTACTGGCTGTCGCAGAGGATGTGCAGCGGTTCGCCGGTGTGCTCGGTCGCGTGCAGCAGCTGGAGCACCGCGGTGAGCTCGCCCTGGTTGTTCGTGCCGCGGGGCCACCCGCCCGCCGCCCAGCGGTCGTCGTCGACGTACCAGGCCCACCCGGCCGGGCCGGGGTTGCCGAGGGCTGAGCCGTCTGCTGCTGCGACGATCGTCACGGGGACCTCCTGGGGTGTGGCGGGTGCCCGACAACGGTAGCGGACCGCCGTGGTCCGCCAGGTCCGGGTCAGCGGGCCGAGGGGTCCAGGTTCAGGTGGTCGTTCTCGGTCAGCCATCCGTTCGAGGCGACCTGCATGTCCGGGTTCATCCAGCGGAGCTCGGGCACGGTGATGCCGAAGCGCTTGGCGACCGTGACCTGGTCGTCGCCGTGGGAGACGAAGTAGTCGGCCTTGCGGCTGTCCGTGGTGGTCACGACCCCGTAGGCACCGGGCCGTGCCGCACCCCTGGTGACCGTGAGGTCGGGGTAGGGGTTCGGGACGAGCCAGGTGAGGGGCGCGACCGCCAGGACGTGGCCTGCCCACTCGGGCGCGTCGACCGTGCCGTTCGCGTCGGTCGTGACCGTGGGGATGAGGACGACGCTCTCGAGGAAGTCCGGGCGAGCCCCGACGTCGTCGAGCGGGGACGACGCCGGCGGCTGTGCGTCCGCCTGCCACTGCACCTGGCCGTAGTCGTGCCCCGGGCCGTCCGTTGGCTTCGGGACCGTGCGGCGGAACTCGAGCGTCATCGCCTGGGCCTCGGTCGAGCGGTACCCGGAGAGCTCGGTGCGGAAGGAGCCATCGTCGGCGACGACCACGCGCACGTGGATGAACGTGCGACCGGACGGCGAGGTGACGTCGGTCTCGGTGAGCACTGTGCCCACGGCGATCGACGGCGGGTCCATCGACACGGCCTGCACCGTCGGGTCGGCGGTCGGACCGGGAGCGCTGGTCTGCGCCGCGCGGCTCGGACGGGGCACGGGATCATCGCCACCGCGCAGCACGCTGCACCCGGTCAGTGCCACCGCCAGGGCCACCCCACCTGCGGCTGCGACCAGGAACGGTCGTCGATCCATGTTCTCCCCCTCGATCCGAGCACGATGGTAGTTGCGTCCTGGAAGGGGCGACAAGCGTCGTGACCGAACCGTTCTCAGGACGCGCGGTCGAGCGCCGCGACGGACGGCTGCCCGCCCCAGAACTGGGAACGGGGCACAGCGGCGCTGGGAGCGGGGCGGCGTCGCACGCCTAGCGTCGTGGGCAACGAGAGGAACACCATGAGCAGCGACATCAGCGGTCCCGAAGCGTCCGACGACCGAGCTCGATCGGAGGCGCTGCAGAACGCCGCGCACGGCGATGACGTCAATGCGGCATCACGCGACGAGCAGCGAGCCGCGGACACCTCGTACAGCCCGTCGAGCGAGCGGGAGACCGAGGCCTCGCAGACCCTGCAGCGTGACGACGACGACCTGCGTGAGGACGGCATCGACCCGTCCCGCATCGTGGCGGCGCCGGGCACCGGCGGAGCCGACGACGCGGGCGACGTCGAGCCCGAGCCGGGTGACCTGCACCTGCCGTGGCAGTCCGAGGAGGACCGCCAGGGCTGACCGCTACGCCACCGAGTCCGGGTGGGAGCCCGTCCGCTGCCCGGACTCGAGCGTCGCGATGGCGTCGAGGTCGTCCTGCGTCAGCGCGAAGCCGTCGACGTCGAGGTTCGACCGGATGCGCGACGGGGTCACCGACTTCGGCAGCACTACGACCCCCTGTTGCACGTTCCACCGCACCAGCACCTGGGCGACGCTGACCCCGTGCCGCTCGGCGATGCGGGTGAGGACGGGCTCGTCGACGAGTCGCCCGCGACCGAGCGGCGACCAGGCTCCGGTCACGATGTCGTGCCGCGCGTGGAACTCGATGAGCTCACACTGTGGCAGCCATGGGTGGCGCTCGACCTGGTTCAGCACGGGGACCTGGCCCGTCTCGTCGATGAGGCGCTCGAGGTGCGGGACCTGGAAGTTCGAGACCCCGATGCTGCGCGCTCGTCCGGAGTCGTGGAGTTCGACCAGGGTGCGCCAGGTCTCGATGTAGCGGTCGTTCGCGGCCGCCGGCCAGTGGATCAGGTAGAGGTCGACGGCGTCCATCCCCAGCCGCTCGAGGCTGGCGTCGAACGCCCGCAGTGTCGCATCGCGCCCCTGGTGGTCGTTCCACACCTTGGTCGTCACGAACACGTCGTCGCGATCGAGACCGGAGGCGCGGACCGCTGCCCCGACGCCGCGCTCGTTGCCGTACATCTCGGCGGTGTCCACGTGCCGGTACCCGGCGGCGAGGGCGGTGCCGACCGCGGTCGCGGCTTCAGCATCGTCGACCTTGTACACGCCGAAGCCGACGGCGGGGATGCTCCGACCGTCGCGGAGGGGGCTGGAGGTGACCATGCGTCCATCCTGCCGGTCGCGGCGGGGGCGAGTGGGGCCTCCCGTCCGGTCTGTGGAGAACCGGACCGTGACGCTCAGGTGGGCAGGACCACCGGCTCGGTGTCGGGGATGGGGCTGGCGTCGCGCCCGCGCAGGTCGGGGAGCCACCGCTTCGCGACCAGCGGCAGCAGCACCCCCACGAACGCGGCCGCCGCACCGACGACCAGTCCGCCCGTCGCACCGTGCAGGTCGATGAGGAACCCCGCGACCGCCGAACCGCCCGCGGCGCCGATGAGCTGGCCGGTGCCCATCCAGCCGTAGGCCTCGGCGGTGTCGGAGAACTTCACCGTCGCCGACACCGAGCCGAACATCACCGTCAGCGCCGGTGCGATGCCGCCGCCGGCGATGAGCAGCGCGAACGCGAGCCACCAGAACCCGGTGCCGAACGTGGCGAGCCCGAGGCCGATGAACACGATGAGCATGCGAGCCCAGAGGGAGTTCGGCGCGATGGGGCGGTGGCCGAACGCCAGCCCGCCGACGAGCGAGCCGATCGCGAAGATCGCCAGGACGATGCCGGCGTTCGGGCTGCCCTCGCCGAACGCGCTGATCACGCCGGCCTCGACCGCGGCGCACGCCCCGATCAGCAGCAGCCCGGTCAGCGTGGCGACGACGACGGACGGACGCCGGAGCACGACACCGAACGCGCGCTTGGAACGGGGGATGCGGACACGGCCGAGCTCGGGGGAGGCGATGAACCAGATCCCGCCGATCACCAGGAACACCATCGCGACGACGATCGCCTCGACGGTGCCGATCTGCGTCGCGACGAACGTGGTGATGACCGGGCCGGCGACCCAGATCAGCTCCTGCGCGCTGGCGTCGAGCGAGAACAGGGGTGTGAGCTGCGACGACGTGACCATCTTCGGGTAGATGGTGCGGACCGCCGGCTGCACGGGCGGGACGGCGAGCCCGCCGATGAACCCGATGACGACGTAGGCCCACAGCGGCATCAGCACGAAGGCGATGACGCCCATGCTCGCGAGCGCGACCAGGCTGGTCAGGATGAGCACGGGCCGCATGCCCCAGCTGCCCATCCAGCGGCTGGTGAGCGGTCCGGCGATGGCCTGGCCGACGCTGGTGGTCGCGAGCACCAGGCCGGCGGATCCGTACGAGCCGAAGATGTGCTCGACGTGCAGCAGGTACGCCAGCGAGAGCATGCCGAACGGGAAGCGCGCGGTGAGCTGGGCAGCGATCACACGACCCACCCCGGGGGTCTTCAGCAGGGGCCCGTACGTACTCACAAGAGGAGTGTACGGACCGGACGGCCAGGCGCGCGGGCCGTGTCACCCGTCCGGGGGAGCGCGGTCGGGAGGCCGTCGGCGAGGCGTTCTCAGACACGCCGACGCAGGGGTACGGATCGTCCGTTTCCACACCTCGGGACAACCCCCTCCACAGGCTGTTGGGAGTGTCGGTGGTCGCTGCCACACTGGCGGAAATCCGGGGCTGTGGGGAATCCACAGACTGTGGATGGCGTTGTGGAGAACTACAGGGGTGTAACACTTCCTCTAGTGGTCCAACCGATCATCGAGCACAACATGTAGTAGCGTCGTGCTCAGCACAGCACCAGAACTTCGGGCCCGGATTCGAGCCCAGAACCAGGGGTAAACATGGCCGTCACCGTCTACACCAAGCCGTCCTGCGTCCAGTGCACCGCGACGTACCGGGCCCTCGACAACAAGGGCATCGAGTACGAGGTGCACGACGTCTCCACGGACGAAGCCGCGCTCGAGCACGTCAAGAGCCTCGGCTACCTGCAGGCCCCCGTCGTCGTCACCGACGACGACCACTGGTCGGGCTTCCGCCCCGACAAGATCGCCACGCTCAGCGCCGAACTGGCGTAACGCGTCACCCGTCCGGCGGGTGGTGGACCGAACTCGATCAGGAGGCTCGACCCACCACCCCGGGACACCCTCCGGTCCGTCAGTCCGCACCTTCTCCACGGGGAGCGCAGCATGAGCCGACTCGTCTACTTCTCGAGCGTGTCCGGGTACACCGCACGCTTCATCGAGAAGCTCGGCCGCGACGCGGACCGGATCCCGCTCTACCCGAGCGAACCGTTCCTGCACGTGGACGAACCGTACGTCCTCGTCCTCCCCACCTACGGTGGCGGCAACGGCGAGGGAGCGGTCCCCAAGCAGGTCATCAAGTTCCTCAACGACGAACACAACCGGTCACTGATCCGGGGCGTCGTCGTCGGGGGGAACACGAACTTCGGTGAGGCCTACGGGCTGGCGGGCGACGTGGTCGCTCGCAAGTGCCACGTGCCCGTGCTCTACCGCTTCGAACTCTTCGGCACGCCGGACGACGTGTCCGCGGTCAACTCAGGATTGGATGCATTTTGGACGCAGCAGTTGCAGACGTCGATCTGACGTCGCCGACGACGGGGATGGACTACCACTCCCTCAACGCGATGCTCAACCTCTACGACGCGAACGGCAACATCCAGTTCGACAAGGACCGCGAAGCTGCCAAGCAGTTCTTCCTGCAGCACGTCAACCAGAACACCGTCTTCTTCCACAACCTGAAGGAGCGGCTGGACTACCTGGTCGAGAACGAGTACTACGAGCAGGCGACGATCGACCAGTACTCGCTCGAGTTCATCCAGCAGCTCAACGACCTGGCGTACTCCAAGAAGTTCCGGTTCCAGACGTTCCTCGGTGCGTTCAAGTACTACACGAGCTACACGCTCAAGACGTTCGACGGCAAGCGGTACCTGGAGCGCTTCGAGGACCGCGTCGTCATGACCGCGCTCGGTCTGGCCCAGGGCAACGAGCAGCTCGCGATCGACCTCGTCGAGGAGATCGTCGCCGGCCGCTTCCAGCCCGCCACCCCGACGTTCCTCAACACCGCGAAGGCGCAGCGCGGTGAGCTCGTCTCCTGCTTCTTGCTGCGCATCGAAGACAACATGGAGTCGATCTCCCGCGGGATCAACTCCTCGCTGCAGCTCTCGAAGCGCGGCGGCGGCGTGGCCCTGCTGCTCTCCAACATCCGCGAGGCCGGCGCCCCGATCAAGCAGATCGAGAACCAGTCCTCGGGCATTATCCCCGTGATGAAGCTGCTGGAAGACTCCTTCTCCTACGCGAACCAGCTCGGTGCGCGTCAGGGTGCCGGTGCGGTCTACCTCAGCGCCCACCACCCGGACATCATGAAGTTCCTCGACACCAAGCGCGAGAACGCCGACGAGAAGATCCGCATCAAGACGCTGTCCCTCGGCGTCGTCGTGCCGGACATCACGTTCGAGCTCGCGAAGAACAACGAGGACATGTACCTGTTCTCGCCGTACGACGTCGAGAAGGTCTACGGCGTCCCCTTCGGCGACGTCCCGATCTCCGAGAACTACCGCGCGATGGTCGACGACTCGCGCATCAAGAAGACGAAGATCAAGGCGCGCGAGTTCTTCCAGACCATCGCGGAGATCCAGTTCGAGTCGGGCTACCCGTACATCGTGTTCGAGGACACGGTGAACAAGGCCAACCCGATCAAGGGCCGGATCAACATGTCGAACCTGTGCTCCGAGATCCTGCAGGTGAACACCCCGACCACCTTCAACGAGGACCTGTCCTACAAGGAGATCGGCAAGGACATCTCCTGCAACCTCGGGTCGCTGAACATCGCGCTGACGATGGACTCGCCCGACTTCGGCAAGACCATCGAGACCGCCATCCGCGGCCTGACCTCGGTGTCGCAGATGTCGCACATCTCGTCGGTCCGCTCCGTCGAGGACGGCAACGACAAGTCGCACGCCATCGGCCTGGGCCAGATGAACCTGCACGGCTACCTGGCTCGTGAGCGCGTGTACTACGGCTCCGAAGAGGGCATCGACTTCACGAACATCTACTTCTACACGGTGCTGTTCCACGCCCTGCGCGCCTCGAACAACATCGCGATCGAGACGGGGGAGACCTTCGACGGCTTCCGTGACTCGAAGTACGCGTCGGGTGAGTTCTTCGACAAGTACACCGACCAGGCGTGGACGCCGGCGACCCAGCGCGTCGCATCGCTGTTCGACAACGCGAACATCACGATCCCGACGCAGGACGACTGGAAGGCGCTGAAGGCGTCCATCCAGCAGCACGGCATCTACAACCAGAACCTGCAGGCAGTCCCGCCGACCGGTTCGATCTCGTACATCAACCACTCGACGTCGTCGATCCACCCGATCGCGTCGAAGATCGAGATCCGCAAGGAAGGCAAGCTCGGCCGCGTCTACTACCCGGCGCCGTTCATGACGAACGACAACCTGGACTACTACCAGGACGCGTACGAGATCGGTGCCGAGAAGATCATCGACACGTACGCCGCGGCGACGCAGCACGTGGACCAGGGCCTGTCCCTGACGCTGTTCTTCAAGGACACCGCCACCACGCGTGACATCAACAAGGCCCAGATCTACGCATGGCGCAAGGGCATCAAGACGATCTACTACATCCGCCTGCGCCAGCTCGCCCTCGAGGGCACCGAGGTCGAGGGCTGCGTCAGCTGCATGCTGTGATCGCTGTCGCGATCTCCTGACTGGAGGCGCGGGGCGGCCCCGCTCCGCGCCTCCAGTTCCGTACTTGTTCCGATCCACCACTTCCGGAAGAACGCAATGACTCTCACCGACCCGGTCCACGCCACCGGCAAAGCCGTCCCGCTGATCCGTTCGGTCAGCGCGATCAACTGGAACCGCATCCAGGACGAGAAGGACGTCGAGGTCTGGAACCGCCTCGTCAACAACTTCTGGCTGCCCGAGAAGGTGCCGCTGTCGAACGACGTGCAGTCGTGGAACACCCTCACGCCGGAAGAGCAGCAGCTCACCATGCGCGTGTTCACCGGGCTGACGCTCCTGGACACCATCCAGGGCACCGTCGGCGCGATCAGCCTGATCCCCGACGCGATCACCCCGCACGAGGAATCGGTCTACACGAACATCGCGTTCATGGAGTCGGTGCACGCCAAGAGCTACTCGTCGATCTTCTCGACCCTGGCGTCGACGCCCGAGATCGACGACGCCTTCCGCTGGTCCACGGAGAACGTGAACCTGCAGAAGAAGGCGCAGATCGTCCTCGACTACTACACCGGTGACGACCCCCTGAAGCGCAAGGTCGCGTCGACCCTGCTCGAGTCGTTCTTGTTCTACTCCGGCTTCTACCTGCCGATGTACTGGTCCTCGCGCGCGAAGCTCACCAACACCGCTGACCTGATCCGCCTGATCATCCGCGACGAAGCCGTCCACGGGTACTACATCGGGTACAAGTTCCAGAAGGGGCTTGAAGGCGCTTCGGAAGAGCGCAAGCAGGAGATCAAGGACTACACGTTCAGCCTGCTGTTCGAGCTGTACGAGAACGAGATCCAGTACACGCAGGACCTCTACGACCAGGTCGGGCTGACCGAGGACGTCAAGAAGTTCCTGCACTACAACGCCAACAAGGCGCTGATGAACCTGGGCTACGAGCCGATGTTCCCCAAGGAGACGACGGACGTGAACCCGGCGATCCTGTCGGCGCTGTCGCCCAACGCGGACGAGAACCACGACTTCTTCTCGGGGTCGGGCTCGTCGTACGTCATCGGCAAGGCGGAGAGCACTGAGGACGAGGACTGGGACTTCTAGGTTTCACTGAGCACCGACGGAAACCCCGCCGCCGATCGGCTGCGGGGTTTCGTCGTTTTGGGCTCGGTTGAGATTCAAAGTTTCCTCGAAACGAGGAGCATGTATCCCAATGATATTTCAAGTATACTTGACGAGGCACCACGATTAGCTGAAACATCACACGCAAATGGGATTTGTAGACGTACGCCCGCGAATTGAACCTGGACTATCGCCCCGCGGGATGGAAAGATCCTCAAGGAGGGGTGATCTAGATTGATCCATGGAGACGAATTCCAAAAATTGTACTTTGGCCGTGCGTCCGCTGAAAAGGATTATGCGGCTGATCCCGAAAAGTTCTTTCGTACATATTTTGATCGCTATGACATACCAGCACGGGTGGCAAATCATGAGCGATTTTTGCTTTTGGGACCGAAAGGCTCGGGGAAGAGCGCGGCTGCAAGGTACGTAGACCTCAGCTGGCGAAGGGCGGCGGGAATAGACCTTGTGTATTCCGACTACATTGACTTCGATCAGGTCAATCAGACTCAAAACCCATTGAGCACGATCACTGGCCAGCTCGTCAGTCACGATGTCACGACTGCTACAGATGCGGCATGGCGGCTTTTTATTGCTATCAAATTCTTGTCGTCTCTTTCTCGTGACAACGGCAGTTCGATCGCTCGTGATACGAAGGCGGCTGCCCTAATGCAAAAACTCGAGGATGTTGGTCTTGCAGATCGCGACTACCCCAATGTTCTCCGTAAAGTTCGAGAGCGAAAGATTTCCGCCGGGTTTTCCGCCCTCTTCTCCGGGCTTGGCATGAACGCGGGCCGGGAAGACCGAGCATGGGAATCCGATCAGTGGAGTCCGGCCCAGATAGCCAATGCACTTCTTGCTCTTGTGCTCCGCGATGAGACTGTCAGCCGTCATCTTCTGTCCATCGATGGTCTCGACAAGTCGATCGGAGACAATCGGGCATATTGGGACACGGTCGCGTCGCTCATTCGCGTGGGGAACGAGCTGAATACCAGGTTCACGGGTAGTAATCTCTATCTGCTTATCATGTGTCGGTCTGACGTGTTTCGCCGTGTCAGGTTTTCGGACAGTGCAGAGATTCTTGCGGATTCGAGTATCCGGATCGAATGGGGGTCGGAAGCTGCCGACGTAAAAGATGTTGCTCTTTGGGATTATCTCGCAAAGAAAGCGGAGATTAGCAAGCAAGATCTAATCGGGACGGTGCCCCGGAGTGTACCTGTTGGGTCAGGCGGGCATGTTCCGGGTTTGCGGTTTTTGGTTGAATCGACGAGATACACTCCGCGGGATTTTAGTATGCTTTTCCAGTCAATTCAATCGCAAACGCTTAAAGGGCAACTGCCGACCGCGAGTTCTGTACGTAAGGCACGTGATGAGTTCGCGCGCAATCATTTTCTGAATGAGCTCGAATCAGAGGCGCATGGACTGCTCAAGGACGAGGTTATCACCGCGATTCCTCGCTTCTTTAGCGCATTGAAGAAGCGGCGAGTTAATCGGAACCAATTTGCGGATGCGTTTAAAGCCGCGTCGATGCCAGAGGCGCTGCCGCTGGCGGAGCTAGGAGAGTATTTATACATCCAAGGGGCGCTGGGTAATTATGATCCTAACTCCGGCTACACGCAGTTCTATCATCGCCGCGATGCGAATCAGTTCAACCCTCATGGCCCATGGGAGCTACACACCTCTCTAGTTTATGCGTTCAATCTGAAATGGTGATGGGTTTCCTGGCGGCGCGGGTTGGTGTTGTCATTACCGGACGGTTGTGGATTGCCAAATGGGCATCTCTGTCGGGTAATTGATTAGGAAGGTCACTGGCAGTGCTGTTTCGGCCTGGCGGTAGTCCTCGCGGCGTCAGGCGTTATTGTCATGGAGGAACGTCGTATGGTCGACCGACCGACCGGCCTTCATCGGAGCGCCTTGCATGACTGAGTTCGAGCCACCCGTTCCCGACGTGCGGACGACGGGACCGCGGCGCTTCGCAGCACTCCGGAACCGGAGCTCCCGTCCGTACCTGTTCACGTCGGGGCTGTCGATGATGGCGGACAACACCGAGCACGTCATCAGCTACTGGGTGCTGTGGCAGACGTTCCACTCGCCGACGCTGGTCGGGTTCCAGGTGATCAGTCACTGGTTGCCGTTCCTGCTCCTCTCGGTGTGGTCCGGTTCACTCGCGGAGAAGTACGACTGCCGCCGGATCATCCAGGTCGCGCAGGCGCTGTTCATGCTGGTGTCGATCGGGTGGGGCGTGCTGTTCCTGACCGATTCGCTCAGCGTCGGATGGGCGTGCGTCCTGTTGCTCGGCCACGGTGCTGCGGGCGCGTTGTGGGCCCCGGCCGAGCAGATGCTCCTGCACGACTTCGTCGAGAAGCGCGACCTGCCCAGCGCGGTGCGGATGAACTCGACGTTCCAGAGCCTCGGCATCCTGCTGGGCCCGGTCGTCGGGTCGGTGCTCCTGCTGCAGCTCGGACCGACGGTCGGCATCTTCGTCAACGTGCTGCTCTACCTGCCGATGATGGTCCAGATGGGCCGGACGCGCTTCACCGGGCACGTGCGCGACGCCGCCGACCTCGACGCGGTACCGCGGATGACGGCTCGTGAGGTCGTGCGTGTGCTCCGCAGCATCGGGTCGAACCACGTCATCGTCGCGATGATCGTGATCGGCGGGTTGGTGGCGATCACCGTCGGCAACGCCCTGCCTTCGGCGATGCCGGAGTTCGCGAACGGGCTGGCGGGCCGTTCCGGCGCGGATGCCACGTACGGTGCGCTGTTGTTCGCGATGGGCCTCGGGGGAGTGGTCGGTGGCTTCCTGCTGGAGGCGACCGGGCTGTTGAAGCCGTCGCTGCGCGCCGCTGTCCTGGCGACGGTGGTGTTCGGTGGCGCGGTGCTCGCGTTCTCGCTGACGTCGAGCGTCGTGGTCGCCCTCGTGGTGCTCGTCATCGCGGGCATGGGGGAGATCGCCTCGATGTCGATCGCGCAGAGCCTGGTGCAGCTCGAGGCGACGGCGGGCGAGCGTGGGCGGACGCTCGGCGTGTTCGGGATGTTCGCGTCGGGGTTGCGGACCGGCGGTGGTGTGACGCTCGGTGTGGTCGGCACGTTGCTCGGGGTGAACGGTGCGATCGCGATCTTCTCGACGGTGCTGGTCGTCGGTGCGCTCATCGCGTGGGGGTATGCCGCGAGGGCGGCGGCGAACCGGGCGTGAGCTGCATGTTCGAATCGGATGCCGTCGCCGGGTGCTCACCGAACTGCTGACGAGTGAGTTCGTCGGTCTGTGATGGCCCCGGGGAAGGGATGACAGGCCACCGAGCGGCCGGAGGATGACCGCCCCCGCCGGGAAGATCAGCATGCCGCCGACGAAGAGCGCGACCGGTGCGACAGCGTCTGAGCGACGCGGCTTGGCCAGTGAGCACACTGCCCACTTGGCTGGCCGGACTCGCCGTTCAGAACCCGCTCTACCACCTCGTCAAGCTGATGCGGTGGGGCTGGAACCCGTCCACCACCGCGTGGGACGAGCAGTCTCTGTGGATCTCCCTGCTGGTCCCCGTCGGTCTGCTCGCCGCATTCCTTCCGTTGGTCCTGTGGCGGTGGCGCAAGGTGAGCCGGGGATGGTTCGCGAACTCCCGGCCTCCCTCCTTCGTGAACCGCTCCGCAGAGGTGACGATGCTCCTCGAGTCAAGTCGATTGGTCCCCGCGTCCGGGACGGATCTGGCACATGATCCCGAGCAGGTCATCGCGGCCCAGTTCAGCGATCTGGCCGAAGCGGGTGTGATCCGCGCGGCGAACCCCGCATCGGGCCTCCGAGCACTTCACCGCCCTGACGTTCCTCCTCGCGCTGAACTCACCGGAACTCGCCGCCGCCGTCGATGCGGTCTTCGACGACGGCGTGGACGCATTCGTCCGCGCGTACGGCGCCGAGCGCTCGGCCTCGTGAGCTGACCGCTGCACTTCGGTGAGCGGCGCGCTGCTGCACAGGCCCACGCAGGGCCGGCAGGCGCCGCGGTGGCGAACATAACTCTGGCTAGCGTCCCGACGGGACGGGGCGGGATCGAGGCGAAAGCCGACGACTTGCACGCTCGCCGCAGGCGGACCAGAGGGCCGGTATCTGCCGGCCCTCTGGTCAGCTGATGCGGATTTGCTGGGTCCGGAATCCGACTACCTACGTGCGACGATCGACGCAGCTGCGCTGATGGTGGCACCGGGATGATCTTCCCGGTACTGGCGAACCGCTTTAGGGTCGATCGGCTTCGTCGCCAGAATGGTGGTGCTCCCGATGATGCTCGTACGGAAAGCCGCGAAGCAGAGCGTTGCGAGTGCGAGGATGCCCGCGAGGATCGGCCCGAAGAGAGCGTACGCGAGGATCGACGCTGTGAGGCCACCGAGTGTGATCAGCGCTGATGTGCGCCGCTTCACGAGAAGCACTTCTGCTGTACCGCGGCGATCCCGAGCAGCTCGGCCCCGAGAGCCGCCGCCGCACCTCCGAGGGCCTGGATCTTCTCCCACTTGAAGGACGCCCCCCAGAACAGCCGGACAGCCTTCGCAACGCCTCCGAGCCCGTCGATGAGCCTCTTGATCTTCAGGATCTTCGCTGCCGGGATCGCAGTGGAGGCGATCAACCAAGCAATGGCGCCAGCGCAGCCGACGATGTCCGCACGCGTGCCTTGGACGAGTTCCGGGTGGTTCCCGGCCATCCAGCTCTGCACGGCAGCATCGCCCGCGAGGAGAACGGAATCAGGGATCTCGCTGACCAGCTCGAGCCCCTGTTCGAGGTCAGCGGCCTGGACGCCGAGGTTCTCGGCAGCTGCGCGTACGTCAGCGACCGGCGCGGCGGACGCAGCTTGCGCGGGCGTGATGGTCAACGTCGACGCGCAGAGCGCTGTGGTGATGGCTGCAACGATCGCCGTCTTGGTAGGCGTGATCGAGGTCAACGACTTCATTGTGGTCTCCTTTGAGCGCCAGCTGCGTTGCTGGGTGACCCCATATTCACGGCCATAATGTGAAATGTGCAACCTGAAGCAACACCCGCGCGTGTCGCGCGCCTAGGTCCGGTGGCGAGCGCTGCGGTTCGGAGTGGACCTCAGTACCAGGGCGCGAACGCGGCGACGCCCCAATCCCGCACCTCGTCGTGGAAGACAGCGAAGGCGCGCTCGTCGAGCCGGCGTCCGCTAGCGCTGACCGATGAGGCCGGGAATGCGCTCGCGGAACGGGAAGAAGCCGCGCGACGCGTACGGCCATGCTCGGCCGTCCCAGCGCCGACGGATGGTGACGAGACCGACGCCCTCCGCGCCGAGGCTTGCGCGCAGGACCTCGAGACGCTCGTGGACGGGGCCGACGGGCGCGTAGGGGACGACGATCGAGTCGAGACCCTCGGCCGCTGCCCACTCGATGACGGAGGAGGGCGCGGCCGAGTCGAGCACTGTCGCCGGACGTCCGCTGGCGTCGGTTGTCCGCGACGCTGCGTCTGCCACTGCACCGGCGGTGAATGCCCGCACTGGCGCGGACACCGCCGCCGGGGAGCGCTGCTCGGGATCGGCGGTCACCGCTGTCGCGCGGATCGACCCAGCGAGGGAGGGGTGCTCGGACAGCAGGCTCTCGGCCTCGAGGTCCTCCTCGTGCAGGAGCAGTCCGACGCGCTCCCCGGGGCGCCCGTCGACGTCGTCGGACGGGACCGGTGTGGAGGCGGGGAACGGTTCCTCGTCGAGTCCACGGGCCTCGGTGGCCAGGCCCGTCGGTGCGAACCGCCCGTCCGTGTACCGGGCGATGTTCTCCGTCGTCGCCAGGTACGTCTTGCCGCGGGTCTGGAGCCCGGCCACCCATCGCCAGGACAGCGTGTTCGAGGCGGCATCACCGTCGAGCAGGTGGCGGTAGAAGAAGTCGGCGCCGAGTTGCCACGGCAGCTCGAGGGTGAAGATCCAGATGCTCGCGAACCACATGCGCGTGTGGTTGTGCAGGTACCCCGTCTCGATGAGTTCGCCGACCCAGGCGTCCATCGCGTCGATGCCGGATCGGCCGGCGATCACGTCCTCGTAGTGGGCGGGCAGGTCTCCCGCGAGCAGGTCGCTGACGTCGGCGCGGTAGCGGCGCCAGACCGCCGGGCGCTGCTCGAGCCAGCCCTTCCAGTAGGTGCGCCAGAAGACCTCCTGCACGAACTTCTCCGCCGCGTGCAGGCTGTGTCGGGACAGGACGGCGTCGATGACCTCCTGCTCGGTGACCAGCCGGTGCCGCAGGTACGGCGACAGGCCGGAGACGTTGGTCCGCGCGGGGCCGAGGTCGTGGTTGCGGTCGCGCCGGTAATCGGGGCCGGCGTGCGGGACGAACTCGTGCAGGGCGTCGAGGCCGGCGGCTCGGGTGGGGGTGGTCACCACGCCATCCTGCGCTTGCCGCTGCGGGAGGAGCCGTGCGCTGCCGGCCGCGTCACCACAGCACCGCGCTCGCGGGGACGCCGCTGCTCACGCCGGCGGGGTCGTCCCTGCGCCCTCGGTGTCGTCTGCACCCGCAGGACCGGTACCGGCCTGGTCGAGGTTCTCGTGCGGGTCGCCCATGTCGCCGGTCGCCTTGCCAGCTGGGGACAGCCCGAAGTGCTTGCGGGCGGCGTTCTCCTCGGCGAGGGACAAGGTGCTTCCGGCTCCGGGGGACGGCGCACCCTTGATCGCGCTCTTCGCGTACCCGACGTGCAGGTCCTTCCCGTCGAAGGTGGCGTCTCCGACCGGGACGAGCGCGGTGTGGCCTCCGAAGAGTCCTGTCGCGACGCTGACGAACGCAGCGCTGCCGTCCTCGTCGGAGGGGAAGACCTGCGCGACCTTGCCGACCGATGCGCCGTCGCGGTCTCGGACTGGCGCGCTCTCGACCTCGTGGATCTTGCTCTTGGGGATCATGCGTGTAGTCAACGCCCCTGGCTGGGCAGCCGCCCGATCGAAAGCGACATGTGGAATACGTGCATGTCGGTGGAGATTCCCGCTAGGGTCGGGACCCGGACCGGGGTGGGCCGGAGGGGGAAGTCATGGGGAAGATCGCGTTCGACGCGGCAGCAGCCGACGCCGTCATCAGAGCGGCCACGGCGGCTGAGAACGAGCTCCGTGCGCAGTCGGGGGCCCGTCGGTCCGCCGTCGAGGAAGCAGCGGTGGACTTCTCCGGCGCCTACGCCGACAGGTTCACCGAGTCCGCCTCGGCCGAGTCAACTGATCGGGGCAAGCTGGCGTCCGTCCTGAACGACCTCGCCGGTCAGGTCCGCGACGCCAAGATCTCTGCGGAGGCCGAGGAGGAACGGCTGGACGCTGTTGATGCCTGGCGCGCAGCCGAGCGCGACCGCCAGCACGCCGCGGCGACATCACTGCTCGTGACCACCACCTTGCCTCCGGTCTCCATCCGCACCCCGAAACCGTCGGAGGTCGCGATCCGACCGCCGTCCATCCATGCGGCGTTCGTGCCACGTGAACGCAGGCGGTCCGGGGGCGCCGCGGGGCACGGTCGGAGCTCGGCGGACCCGGCGCGACTGCGTGACTTCAGCACGGTCAGCCGGGCGAACGATGCTGCTGCGGCAGCGAAGGCCTCGACGCTCGCCAGCGCGTGGAAGGCCTTCACCGCGTCGTGCTCCTGGGTGACGATCGACGGATGCACCTTCGTCACGGGCTTCGAACTGTTCCTTGAGGAGAACCGAGCCGATGCTGCGTGGATCGACCGCATCGCCGACGCGTTCGAGCAGGCGGGAGGCGTCGGATCGCTGACGAATGCCGCGATCGGCAGGGTGACCGACGACGAGCTCGTCCGAGACGTCCAACGGCTCTTCGCGACGGGACTGACCCCGACCGAGGTCGCCGCGATGTGGACGGACCTCGGTCTCACGAAGGAAGACGCTCCGGACCTCGCACTGCTTCCGACCTCGGTGTTGACCGTGTTGGGCAACCTCGAAGGGGCACCGTACTGGGCGCGCAGCGCTGCGAACGTTGCCGTGCTCGATCGTCGGATCGCGTCCGCGAAACAGTTCCTGGACGACCTCGATCGTCCGGACCGCGTCTACAGCGCTGCAGCACGCAAGGACGCGGCGGACCTCTCCGCCCTCGAATCGATCAAGGCTTCTCTCAACCGCAACGGCCGCAGAGGCCCTCGCACGCTCACGGTGCTCAGCGCAGACCATCCCCCTCTGGCCGCCGTCTCCATCGGAGATCTGGATGAAGCGACCAACGTCACCTGGGCGGTGCCGGGGATGGGGTCGAGCACGGGCAGCATGACCGATTGGACGGATGCCGCTCAGAACGTCTCCAGCGAGCAAGCCAAGGCGGTCCCTGTGGGTCGCGGCTCCACGAACGCCGTTGTCGCGTGGATGGGGTACGAGGCGCCGCCGGTCCCGCCGGCGAGTGCCGCCGTGTTCGGCAGCGACTTCGCAAAAGCCGGTGGCAAGAAGCTGGCCGCGTCGATCATGGGCCTGGACGCGACGAGGGCCGTCATCATGCCCAGGGTCAATGTGCTCGGGCACTCCTACGGCACGACGACCGCGTCCTACGCGCTCACGACCGAGGGTGTGCACGTCGATTCGTTCACCGCCATCGCATCAGCGGGCATCCCGGACAGCATCCACGGGGCGGACGAGATCCAGGCGGATGCGGTCTACGCGGGGCAGGCAGACGTGGTGAAGCCGATCATCGAGCACTGGAGCGGCGACGAATGGGCGGCAGTCGGACGTGACTTCAGCTCCGATCACCACCAGGATCCGACCGCGCCGGAATTCGGTGCCACGAGCTTCGGCGCCGATGGAGCTCCAGGCCTCCAACCCGTTCGCGACCACGGGGTGCACACGTGGTACGGCGGCGGGTACCTCGACGAGAACACGCAGTCGCTGCAGAACGTCGCGTACGCCACGACCGGCCAGCCAGAGCTGTTGACGAAGTGATCACGCCGATCTCGCTCAAGCGAGCCGATCTGGAAGGAACTGGCAGATGAAACCACCTCGGCGAAGAGCCGTCACCGTCCTCTGGGCGACAGGAGCAGTCCTGCTCACCGTCGCCCTTCTCACTGGTTGCAGCGAAGGATCTGGCATGAACGCGAAAGAAGCGAAACAGTCCATCGTCACGTTCGTCGAGGAATCGACCACGATCGTTGGCGACGGGTGGGAAGTCAGTGATGGTCCCGGGCTCGGGAAGTGCGGTCTCGGTCTGGAGCAAGGCGGCGTTCAGTACGTCTACGCGATGGTCCGTGCTGCGAGCGCCGATCCGAAGGCCGATGTCGTCGCAGTGGAGCGCCACTGGAAGGACCTCGGCGTCACGACCGAGCGCTACCAGACCGGGGGTGAGGACCCCATCCTCGGAGTTCGGGGCAGGGGCGGTCCGGTGAGTTCTTCGGACTTCCGGGCAGATCCCCGGGGGTACACGATCGACGGCAGCTCGCAGTGCATTGCGGGTGACTTCGACAAGATGAGCCTTGAGGGTCAGGAGTGATGACCTCGAGCTGACCGACGGTCAGCCCCGGGAGACGGAGCGCCCAGCCGACGCGCCCTCCGCGGCGGAGGCGAGCCATGCCTCCAGGCCCGACCGAGAACCAGACACCTGACGGACGTGAGATGCAGGACGGCTCGCCCCGTTGCCGAGGTGAGCCGTCCTGCATGTCAGCGGAGTCAGTGCGCTGTCGGCACGGCGACCTCAGCGAGCTCCGCCCGGACGATGTCCGCGCCGGCGGACAGCGCGCCGAGCTTCCCGAGCGCTGCGCCCCGCGCCAGCGGCGCCATCCCGCAGTTCGAACTCGGGATGAGCTTGTCCGCGTCGACGAACTCGAGCGCGCGACGGAGCACCTCCGCGACCTCCTCCGGCGTCTCCACGGTCTCGGTCGCGACGTCGATCGCGCCGAGCATGACCTTCTTCCCGCGGATGAGCTCGACGAGCTCGAGCGGGACGTGGGAGTGGATGCACTCGAGCGAGACGATGTCGATCGACGACTGCTGCAGGAGCGGGAAGGACTGCTCGTACTGGCGCCACTCGGCCCCGAGCGTCTCCTTCCACCGGTTGTTGGCCTCGATCCCGTAGCCGTAACAGATGTGCACGACCGTCTCGGCGCGCAGGCCCTCGGTGGCGCGTTCGAGTGCGGCGACGCCCCAGTCCTGCACCTCATCGTGGAAGACGGTGAAGGCGGGCTCGTCGAACTGGATGATGTCGACGCCGGCTGCTTCGAGCTCGTGGGCCTCCTCGTTGAGGATCCGGGCGAATTCCCACGCCAGCTTCTCGCGGCTCTTGTAGTGCTGGTCGGAGAGCGTGTCGATCATCGTCATCGGGCCGGGGAGCGCCCACTTGATCGGGCGGTCGGTCTGGGCGCGCAGGAAGCGCGCGTCGTCCACGAACACGGGCGCGCGGCGGCTGACGGCACCGACGACGGTCGGCACGGCCGCGTCGTACCGGTCGCGGATCCGGACGGTCTCCTTACGCTCGAGGTCGACGCCATCCAGGTGCTCGATGAACGTCGTGACGAAGTGCTGGCGGGTCTGCTCGCCGTCGCTGACGATGTCGAGGCCGGCGCGCTCCTGCTCGTGCACGGCGGCGCGGAGGGCGTCCTGCTTGCCCTCGGCCAGTGCCGCCCCGTCGAGCCGCCAGCGGGACCAGAGCTTCTCGGGCTCGGCGAGCCAGGACGGTTTCGGCAGGCTGCCGACGATGGCGGTGGGAAGGAGGGTGCTCATGGTCGTAGGAGATCCAGACGGTCGAGGAAGCAGGAAATGGGTCAGACGGCCACGGCTGTGGGACGGGATGCCCACTGCTCGAGGAGCGCCCGATGCGGCGTCACGAGGTGCTCCTCGGTGTACCGGCCCTGGGTGATCGCGAGGCGGCTCCGCTCCTCGCGGTCGTAGGAGACGGGCGGCACCGTGTAGTCCTCGTGCGCGAGGCTCGGGCGGTAGGTGCTCGGCGCCGGGGCGTTCGCGTTGTAGATCTCCGGTCGGTAGATCTGTTGGAACGTCTCCATCGTGCTGATCGTGCCGATGAGCTGCAGGTCCGAGTAGTCGCTGAGCAGGTCGCCGCGGGAGTAGAACGCGAGCGGGGCCTTGCCGCCCGGGGGCATGAAGTACCGGACCTGCATGCCCATCCGGCCGAAGTAGTCATCGGTGAGCGAGGAGTGCTCGTGCTCGTACTCGGCGCCGAGGACTGGATGCACGAAGCCGTTCTGTCGGTAGGTCTGGCTGGTCGAGACGCTGATGCAGACGACCGGCTCCAGGTCGAACTCCGCGCGGAACGCCGACGACTCCAGGAAGCGCTGGAACAGCTGCCCGTGCAGGTGTCCGAAGTCGGCCGGCAGCGACGGAGCCGACGGGAGCAGCACCGCGAAGTCGTAGTCCCGCAGGTACGACGAGAAGTTGTTGCCGAGGATGCCCTGGTGGCGCTCGCCGGTGTGCTGGTCGAGGATCGTGACGTCGAGCATCTCGAGCAGCGGGAACGCACCGTCGGTGCCGTCGTCGACGAAGTGCGCCGTGACGGAGACGATGTCGAGCTCCACCCGGTACCGGTCGGCGGCCGGACCCCCGGCAGCCAGGTCGTTGCAGCGACGGTCGATCATGGCGAGGGCGTTGCGCAGGTTCTGCTGACGGTGCTCGCCGCGCGCCAGGTTGGCGAAGTTCGTGGTCAGCCGGGAGCTGTCCGCGGGGGAGTAGTCCTCGTCGAACCGCGTCCGCGTGATGCTGAAGGTCAGGTCATTCGCCATTCCTCGATCATGACGGGAGGCGCGGGTCATCGGGTAATCCCGAGATGCTATGCGCTGGTATAGCCTCCGCCTATGGCCCGCGTCTCGAACGACATCACCCTGCAGCAGCTCCGGTACTTCATCGAGGTCGCGACCGAGGGCTCGATCAGCGCTGCGGCCGACCTGCTCTACGTCGCGCAGCCGACGCTGTCGGCCGCGATGAAGGACCTGGAGGCCCGGATCGGCCGGGCGCTCTTCGTGCGTTCGGCGCGTGGTGTCGTCCTCACCGTCGACGGCGTCGAGTTCCTCGGCTACGCCCGCCAGGTCGTCGAGCAGGTCTCGCTGCTCGAACAGCGGTACGTCGGCGGGCAGCCGTCACGCCGGCTGCTCGGGGTGTCTGCCCAGCACTACTCGTTCGCGGTGGAGGCCTTCGTCCGGATGGTCGAGGCCGCCGCTGCCGACGAGTACGAGTTCTCGCTCCGTGAGACGCGTACCTGGGACATCATCGAGGACGTCCGCACCCTGCGCAGCGAGGTCGGCATCCTGTACCGCAACGACTTCAACCGGCAGGTCCTCGGCAAGCTGCTGCGGGACGCCGGGGTCGTGTTCACACCGCTGTTCGTCGCCCAGCCGCACATCTTCGTCGCCCGGCGGAACCCGATCGCGACCCGGAAGCGTGCGACCCTGGCCGATCTGGCGGACCTGCCTCGGCTGACATTCGACCAGGGCGCGAACAACTCCTTCTACCTGGCCGAGGAGATCCTGTCGACGATGTCCAGCAAGCGGGAGATCCGGGTGTCGGACCGGGCGACGATCTTCAACCTGATGATCGGGCTCGGCGGCTACACGATCTCGACGGGGCTGATCAGTGACGACCTGGACCCGGAGATCGTCGCCATCCCCCTCGACGTCGACGAGCGCATCGAGATCGGGTGGATCGCGCACTCCTCCGTGCCCCTGACGGTGCAGGCGCAGACCTACCTGGACGAGCTGCGGGCGGTGGTCACCAGCTACGGCGTGGAGCCGCTGGGGTGAGAGCGGACCGCACACCGGACGGGAGGCGCGTGGCGGGCCCGCCACGCGCCTCCCGTCCGGTTCCTGCCAGATGGCAGCATCTACCCTGGCCGCATGGCATCCCGCAGGGCATCACACATGGTCGCCGGGCTGCTCGTGGCCCTCGTCGCAGGACTCGCGACGGGGTGCGCCTCGACCGGGTCAGGCACAGACGAACCCTTCGCCGCGTGGAACACCGCCGTGGCGGACCGGTCCGATGCTCCCGCGCGGTGGGTCGCGCTGGGCGACTCGGTCACCGAGGGGCAGGGCGCCTCGACCCGTTCCACCCGCTGGATGGACCTGACGCTCGACCAGCTCCGGAAGGAGCACCCGACCTCCGGCGCCCGTGGCGGTGCCGGGTACCTCCCCGCGCAGTTCGCCGTCTACGAGCCGGACTCGACGTGGGGCGACTGGGCGACCGCGCGCTCCGGATCGAGCCAGTTCGACAAGACCGTGCCCGACCTGGGCTACCGGTCCGTCGCCATGCAGGCGGGCGCGTCACGGACGTACCCGTTCACGGGGACCGGGCTCGACATCTGGTGGACGCGCTACGAGGGGTCGGGCGACTTCACCTACAGCATCGACGGCGGCGCACCGCGGACGGCGTCCACGACGGGGAAGGCCAGCACGGGGACCGTCACCAAGGTGGACGACCTGCGGCGCGGCAAGCACACCGTCACCGTCACCGCAGTCGCGCCGTTCTCGTTGCAGGGCTTCACGATCTACGACGGCGACCGGGACAAGGGCATCCAGCGGTACGACTCCGCGCAGTCCGGTGCGACGATCTCGACCTTCACCCGGGACCAGGCCGGGTTCCTGACGGCCATGCGCCGGGCCGCACCGGACCTGGTCACGATCACGCTGGGCGGCAACGACGCGCAGCACGTGACGCCGGCCGAGCTCGGCACGCAGTACCGGGCGTTCCTGGAGGCGCTCGCCGCACTGCCGTCGAAGCCGTCACTGCTGGTGATCGGGGAGTTCACGCCGGCGTCCTCGATGACGAACACCATGTCGAGTCCCTGGTCGCGCTACCTCGCTGCGACGAAGCAGGCCGCCACGAAGGCCGGGGCCGTGTACGTGAGCATGGACGACACCTTCCCGAAGGCCACGTACTCCGGCAAGGGGATCTACTCGACGGACGGCATCCACCCGAACGACAAGGGGCAGCAGCGGATCGCGAAGCTCGTGCTGTCGACGCTGGCGGCGCACGACGGGTAGTCACCGCTGGTGACGGGTGTTGCCCCAGCAGGTTGGGGTGATGCGGCTCGACGAGGTCCTGTCCACGCCGGTGACCGCGAGTAGAATCCCGTGTGACCTCCGAGCGTTCTGATCCCAGCGGCATCGACCCCGACGACCTCCGCGTCGCGCTCCGGGTCCTCGAGCAGCTGCCGTCGATCGACGAGACGCACCCGGACTTCGTCAGCGTCCGGCAGGCGACGGCGAAGATGTTCAAGGCCGTCAAGCGGGCACACCGGCTCGAGAAGCGGGCGGTCATCGCCGAGGCAGACCGTCGCGTGATCGCCGGCACCGCGACCGGCGCCGCCGACCGCATCGACGACGAGACCCGCGGCGTCCCGATCAGCGCATCGACCCAGAGCGCCACCGCGGGCACGCTGCTGAAGTCCCGCCCGTGCTACATGTGCAAGCAGCACTACACGCTGGTCGACGCGTTCTACCACCAGCTGTGTCCCCGGTGCGCTGCGCTGAGCCATGCCAAGCGCGATGCCCGGACTGACCTGACGGGCAAGCGGGCGCTGCTCACCGGCGGCCGCGCGAAGATCGGCATGTACATCGCGCTCCGGCTGCTCCGTGACGGCGCACACACGACGATCACGACGCGCTTCCCGCGGGACGCAGTGCGCCGGTTCGCGAGCCTGCCCGACGCCGCGGAGTGGATGCCGCGGCTCAAGGTCGTGGGCATCGACCTCCGCGACCCCGCCCAGGTGATCGGTCTCGCCGAGGACGTGGCGGCTGCCGGTGCCCTCGACATCCTGATCAACAACGCGACACAGACCGTCCGGCGCTCGACCGGGGCGTACCAGCCTCTGGTCGACGCCGAGCTCGCGCCGTTGCCGGACGGACCGCTGCCCGAGCTGGTGACGTTCGGGCACACGAGCGACCGGCACCCCCTGGCGCTCGAGCGATCGGTCTCCGCGCACCCCATCCTGGCGGCGGCCGCGGCCCGAGCGGACGAGCTCACCGAGCAGGCGCTCGCCCCGGGGTCGAGCTCACTCGAACGACACGCTGCCGGGACCGCCATCGATGCCGGCGGTCTGCTGCCCGATCTGCACGACGACAACTCGTGGACCCAGCGCGTGGACGAGGTCGATCCGCTCGAGATGCTCGAGGTCCAGCTGGCGAACACGACCGCGCCGTTCATCCTGATCTCGAAGCTGCGACGGGCGATGGCGGCGAGTGCTGCGCGGCGCACGTACGTGGTGAACGTCAGCGCCATGGAAGGGGTCTTCGGCCGCGCGTACAAGGGCCCGGGACACCCGCACACGAACATGGCGAAGGCCGCGGTCAACATGCTCACGCGGACGAGCGCGCAAGAGGTGTTCGAGACCGACGGCATCCTGATGACCAGTGTCGACACGGGCTGGATCACCGACGAGCGGCCGCACGCAACCAAGCTCCGACTCGCCGAGGAGGGCTTCCACGCCCCGCTCGACCTGGTCGACGGCGCCGCCCGGGTCTACGACCCGATCGTCCGGGGCGAGGCCGGCGAGGACCTGTTCGGCGTCTTCCTGAAGGACTACGCGCCCAGCGCGTGGTGACCGGTCCGGCCTCCACACGAGATCACACGCGGGTCAGACCGCCGCGACCTCCCGCGCAAACGCCGCCACGAACGCGTCGATGTCCTGCTCCGAGGTGTCGAACGAGCACATCCACCGCACCTCGTTCCGCGACGCATCCCAGTCGTAGAACCGGAAGTGCTCGCGCAGCCGATCGGCCACGCCGGCGGGCAGCGTCGCGAACACCCCGTTCGCCTGGGTCTCCTGGCTGAAGCCGACGCCCTCGATGCTGCCGTCCGCGATCCCCGCCTCGAGCGCACCGCGGAGTCGGGCGGCCATGGCGTTCGCGTGCGAGGCCGACCGCAGGTACAGGTCGTCGGTCAGCAGGGCGATGAGCTGCGCCGACACGAACCGCATCTTCGACGACAGCTGCATGTTCATCTTCCGCAGGTAGTGCAGCCCCTCGGACGCGGCGGGGTTCAGCACGACGATCGCCTCGCCGTAGAGCATCCCGTTCTTGGTGCCACCGAAGCTCAGCACGTCGACGCCGGCGTCCGTGGTGAAGTCGCGGAGCGGCAGTCCGAGGCTCGCAGCCGCGTTCGAGATGCGGGCGCCGTCCATGTGCAGCGTCATGCCGAGCGGGTGGATGTGGTCCGCGATCGCCCGGATCTCGTCGACGGAGTAGGCCGTGCCGAGCTCGGTGGTCTGGGTGATCGACACCACGAGCGGCTGGGGGCGGTGCTCGTCGCCCCATCCCCAGGCCTCTTTGTCGATCAGCTCCGGGGTGAGCTTGCCGTCCGGGGCGTCGACGGTGAGCAGCTTGATGCCGGCGACCCGCTCGGGGGCTCCGGCCTCGTCGGTGTGGATGTGCGCGGTCAAGGTGCACACGACCGCACCCCATCGCGGCAGCATGGACTGCAGGCCGACGACGTTCGCGCCGGTGCCGTTGAAGACCGGGAAGGCCTGGGCCTGCGACCCGAAGTGCGCCGTGATGACGTCCTGCAGGCGTGCCGTGTAGACGTCCTCGCCGTAGGCGATCTGGTGTCCCTGGTTCGCGGCGGCGATCGCCTCGAGGACCTCGGGGTGGACGCCGGCGTAGTTGTCCGAGGCGAAGCCCCGCAGGTCGAGGTCGTGGAGTTGGAGAGTCACGGGTTCATCATCCTCGGGAGACGTGGGGAAGGGGGATGCGGGTGCCGTTGAGTGTGTCTGGTGGAGCGTCCCAGAGCCTGACGACCTCGTCGCCGAGCTGGTCCTCGAGCCCGTCGAGCGCGCGGACGACGACGATCGCCGCTGCTGCCGAGGCCGGTGCGTCCTTCCGGAAGCCCTGGGCCACGGCGCGGACCCAGGTGTCGGCAGCGGCCTTCGCGGCGGCGTAGTTCGCGCCCCCGGCGGTGGGGGAGTCGACCGCCGTGGACGACACGGTCGCCAGTCGCCCCGCTGTGGACGCGACGAGGTCGGGGTTGAACACCCGGGTCGTGTTGCGCAGGGTGCGGAAGCCGCGGTCGAAGAAGTCCCAGTCCTCGTCGGACTGTCCGGCGAGCCCCCCGCCACCGCGCCACCCACCGACCAGGTGGACCAGCCCGTCGACCGGGCCGTGGGCATCATGGACCGTCGCCGCCAGCGCGGTGACCGCATCGAGGTCAGCGAGGTCGCACGTGTGGGTGGTGACGCCCGGGACGGACGCGGCCAGGGCCTCCAGGGCGTCGGGCCGGGTGCCGACGGCGACGACCGCGGCTCCGGCGGTGGTGAGCGCCCGCGCGACGGCCGCGCCGCTGGCACTGGTCGCTCCGGCGATCAGCACCAGCCGGCCGGCCACGGAACGACCGCTCACGCGGCGTCCGCGACGCGAGCGGAAGCGGCGGCGTCAGACGACGCGTCGGGTGACGCGCCGGTGATCCCGGCCGTCGACGCGATCACCGCGGCCATCTTCTTGTTGAGCGCCTCGTAGAACATCGACAGCGGGAACTCGTCGTCCAGCACTGCGTCGGTGTAGCCCTTCGGCGGTCCGGCGAGCGTCTCGCTCGGCAGGCCGGCGGCCCACCGGGAGGCCGGGTGCGGCGTGAGCGTCTGGCTCACCATCGAGTACGCGGCAAGCCAGTGCGCCGACTTCGGCCGGTCGATCGACCGCCAGTACAGCTCGTTGATCTGGTCGCTGAGCGCGATGACGACGTCCGGCACCGCGTCCCAGTCGATCGTGAGCTGCGTGTCCGTCCAGTGCAGGACACCGTGCTGGTGCATCCACGCGAACAGCAGCTGGCCGCCCAGCCCGTCGTAGTTGCGGACGCGGCTGCCGGTGATCGCGAAGCGGAAGATGCGGTCGAAGATGACCGCGTACTGCACCAGGCGCGCGTGGTCGCGGATGTCCCGCTGCGCGGCGGTGAGGCCCTCGTCCGGCAGCTCCGAGAGCGTCCGCTGCAGTCGGACGCTCTCACGGAAGGCCGTCAGGTCGCAGCGCAGTTCCTCGAGCGAGTACAGGAAGAACGGCATCCGCTGCTTGATCATGAACGGGTCGAACGGCAGGTCACCACGCATGTGCGAGCGGTCGTGGATGATGTCCCACATCACGAACACCCGCTCGGTCAGCTCCTGGTCGTCGAGCATCGCGGCGGCGTCGTCGGGCAGGTCGAGCTTGGTGATCGCCGCCGCCGCGCGGACGACCCGGCGGTAGCGGGCGGCCTCGCGGTCCTGGAAGATCGCGCCCCACGTGAACGCCGGGACCTCGCGCATCGCGACCGTCTCGGGGAACAGCACCGCCGAGTTCGTGTCGTAGCCCGGGGTGAAGTCGACGAACCGCAGCGCCACGAACAGCTGGTTGCCGTACTCGCCGGCCTCGAGCTCGGCGATGAACTCGGGCCAGATCACCTCGACCAGCACCGCTTCGACCAGGCGGCTGGCGCTGCCGTTCTGCGTGACCATCGGGAAGACGACCAGGTGGCCGAGGCCGTCGACGCGGTGCCGCTGCGGCTGGAAGGCGTTCAGCGCGTCGAGGAAGTCGGGGACGCCGAACCCCTGCTGTTCCCATCGCGCGAAGTCGCGCTGCAGGGCGGCGAGGTACGCCGCGTCGTGCGGGAAGTGCGGGGCCAGTTCGGCGATCGCCGGGAGGATCGTGGCCACGTGTTCCGCGGCCGCCCGGTGGTCCGCCTGGTCCGGTACCGAGCCGTCCTGCGCCTGCAGCGCACGGAACGCCACGACGGCGTCCTTCAGACGGAGCCAGCCGGGGTGCGTGGCGACCTGGCGGACGGTGCGGTCCTGCTCCGTCGCGCGGTCCTCGACGACCTCGGGTTCACCGACGATGGCGTCCTGCGTGTGGGCGTGGACGAACTGCGACATGTCGAACCTCCCGTCGTTGGGCTGCTGCGGAAGCAGGAGGACCGGGCTCGGTAGCTGGTCCTGACGGAAGCCTAATGAGCAAGCGGCGACGCAATTCGCCCTCTTTCCGGCGGAAACGTGCGCGGTTGCGGCCCCGACGCGGCGATGTCGGCGGCCCGCGCAACAACCCCGCGGCCGGGCGGACGACTTCGTTCTGGGGGATGACGAATCAGGTGCGCGAACCGCGGGATCTGCCGACCGGATTCGTCACCGAGCGTGCTCGTTGCGCGGACCCCGCGGTCAGCGCCGGGGTGCGCTCAGACCGCAGAACGGGCCTCCCGGTGCAGGCGAGCCGGATCAGAACGTGGTCGTGCCACGGAGGCGTCAGGCCAGGCCGTCGTCCCTGCTGGCATGGACGTCCGTCGCGGTGTTCCCGCGTTCGTCGCGGGCGAGGAACCAGTCGCGCGGCTCGGTCTGCACGGTGCGACCCTCCGCGCGCGGATCCCGATCACCGTCGATCGCGCTCCAGCACCGGGAACGCATCGAGGTGGCTCCGGCCCTCGAGCAGGCCGGTCATCCGTCCCGCGGCGAGGTCCCGCACCGCGCTCTCCGGGTGGTGCGCCGCGATCGCCAGTTCCACCCACATGTCGCAGAACTCGAGCCGCGCCCGGAGGTCCGCCCGCGCGAACAGCTCCGGGTAGGCCTCGCGCAACCACTCCGGCACCGCCGCGAGCGTTGCCGGGTCGAGGCCGAGCGCGTCCGGCGTCGGCGGGAACTCCGACGGACGGGCGCACCAGCGCAGGATCGTGTCGAGCTCGACGTCGGCGGGCGCGGCGATCGCCTCGGCGAAGTCGATCAGCCCCGACACGGCCGGCCCGGACACCGGATCGTCCTCGACGACGAGGTTCGAGCCGTGCAGGTCCCCGTGCACCAGGACCAGCTCGTCGTCGGCGAACAGGGGCAGGCGTTCCTCGATCCACCGTCCGACGGCGTCGAGCAGCCGTGCGTCGTGACCGGGCACCCGTCGCGCGTCGTCGACGAGGGTCGGTGCCACGGCCACGACGGGCGGGTGGTAGGCGGGCCAGACGTCGTGCGGGCCGTCGAGCGCGTCGGCCAACCAGGGCGGCCGGAGTCCTGCCGGTGCTGGCACACGGTGGAGCGCCCGGAGTGCCGTGCCCAGGTCGTGCACGAGCGCACGACGCTGGCCGACGGACGCCGACGGCCACGCGTCGTGCAGCGACTGGCCGGGGAGTCGACCGGAGACGTACCAGGCACCGTCTGGTCCGTCCCCGCTGCCCAGGTACGGCGCGTGTGGCACGTCCGGCGGCAGCAGGGGGACCACGGCGGCCTCGTGTCGGTACGCGTCGGCCGCCTGTGCGCCGCCGACGCGGACCACGACCCGGTCTCCGATCCAGGCGCGGCTGACCCATCCGCGCTTCCGCGCCCAGGGGCCGTCCGACGGAAGACCGGCCGCGGCGAGGATCCGGTCCGGCTCGCTCACGTCGACTGCCTCGGCACCAGGAAGCACTCGGCGGTGCGGACTCCGCCCGGGACCGCCCGGTCCTGGATCATCTGCATGAGCAGGGCCGCGGCCTGGCGCCCGACCTCGCGCAGGTTGAGGTCCACCGACGTGATGCTCGGCCGTGCCGCGTCGGTGATGACGCTCCAGTTGTCGACGCCGACGACGCCGACCTGGGTGGGGACGGACACGCCGGCGTCACGCAGGCAGTCGACCACGCCGCGGGCGATCTGGTCGCTCGTGCAGAACACGCCGTCGAAGTCCGTCGCGAGCAGCCGTGTCGCCGCCTCGTAGCCCCAGCGTTCGCTCCACTCGCCGTAGAGCGCGTCCCCGCCGGCGAGCGTGGCACCCGCGGCGGCGATCGCCCGCTTGGCGCTGTCGACACGGTGCGAGCTGGCAGTGTGGCGCCGGGCACCGGAGACCACCGCGATGGAGCGGCGTCCGGACCCGAGCATGTGGTCGATCGCCCGAGCGGCACCGGCCTCGTCATCCGGCACGATCGAGACGTCGCGAGGGTCGAGGGACGGCGCGAGTGCGTACACGGCGGGCACGCCCAGCAGTTCGGTGATCGACGGGCGCGGGTCGCTCGAGCGCCCGGTCACGACGATCCCGTCGACGCGTTGCTTGAGGAACGTCTGCACGTAGTGGGCTTCGCGGATCGGGTCGCCGCGACTCTCGGCGAGCAGCATCGAGACCTCGCCGGGCCCGAAGGTGTCCTCGGCGCCCGTCAGGATCGGGATGGTGAACCGTCCGTAGGCGTCCGTCGACAGCACGCCGACCAGGAAGGACCGGCCTGGAGGCTCGACCCGCGTCTCGGCGCGCACGGTCAGTCCCAGGGCGGTCGCCACCGCTGCGACCCGCTGCCGGGTCGCCTCGGCGATCTGCCCCCGCCCGTTCAGGACCTTGGACACCGTGCCGACCGAGACCCCGGTCTGGGCGGCGACGTCGGCGAGGGTCACCTCTCGACGGTTGACCACGCTGTCCTCCTCGTGATGCGGTCCGCGCTCCGTCCGGTCGGACGGCACTCGGCAAACCTTGCCGCATCACGATTCGGTCGTCAAGCATTGACACGCCTTTCGCGGCACTCTAGCGTCGGCAAATACAGCAAAGCTTGCCGCAACGCTGCGGCAAGGAGCGACTTGGAGATGACGATGAAGACATCCACGATCCGGCGGAGCGCGACCCTGGTGGCCGCCCTCACGGTCGCCGCACTCGGCTTGGCAGGGTGTTCCTCGAGCGGCACGGCCGACGGCGGTGGTGCCGCGAAGGGCACCGTCACGCTGTGGCAGCGCGACGGTGGGGTCGACCTGTCCGACCAGGTCAAGGCCTACGAGAAGGCGCACCCCGACGTCACCGTGAAGATCTCCACGATCCAGGCCGACCAGTACCTCACGAAGCTGGCGAACTCGGCCCGGGCTGGATCGGTGCCCGACCTGGTCAGCTACGACATCGTCAACACGCCGCTGCTCGCGACCCAGGGCCTGCTCGCCGACGTCACGGACCGGGTGACGAAGCTGTCGAACACGGGCGACCTCGCCCCGGCCGGTGTCGAGATCGGCACGCTCGACGGCAAGAACTACGCCCTGCCGGTCGCGCTCACCGGGTCGCAGATGTTCTGGAACAAGTCGCTGTTCACCAAGGCGGGGCTCGACCCGACGAAGCCGCCGACCTCCCTGGCCGAGGTCAAGGCCGCTGCCGAGAAGATCCAGGCGCTCGGCGGCGGGGTCTCCGGGTTCTCGACCCTGGGCGGCGTCGGGCAGGCGTGGACCGGGTTCCCGAGCTCGTGGGCGAAGAGCGGCACCGTGCTCACCGCCGCGGGCAAGAACCAGAAGGCGGAGTTCACGAGCGACGCACTCGTCGGCATGGTCGACTGGTACCAGGACATGTGGAAGTCCGGCCTGATGCAGAAGACCGACCAGCCGAACCAGGACCCGGGGAACGTCGGGCAGGAGAACGCGCTGAACGGCAAGGTCGGCATCGTGTTCGGCGGGGCGAACACGCTCACCGCGAAGAAGGCCGACTTCGGCAGCGCGGTCGGCATCCCCGGCGTGGACGGCGGCTCGGGGTCGTTCCTCGGCGGCGACGAGATCGGCATGACCGCGGGGGCGAAGAACGCCGACGGTGCGTGGGCGCTCATGAAGTGGCTCGTCAGCTCGAAGCAGGCGGCGCAGATCGACCTGTCGCAGGGCTGGATCGCACCCGACCTGACCGTGGCGAAGACCCTGGCGACGGACGACTGGTCGAAGGACATCGTCGACACGCTGGCGATCGGCAAGCTGCCGAAGAGCATCGCGTACAACGCGGTCATCAACGACCCGAACGGCCCGTGGGCGCAGCAGTCCCAGAAGGTGATCTTCCAGGGGGCCGACGCGTCCACCGCCCTGGCGAGCGCCGAGAAGCAGGCGAACTCGCTCATCGAGCAGGCGTACAGCCAGGTCGGACAGTGACAGCCGTCACGTCCACGGCGCTCGCCGGGGCCGCGGCCGGGGCCACGCGGTCCCGGCCGCGTGCGGGGAGCCGTCGCCGACAGACGCTGGCGTGGGTGCTGGTCGCCCCCGCCCTCGTCCTCGCGCTCGTGTTCTTCGTCGTGCCGATGGTGCTGCTCGTCGGCATGTCGTTCTCGAACTGGCCGCTGCTCGGCAAGGTCAGCCTGGCCGGCGTCGCGAACTACACGCAGGCGTTCCAGGACGCGGCCTTCTGGCGCTCGCTCGTCTTCTCACTGCTGTTCACCGTCGTGGCGGTGCCGCTCGGGATGGCCGTGAGCTACGCGGCGGCGACGATGGTCCGCGGCGAGGGCCGGTTCGTGTCGTTCGTCCGGACCGCGTTCTTCATGCCGGTCGTCATCGGCTTCACCGCGGCGGCCTACATGGCGAACGTGCTGCTGGTCCCCGGCACGGGCGTGATCAACGTGCTCCTGCGGTCCGTCGGGCTGACCGACGGTGACACCGCGTGGTTCACGGCGCCCGGCTCGGCGTTCTGGGCGGTCATCGTCCTGACGGTGTGGAAGTCGATGGGCGTCGCGATGATCCTGCTGATGGCCGGCATGCAGGCCGTGCCGACCGAGGTGATCGAGGCGTCGAAGATCGACGGCGCCGGGTGGTGGCGGCGAGAGGGGTCCGTCGTCTTCCCGCTGGTCCGGCGGCAGTTCGCGCTGTGCCTGCTGCTCGCGGTGTCCGGCTCGATCCTCGTCTTCGACCAGTTCTACGTGCTGACGAAGGGCGGTCCGAGCGGGGCCACCACCACGACGGTCATGTACACGTACCAGCAGTCCTTCGTCCGCTACGACCTCGGGTACGGCGCCGCCCTGTCGATGATCCTCACCGTGATCATCCTCGCCATCGCGGTCGTCCAGCTGCGGGCGCTGCGTTCGACCGGAGCGGAGGACGACCGGTGAGCGCGACCGACGTCACCGGGCGCACGACCGCAGCCTCCCGACGCAGCGCGGGTGGAGCCTCCACGTCGGGTGCCGCGGAGCGAGCGCACGCGCCGGGCGTGACCCCACCACGCCGACGTCGCGTGCATGCGGGCGACGTCGCCTACGTCGCCGTCGGCACGGTGCTCGCGCTGCTGTTCATCGCACCGATCGTCTACATCCTGTTCCGGTCGTTCCTGCCGGCGGACGCGGACGCGCGGGGGATCGGGTTCGAGTCGATCGCGACGCTCACGCTCCGGAACTACGCCAAGGTGTTCGACCCCTCGGTGGACCTCCGGCAGAACATCGTGAACTCGTTCGTCGTCGCCATCGCGGTCGCCGTGCTCGTCGCCCTCGTGTCGACGCTCGCCGCCTACGCGCTGTCGAAGATCCGGTTCCGCGGTTCGTCGGTCGTGTTCGTGCTCCTGCTCGCGCCGCTCGTCGTCCCGTTCCAGGGGCTGCTGACCCCGCTGTCGATCATCCTGGGCAAGCTCGGGCTGCTCGACTCGCTCGCGGGCGTGGTGCTCGTCCTCGTGACGCTGCAGCTGCCGTTCTCGGTCTTCGTCATGCGGAACACGTTCGACGGCATCCCGCCCGAGCTCGAGGACGCCGCGGCCATCGACGGCGCCGGCACGGGGCGCATCCTGCGCTCGGTGATGCTGCCGCTGGCGTGGCCCGGACTCGTCACCACGGCCCTGTTCGGCTTCATGGCCGGCTGGAACGACCTGCTCAGCTCGGTGACGTTCCTGTCGACCGACAGCAAGTACACCCTGCCGCTCGCACTCTCGAGCATCAGCACGTCCTTCAAGATCCCGGGCGTCCCGGTGATCGACCCGGGGCTCCTCACCGCCGTCGCGTGCGTCGCGACCGTGCCGGTGGTCGTGCTGTTCCTCGCCCTGCAGCGGTACTACACCCGAGGTCTCATCGGAGGATCCATCAAATGACCATCCAGGACATCCCGACCACGGACGGCACCGTCGCCGCCACCGAGGGCCGCTCGCACCGTCCGCTCCCGCTCGGCAGCATCACCCCGCGCGGCTGGCTGCTCGACCAGCTGCGGCTGCAGGCCGACAACATCACCGGGCAGCTCGAGGCGATCTGGCCCGACGTCGGCCCGGACAGCGGCTGGCGTGGCGGACCCGGCGAGAACTGGGAACGCGGGCCGTACTACCTGGACGGGTTGGTCCCGCTCGCGCACGTGCTGCAGGACGCGCGGCTGACCGCCCTGGCCGAACCGTGGATCGAGTGGATCCTCGGGTCGCAGCGCGACGACGGGTTCTTCGGACCGACCGGGAACGACGACTGGTGGCCCCGCATGGTCGCCCTCAAGGTGCTCACCCAGCACGCCGACGCCACCGGGGACGACCGGGTGGCCCCGTTCCTCGAACGGTACTTCCGGCACCAGCTCGACCACCTCCCCGGCCGGCCGCTGACGTCGTGGGGGCGTGCCCGCGGCGCCGACAACGCCCTGTCCGTCTGGTGGCTGTACGAACGGACCGGTGATGCCTGGCTGCTGGACCTGGTCGACCTGCTCGCGGCGCAGACCACGCGGTGGGACGACTACCTGGCGGACGGACTGATCACCGGGCCCGCTCGCACGTTCTCGCACCGGACCCACGGACCGAACGTCGCCATGGGGCTGAAGACCGGCGCGGTGGACGCACTCCGCGACCACGACGTGGCCGGGCACGCTGCCCGGACGGAGTCGTCCTTCGGGGCGCTCGACCGCTGGCACGGACAGGCCAACGGGTGGTTCTCCGGCGACGAGTGGTTGGGCGGACGCGAGGCGACGGCGGGCATCGAGACCTGCCAGGTCGTCGAGATGATGTTCACCGCCGCGGTGCACGCGCAGGTGTACGGCCGGGGTGTGGACGGCGACCGGCTGGAGTCCCTGGCGTACAACCTGCTGCCGGCGTCGAGTGACCCGGAGATGCGCGGACACCAGTACCACCAGCAGGCGAACCAGGTCGAGGTGTCCGTCGCGCGGCGGGACTGGAGCTTCTCGTCGGACGACGCTGGCATCTTCGGGCTGGAACCGCACTTCGGGTGCTGCACGGCGAACCTGCACCAGGGGTGGCCGAAGTTCGTGGCGCACCTGTGGCTGCGCGACGACGACGGGTTGCGGGTGGTCGCGTACGCACCGTCCGCGGTCGAGACGGACGTCGACGGTGACCCGGTGTCGATCGTCGTCGACACGGCGTACCCGTTCGACGAGACCGTCACGATCCGGGTTGCGACGGACCGGACGGCTCCGTTCGCGCTGCGCCTGCGGATCCCGGCGTGGGCGACGGACGCGGTCCTGACGGTCGGCGGCGAAGCCGTCGCACTCGCCCGTGCCGCCGCGGACGGGTACGTGACCCTGGAGCGGGACTGGTCCGCGGCCGGCGACGTCGTCCTCGTCCTGCCCATGCGCGCGCGGGTGGTCCGGCGCGAGCGTCAGGCAGCGGCGGTCCGGCTCGGGCCGCTCGTGATGGTGTACGCGCCGGGCGAGCGGTGGGTGTCCCACGAGGGCGCGCCCGGCCTCGGGGAGTGGGAGGTCCACCCGCGCGGATCGTGGAACTGGGCGCTCGCCGAGGTCGGAGCCGCAGACGGGTGGCGGGTCACGCGCGACACGGTCCCCGACGCTCCCTGGTCGCTCGTGGGCCGGCGCGGTGCACCGGTCGTGCTGCACGCCCCCGGGGCGCGAGCGACCGGCTGGAGGACGGCCGGGGCGCAGGCGGACGTCCCGCCCGGCAGCCCGGTGCTCGACCACGGTCCGGACGACGACCTGCGACTGGTGCCATACGGATCGGCGCGACTCCGGGTCACGGAGTTCCCGGTGATCGGGAACTGGCGGGACGTCGACGACCCGGACGAGCCCGTCCGTCGGTGAGCTGAGGGGATCGCGCGAGGGGTGCGGGGGCGCCTGCCACGTGTTCGGGGCTGTGCAGACGCCCTCGCGCTACGACGCCGTCGGGTACGACGTGGTGGTTCGTCGGACGATGTCCACCCTGTACAGGGGTCGGGCATCCGCGGCTAGGGACCACGGAGTAGCGCGATCGACTGTACGGTGCAGCGCGAGCCGGTGTCCCAGACAGACGGTGAACTGACGGAAAGCGCACATCGATCGTCGTTCGGCGACATCGGCGGCAGGCGCGCACCACGGTCGATCGACACCGGGAGTTCAGACGCCGATTTGTGCAGCGCCCCCCAAACGGGGCACACATGATGCATCATGTCTGGGGGACGCGTCACCGAACCCACCGGCATCCCGCCGCCCGCACGCGTCCCTTCCGTATGCCGCTTCCCGCGCCCGAGCCCCTCAAGGAGCCCGACATCTCCACTCGAAGCACGCGCACGTCCCTGCGCCTGACGACTCAGACGTCCCCCACCGAACGGAATCCCCGATGAACCGCCGCATCAAGATCACCGCGGTCGCAGCCGCGAGCCTCCTGCTGATCGGTGTGCCCACCGCGGCCAACGCCAGCCCTTGGACCTGGGGTGGATGGCACCACTCCCGTCCGGCTCCCACCCCGACCCCGGACCCCACCCCGAGCGACGACCCGACGGCCGACGCCGACTCGGCGTCCGCCCCGCCGGACTCCTCGTTCGTCGAGGACTTCAACACCCCGGCGCTGCTCGGCCAGGTCTCGTCGCTGTACCAGCAGGCGTGGCAGCCCTACCCGGACGGCACCTCGGGCATCTACGCCCCGAGCAAGACCGTGTCCGTCGCTGACGGCGTCATGAACGTCGCCCTCGGCGGGGCGGGTTCGGCCGGCACCTTCGGCACCTCCGCCGGTGCGTGGGGGCACGTCGGCGGGACCTTCTCGGTCCGCGCCAGGGCAGAAGGTGGCGACGGCAACGGCGCGGCCTTCATGCTGTGGCCGTCCTCGAACAACTGGTCCGACGGCGAGATCGACTTCCCCGAGGGCAACTTCGAGTCGAGCCCGTCCGGCTTCCAGCACTCGATGGTCCCCGGCCGTGGCGCCGAGCGCGAGCAGATCGGCACGAACGTGTCGTGGCGTGACTGGCACACCTACACGGTGAACTGGGTCCCCGGCAAGTCCGTCACGTACAGCGTCGACGGCACGGTCCTGCAGACCGTGACGCACGACGTGCCGAGCACGCCGCACCGCTTCATGTTCCAGACCGGCAACTGGGGTGCGTCCGGCACCCTGCAGATCGACTGGGTCTCCACCACCGAGTGACGACCTGACGCATGACGGGAGGCCCGGTGCCAGCTGGCACCGGGCCTCCCGTCACAGCTCACTACTGTGGTGGCCATGGCCACCTTCACGCCGCCCGCCGCCGACGCCGTGCGCGCCCGCCTGCTGCTCGCGGCACGCGACGAGTTCGCAGCCGTCGGCCTCGCGAGCGCCCGGACCGAGCGCATCGGCGCCGCCGCCGCGAGCAACAAGGCACAGATCTTCCACTACTTCGGCAGCAAGGAAGGGCTGTTCGACGCCCTCGTCACCCAAACGGTGACCGAGACGCTCGCCGAGGTGCCCCTGGACGTCGACGACCTGCCCGGCTGGGCGGGACGGCTGCACGACGCCGCAGTCGCACGGCCCTGGATGCCGCGTCTGCTCACGTGGCACCGGCTGGAACGCGCGACCGAGGTGCCGCTGCCGGCGATCCTCACCCGTGACGCCGACCTGGTCGCCGCGGTCGAGCACGCCCAACGAGCCGGTGTGCTGCCCCGCTCGTACCGACCGGCCGTGCTGCTCGGGCTCGTCATGCACCTGGCCGTGTTCTGGAGCACGACCTCGGCCGAGTTCGACCCGCTGGTGCAGGCCGTCACCGCGCCCCGGCGTCGACAGGTCGTCGTCGACGCGGTCCGGTCGCTGCTCGGCACGTGACCGGAAAGCACGCAGAACGCCCCGCCGTCATGTGACGGCGGGGCGTTCTGCGTGCTGTGCTGCCGGGTGCTCGCGGTCAGGCGGCGAGCAGGCGGGTGAACTGGTTCGCGGACAGCTGCTGCGCTGCCCCGCCGCCGGCCGGCACCCGCCAGAGGCCCGGCGTGGCACCGCCGGGGATGTCGGCGAACAGGTCACCGGCGGTGTCGGTCACACCGAAGACCGGGCCACGATCCTCCGCGGTGATGCCGGACACCGCGTGCGTGGTCGTCGTGGTGCCGGAACGGACGAGCTCGTCGGAGAACGACCGGTCGATCGCGCACGGCGTCGGGTACTCGGCGGGGGCGGCACACCACTGCTTCGACTCGACGAGCACGAAGCCGTCCTTGCTCAGCGCGCCGATCTCGAACGCGAGACGGTCCGCCAGCTTGGTCGGTTCCGTGACCCCGAGGGGCAGCAGGTACCAGGTGTTGTAGCCGGAGGCGCCGACGGTCCACGAGTGGATGTAGACGTCGTCGTCCGCCTCGAGGGCCATCGCGTCGGCGCGGCCGGACGGGAACGGGCCCGTGCCGTTCAGCGTGCGGGTCGTCACGACACCCGCCGCGGTCCGGACGGTGAGCACGTCGCCCGACGATGCGTGGCGGAACGTCGCGACGGCGCCCTTCGCCGAGACGGCCCACAGCGAGCCCGGGGTGCCGAGGCCCGGGACGACGGCGGGTGCGCCGCCCGTGGCCGGGAGACGGGTGATCGCGCCGGAGACCGAGTCGACCCAGAACAGGTCGCCGGCGTCGTCCGTGCGCAGGTCCGGCGTGAGGTGCAGGCCGGACGCGACGGTGCGTGCCGCCGAGCCGTCGCGGGGGTGCTCGACGATGCTGGTGCGGTCGGCCGAGGGGACGAAGACGTCACCCTGGTGGTCCGCGGTGTAGCCGGCCCCGTCCGGAGCGACCGTGACCGCGGTGGACGACCCGTCGGTGGGGAAGCGGACGACGTTGCCCGCCGTGTCGAGACCGAAGAGCGCGGAGGTGGTCGGCGTCGGCGCGGGACGCGTGTACTGCGCGGTCACTGCCGGCCCGCGACCGCGGCTGTTCGTGGCCTTCACCGTGAACGTGTAGGTGACGCCGGGGGTCAGGTACCCGTAGCGGTCGGACCGAGCCGAGGCCGGGAGCCGGTCGACGCCCTTGTCCGGCTGCTGCTCGTAGGGCTTCATGGTGACGGTCCACCCGGTGATCGCAGCACTGCGACGCGGAGCGGACCAGGTGACGGTGGCGGCGTCCGCGGACCCGGACACGTGCACGTTCGTCGGTGCGCTGGGCACCGACTGCGTGGGAGCTGCTGCCGCCGGAGCGGCTGCTCCGAGGACGAGCGCCGCCGCGGTGGCGGCGACGACGAAGACCCTGTTCATGGTTGGTTCCCCTCTGCCCGGACGCATCGGACGGCGGGCGGCTCATGCTGGCACCCGCAGAGTCAGCAGGGGAACACCTGGGAGAGTGGTGTGCGGTAACCCGCACCGCACGCTCGCGGCTGTGCGGGAACCGGTGCCGGCGGGGCGGTCCTGTCGCCTCGCCGGCACCGGTCCGCTCGGGTCAGGCCGCTGAGTCCTCCGGCAGCCGTCGGGTGACCCGGACGGCTGCCGCTTCGAAGGGCTCCAGCGTGAGCCGGACGCGGTCCTGCTCGACGGCGATCGCGCCCGGCGCGTCGTCACCGAGGTACGTGCTCCGGACGGCTCGCTCGATCGCCTGCCCGACCCCGAGGGTGAGCGTCACCCGTTCGTCGGCGACGGACTGCAGGCGGACGATCGACTGCCGCGGGTCCTCGGTCGCGACCACGGAGACCAGCTGCACGCGGCCGTCGTCGAGTGTGAGCAGCTCGGCCGACGCGTCACGGAGGCCGGTCGTCCCCGACGCCGGGACCGCGCGCATCGGCTGCACCAGGTCGGCCGTGGTCTGCAGGGCGACTGCCTCGACCGGCTGGGAGCGGTCGGCGCGGACCCCCACCGCGTACTCGAACGTGGCGCTGAAGCCCTGCTCGATCGGGAAGTTGGTGTCCCACACGTTGTTGTGCAGCCACGAGTAGATCGTCGCGGGCTGCGACGGGCTGGTGCTCGCGGGGAACGGCGCGTAGGGCAGGGAGATCGTGCCGGGGTGCACGAGCGGCGCGTCCTTGGTGACCCAGACCACCGCGTCGTCGCCGTCCTGCACGCTGACCCAGTGCCGGATCGCCCGCATGTGCTGCGGTGCTCCGGGGACGTGCGCGAGACCGTCACCCGTCACGCCGCCGGACACCTCGTACCGGACGACGGGGTCGGCCGCGGCGAACGGGAACGCGAAGAAGGCGCTCTCCTTCGTCCGGGTCACGGGCTTCTCGAGCCGGTTGGCGATCCGGAGGCGTGGCTCGCCGTGCCGCAGGCGCAGCGTGACGGTCACGGCGTCGACGCCGGCGGCGCTGAAGCGGTAGACCAGCCGCTCCTCGACGGCGTCCGACACCCGCTCGACGAGCACGGCGGGACCGCCCGTGGTACGCGACGCCAGCAGTTCGAGCCGGTCGGAGCTCCAGAGCTTGTTCGACAGGTGGTTGACGCCCGCCCCGGACGACCCGTACGAGTCGTAGACGTAGGCGTTGAAGCCGGCTGGTGCGTCCTGGGCGACGAGCTCCCGCCCGGTCGACCGCTCGGTCACGGACCGGATCGTCGACGTGCCCGGGTCGACCGACACCCGCAGGTGCTCGTTCTCGATCGTGAACAGCTCACGGAGCGCGCTGCCCTGACCGTCGTGCGTGCGCGGCGGCTCCGGTGCGGCGTCCGCGGCCACGACGTCCACCCGCACGAAGCCGAACGCGGGGACGTCCGCCACGTGGGTGGTGAGCCACCGCCCGGACTCACGGTGCAGCGCGTTCGCCTGCGGGTCGACGACGACGGGAAGCGACTGACCGGTGCGCCCGTCCTGCAGCGCGACGTGCTCGGTGAAGGGGACGGTGGACTCCTTCAGCAGGAACCGTACGGCACCGGTCCGCGTCGCGCCCGAGGCGTTCGCGAGGACGATCGACGCCAGGGCGTCCGGCGCGGGGGCCACGGCGTCGGCGAGGTAGACCAGGGCGTGCTCCTCGAGGTCGCGTCCGCGCTGGTGGCCGGTGAGCGCCTGTCCGACCTTCCACTGCCACTGGCGCTCGCCGGAGTCGTAGCCCTCGTCGCCGTGGGTCCACGAGTTGCTCGCGCCCCACGTGTGCTCGTTGAACATCGAGATCGCGTCCCACGCCCGGTCGGACTCGGCACGTTCGGTCGGCACGGCCTGTCCGCCCAGCCAGGCGGCGGCCTGCGAGAACGAGCGGGCGTCGCTCACGGTCGCCTGGGCCTCGCGGGTCAGGGCGAGGGGGACCGCCGCCGAGCCGACCCCCTCGACCCACCAGTCGCCCCAGTCGCCCTCGACGGTCACGAGCTCGTCGCCGTGTGCCGCCTCGGCCTCGGCGAAGAAGTCCTCGTTCGTCGAGACGCGCAGCCTGGGGGAGGTCCAGGTGTCGTTCCACTGCCGGGCGACCTCGGACAGGTGCAGCCGCGCCGGACCGTTGTCGCCCATGAACCCCTGCGTGCGCAGGTGCAGCACGCTCCACGGGTACCCGGGCCGACCCTCGGCTTCTTCGCCGTGGGCGCCGAAGACGCCGGGCGGGAACGGGTAGCCACGCGTCGCCAGGGCCGTCAGGTACGCGGGGAGGTAGGCCTCGGCGACCTCGTACGACTCGGTGAGGCCCACCATCGGGCCCTCCATGTAGGCCAGACCGTGCGGGCTGTCGGTCATCCACACGACGACCGAGTTGCCGGCGGGCGTGCGCCAGCGGAACAGCCGGGGCAGGTCGAGGGCGCCGTTCTGGTGCGGCATCGAGCGACCCGCCCAGTTGTGCGCGACGGCCAGGTACCGGACCCCCACCTCGTGCAGGGCGTCCGGCAGTCCGGCGACCTGTCCGGGGACGTCCGTCTGCATGGCGGTGGTGAAGTCGATGCCGTACTGCTCGCGGATGCGACGGGCCTCGCGCAGGAGCTCGTGGAGCTCCTCGGTCGAGCACGTGTCGGTGTGCAGGTTGTAGGGCATCGCGCTGAGGCCGATCGAGCCCTGCTGCACGAGCCGCACGAACTCGGCGACCTTCGCGGCGGGGCGGTGCCGCTCCCAGTCCGCGAACGCCCAGAGTGCCTCGACGTTCCAGCGGAAGCGGGCGGCCTCGGGCCACTCGCTCGTGGCCGCGGCCAGTTCGACGGCGGAGTCCAGGTAGGAGCGCTGCGCCGAGATCACGGCGGTCTGCGGGTCGGTGTACCCGAAGTCGAAGTGCGAGTGGTGCACGACGTGGACGGACCAGGCGCGCTGGGGCAGCAGGACGAACGCGACCGTCTCGTCGCCGAGGTCCGGGACCGCCAGGGTGACGTCGGTCGGACCGTCGACGGCGCGGACCAGCCAGCGGACGGAGGTGGTGTCTGGCGCGGGCGACTGCTCCGCCACGAGGTCGCCGGCGGGACCGACCAGCGTCGCACTCGTCGCACGGGCGGCGGTCTCGGCGTCGTCGAACAGCAGGCGGATGCTCTGCACCCGGACCCCGTCCCGTTCGGTCTGCAGCGGCTCGGGGATGATGCGCACGCGGGCGCCGCCGATGGTCGTGGCGGCGACGCTGGCCCGGTCGAGCAGGCCGGCGCGGGCCTCCAGGTGGGACCAGGGCTGCGCGGAGACGAGGGCGGGTTCGGTCATCGGTGCGGTGCTTCCTTCGGTGGTGGGGCGGTCGAGATCGGGCGGCCGAGGTCCGGCGGGCGGGGTCAGGCGGTCGGGTTCAGCCCGCGGGCGAAGAACCGCTGGAACGCGAAGAACACGATGATGGTCGGGAGCGAGGCGACGAGCGCTCCGGCCAGCGCGACCGGCGGTCCGTACGTGGAGTAGTTGCCGGTCAGGTCGGCGAGGGTCGCCATGACGGGGCGGATGTTCGCGCTGGACGACAGCGTCAGGCCGAAGAGCAGGTCGTTCCAGATCCAGGTGAACTGGAAGACGAAGGCCGCCAGCAGCGCGCTCACCGAGAGCGGCAGGTGGACCTGGAAGAACATCCGCACCCAGCCGGCCCCGTCGAGGGACGCTGCCTCGCGCACCTCGTTCGGCAGCCCGGTCATGTGCCCGCGCACGACGAAGAACGCGAACGGGATGGTGAGGGCGACGTAGACCAGGAGCATGCCGTACTGCGTGTCGAACAGCGACGTGGCGGCGAACCCGGTGAAGAGCGGCGACAGGAAGGCCTGCAGCGGCAGGATCGTGCCGATGTAGATCACCCAGAACCAGAAGGTCGGGCGCTTGACCGGCATGATCGTGACCGCGAAGGAGGCGAGCGCGGCGATGAACACCGCGGCGCCGGCCCCGACCACCGAGTAGAGCAGGCTGTTGAGCATGCCCTGCCCGACGTTGGCGTTCCGGAAGGCGGTCGCGATGTTGTCGAACAGCGACCATGAGGTCGGCCACCAGGACGGTGTGCCCGAGTAGTCGGCGCTCTTGGTGAAGGCGTTGACCACGAGCAGGTACGACGGGATCAGCCAGATCAGCGACACCACCGTCAGCACGGCGGCCAGGATGCGGTGAGAGGTCTTGGTCATCGGACGGCTCCTGCTAGTCGGTCGGACGGAGTTGACGGCGGAGGTAGGCCCACGAGGCCACCACGACCACGATCGTCAGGAAGACGGCGACGGCCGCACCGGACCCGTACCGCGACAGGGTGAAGGTCTCGCGGTACATCGTCAGGGCGAGGGTCTCGGACGCGGTTCCAGGGCCGCCGTTCGTGAGCAGCAGCACCTGGTCGAAGACCTTGAGGCTGCCGACGATCGAGATGCCCACGACGACCACGGTCATCGGCCGCAGTTGCGGGAACGTGACGGACCAGAACAGCCGCCATCCCGACGCACCGTCGATCTGCGCTGCCTCGAGCGTGTTCGGCGGGATCGACTGCAGGCCGACCAGGAAGAGGATGACGCACGCGCCCGTGGCCTGCCAGGTCGTCGCGACGATCATCATCACGGTGTTGAGCGGCCACTGCAGCAGCCACTGGGACACGAGCGGGTCGAGTCCGAACATGCGCAGCAGGGTGTCGAGTCCGCCGTCGGTGGAGAGCATGAACGTCCACACCACGGCGGTCGCCGAGCCGGAGATCGCGTAGGGCAACACGATGGCGAAGCGGGCGAGTCCGCCGAGCTTGAGCTTCCAGGTGGCGACCGCGATCGCGAGGCCGATGCCCACGGGCAGCAGGAGCGTGCCGACGACCCACATGGCGGTGTTCAGGACGGACTGACCGAACGCGGGGTCGGCGAACATCGCGCGGTAGTTCTCGACCCCGACCCGGCTCCGGGTGAACCCGTTGTCGTCGAAGAAGCTGCGGTAGATCGTGAACAGGAACGGGACGACGAGCAGCGCGACCACCAGCACGACGGACGGGGCGAGGAACGCGCCGCCGGTGAGGCGGGCCCTGAGCGGTGCCCGCCTCGTCGGCGTGGGCCGACGTCGGGCGCCGGGCCGGCCCTCCTGGTCGAGCACCGTGTCGGGGACGGGCGGTTGTGTGAGCGTCATGCGGCGTTCCAGGTCTTCCACTCGGTCACTGCTCGGTTCTGCATGGATCGCAGGGTGGCGGCCCCGTTCGCCTTCGACGGGTTCACCATGAACGAGCCGAGGTCCTGCACGTTTCCCTCGACGAGCGGGGTGGGCGAGGCCTCCCAGTAGCGCGTGAGCTCGACGGGGCGGGTGTCGGCGATGTCCTTCGCGAGCGCCTTGACGAGGTTCGACTTCGGCAGTGCGTGCGGGTTGGGGCTGGTGTCACCGAGGAACCCGACCCACGCGGTCTGCACGTCGGTGGCCAGCCAGTTCGCCGCGACGTCGACGGCGGCGCCGTGCCGGTGCGCCTTGACCGGGACCGACAGCGAGCCGCTCTCGACGACGACCGCCGGAGCTGCCGAACCGCGCGGGGGGACCCGGAAGAACCCGATGTCGGCGTCGCTCAGGCCGGCGGCGAGCAGGGTGTTCGCGAACCAGGTGCCGTAGAGCATCATGCCGAACTTGCCCTGCTTGACGAGGCCGGGCAGGTCGTTCGAGGTGACGTCGGGCGCCGAGAAGAACCCGTCGGCGTACATCGACGACCAGAGGTCCATCGCCCGCTGCGCCGGCTCGTCGGTGTAGCTCGCCTTGTCGGTGGTGACGGCCTTGTAGTAGTCCGGGTCGATCGAGGCGAGCAGCTGCATGAACCAGATCTCGGCCTCCCACGTGGTGGCGCCGGGGGAGAGGAACGGCGTGATGCCCGCGTCCTTGAGCTGCTGCGCAGCGTCCATCATCTCGTCGAAGGTCGTCGGTGCCGTGATCCCGTGCTCGGCGAAGGCCTTCTTGCTGTAGAACACGGCGTAGTAGCTCTTGTAGAGCGGCACCCCGTACGCCTTGCCCCGGTAGCTGAAGGACTCGCGCTGCGCCGGGTCGACCCAGCCGCGCTTCGTGACCTCGTCCCACACCGGGTTCAGGTCGGTCAGGATGTCCGCCCGGGCGATGTCCTGCAGCCGGTAGCCGTTGGTCCACTTGATGAGGTCCGTCGTGCTGTCGGTCTGCGCGGTCATCCGGATGATCTGCGTGTAGTTGTTCACGCTGGCGATCGAGCGGGACGTGATCCGGTACCCCATGCGCTTCGCGAGTACCGCCGAGGCGGCCGCGTAGCCGGGGCCCCAGGTCGGGTTGTCGCTGTTGAGCGTCACGGTGCCGGGCGCCGAGGGCTGCGTGTCGGAGCCGCGGGCGCACGCCGCCAGGGCCATGGAGAGCAGCCCGCCGCCGCCCAGGGCGAGGGCGGTGCGGCGGGTCACGGCGGGCCCTCGGGAAGTCGGGTGAGGCATCGGGTGATCCATTCGACGGCGAATTGATAACGTTACCAACCGGAGCATACACGGAGGTCGTCCTGCCGCAAGCGCGTTCTCCGGTATACAGGGACCCATGCAGGCAGCCTCGGGGTCCGGACCGACCCGGAAGCCCGCGATGACCGTCAAGGACATCGCCCGCGTCGCCGAGGTCAGCCCGATGACGGTCTCCCGCGTGCTGTCCGGCGGCAAGAACGTACGTCCGGCCCTGCGCGAGCACGTCGAACGCGTCATCGCGGAGGTCGGGTACCACCGCAACGAGAACGCCCGCAGCCTGCGCCCCGGGCAGCGGTCCGGGCTGGTCGGCGTCATGATCACGAACATCGGCAACCCGTACTACGCGGGCGTCGTGCAGGGCATCGAGCAGGTGGTCGCCGCGACCGGCCGCCGCATCCTGGTCGGCACCACGAACGAGGACGCGGACCTCGAGCGCCAGCTGCTCTCCGACTTCCTCGGTCGGCAGGTCGAGGGGCTCGTCGTCGTGCCGGTCGGGCCGGACGTCGAGCGGTTCACCACCGCGCGGTTGCACGACGTGCCGCTCGTGCTCGCCTCGCGCACGGTGCGGGACGTGCCGGCAGACGCGGTCCTGATCGACGACGTCCACGGTGCGCACGCGGCCACCGCGATGATGCTCGAGGACGGTCACCGGCGGATCGCGTTCCTCGGCAACAAGGTCACGGTCTCCACCGGGCAGCGACGGCTGACCGGGTTCCGTCGCGCCTTCGCCGAGCACGGGACCGAGCTCGACGACGCGCTCGTGGTGCTCGGACTGCAGGACACCGACACCGCGGAGCGCGCGATGCGGGAGCTGCTCGGACGCGCCGAGGCGCCCACCGCCGTGTTCGCCGCGAACAACCGGATCAGCGTCGGCGCGATCCGGGCGATCGCGAAGGGCGTGGCCGACGGCACGGTCGACCAGCCGCCCCGGCTGTTCGCCTTCGACTCGTTCGACTTCGCCGACATGGCGCCGATCCCGCTGTCCGTGATCGACCACGACCCCGCGGAGCTCGGTCGGGTCGCCGCCCGGATGCTGCTCTCGCGGCTCGACGGCTCCGCCGACGGCGAGCCGCCGCGGCTCGTCGAGCTCCCCGTCCACATCGTCCACCACTGACGGGTGCGGGCCCAGGTCGCACTGGAGGCCCGGCTTGCGTTCTCCGCGTCCTTCGGCGATATGGTTGGTAACGTTATCAGCGCGAAAGGGGACCCATGTCCACGTTCCTGCCCACCGGCGTGACCGCCGGCCAGTACGACAAGGCGCCCGTCATCGAGCTCCCGACGGGCCACGACGCCTGGCAGGGGCCGGCGGCGTGGCAGCACCTGGCGGAACGCCTGGCCGCGGGCGTCGGTCGCGCGATGGCGATCGACACCTACCCAGGCAGTGACCTGTCGGGCCTGCGGCGCGAACTCGCGGCCGTGGCACCCGACGCCGTCCTCATCGACGTCGAGGACGCGGCCGCCCTGCCGAACGCCGTGATCGAGGAGCGCATCGCCGCGAACCTCACCGACGACCGCGTGTTCGGGGTCCTCGGGCACCAGGTGCTGTCCGACTTCTACGACTCCGACCGTCTGGCCGCCGTGGCCGAGCGCGTCCGTGCTGCCGTCGGCCCCGTGGTCGTGTTCGGCTGGGGTGCCACGCTGGTGCCGATCGACTTCGGCACCGTGGTGCTCGCCGACCTGGCCCGCTGGGAGATCCAGCGTCGACAGCGTGCCGGAGCGCCGAACTGGCGGGCCGACAACGGTGACGAGGACCAGCTACGCAAGGTCAAGCGCGGGTACTTCGTCGAGTGGCGTGCGGCGGACCGGCACAAGCGGACCCTGTTCGACCGGATCGACCTGGTGCTCGACGCGAACGGGTCGATGGCCGACGCCAAGCTGATCGAGGCGACGACGTTCCGCGCCGGGCTGGAGATCGCGAGCCGCCGACCCTTCCGGGTCGTGCCGTTCTTCGATCCCGGTGTGTGGGGCGGCCAGTGGATGAAGGAGGTGCTCGAGGTCGGGGACGCGGACAACTACGCCTGGTGCTTCGACTGCGTGCCCGAGGAGAACAGCCTGCTGTTCCGGATCGGCGACACGGTGGTCGAGCTGCCCGCACTCGACCTGGTGTTCCGGCACCCGCGCGAGCTCCTCGGCGTCAAGACCCACGCTCGGTTCGGTGCCGAGTTCCCGATCCGGTTCGACTTCCTCGACACCATGGACGGCGGGAACCTGTCGCTCCAGGTGCACCCGCTCACCGACTACATGCAGAACACCTTCGGCATGCCCTACACCCAGGACGAGAGCTACTACATGCTCGACGCGGCCGACGGCGCCGTCGTCTACCTGGGGGTGCGCGACGACGCCGACCCCGTCGCGATGCAGGCCGCGCTCCGGTCGGCGTCCGACGGGCAGGAGCCCTTCGCCGCCGACGCGTTCGTCAACACGTTCCCGGCGGCGAAGCACGACCACTTCCTGATCCCCGCGGGCACCGTGCACTGCTCCGGCGCGGACTCGATGGTCCTCGAGATCTCCGCGACGCCGTACATCTTCACGTTCAAGATGTGGGACTGGGGCCGGGTCGGGCTCGACGGCGTCCCGCGCCCGGTGCACCTCGACCACGCCTTCGCGAACATCCAGTGGGACCGCCGTACCGACTTCGCTCGCGAGGAGCTCGTCAACCAGGTGACCGAGGTGGCACGTGGCGACGGCTGGGTCGAGGAACGGACCGGGCTGCACGAGCTCGAGTTCATCGAGGTCCGTCGCCACTGGTTCGACGGGGTGGTGCCGCACGACACGGACGGCACCGTGAACGTCCTGAACCTGGTCGAGGGTGCCGAGGCCGTCGTCGAGAGCCCCGACGGTGCGTTCGACCCGTTCGTCGTGCACTACGCCGAGACGTTCATCGTGCCGGCGAGCGTCGGGCGGTACACGATCCGGCCGTGCGGGCGGGGAGTCGGACAACGACTCGGCACCGTGAAGGCGTCGGTACGGGGGACCGGCCTCAGCGACTGAGCCCGGTCGCGCGCGTCCAAGCGACCGCGGCACCGACCAGCGGTGCGCGTGCCCCGAGTGTCGCCGGGAGCACCTCGAGCGTGCTGTCGGCGCCACTGTCGTGCAGACAGTCGGCGAGTGGCGGTCCGATGACGTCCCACGACCGGGCGATGGAGCCACCGACGACGACCCGCGTCGCACCGAAGCGGCCGACCCACGGGCGCAGCGCCGCGCCCAGTGCGTGCATCGCCGCGGCCGTCACGCTGACGGCGGCGGGCTCGCCGGCCCGGGCCGCCGCGCACAGCTGTTCGACCGTCCGGGACACACCGGACTGGTCGCGGTCGGCGCGGCGCAGCGCCGCGGACGAGACCGTCTCCTCGAGCGGGCGACCGTCGATCGTCAGCCGGTGCACCTCGCCGTGGTCGGGCAGGTCCGGACCGGAGTCGACCGCGACGCCGGCGTGCAGGAACGACGACCCGACGCCGGTGCCGAGCGTGACGCAGACCATCCGGTCGACGTGCGCCCCGGCACCACCCGCCCACTCGCCGATCCCGTAGGCCACGGCGTCGTTGACGAACCGGACCGCGCCCGGAACGACGCCGAGCCGGACCGCGAGGGCGCCGCGCAGGTCGACGCCCGCGAGCGCCTGGAACTTGTCCACTCCGGCGAAGGTGCCGACGCCGGCCTCGGCGTCGAACGGTCCGGGCATGGCGATCGACCACCCCTGCAGTTCCCCTGGCCGCGCGAGTGCCCGACCGGGGCCGGCGAGCTGGTCGAGCAGGGCGTCGCGGTGCGCGTGCGGGTCGACCGGTGCGTCGCGTTCGACCAGGACACGGTCGACCGCCGACGGGTCGATCACCGCGGCGGTGACGTGGCCCCCGCCGACGTCCATGACGCCGACGGGGGCCGCGGTCGGTGGCACCGAGGTCAACTGACGTCCCCGAGCCGGTCGGACGACCAGCCCAGCGCGGCGAAGACCTGGATCATCGCCGCCTGGTCGAGCGTCGCGGCGGGGCGGTCCCAGTCGGGGTCGCCGCCGCCGCTCGGCTGGAAGTGGAACAGGCCGGTCGCGGCGTCGCGGTTGTCCCGCCACGTCGCGGTCGCCCACTGCTCGGCCGCGGCCCGGTACGACGGGTCGTGCTGCACCGAGTCCAGCAGCAGCAGGTCCTTGAGGTAGAAGGCGTTGAAGACGGCGGGCTGCTGCTGCAGCCGGTCGTCCGCCGTCCAGTACTTCAGGGACGCACGCGCCGCCGCGGTCGCCTGCCGCAGGTACTTCGGGTCGTCCGTCGCCCGGTACAGGATCGTGGCCGTCCCGATCATCGCGCCGGAGTTGTACGTCCAGAGCGTCGGGTCCACGGTACCGTCGTCGGCGCGGCTGTTCTGGTACAGGCCGGCGGACTGGCGCAGGCACCGGTTGTTCCAGTCGTACAGCTTCGTGCTCCAGCGGAGGTAGGACGAGTCGTTCGTCTCCTCGTACAGGTGCGCGGCGAGCTGGGCGGTGAGGCCCGTGACGTTCGCCGCCCGCGTCGTGTTGTCCGGCCGGTCGATCCAGTCGGAGCCGCCCGGGCACGTCAGCGATCCGTCGGTGTTCCAGCTCCGGACGGCGACGTCGAACGCGGCGCGGGCGTGGTCGAGCACCGCAGGGTCCTTCGTGGCCTGGTACTGGCTGACGAAGGACAGCCCCACCACGGCGTTGTCGTCGTAGTACACGTCGCCACCGGTACCGAGCGGCGCCGGCAGGGAGGACTCGTACCCGGCGCGTCCGCCCGGTGCGACGGCGTGGTACTGCTCGAACCCGGCGACGCGTGCGGCCGCGGAGTTCGCGTAGGCGGGGCCGACGCCGTCGATCCCCTGCAGGTCGAGCGCGGCCTGCGTCGCCTCGCGGTACTCCCAGAGGAACGAGTACGGGTTGCCGGTGCTGGTGTCGGTGTTCTCGCGGTAGAGCCTGTGGCCGGCGGCGCCGGTGTACAGGGAGTCCTGCATCGCGTCGTACGTGGCGCTCGCACGCTGCTGCCAGACGGCGTCTGGAGCCGTGGTCACGGCCGATGCGGCCTGCGGTGCCCCGGCCACGGCGACGCCGAGGACGATCGTGGCCGCGGTGAGCTGCATCCCGCGTGCGGTGCGCGTTGGTGTCGAGCTGAGCATCGTCGCTCTCCTTCGATTGGTATCGTTACCATAAACCGGGAGCAGCCCTTCGGCAAGCGAGCGGACGAGGCGGGCCGGCACCGGGCCTCCAGTCCGTCAGTCCCGGGCGGCGGCCGAGCGCAGCGTCTGCTCCGCGTCGTCGAGGTAGTCGGCGAGCAGCGCCGATGCCGCGTCCCGGTCGCCCGTGCGGAGTGCGATGACGATGGCCTCGTTGCGGTCCACGAACCCGGCGTGGAACGTGGCGGGGTCGTCGGTCTCGAGGAACGCCAGGCGCATCTCCGCGAGCAGACCGTCCATCAGGCCCCAGATCCGCTCGCTCGGCACACCGCGCACGAGGGCCGCATGGAACCGGATGTCGGCGGTCCCGACCATGTGCCAGTCGCCGTCGGCGGCTGCCGTGCGCGCGGCGCGGACGGCGTCGGCGGCCTCCGCGAGGGCGGGGGAGTCCGGCGTGGACGACCGGATCGCGGCCTCCTCGAGCACGCGGCGCGCGGCGTAGAGGTCGGCGACGTCGGCCTCGGAGAGGCGTCGGACGAAGACGCCGCGGTTGAAGACGTGCTCGACGAGCCGGTCGCGTGCGAGCAGGCGGAAGGCCTCGCGCAGCGTGTTCCGCGAGACACCGAGCTGGTCGCTCAGGCGCTCCTCGGACAGCTGCGTCCCCGGCGCGAAGTCGCCGGACGCGATCATCGTGCGCAGTCGGGTCGCGGAGGACTCGGCGCCGCTGACGGTTCGGCTCATGCCCCGATCCTGACATGGCCGGGGGGGGGCCTCCACAGGGGGCTCGTGTGACCGGCGTGTTACAAGTCGCGAACGGACCTTGTGATTGTTGAACAATGCGGTCCAGACTGTCCCGCATGTTCGTCCTCATCGGCGTCGCCGTCGTCATCATCGGCTTCGCACTGCGCGTCAACGCGCTGCTCGTCGTCACCGTCGCGGGGATCGTCACCGCGGCCATCGGCGGGATCGGTCCCGTCGGCATCCTCACCGCGTTCGGCGACGGCTTCGCCTCCAGCCGCAGCGTCACGACCTTCGCGCTCGTGCTGCCGGTCATCGGCCTGATCGAGCGCTACGGTCTGCAAGACCAGGCCAAGCGGCTCATCGCGAAGCTCGACAAGCTGACCACCGGGCGGCTGCTCGCCGGGTACCTCGCGATCCGGCAGGTCACCGCCGCCGTGGGCCTGACGAGCATCGGTGGTCCGGCCCAGACGGTGCGCCCGCTGGTGTACCCGATGGCCGAGGGCGCCGCCATCAAGAAGTACGGCCGCGTGGACGACCCGATGCGCGAGAAGATCAAGGGCTTCTCCGCGTCCTCCGACACCGTCGGCGTGTTCTTCGGTGAGGACGTCTTCGTCGCGGTCGGCTCGATCCTGCTCATCACGACCTTCGTCGACGCGACGTACGACCTGGCGCTCGAGCCGATCGACCTCGCGCTCTGGGCGATCCCGACGGGCATCGTCGCGCTGCTGGTCCACGGCACACGGCTGCTGCTGTTCGACCGCAAGCTCGACCGGATGGCAGCGGACATGCGCGGCGCCCCGACCACCACGGGGGTCGCAGCGTGATCACCAGCGAATGGCTCTACTGGCTCATCGGCGCGTTCTTCATCGCCGTCGCGGTCCTCATCGTCACGGACCGGGAGCACGCCAAGCGCCTCGGCAACGCGGCCTTCTGGGGCATCCTCGGCGTCTCCTTCTTCTACGGCACGTTCGTCGCCGCCAAGACCGCTCCGTCGTGGGTGCTCGGCATCGCGGTCCTGGTGATGGTGGCCCTCGCCGGCCTCGGCTTCACCGGCACCACGGCCAGGGGTGGCCGGCCGAGCCGCACCCGCGTCGCGAGCATCCCGGGCGCGGGCGTCGGCGCCGAGACCGGCCCGGCGGAACCCACCGGCGCGATGGCCCGCCAGTCGAGCGACAGCACGAGCGTGCTCGCGACCACCAGCCCCGATGAGCGCGCAGCCTCCGCAACGCGCTTCGGCAACCGGCTCTTCATCCCCGCACTGGTGGTCCCGGTGGTCGCCGTCCTGGTCGCCACGCTCGGCCCGCTCGTCCAGATCGGTGGCACGCCGTTGCTCGCCGAGGGCAGCGCGACCCTGACCGGACTCGGCATCGGATCGGTCCTGGCCGTGGTCGTCGCCGTGTTCGTCCTGCGCCCACCCAAGATCGCCACCCCCATCCGCGAGGGCGGCCGGCTCCTGCAGGCCATCGGCTGGGCAGCGCTGCTCCCGCAGATGCTCTCCACGCTCGGCATCGTGTTCACCCAGGCGGGGGTCGGCGACGCGGTCGGCACGATCATCAAGACGATCCTGCCGAGCGGTTCGCTGCTCGCCGCGGTCGTCGTCTACTGCCTCGGCATGGCGCTGTTCACCGTCATCATGGGCAACGCGTTCGCTGCGTTCCCGATCATGACCGCCGCGATCGGCTGGCCGGTCCTGGTGCAGGGCTTCGACGGCAACCCCGCAGCGATCTTCGCCATCGGCATGCTCGCCGGCTTCTGCGGCACCCTCGTGACCCCGATGGCAGCGAACTTCAACCTCGTCCCGGCCGCGCTGCTCGAGATGCGGGACAAGTACGGCCCGATCAAGGCCCAGATCCCGACGGCCGCCATCCTGCTCGTCGTCAACATGGGGGTCATGTACCTTGTCGCATTCTGATCTCGACCGCGCGGTCTGGGCCGAACGGTTCGCCGCGGTCGCCGCGGAGAACACCACCCGCGAGTACCCGTACGCGGCGCAGCACACGACGGTGAGTCCGGACGACCGGGCCCTGCCCGCCGAGCTCCACCCGTCGTTCGCCACCTCGTACGACTGGCACTCGTCGGTCCACATGCACTGGCTCGCCGCGCGGTTGGTCGCGTCCGGGCTGGCACCCACCCTGGAGGCACGGCTCGTCCCCGTCCTGCAGGCCCACCTGCGCGCAGAGCACCTGGCCACCGAGGCGGCCTACCTCCGGCAGACCCCGCACTACGAGCGCCCGTACGGGTGGGCCTGGCTGATGAAGTTGGCGGCCGAGGCCACCGGGTCCGAAGCGCCGGCGATCCGCGCCCTCGCGCCGGGGTTCGTCCCCGTCGTCGACGTGCTCGAGGACCTCGTCACCCGCTGGGTCTCCGGCGCCGCGCACCCCGTCCGGCACGGCGTGCACAGCAACTCCGCCTTCGGGCTGCTGCTCGTGCTCGACGCCGCACGCTCCCTGGGCCGTGACGAGCTCGCGGCGACGGTGTCCCAGGCTGCGCGCGACTGGTTCGGCGACGACGCCGGCTGGCCGTTCGCCTGGGAGCGCAGCGGGCACGACTTCCTGTCCGCCGGGTTCGCCGAGGCCGACCTGATGCGGGCGGTGCTGCCCGTGGCGGAGTTCGCACCGTGGGCCCGCGCGTTCTTCGCCGAGGTCCGTCCCGGTGACGCGGTCCTGACCCCGACCGTGGTGCGCGACGAGAACGACCCACAGCAGGTGCACCTGTTCGGGCTCGACCTGTCGCGTGCCGGTGCTGCCCGACGCATCGCGGACGCGCTGCGGTCAGCTGACCCGGCCGACGTCACGCTGGCGGACCTGCTCGGCGGCGCGGCCGACCGGCTGCTGGCGTCGGGGCTGCAGGCGAGCGTGGGCGAGGAGTACTACTCCACCCACTGGCTGGCGAGTTTCGCCTGGGACGCGATGGAGGCCCGGGAACACGACGCCCGCTGACGGTCGCGTCCGACGCTGACGGTCGGGTCCGACGCGGATGGTCGGGTCCGACGCTGACGTTCGGGTCCGACGCGGACGGTCGCGTCCGACGCGGACGGTCGCGTCCGCTGCGCTGGTTGACGAATCCGGTGGTGTCGACCCGGATCCCGTCGACCAGATTCGTCAACCACGCGGACGGAGATGCCTGCGGGTCCGCTACGCCAGCGTGATGCTCCGGTCGAAGGTCCGCGTGACGGGCGGCTCGGCCAGCACTGCTGCGAGTGCCTCGGCCCGGCCCTCCGAGGTGGCGCGCCAGGCGACGTATGCGTCGTGGTCAGCGGTGCTCGCCCACCGTTCGAGTACCACGAGGCGGGATGCGTCGGCGTCGTCGACCAGGACCTCGAGTGACTCGTTGCCGGGGAACTCCGCCGTCTGCGCGAGGGTCTCGCGGATCGCGGACTCGATCGTCTCGGTCGACAGGTCGTCGCGCAAGCGGACCTCGAGGAACACTGTCATCGACATGGGGACACCTTCCGGTCGTGGTGCGTGACCCGATCAGGCCCCGCACTGCGAGCCAACTCGGGGAGACCCGCGCTTGTTCCTCACTGGAGCAGCCGGAAGCGGACGCGGTCTCCCGGGCGGAGCTGCGCTGCCCGGTCGACGGACGCCGGCGTCATGACCGCGACGACGGGGTAGCCGCCGGTGACCGGGTGGTCGGCGAGGAAGAGCACCGGGTGGCCGTCGGGCGGGACCTGCAGCGAGCCCAGCTCGACCCCCTCGCTCGGGAGTTCATGCGTGACGGCCCGGACGAGCGCGGTCTCGGCCGTGGTCCGGACGCCGACCCGGTCGCTGTCGGCGCTGACGTGGTGGTCCTGCTCGGTCAGGACGGACCGCCACGACGGGGTGAACCAGTCGTCGCGCGGGCCGGCGGTGACGTCGAGCACGACCGGTTCGCCCGGGGTCGGCCCGAGGGGCGGTGCGACGGCGTCGACGACCGGCCAGGACCATGCGTCGGCATCCGCCCCGATCGGCAGGACGTCACCGGCGGCAAGGGGTGCCGGGCCGAGCCGTGCGAGCGAGTCCCACGAGCGGCTGCCCAGGACCGGTTCGACGGCGATCCCACCCCGGACGGCGACCATGGCGCGCAGCCCGCTCGGTGGCATCCCGATGCGCAGGGTGTCCCCGGGGGCGAGCAGCACGACCTCGTGCGAGGCTGCGCCGCGGACCCGGCCGTCCGCGTGCTCGACCTCGACCGGGCACGGTGCGCCGGTCACCGCGGCGACCACGTGCGCATCGGACCGCAGTGCGACGGAGCCGAGCAGGGCCTCCAGGACGGCGGCGTCGGGACGGTTGCCGACCATCCGGTTGGCCAGCGCCGCCGCACCGCGGTCGGCGGCGCCGGCCGCACCGAGGCCCATGTCGCTGAAACCGGGGCGGCCTCCGTCCTGGGTGGTGACGCCGTAGCCCACGTGGACGACCGTCAGCGTGCTCATGGGTGCACTGCCACGAACCGGACCCGCGTGCCGGCAGGAGCGAGCGCCGGCGGGTCGCGGTCGAGTGACCACATCGGCACGTCGGTGCGCCCGATGAGCTGCCACCCGCCGGGAGACGTCCGCGGGTAGACGGCGCTGAACTCGCCGGCCATGGCCACCGCCCCGCTCGGGACGGCCGTCCGGGCGCTGGACCGTCGGGGCAGGTCGAGGGACGGCGCCGTGCCCGTCAGGTAGCTGAAGCCGGGCGCGAACCCGCAGAACGCGCTCGTCCAGACCTGACCGGTGTGCCAGGCGACGAGGTCGGACGTGGACATGCCGACGAGGGCAGCGACGGTGGCGAGGTCCTCACCGTCGTAGGTCACGGCGACGACGACGGGCTCGCTGGTGGTGGCAGGCTCCACTGCGGCCTCGGGTTCACCGGCGGCCTCGGGTTCACCGGCGGCCCCGGGTTCACCGGCGGCGGCGTCGAGCGGGACCGCGTCGAGCGCCGCGGCGAGTCGCCCGGCGTCGGTGGTGGCGTCGAACCGGAACAGCAGCGAGCGGGCGCCGGACACCACCTCGGTCACACCCGGCAGACCCGTGGGGAGCGCGGACCGGAAGGCGACGACCGCCGCGAGCGAGTCGAACGTGGCCAGCAGTGCGGCGCCGCCCGCCGGACGCAGGTCGAGCGTCACGGCACGACCGGCACGACCGGCACGACCGGCACAGCGGGCGCGACTGGCGCGAACGGCGCGATGCCGACGCCCTGCGTGGTCAGCAGCGTCCGGATCGCCCGCGCCATCGCGACCGCCGAGGGGGAGTCCCCGTGCACGCACACCGACTCGGCGCGCACCCGGATCTC